>DASTCT010000044.1:0-22640 GCA_035710845.1 Candidatus Angelobacter sp.
ATGAACGTGGTGGCCAAGCTCATGGGCCAGGACGGCTTCAATCTCATCATTGCTGTAGTTTTGCAGAAGCGTATCCGCAATAATGATACGCCGTGTATTGCCCAGACCGGTCAGTGCAGCATTGCCCTTCCTACTCTTATCTGAAAGCTTCCACTCGTAAACACCGCGCACGCGCGTTCCTGCGCGCTCACCCAGCCGTACCAGGCGGGCTTTGAGCTCCTCATTCTGCAGAGGAACAAATTTGTAAAACAGCGGGAAGAGCACCACAGGGGCAATCTGGGCAAAAAAGATGAACAGGCCAATAAAGATGATCCAGCCCAACAGCCACCAATACTGCGGCGAGATACGGATCAGGGCATAGACAATCTCGGCCAGAAAGGTTCCCAGCACCAATCCAAGCACCCAGCCCTTGATCTCATCTCTGATCCACGAGCCGGTCCGCTGATTGGAGAGGCCAAAGCGATGCTCCAGGCGAAAGCCGTAAACATCCAGCGCAAACCCAAGTATTTTGCTCAGAATGCTGAGGTACAGGACATAAAGGAAGAGGTTCAGCGCGTAATGATCGCCGCCCATGCGCCGGGCCAGCGCACTGAGCGTGTTGGTCCAGCCGGTAACCAGCAGCACAATGAGAAAACCGAAGCTCAAAACCATATCTCCGATGTCGAGCCAGCGCTTGGTGCGGTTGTATTCACGCACCTCAGCAGTATCGGATTGCGGGTTGGCTTCAGTCATGGTCATTGCTCTTGCTTCTCCGTTTTGAATTCCACGGTAACAAACTGCATAGGATGCGTGGTGTTGTTCACCAATGTATGCGCCACGCCACCGCCGGGTATCCAGGCAACTTCGCCAGACGCCCGTTTGACGGGCCTACTCCCGGAAGCCAACTCCTGCGTCAGGTCGAGATCGGAGACCGGAACGAAGAGATGTGGTGCATAACGCTCGTGGCCCTCCAGGCGCGAGCCGGGCGGAAACTTGATCAGCAAGACGGTCCATTGATCGGAAGAAATCAGCGGAAAGATGCTGGGACAAGCGGCCTTCTCTGCCGAGCACGGAACCGGCATCTCGCATGATTCCGTACAGGTCTTTACGTTGCTGGAAGGCTTGAGCAACTCGATGGTGATGTTGTGGAACGGACGATCGCTATTGTTGATGGCGGCGTGGGCAAAGTTTCCCGGCGTATAGCGAACATCGCCGTCCTTCAGTTGCAGGGAAGCAGGCTTTTCGCCGCCAACGCGGGCGCTGGTTACGTCAGAGTCGCCCAGGGTGACAAATAAATAATCGTAATTATGGCGATGAATGAGCGTTGATGCCCTGGGCGCAACCGTGACGTTGAATACACGCACGTATTCATTTTGGAGAACCAGGTGATGACTAGGCTCGGAGGTGATCTCCACGGACTGTTGCTGCTGCGCCATGGTGGCTGTGGCCAGAAACAGCAGTCCCAAAACACGGGACTTTCTCATAGATAAAGATTGTAAAAACATCCGCTGCCGCCCGCAAGCCGGTAAACGCCTGAAAACCGGGTCCCAAAGACCAGTGGACCTGCGGGGAGAAACGGATGTTTGTAGCTGTTCTTTGCTCTTTGCCTGCAACTCAGTGTTCGTGCGGCTTCGATGCGTCCGGGGATTCTGATCCTTCTCCGGCAGGCCGGCCTCGGAACTCAAGCACTATAGATTTCGCCGGAGTCTTGCCGGTATTCGTAACCGAATGCACCACCGGATTGTTCCAGGTGACCTCGCCCGTCTTTGAATGCACCGTGGTCTTGGCTTTGTCCTGGTTCTTCATGACCACTTGAGCATCGGTGAGCGGGACCACAAGGAAATTCGCAAGGTGCGTATGCTGCGGATATGTTGCTCCAGCGGGCACCGTCACCTGCGTAACTGTCCACTGGTCTGCAGTGATGAGCTTGGTTACGGTAGCGCACTTGGATTTGTCAGCGGAGCTGCACTCGACTGGAACCGAGCATGAGTCAGTGCAAGTCTTCTCATTGGTGGTCGGCTGAAGCAGCTCAATAGTCACGTTGCGGAAAGGCGTGGAGGCGGTATTGGTGATGGCATGGTTCAGGGGGGCGGAGCTGTATCTGACATCGCCATCCTTGAGTGTGGCCGCAACAGGCTGCGCGCCTTCTTTGGCGTTGGTGAACTGCGCATCGCCAATGGATATACCCAGGTAATTGTGGCCGTGATGGTGCATGAGGGTGGACGCGCCGGGATCAATAGAGACTGCGAAAACGCGAACAAACAGATTGTCGAGCACCTGATGATGGTGCGGTTCAGAGGTGATCTCCACCGGGGCTTGCGCTTGCTGGGCCAGTAGAGGCAGCACAAATAGCAAAAGCAGAGTGAAAGGTTTTCGCATAGGAGAGACATTCTAGACGCGGCTGCGCAGAATGCAAACTGGAAAGCTTAACGCAAAAGCTGCCACCAGAAAACAAGCAGGGCGGCGCAGAGGATGGAGCCACCTCCGGCGCCGATCCAAAAATTCTGCCACCAGCTATTAGCAGTGCGCATAAGCCGGCGACTGTTGGCCACCAGCAGAACAAAACCGAGAATCGGCAGCGTGAGCACGCCAGCAAGGATCTGCGACCAATACAACACGCTCACCGGATTGATGCGAACAAAGCTGAAAGCACCGGCTACAAAAACCACGCAGGAGATCAGTACGTAAAATCTTTTGGCTTCCCAGGGATTTTCATCCAGGCCGCTGCGCCAGCCCATGGCTTGAGCCGCACTGTTGCACATTGCAGAAATGAGGGCGGGCAGCGCTGCCACGCCTGCTCCAATAAGGCCAAGCGCAAAAACAACCGTGGCCAGTCCGGGCCCCACGGCAGGCGCAAGCGCTCCGGCAGCCATCCGCGCAGTAAGGCTGTCAGCACTGGGCGCGGAAAGCATCTTTCCGGCAGCAATCATGATGACGAAGCAAAGGCAGGTGGTGAGAATAGCGCTGGCGCGGTGCCCTGCATCTCCAATACCGGCGCGATGCTTGTCGCCGGGCGAACCGGACTGCCATCCCAGCACATACGGCGTGAGCAGGCTGCCAAGAATGGCGATGAACGCAATTGGATAACCAGCGCCGGGCGGAATACTTGGAATAACCGTGTGGTAAACCACCTGGGGCCAACTGGGACGGGCCAATAGGACAGCCGCAAAATAGATAAGCAGCGGCAAGGCCAGCAGGGCTGCAATTCGCGTGATGCGGCGATAGTTGCGGAAAATGAGCACGTACCAAACAGAAAATGCTGCAGCCGCAACAAAGAACATTCTGGGCAATTCCAGGACCATGGAAAAGCCCTCAGTCACAGCCACAAAGTCGGCAATAATCAGCGCCATGTTGATGGCCAGCACGATCGCGGCGCAGGCAATCGCTACAGCTTGTCCATAGTCGCGGCGCAGCAGTTCAATCAGGCCCTGGCCCGTTTCAGAACGAATGCGCCTTGAGACCGCAAAGACAGCAATCAGGATGGGCGCTGCGAGCAGCACTGCCCACAGAAGTGAATAGTGATAGACAGCCCCGGCAACCGTGGCCGTAAGCACCAGCGCAGGGTTTGCCTCGGCAATGCCAAACACAATCTTCTGAAAGACACGCCGATCCCGGCCTTTTTCGTCGGCTTTCTTTGTTTGCGCTGCTGCCGGCCAGCGCACGGCTTCCGCAGCGGCAACCGCGCTCTCTTCACGGGATCTTGGGTAGCTCACGTCGCAAATCCCTTTCAATGCGCCGTTCATGCCAGAGGCGAAGCGGCCGGGAGTAGTTGATGATCCCGAAAGCTGCAATGGCAGCCATCAACAACAAGCTACTGATGATTAGGAAGACGCGCGCGGCACCTGTTTGTGCTACCTGAAGGATCACCAGGGCGTTGCGTGGAGTAAGCAGCATGGAAGCCGAGAGGGCCAGCATGCCAAGCCCAGCCAACAGGCCAGTTACGTTTTTGGCCCAGCGACCGGTAGCGTGATATTCAGCAAAAAGCTTGAACCCGTAAGAGATAAGCCCTGCAATAACAACGAAATTAGCAACAATGGCTATCCAGTCTTTTACATCCATATAGGGTATGACGCATCCAGAGCTGATGCAGGTTGTGACCCGTGGGAAAAAGAATCGGGCCTTAGAAAACCAAAAATTAGAAAACCGGATTTAGAACACCAGGAATTTTTTCTTCTTTTTCGCTGGCTTGCCTGCTGATCTTGGGCCTTCACCGTTCGCAGCCATAATCACCGGCTTATTGCCCTGGTTCGGGCTGGCGCCGGTATCGGTGAATCCGGGTTTGATGTCAATGTAAGCCTGTTCCCGCAATTTAGTTAGATAGGCTCGCGCAGCCGGCTCCAGGCGCTCACTGTAGATGGCTTCACGAATTCTTTCAGATATTTCGTTCAAGGGCGGCACGCCCGCAGGACGGTGCGCCGTAACTTTCAGAATAATGAATCCCTGCTTTGTGCGAATCACGCCGGTGTTTTCACCTGCCTTGAGAGAAAAAGTTTTGTCCTCAAGGTCTTTGGCAAGCTCACCGCGCTTAAAATCGCCCAGCACTCCGCCCTGGGCCGCAGTTGGCCCGTCAGAGTTCTTCTTGGCTACTTCGTCAAATTTTGCGCCTTTTTTGAGTTCATCCAGAAGCTGGTTGGCCTTGGCTTCAGCCGCTGCAACTTTTGCGGGATCCTCAGCAGCGGGCTGCTCCTGAGTCGCGCCCTGCTGCTTGTCCTTATCTTCCGCATTCGGCTTTGGTGTGGTGGAGACCATAATTTCACTTAAGGCGACTTCTTCCGGGCCTTCCAGCTGTTTCTGATGTTTGTCGTACCAATCCTTAATGTCTTCACTGGTGATCTGGCTCCCCAGCTTGGATCCAACTTCCTGTGCAATCACCTGCTGGGTGACTGCGCCAATCCTGATTTGCTCTTTGAAATCTTCAAAGGAAACGCCCTGTTTCTGCGCTTCTTTCTCCAGATCGTCAATGCTGGCAAGTCCCATCTGCTGCCGCATCTGGTTGAGCCGCTTGATCACGTCGGTCTCGCCGGTAATGCCCAAATCTTTGCCTTTTTGCAGTAGAAGTTGCTGATCAATCAGGTCACGCAAAAGGTTTTTCTGTGTTTTATCCCATTGCGCCTGCCAGTTTGAGGGATCGCGCTGCTTCAGCTCGTCCAAACTGGATTCCTTCGCCTTTTCCACATCAGAGCGGGTGATGATGTCATCATTCACGCGGGCAACAATTTCATCCACAATATTGTCAGCGTGCAGCGCAATCGTCACCAGGAGCAAAGCAGACAGAAGCAAAGATATTTTTTTGAACATAGTTATGAGGACCTTCTGCAATTTGGGCTATTAAGCCTATTTTAGCAGTGATGCGCCTGCCCTTAGAACGGTAGCCCGGCTTTATTGTTGCGGTTTTTTCTTCTTGTTCAGTAAACCGCCCAGCACGCCTTTCAGGTCAGGTTTTTGCTGCTGGCCCTGCGCTTGCGAGTTGTTATTGCCTCCGAGACTCTGCATCAGCGTGTTCTGCAGGTTGCCCTTCATGGCTTCTCCCAGCGCGGGGCGGAACACCGGATTCGACGTTGTTCCTTCAATCAGGAAAGGTAGTCCTTTGCTCTGGGCTGAAGTGGAAATACCAGTCAGGCTTCCCAACAGGTTGCTGGCGCCGCCAGAAAGTTTGAGCGACATTTTGAAATCCAGCGCGTTGTTGCTGGCGATGACGCCATTGCCGGTAAGGGTTCCCATGGACGGCACATCAAGCACGATGTTGTCTGCGCGGATACCATCTGGCGCCACACGCATGGCAGAGCTGAAAGTTTGGATCAGCGTATCCATGCTTCCGGACTTGTTGCCGGTGAACGCTGCCAGCGCTCCCAGCTTTGAAGTGAGGTTATAGCCGGAGAGATGAGTACCGGAAATATTGATGGGGCCGGTGATGACCAGTTTGTCCAGCGGGCCTTCGGCAGCCAGATCCATGTTGATGGCTCCGCCTTGCAGCGATGCTCCAGAAGGCAGCACCACGCCGAATGCAGGCAGCAATCCTGCCACATCATTTACCGGCATGTCTTTGCCTTGGATCTTCAGATTAGCTACAGTATCTTCACCTTTTGCAGCCAGCGTTCCGGACGCGTTTGTCACACTCTTTCCCGTATGAAGATTGGCGTTGATGGTCCCGGTTTCAGAGGCAAGCGTGTAATCAGACTTGTAGTCCAGGGTCACCGGCTGCTTGGCCGGTTGGCCACCCTGTACGGCTTTTAGTCCGGTCACGGTAGCTTTGCCTTCTGAATGTGCGCGCTGGCCATCTGATTTCACCTGGCCATCAAAGTCCAGCGTGCCGGCCATACCAGAACTTGGATCGACAAAACCGGTAGCCGCTAAGTCAACGTGATTGAGAGTGATCTTGGCATCAAGCGGGCTCTTGGCTGCGTCCGTTTGGTTGATGGGGCCGGCTTGGCCTTCCAATGACAGCTTGCCGCCGCCCGGCAATGACGCAGAGAGCGTGAATGGCATAGCAGTAGTCATGGAGATGTTGCGAGCCACCAAGTCCACGTTCTGGTAAACAGTCTCTTTGCCTGCGGAGTGGCCGCTGCTGTGGCCCAGGCGGACTGTGCCATTGGCGATCTCAAATTTCTCTACAGAAATTTCAGGCGCGGACTTACTTCCGCTGGTGGAAGGCGCACTCTTCTGTGACGCGCCCAATGTGGAGTAATTCCACTTTCCCGCAGCATTCTTCAGCAAAGTGATCTCCGGCTTCTGCACCGTGATGGACGTAACCTTAAGCTGCCGGGAAAAGATTAGCGGCATCAGTTCAACGCCAACCTTCACTGAAGAAGCGCTCAGGAATGGGCCTTTGTTGAAGGCGGGATCGTCCGCAATCGAGATGTTGCTGGCTGACGCGCCACCGCTCAGGATGGAGGCTTCCAGCTTTCCGATCTGCACATTGCGGTTGAGCGCCGCGGAAAGCTTCTTTTCCAGGTCTGGCCGAAAACTATCAACGTTGATGAACAGCGGAACCAGAACCACAATTAGCAGCAGGACTACTACCACAATCCCGGAGATAACAAGTAAGCGTTTCATGCTGAAATGCTACCAGAAAGCCGTCCCAAGATTTTATTGACTTAGCAGCTGTTTTGCTACAGCATACTGGCGCGGATTTGTTCGCTATTACGGCCATTTCGGGCCTGAGCGTTGGGGTTTGCGCGGAAATAGAACGTCCTTATCTTCTGATCTTCAGGGCGAGCCGGTGGTGAGGGTAACAACGATCAAATTTCCAAGTTTCATTTTGTACCGTCAGAAGCGCTCGTTTCGGAGGCTTGATATGAAACTCTGTTTGGCTTGGATGATCGTAGGGGGATTTCTATATCTAGGAGTCGCGGCCCAGTCGCCGCAAAGCCCCAACTCAACGAACGCAACGGAAAGCGCCAGCTCATCGGTTTTGGAAAATGGCACCCTCATGTACCTGGAGCTGTCAAAAACCGTTGACGCCAAGAAGGCCAAGGTCGGCGATCAGGTCACTGCCGTATTGCTTGCGGATGTGTTGTCACATGGAAAGATTGCCGTGCACAGAGATTCCAGGGTAATTGGCCATGTAACTGTGGCAAAGGCGTACACGAAAGATAATCCAGAATCGCGGCTGGGGATCGTTTTCGATAAAGTCATTGCCAGGCACAAAGAGGAAATAGACTTTAATGCCATGTTGCTGGCGATACGGCCTGCGCCGCAAATCCAAATTGAAACGCTTGCCCCGCCACCCATGCCCGGACGCAACCAGGCAGGCTCACAGCAATCAGAGTTGCACTATCCCGCGCCAAGCGGCGCTTCAGGCAGATTGAATGCCATGCGCACCCGGGAGCTAGACGACGCTTACAACAACCCAACCGACTTTCGGCATACAGCTATGGAAGGATTCAGCTTGGAGCCTACTTCCGGAGTAGTTGTCTCAATCAAGCGAACGGTAAAACTGGAAGGCCGGGTGAGGCTGGAGCTGCGCGTCGGCAGCCAACAAAAATAAGTAAAGCGCTTTTATCCGCCGTAAGTCTTCTTGAGATAGTTGGTGATTTCAGTTTCCATCTCCGCGTAGCCGCCATGGATGGTGCTGCGCAGAGCTGACTCCGCTGATTGGCCATCGCCCAGCCGCTGCAGCAAGCGTGCAAGATCGCCAATGCCATAGGTGGCGCGGATGTATTCCACCGCAGAAAGGCTTTCCGCGTAAGCTACCGAGGCTTCCTCAGAGCTGTAACTCTGGAACTCGCCTTCCAACTGGTTCAGCGGAATCTGGTGCCCGGAAGCGTAGAGCGAAGCCAGCCGATGCCCGATTTCCGCCGTCGTTCTGCCCTCTTCCACCTGCGCGACGCCTTCATTCAGCCACGTAGGAGCGCGGCCATGCGTAATTTCCAGCACAAATGAGTGCGTCAGTTCATGGCGAAGCACATGGGCGAGTTCTGGCGTTACATCTGTCATGCCGGAAGTGGGAATGCGAATCTTGCCGTCATTAAGTGCTGCAGTCCATGCGGCTGCATGTGTTACATCAAAAAAGGCCTCATCGGTGTACAGAGAAACAAACACGTTTTTTGGCGCAGCGCCCAGATCATCGGAGAGATCGCGATAATCCTGTTCCAAGACATCGAGAATCTGCTGGCGTAGCGCGTCTGGCGCCTGGCTGCCTTCATAACGCAGGGTGAAGTGGCTGCTCTCCTGTTGGCGAAAGTCAGCTTCAGTTTTCGATTCACGCTCCACTCGCGCCAGCAACTCCTGGGTCCGCTCGTCCGGACGAAGCCCCATTGATTTCTTCAGCGCGGTAATGGCATCGCGATTGTGGTCATTCTGGTAATACGCGTAACCCAACAACAAAAAAGCCTCAGCCGATTGCGGGCTTACACGCGTCGCCTGGCGCGCACGCTCCTGCGCTTCTTCATTCTGGCCCAAGCGCAGGAGTACTGCGGCATAGTTTTCCAGCAGGGCTGGCTGGTCCGGTTGGTGGATTAATGCTGCCTGCAGATAACGCGCTGCAGCGGCAAAGTTATTGTGCTTTTCTTCAAAATTCGCAGCAATGGCATTGGCAGCGGCGGATTGTGCGGGAACATTTTCGTTCTCAATGGCTTTTAATGCAGCAGTATCAATGGCCCCATTATGGATTACATGGTCTGCCAGATCGCCTGAGACTGGCATCTCGTCATGCATGGCAGGCGGCTCAATCGCAGCCGCCGAATGAGCTGCTGACGAGGCCACAGGCGCAGGCCCTTTTTCAATGCGCACCACAATAGATTTAGGAATCGTCAGTGTGTTATCGCCAACGCTGTATTCAATGCGCCCGTTGCGTTCCTGGGCGGAATCGGCATAAATGCGGTCGCCGTTTTTAAGGACGATCGTGTCTGCCAGCGCGGCGGCAGACAACACGAGAAACAAACAAAATGTAATAATCGATTTCAATTTAAAAAAGTCTAAGCGATTTACGGCGTTTCTATGAAGCGTGTCTGCATCAGGAAAGTAACCAAGGTACTACTGCCGGTCTTTGTCCTCGTCTGCGTGCAAGCCTTCGCGCAGGAGACGGCACAGCCCACCGGTGCAGTTGCTACTTACCGTGAGCTGCTGAACCCAACGTTCGACCTCAAAGACGTTTACACCATTCGCGAAGTTTCCATCCTGCGCGAAGACCTGCATATCTCCATCAGTGACGGCACCATCGCCTTTACGCGCACTGTTGACGGCCATGTGACCGGAGCGGTCTTTGAAGGCGTTGGTGAAGTCCTGCTGGTCCCACCTAACCGTGCTGAGCGCACCTCTCTGGCGCTTTTTACCGGTGCAGCAATTTTGGAAGAGCGTTTTCAATCGGCCTATTTCCGCTTTTCTGATGACAAGCTTGCTGACGAGCTGCGCTCCGGCTTTCGCGGCCATCCGGAGAATGCCGCGGAATTCATTGCTCGCTGGCAGGAGCCAGCCCGCTTGCTGGCACGTGGCGATGCGCTGCCCATTTTGCAGGGACTGACCAGCTCTCCCTCAGCCAACTCCCGGTTCCTGCATCTTCGCATTGACGCAACTGAGGCCGGTGTCTTTGACGTGTTTTTTGATACCAATGCCTCTGAGCAAATCAATGTGGCCCAGGCCCGGACCATTAACAACGTTTCTTATTACGATATCTGGACCTCTTTTCCCATGCGTTCCGTTCGCGATATCGCAGGCGAAGAAGATCCAGCTACGCACGCCAATTATGAAATGTCGGACTATGTGCTGCGCGTCCAGGTGCAGCCGCCCTCTGATCTGAGCGCTGAAGCTGAATTCACGCTCATCCCGCGTCAATCCGGCCAGCGCACCGTTGTGCTGGAGCTTTCGCGTTACCTCAAGCTCACTGAAGTAAAGATGAACGGCGCTCCAGTCGAATTCATCCAGAATGAGGCCATCAGCGGTAGCGAGCTTTCCCGGCGCGGCGATGATCTGATCGGCGTGGTCCTTCCTGCGCCGTTGGTCAAAGATCAGCCAATCAAATTGGCCTTCAAGTACTCCGGCCCCGTTATGTTCGATGCCGGTGGAGACCTCATCTACGTCGGCTCGCGCGGCACCTGGTACCCCAACATTGGGCCTGCATTCAGCAAGTTCGATATCACATTTGAATATCCGTCTGACTGGTCCATGGTGGCCACGGGCAAACAGGTTTCAAGCACCGTGGCTGACGGGCAGCGAACCACCCGCTTTGTTACCGATAAGCCCATCAGCCGCGCCGGATTTAATCTGGGCAAGTTTGTTGCTGCTTCAGCAGACGCCAACAGCGTTGCCATCCATGCCTATGGCGCCAGAAACGTTGAAAAATCGCTGGCAGGGGCCGAGGCCCGCGCCGGACAGAATCCTGATCCGGCAAGAGAAACGCAGCAGATTGCCGACCAGGCCGCCACCACAGTGGAGTTTCTCTCTTCTGAGCTTTCCCCTTTCCCTTATCCCAACCTTGAAATTGCACAGCTTCCAGGACTGGTCAGCCAGTCATGGCCGGGCTTGATTTATCTTTCCAGCACCGCGTATCTCTCGCCTCCAGAGCGCCAGGCTATCGGCATAAAAGACCCTTACATTGAATTGCTGTTAAGCCGGCTCATGTTGTCGCATGAAACCTCTCATCAGTGGTGGGGTGACGCCGTGGATTGGGTCAGCTATCGCGATGAGTGGATTGTGGAAGCGCTGGCCAATTACTGCGCTCTGCTCATGCTTGAGAAAAACCATCCCGGCGATATGAAGACCGCTCTGGACTACTATCGCGGCGCCCTGCTGCGCGAAACCAAAAACGGAATCCTTGCCAATGCCGGCCCGGTCACGCTTGGCCGCCGGTTGGTGTCTTCAAAATTTCCTGATGCTTATGAGCCCGTTCTCTATGGCCGTGGCACCTGGCTTTTTCACATGCTCCGTACCATGCTGCGTGAATCCAGCGGCCAGAAAAATGACGCACTGTTCTTCACCGCGCTAAGAGGCTTGCTGGCGGCATCGCCCACCCATAAGATCTCCACGCTCGATCTCCAGCGCGCTTTTGAGAAGATCATGCCCGCCAAGCTCAGCTATGACGGCAAAAAAACGCTCGACTGGTTTTTCGATAGCTGGATCAACGGCGACTCCATCCCGCAGTTCTCTCTGCAAAACATCCGCCTGGCATCTTTACCGGGCGGCAAGCTCAAAGTAAGAGGCGTTGTGGCTGAAGAACATGCAGACAAAGATATGGTCACCGCCGTTCCTCTGTATGCCGTCGACGCCAGCGGAAAAGCAAGCTTCCTGGACTTCGTCTTTGCAGATGACCTAAAGACCACATTCACGCTAACCGCCCCCGCCGGAACAAAGCAGATCCTGCTCGATCCGGAAGAAACCCTGCTGCGGCGGTGATTGGATTAGGTTTGCCCTTTCCGATCACGTGCGATGTCGGTGATACCTACCCCTGCCCCCTATGTCGACCCAATTCGATCCAATGTCACCCAAAACGACCCAATGCTGAGAGCATCGGCAGAGGGTCGCTACTGCTGGCTTTGGTTTGGCTGATCGTTGAACGCTGACCGCTCAATGCTAAACAGCAGTGGGTCGCAACTCCCACCCCCATTGATGTTCTTATTGAAAACAAAAGCCAAACTCAATTCAACCGAACGGTGACCGACCGGTCGAAGTGTCGTTTTGGCTTTCTTTTGCGGTTGATTTAGCTGAATCTAATAGCTGTTGGCAGATCGCTGACCGCTGATTTTCAAAGAACAAACAACTCTTTACCCCTGAAGGCTGCCAGAGAATAGCGCAATTTTGATGGCGAATCAATAGCGAAATAGGCCATCTTGACAGGAGCGTTCTGCAAAAGGTGCTCCATTTGCACAGTGTTTTTCATTCGACGATATTGCTGACGGTAAAGCTCGCACTCGCCTGAAGGGATGTTAAACATCCAGCGCTCTCGTTGCAGAATCAAATATGCGCCTTGCGAGAACAGCTATAGCGAGTTTCGTAACAGCCTCGCAAGCGCTGGGTTAGGAATGGGGAGCAATAGAGCGCCGTAGGCGTGCCAGAGTTGTTTTTGTTCCCAGACTAACAATGACTATAATGACCATCATGACTATAGATTGGAGGCAGGGCATGAGCAATCACACATGGACAGTAGCGGAGGCAAAGGCCAAATTTAGCGAGGTCATTGATCGTGCGGAATCGGATGGGCCGCAGACGATTACGCGCAATGGGCACACCACCGCGGTCATCGTGGCTGCCCGGGAATGGGAGCGGAAAACCAAACGCAAAGGGACCCTGGCTGATTTCTTTGCTGCTTCGCCCTTGCGCGGTTCGGGTGTGCAGATCAAACGCCTTCGCGGCCGTCTCCGTAAGGCTTGCCTATGAGCCTTTTGCTGGACACCAATGTGGTTTCTGAAGCAATGAAACCGCAGCCCAATCCCGGCGTGGCCGCCTGGATGAATACCGTGGATGAAGATTGCGTCTACCTGAGCGTGGTAAGCCTCACGGAATTGCGGTATGGAATCGAGCGGTTGGCCTCAGGCAGCCGGCGCAAGCGCCTTGAGGAGTGGCTACTGGAATTGGCCCTGAGATTCGATGGGCGCATTTTAGCGGTTGATGCAGCAATCGCAGATACCGCCGGCCGCATGGTCGCACGCAGTGAGGCTACAGGCCGCCCTATGGAAGCAATGGATGCCTTCATGGCCGCCACCGCTGAAGTTCACCGGCTCACTCTCGTGACTCGAAACCAATCGGATTTCAAGGCTGTATTGAAGAACACGTTGAATCCCTGGACTTGATTTCCCGAGTCCAATGCAAGATGTCCGATTGACGGGTTTACTCCTGCCATCTCACCCCTTAAAATGCCTGCGCTGCTCTTTGGAGGCCCATGCGCAAGCTCATACCGCAATCTCTGATCATACTTTTTGCATTTTCGATTTTTTCTGTCGCACAATCCACCGCTCCGCAAACCTATCATCTCCCCGCCACGCCTAAGACCGTTGCCTGGGGATACTATGACGCTGCTGCTCAGCCGGTGCTGCACATCCACTCCGGCGATACCGTGGTATTTGACACGCTCATCACCAACAGCCCCACAGGCCTGGAGCGTGCGGGCGTTCCCGCTGATCAGGTGCAGCAGAGCCTCCGCGACATTTACAAGGAAGTCACCAACAAAGGCCCCGGCGGCCACATTCTGAATGGGCCGGTGTATGTGGAAGAGGCCGAACCGGGAGACACCTTGGAAGTTCGCATTCAAAAAATCGATCTGGCGATTCCCTACGCTTACAACGCCTTCGGCCCTATGCGCGGCTTCCTGCCGGAAGATTTTCCCTATCGCAAGATGAAGATCATCCCGCTCGATAAAGACCGCATGGTGGCCAAATTTGCTCCTAATATTGAAATCCCGCTGCATCCGTTCTTTGGCAGCATGGGTGTTGCGCCGCCGGAAGCTTATGGCCGCGTCGATAGCGCTCCTCCCAGCCTGCACGCCGGCAACATGGACAACAAGGAGTTGGTGGCCGGGACCACGCTCCTTCTTCCTGTGCACGCCAAGGGCGCGCTCTTTGAAATCGGCGACGGCCACGCCGGCCAGGGCAACGGTGAAGTGGATATCACCGCATTGGAAACTTCTCTGGTCGGTACCTGCCAGTTCATCGTGCACAAAGGTACTAACCAGAAATATCCGCGTGCAGAGACGCCCACTCACTACATCAGCATGGGCTTTCACCAGGAGCTGTATGAGGCCACGCAGATTGCCGTGCGCCAGATGATTGATTTCCTGATGAGTGAAAAGCATCTCAGCCACGATGACGCTTACATGCTGGTCAGCGTTGCCGGTGATGTGGACATTACAGAGCTGGTGGACGGCAATAAGGGCGTCCACGTGATGCTGCCGAAGGCCATCTTCAAGTAAGGGGCTACCTATTTTTTAGAATGATCTGGCTCACATGATCAAACTCGTTTATTGCATCACGAAGAAGCCGGGGCTCTCAGACCAGGCCTTCTTCTCCTACTGGAAAGATGTTCACGGCATCATCGGCGCCAGGATTCCGGGATTGCGCAAGTTGGTCCAGAGCCGGCGGCTGGCCGTTCCCGGAGACAAATACCAGCCTGACTATGATGGCATGGCAGAGCTGTGGTTTGACGATTTGGAATCGCTCCTCAAGGCGCGCCAATCGCCCGAATGGAAGGCCTCCAGTGACGACGAAGCAAATTTTATCGACCGCAGCAAGGTTGCCTATTTTGTCTCTGAAGAACACACCATCCTGGACCATACGCTTACGTCTAGATGAGTGATGAAGCGCGTGCTCATTCTCGGTCGCGGTGGAGCGGGGAAGTCGACTCTGGCGCGTCGCTTGGGCGAAATCACACGGCTGCCTGTAATTGAGTTGGACAAAATCTTCTGGCAGCCGGGCCTCGTTCCCACCAGCCGCGATCAGTGGATTGCGGCGCAGCAGAAGCTCGTCCGAGAAGAACGTTGGATCATGGATGGCGACCTTGGCCCTTATGATGCCGTTGAAATCCGGCTTCAAGCTGCAGACACGATTAGTTTTCTCGACTTCTCGCTTGTTCGCTGTGCCTGGCGCGCTCTTCGTCGATCACGCGAACGCGCCGACTTCTGGCGCTGGCTTCTGGCATATCGCCGCAAAAGCCGGCCCATCCTCATGGACGCGATCGCGCGTCACGCGCCCAATGCAAAGCTCCATGTTCTTCGCGATCCTAAAGAGGTCAGGCGCTTTCTTGCGGATGTGACCGATGAATCTGAGAAGGCGCGCTGATAGCGTCGAAGCGCAAACATCCAGCCCCAAAGCCCGGCAGGACTAGTCCCGGATTTTCTGCTGCCGTGACTTCAGTAACGCCCGTGATTTGGCGAAAGAAGAGGTATGATTCCCTGCATCCCCGCCACTCATTCATCATTGATCACGGAGATTGAACCATGGCAAATATAACCGCTACTGGTTTGCCTGCAAAGAAAGAAACGGTGTATAGCGGCCCCGCCCCAGCAACCCAAGGCACTGTTTATAACGGACCTTCGCCTGCCATCTCTGGCGGCACTGTTTATAACGGTCCGGCGGCAAACCCAAAGGCAAGCGGAACAGTTTATGGTGGCCCGGCGCAGGGCAGCGTGGCTCCTGGTTCCACCGTATACAGGACACCACGGCAAACCGGCACAGCAAACACCGTCAGGCAACCGGGCGCAACCAAAGGTGCGGGCATTTTCTTTGCGATTGCCGTTTTTTCAGCCATCAGTACAGCACTCATCGCGGCAGGCTCGCCGATCGTGTTGGGTGGTGGCGCGACCACGAGCAAAGTTTCAGCACCCGGCCAGATGACCGGAATCATCGTGGTCAATCTGCTTGTAATCGGCATTTTCGTTCTGCTCGGTATTTTTGCCCGGCAGGGCAGTAAAGCGGCATTTGTGATCGGCATGTTGCTTTATGGTGCTGATACTGCTTTGCTGTTGCTCACAGCCAATCCCGCCGCCCATGTTGGCGGCTTGGTGGTGCATGCAATCTTCCTGGTCGGGCTCTTCAAGGGCTTTAGCCAGCTGAGCAGCTAAGACATTACAAAGTCCTTCCAATCAACCGAAATTTAAGGGTCGCGCATGTTGTTGCAACATTGCGCGGCCTTTTTCTTTACAATGCTCGTGTTTGACTCGCGAGGTGATCGACCGTGAAATTACTGCTTCGATGGCTCATTAACGCCATAGCTCTTATGATCGTGGCTTATTTTGTGCCCGATTTTCACGTTCGCAATTTTGGATATGCGTTGATCGCCGCTCTCATCATCGGCCTGGTGAATTCCACGCTTGGCTTGTTTTTAAAAATCCTGACTTTCCCTTTCACCATCGTCACCTTCGGGTTATTTTTAATCGTCATCAACGCCATCATGCTCAAGATGGCGGCCGCGGTGGCTCCTGGCTTTGAAGTCGCCACCTGGAGAGCTGCGATCATCGGGGCCATACTGCTTAGTCTGATCACCTCATTCCTGCATTGGATATTCAAAGACAATCGCCGCAGCGAGCGCAGATAGCCGAAAGAAAACAGTCTGACATTGCGCTTGGAAAAGTCCTGCAATCGGTCAGCATGTGATTGCACTTCCCTGTAAACGCCCGGTAAAAACCTCGTCTTTACTATTCATAATATTCAAGCGGAGTTCCCGCCATATAAGCTAGAATCAGTGCCAACGGCTACTCATATTGGAGGCTTGGTCATGGCGCAACCGGGACCGGAAAAACGCTCAATCCGGCGGTTTCTGCTTGACTTGCCCATCTCCGTAAA
Organism: Candidatus Angelobacter sp.; assembly: GCA_035710845.1. Classification (GTDB taxonomy): domain Bacteria; phylum Acidobacteriota; class Terriglobia; order Terriglobales; family Acidobacteriaceae; genus Angelobacter. The sequence goes on from DASTCT010000044.1 coordinate 16,686, forward strand.
ATTTCTTGATAACGGTAAACGCGAGATAGCTGGACGCACCCGCGACGTAAGCGCGCGCGGCGTTTACATGTACCTGGAAACCGATATTCGCCCCGGCGCGCCCATTGAATTCATCATGACTCTGCCGCCTGAGATCACCTTGTCTGATCCTATTCGCGTGCGTTGCACCGGAACTGTTTTGCGCGTAGATAAATCAGGGACGGAGCAGGGCGTTGCGGTAACCATCAGTAAATATGATTTTGTGAACGAGGAGTAACCGCTGTCTAACATCTGCACAATCACCGCGAGAAAAAGCGCCCGGCTTGCCGCCTGGGCAGCGCTGCCGCTCCTCTGTGCTTCCTTGCTGGCGCAGGAACCGGGGCCGGTCCCGCTGGGTGAATTATTTCCCACAGAGACCAACGGACAAAAATCTGTGCAACTGGCAGGCTCGGGCATGAGCGTGGCTTCTGGATCAGAGCTTTCGGCCGGCATTGCCGCGGCAACGTTCAAACTCTATCGCGGAGGCCAGGTGCGCATCTGCCCGCGCAGTGGACTGAGCATCAGCGCCGGCGAGCACGGATTGATGCTGGCTACAGGCACAGGAGCTGTGGAGGTCGATTACAAGCTTGCACCAGACGCGGCAGATGTTCTGGTGACCCCGGATTTCAATATTGCGCTGGCAGGCCCAGGCACATTTCACTTTGCCCTTGAGGTAAACAAGCGGGGCGATACCTGCGTGAAGCCGCTGCCGGGGAACAGCGGTGAGATCGCCTTCTCTGAGTTGATCGGAACTGGCACCTATAAGACCAAGGCCGATGAAGCGGTCTTCTTTCCAGGAGGCAAGGTTGACGGGCACACCGCTTTTAACGGCGATTGTGGCTGTCCGCCCGCGCCGCCAGTCATGCGCGCAGAGCAACAGCCTCCCGCGCAGCCAGAGGAGAAAAAAGAAGAGAATGCCCAGCCTAAACCGGCGGAGCATGTGGCGGTTGCCAGCACTGATCCCACTGCGCCCACGCCGCCGGAGCATCCGGGGCAAGTGCACGTAGAGGTGGATACACCGTTTGTTTTCAGCGCCCGTCCCTCCGGAGCGCGCCCATTTTCGGTGGCCAAGGTGCAAGTTTCCACCTTGCCCAATTTATTTTTTCTGCAAGAAAAGGTCGATCCGCTCGTTCTCGCAGTAAAGCCGGCAGAAGTGTCTCAAAAAGCAGAAGCAGCGCCGCCTAAACCAGCGGAAAAACCAAAGCCGGAAAAGAAGGGTTTTATGGGCCGAATCAAGGGGTTTTTCGGCTCGTTGTTCCACCGATAAGTTGTTGCCTGATGAGGAATTAGATACACTAACTTTAGCGCATGTACCGTGGTGAAACTTTTTTAGCGACAAGGCGTCTATACTATTAGTATCACTATGTCTCTCGATCCGAATAAGCCGACGCCCGCTGAATCTAAGCCCCCTGAAAGCCAGCAATCGGCAAATCAAGACGTGGTCAAGTTTGCCAGGGATGCAAACGCCAATCCTGCCGTGATGCCGTCATTGCTCGGTGCAGGCTATGGGACGTATCAAGTCCGGCCGCAAAACTTTTTGCTGTCATTTGCAACCCACGCAGGCGCTATTGCGCTGCTGCTGTGGCTTCTGCATATCGCTGTACCCGCCAAGCTTATTCCGCCAGCCACTGTCACCCCAATTGAATTGTCCACTTACGTTCCAATGAAAGTCGGCAAAAATGGGCCAAGCGGCGGCGGCGGTGGCGATGCCAGCAAATTGAAAGCTTCAACCGGCACGCCTCCCAAGGCGGCCAAGCAACAGTTCACGCCGCCTACAGTGCTGGTGCAGCAAAAGAGCAAGCTCATGATTGAGCCCACGGTGGTTGCAGACCTGAAAACTCCACCGACCATGCAAGTAGGAGATCCGCTCTCAAAACTCATGACGCCTTCAAACGGCGTGGGAGTTGGCGGTGGAATCGGTAGCAATGATGGTGGCGGCGTCGGTTCAGGGCGCGGCGGCCCAGGCGTAGGACCCGGAATCTATCACGTTGGCGACGGCGTCAGCCCGCCTCGCGCAATCTATACCCCAGAGCCGGAATTTTCTGAGGAAGCGCGCAAAGCCAAATATCAGGGCGTTGTGGTGTTGAACATCATTGTTGGAACCGATGGCCGCGTGCACAGCCCCAGAGTGATACGTTCACTGGGCATGGGCTTGGATGAAAAAGCGCTCGAAGGCGTGAAGACCTGGAAATTCGATCCATCCAAGAAAGATGGACGCCCAGTTGCGGTTGAGATGAATATCGAAGTCGCTTTCAACCTGTACTGAAGGCAGATTTAAGAATTAAAAAGGAGATGCGGAATCGCATCTCCTTTTTGCTGAATCCCGAATCCCGCGACTCGAACAGCTATCGATTTTTACGATTACAATCGAGTGGGTGAGGGATCGCTATTGCAGCGTTCGGCCTTCACAAATAAATTTCATTGAAAGGGTTCCCTCGCTACGCTCGGGATATTGAGATTATTCCTGGACCTCTTCCAACTCGCCCTTTTCCTTCTTCTCCTGGCAGGCAATGCAGAAACGCGTCCAGGGCACGGCTTCCAGCCGCTTGGGATTGATCTCATTGCCGCAGTTGATGCACTCGCCAAAAGAGGCTTCGCGAATGCGTTGCAGTGCGCTCTCAACCATCTGCAGTAGCTGCCTGTCATTGTTGCTTTGCGAGAAGAGGAACTCCTTGGTATAGGAGCTGGCCGCGCGGTCGGCAATGTCCTGCGCGGAATCCTGATCAGCAATACGCCCGTCTTCTTCCGTGCGGCTTACCATCTTGCGCAGGCTCTGCTGCCGCTCTTCCAGCCGTTTCTTAAATGTGTCCAGCTTTTTCTTATCCATGCGTTTCGATAAATTAATCATCTTAGTCGCCATGCTATGTACCGTCAAATGTCAGTGGAACGAGGGTTAGATGCTGAGCAAAGGGTTTCGGTCACCGCAATTGAACAAAAATCATTTCTACAGAAGAAACAGAAAAGCGGCCCATCGGGCCGCTTTCGTCAAAGAGGCAAGTAGGAAAGGAAAATCTCTCAGGGAAGGCGATGCACGATGAAGCCCTGACTTGCGCCAGGACACACGGATTGAAGAAGTCTACAAACTTGGAAGAGGGTTGAAATCATATTCTTTTGTACGGCCTCTTTATTTGCTTGTTAAGTAAGCAACTCGGAAACCAAAGCGATTTAAAGTGGTGTGGAAAGCACTGCGTCCCAATAAACCTTTTGTTTACCTAAGTTTAATGGTGGTTTCTGCTTGTTCTGCTGTGAACAGAGGTGAATTTTTTCTAATCCTGTGTGGGTATTTCGATACCACTTTTAGCCCTCATCGTGCTTAACCTGTGCTTTGGTCTGCTCTTCCATTGCTTTCAGCTTATTTAGCAAAGCTTTGTAGCTGATCTTGAGTATCTTGGCAGCTTGGCGGCGATTCCAGCGTGTCTGTGCCAGAACTCGCTCAATGGCTTCGCGCTCAGCTTGCATGGCGGCGCGTCGGCCAATCTCAAGCAATGATGGCATCTCCATCTCCACGCCATTACTCCCAGCCTGCACCGGCGGAGTGGAAATCGGGGCCGCCGTGGCTGTCGGCAAAGATGGAACTGACGATCCAAAAGAAGCCACAATCGGCTTGTGCGTGGAAAGCTCGCGGATAATTTGCGCTTCATTGCCCACGATCACGTAGCGCTTAACCAGATTTTCCAGCTCGCGGATATTGCCCGGCCAGGCATACTCCATCATGCGCGTAATGGCGTACTCGCCGAACATGGCCGGCTTCTTGCCGTAATGTTCGCTGTACTTTTCCAAAAAATATTTCAAAAAGACAGGGATCTCTTCCCGGCGCTCACGCAGCGGAGGAATGTGAATGGTAACAACATTCAAGCGATAGAAAAGGTCTTCGCGAAATACGCCTTCTTCCACTGCTCGCTCCAGCGGTTTATTGGTAGCCGCCAAAACGCGGACATCCACCTGAATATCGCGCTTGCCGCCAAGGCGGGAAAACTCGCGGTCTTGCAGCACATGCAGAAGTTTGGCTTGCAAGGCCGGATGCATCTCGCTGATCTCGTCTAGAAAAATCGTGCCGCCATTGGCCTGCTCAAACTTGCCCAGCTTCTGCCGGTTGGCGCCTGTAAATGCTCCCGCTTCGTAGCCAAAAAGCTCACTCTCCAGCAACTCATGTGGGATAGCGGCGCAGTTCACTTTTACAAAAGGCTTGTCACCGCGCGACGATTCGGAATAGATCATGCGTGCCACCACTTCTTTTCCGGTGCCGCTCTCGCCGCGAACCAGTACAGTGGCAGTGGTATCGGCCACCTGCTCAATGGTGGTCTTTACTTCCATCATCTTGGGGCTGGTACCAAAGAGCATGGTGAAATCACTCTGGCGGCGCACCTGCTCGCGCAACTGCGTAACTTCGTGATAATGCCTTTGGTTGTCCATGACTTTGCCAATGCGCACATCAAGCTCGTTGGGGTCCACTGGCTTGCTGAGGTAATCGTCCGCGCCGAGCTTTGAAGCCTTGAAAATAAACTCCGGATCTTTGCTGGCTGAGAGCACGATGAGAGAAACGCCCGGCTTGATCTGCTTGAGCCGCTGCAGGGTCTCAGTGCTGGCCTCATCCAAGGAAACTTCCACCAGTACCAATACCGGATCAAACGACCGAAAAATCCGCAAAGCTTCCTGATGGCTGGAAGCCACCGTGACCTCAAAATTGCGGCGGGAGAGATGCGCAGCCAGGTATTTGGCCATCACCACATCATCATCCACAATCAGTACGCGGGCCTTTTGATTCATTCGCTCTCCCTGACGGCATCCGTCCGTTAGGTCAGAAAAGCTTTTGAAAATGAGGGTGCGGGTGGAACCAGCTTCCACCGGGGCAAATCAGTCCAAGATATTGTACTCTGATTCCATTTTCAGGCATTAAGATGCCCAGTCAGGAGTGGAAAACTGGCCAGCATGCCTAAAATCGGCAGGAAAGTGGACAATACAGCTTTGCTGAGAGTTATTCCCCAGGATCAAGAGACTACAAAACAGGGTTAGAGACTAAGAGGACCGCTTGCCGGTGATGAAGTGATATGGCGGCCAGGGCCCGCTCATCACCACTTCAATCCCGGGCAGGTGGCGCGTGGCCATCTGGTACCGGTTTTGATATTTCTGCACTTTCTTGTGGTCAATGAGGTGGGCTATATCAATCAGCATTCCGCCAGAATCAACTTTGCGGCAGGAGACGTCCTGGTCAAGCGGGGAAAAAATCTTGTGTACCTGGACGGAAAGGGCGCGCGCCTTGGTCTGGCGCTCACGTTGTCGAACAGCTTTTTCCCGCAGCTTGCTCAGATACTCACTGCCGACTGTGGCAGGAAGTTCAATTTCTTCCAGCGCTTCGCGCAGCGAACCATCTTTGATCAGCAACTTCAAATGCATCTCCGCCTTACCCTTCAGCTTGGCCACGCTCTCCAGGAATCCTTTGCGGTTCAGTCGAACCGCGCGGCGTAACGCGTCATCGGTATCGAACACCGTTCCAAAGCGGAACGGCAGCACTGTGGTGCGCTTGAAGCATTCGCTGACCACGTGGGCGTGCTGCAGCAGGGCCTTCTGGCCGAGGTCGCCCGTAGGAATGTATTCACTCACCAGCACAGAGAAATCTCCGCTGGGATAAGCAAAAATCTGGGCATCTGCTATGCCTTTAAGACCTTCAACGGGGACGGGGCGGCGAGCGCGAATACCATTTTGGAAAGCTTGCTGCTCAACGATGCAGTACGCGTACCATGCCATTGGGGAGCTTCTCCTGTCGGAAAAACATTTGGGGCCGGCGGTGAATTTTTAATAAACGGGCGAAGTTTATTGCGAAGAGCTTTTCAATCTGGCACTAGCGGGTTTTCCAGCGCCAAGAGCTATCCTATGCTGAGACAAGGATAAATGCAACAGAGAGTGTGCATGGAGAGTAATAATTGCGGATTTACTTGC
>DASTCT010000045.1:0-8523 GCA_035710845.1 Candidatus Angelobacter sp.
CCCCGCCTCATGCGCTTCCAGAAGCTTGCATCGCAAATCATCCGAATAAGCTTTGGGCATGGTTTTACTTGTGCGGAGTTCGCCAATCCAAATTACCTCATCTTTGCGATCTGGGATATAACTACTTTAGTTCCGCTTTAAACCCCGGCTTAGCTTTTATCTGCGCCCATCTGCGGCGAATCTTCTCGCACAAACCCGTACGGACAATGCCTGCAACCTGACTGGCAGCAGAATCCTCGGTCTAGCAGATACTTGGCCGTGAAAACCCATCTGCCGTTTTCCAGGTAGTAATCTTCGCCCTCAATCAACTCATTATCGCGGTTCATTGCCGGCTCGCAATATTGATAGGCTGCATCTCTGGCGTTTCTACCAGCATGCCATCGCGAAAGCTCACCTGCTTGCCTGAAATGGCAGGCACGCGCTCACCCGGCACCACAATGCCGGCCAGGTTTAGCGGATCGGCGGCTGAAATAGTAATGATCTCGCCGCTGAGAGGAATGCTCTTCATCGCGCGCAGCGACTCCACGGCGATCGGCAGCGCAAATTGTTCGCCGATAAAGCCACTAATAAAACGTCCACCACGAATTTCGCCACGATCTTCCAACCGGCGGAAGGTAATCAGCAAGTCGCGCCAGCGCGGCAGCATGCTCTCACGCGCCAGCAATTCGCGAAAGACTACGCCATAGCGTTCCAGCAGCACACAGCAGACGGACTCCAGAGCTTTGTTGCCGTCATCACCGTGCAGCGGGTGCAGCAACGACCAGCGGCCGGCGCTGTGCCGCGGACGATTTGTCTTACCGCTTCCCTGCCCGGAGCGCCGCTTGGGGTCGATCAACGCGCGCAGGTTGTCGAATCCATCTGCCGTTACCAACCCTGCGGCCACAAGCTCCCACAGCGCAGTTTCGATTTCTGACTTCAATTTGCCAGTACCGCGGACAATATCGATAAAAAACGAAGCTCCTCGCGATTTCAAGAAGCTCAAAACCTCACGTGCGTCCGCACCAAGTCCGCGGATTTCCTCCTCCGCCTCGCGATGCGCCGAACGGGCGCTGGGCAGCGCCATCCATTCCGCTTCATCGCGGACAAAGAAGGTGATGGGCGCAACACTGGTCGGAACTACGCGCCGCCCGCCACCAGAAGAATCTTCCAGCATCGCCGGATGCGGTGAGAGCCTTCCCCATCCCACTTGCCCGGTCAACGATAATTGATCGAGCAGCTTGGGATCGTAGTTGCTGATGCGCCGTGATAATACCTGCCGCTCCCATGCGCTGGCCGGGATCTCAAAACCCTGTAGCTGCTTCAGTACCTGCAGCGTACCGTGCTCATCGCGTGTCTGCGTACCGGGCGAAACATGCTGCCAACGGAAGAGCCAGCGCATAAAGACTGCTGCTGTGACCGGCTCAATCTGCTTGCGCAATGAGCCAAGCGTAAGCCGGTGAATGCGCGCCAGCAGGCGGCGCTCGCACCATTCCAAACCAGCAAGCGTATCAGCGGCATTTGTTGCCTGAATTGCAGGTTTGTTTGTGAAGTGTCCGCGTAGAATCAGCCCAGTGGCTTCGATGCGCAACAATGTCTTATCAATTTCGGTTATTGGCAAATTAAGTATCTGCGCGAGCATTGCAGCCGTAGTTGGACCAAGATGAGTCAGCCAGCCGGTGACCATGGCCTTCAAAGCATCATCTGAGGAAGGTGTTTCGCCGGCAATCTCCGGCAGTTGATCTTCAAATTGCGCACTTGGATAGATCGCACGGAATGCTTTTGCTTTCTCCGCTGAGACCCAAAAAGTTCTCTCACCGCAGCCGGGGGCGGCTGCGCTCCACGATGATTCTGGACCGCAGACGCCCTCGCCTGCGATCGACATAACTTCCGCTACTCGCGCCCTACTCGCCCTATTTGATCTCCGCAACGCTTCAAACATTTCTTGCCATGCTTCAACCGGAGTTCTCTGATCCATCGGTGCAAAATCTTCCGGCAATGCGATCAGCGTGTGCAGTGTGTCGGCCAGCTCGTCGGCATCGCGCACATCAGGCCATGCTCCAGCCTGCACCTCGGCAATCGCCGCCGGATCAAGCGCCCCAACTTCTTGTAAGACCGATTCCGGTAGCGTCCGCCGCATCTCCACAGCACGCGCCCGGCGCTCTTCCAGCGGAGCATCGTCAAGATACGCGTATGGATTGCTATTCAGAATCTCGTGCGAAAAGACAGATGGCACCGGCGTATCCACGGCAATGCACTTGATCGCTCCGGAATTGATCTTGCGCAGAACATCTTTCAGACCTTCCAGGTCCAGCGCTTCCTGAAAAATATCCTTCATTACCTCGCGCACCAGAGGATGGTCGGGCACCTGGATTGGTCCATCGACGTTCTCCTGGCAAGCAGCAACGTCAGGAAATACCGAGGCCAGCAGGTCCGCCGAGCGTGTTCTCTGCACCTGCAAAGGGATCTTCTTGCCGTTCCAATAGCGCAGCAGAGCCAGTGAACGGTTGGCATCCCAACGCCAGCGCGTCTCCAGCAAAGGAGACAGCAGCGCCGCCTGCTGCAAAACCTCTTTCACTGTGTTCTCGTGCAAAAAATGAAAAACATCGGCCAGCGGAAAGCTGTGCTGCTCGGCCAACGCGATATTCACGCCATTATCGGTGGCCGCCGCCTGCAGTTCGAAGTTAAACGATACGCAGAAGCGCTTGCGGAGTGAGAGTCCCCATGCTTTGTTGATTCGCGCACCGAAGGGAGCATGGACCACCAGTTGCATGCCGCCGCCTTCATCGAAAAACCGTTCGGCGATCACCGTATCCGACGTTGGAACCGCGCCCAACACGGTCCGGCCGGTCACAATGTATTCAATTGCCTGTTCCGCGCCGGAGTCGTCAAGTCCGCACTCCTGCTTAAGCCACTCCACTGCCGCCAGCACCTCAGGCGATTTCTGGTTCACGAATCCGGGCACGGTATTCGGTGTTAGATCGCTGATCTTCTGCCGCAGCTCACCCAGTTGGCGAGAAAGCTCTTCTGTCCGCCCCGGCGCTTCACCCAGCCAGAACGGAATCGTTGGCGGCGCTCCGTGCGCATCTTCTACCAGAATGCGTCCTGCGGCCTCTACGCGGCGGATACGCCAGCTCATGTTGCCTAGCAGAACAATGTCGCCCTTCAGGCTTTCGACCGCGAAATCTTCATGCAGCGTCCCGACCACCGTTCCATCCGGCTCCGCCACCACCGAATAGAGCGCCGTCTCAGGAATCGCGCCACCATTCATGATGGCGATCATTCGTGCGCCGCGGCGCGCTTTCAGACGCTTGTTCACGCGGTCGCGAAAGAGATACGCCCCAAACCGCCCGCGTTGTGAAGCAATGCCATCGGCCAGCATGGCCAGCAGATCGTCAAAGTCTTTGCGCTCAAGATTGCGGTATGGATAAGCGCGCTGCATCAGCGCAAACAGCTCGTCTTCGCCCCACTCCTCTGCTGAACAGACGGCTACAATCTGCTGCGCCAGAACATCCAGCGGCGCATCGGGAATGATCAGCCGGTCAAGCTCTCCCAGATGGATGGAGCGCACCAGCGCCGCGCATTCCAGCAATTCATCACGCGTGGTGGGAAAGAAGCGGCCTTTGGGGGTTGCGCCGCGCCAGTGTCCGGAACGGCCAAAGCGCTGCAGCGCCACAGCAATCGAACGCGGCGAACCGATGTGCACGGCCAGATCGACATCGCCAATATCAATACCCAGCTCCAGCGAAGCCGTAGCCACCAGCACCTTCAACTCGCCGTTCTTCAACTTATTCTCGGCTTCCAGGCGCAGCTTGCGCGCCAGGCTGCCATGGTGCGCGCCAACCGCTTCTTCACCCAGCCGTTCGGCGAGATGGAAGGCGACCCGCTCTGACAACCTTCGCGTGTTTACAAAGACCAGCGTAGAGCGATGCTCCTGCACTAACTGCGTGATGCGGTCATAAACTTCGTCCCAAAGCTCGTTGCTGGCAACTGGGCCAAGCTCCTGACCCGGGACTTCAATCGCAAGGTCCATTGCGCGCTTGTGGCCGACATTCACCACCACCGGATCGGGTCTGCCGCTGCCGGTCAAGAAGTGCGCAACGGTCTCAATCGGCTTCTGCGTGGCAGAAAGCCCAATGCGTGTTGCCCTGCTGCCTGTGAGCGCATCAAGGCGCTCAAGTGAGATGGCAAGGTGAGCGCCGCGCTTATCATCGGCCACGGCGTGAATTTCATCCACGATAATGGTGTTCACGTCGCTCAGAATGGCACGGCTGCGCAGTGCGGTGAGCAGGATATAGAGCGACTCCGGCGTGGTCACCAGGATATGCGGAGGCCGCTTGAGCATCTTCTGGCGTTCATGTGTGAGCGTGTCACCGGTGCGCACGGCAGCGCGAATCTCCGGCATCAGCAGCCCTTTTTCACCGGCCAGCGCGGCAATTTCTCCCAGCGGGCCTTCCAGGTTCTTCTGGATATCGTTGCCCAGCGCCTTCAGCGGCGATACATAAAGGATTTCCGTACGATCGGTAAGCCCGCCGCTCAGTGCTTTGCGCACCAGTCGATCAATGCAAATCAAGAACGCAGCCAGCGTCTTGCCCGATCCGGTGGGAGCGGAAATCAGCGTGGTGCGCCCCTCATGTATGTGTGGCCAACCTGCTTCCTGCGGCTCGGTAGGCGTTCCGAATTTTTTGGTGAACCACTCCTGCACCAGGGGATGCGCCCAGGTTAGGGATTCAGGAACGGAGGGGTACATCTGGTTATTATAGCACTATCTTCGTTAAACTTTCGCTTAATAGAAGAAGAGCCAGACTATCTATTGAGTAAAGGAATTAGGTGAGTTGACTTGAGAATATAAGCAGAAATGATCGCAGAATTTATTGCCCAAACCTCACACTCACGTGTCCACCCGGCGGAATACGCGATCCTGCTGCTGGATTTTGATCTTGGCCTACCCCGCTACCGCTGATCTCCAATTCCAGTCCCGCAGACTCTGCTTCTTCAAGCGCCGTTCGCAGCGATTTGCCGTGAAAGTCCGGCACCAGCACACCACCGCTCACATCCAGCACTACCGTCCCTTGCGCTTGCGCTGGAGACTTAAAGCTAGCGGGTTGCACGATTGCAGTCACAGGCACATTCGTGTGCTGCGGCAGGACCGATTGTTGCTCAGGCTTGTTGGCAACAGTCGCTGTTCTCACCTGAGCATTTTCAGCCGCGGGCAAAGCCTGTTCAGGTGTCGGCGCTGGGGCAGGAGCATCGGCAGTTCCCATCTCACCGGCAATATAATCCGGCGCGCCTTCAGAAACATCGCCTTCCTTGGCATGCGCCCTGAGCCACATGCGTTTGGGATCTTGCAGTTCAACATCGTGCGGCACATTCATATAGGCCAGCACCTGCTGAGCAACGCGCGAAAACACTGGAGCGGCAACTTCACCGCCGCCATCGCGCGGATAACCACCGGCGGGCGAATCCAATACAACCAGCACCGTCACTGCCGGGTTGTTGACAGGAGCAAATCCCGCAAAAGAAGCAATGTGCAGATGATGAGAGTAGTGCCCGGTTGCATCAATCTTCTGTGCGGTGCCGGTCTTCCCTGCTGAGCTGTATCCATCCAAAATGGCGCGTTTGCCCGTGCCTTGCAGCACCACACCCTCCATCATGCGCTTCATCTCCGCCGCCGTTAGCGGAGAAATCACTCGCCGTCCCAACGCTGGATGAAATGCAATTAACTGTGGCGTGCTGCGCGGCGGCGTAGTTCCGGCAACGATTCGTGGAGGAATGTATACGCCATCGTTCGCGATGCTTGAAATCATTGCCGCCAGTTGCACCGGCGAAACGCCGATCTCCTGTCCCATTGAGATTGCGCCGATGCTCACCTTTGACCAGCGGCTCACCGGCTTGGTAAGGCCGCGCGTCTCTGACGGCAATTCAATTTTGGTCTGAGCGCCGAAGCCAAAAGCGCGAATATAGCGGTCAAATCTATCTTCACCCAGCCGCAGTGCAACCTTAATCGCGCCCACGTCGCTGGACTTCTCCAACACTTGCGTAACTGTCAGCCCGCCATAAGGGTTGTGATCATGAATGCGCAAGCCATTCACCACAATCGACCCATGTTGGCAATCGATGACCTCATCTGGATTTGTGATCTTCTCTTCCAGTGCCGCTGCCAGCGTAACCACTTTAAAAGTCGATCCCGGTTCATACGCATCGCTCACGGCGTGATTTTCCAGCGCATCAGGGTTCACGATGCTGGAGTTGGCGTTGAATGTGGGCCAGTTGGCCAGCGCCAATACCTCGCCCGTATGCGGGTTCTCCACGATGATAGTTCCTGAATGGGCCTGAGTATCGGCTATGGCCTTCGCCAGCTCACGCTCAGCAATGTACTGGATCTTTTCATCGATGGTGAGCACCACGTTCTCGCCCGGCTCAGGATCTTTCTCTACCCGGCCAAGCCAGCGACGGCGGTTATCCATGGTAATCAGCATCTTGCCCGGCTTGCCGATTAAAGTGGGTTCAAACTCGCGCTCTATGCCGGCTTTTCCCTGATCATCAAGATTTACGTAGCCGAGCACTTGCGCGGCCAACTCGCCTTTTGGATAAAACCGTTTGGACTCCTTTTGGAAATAAATGCCTTTCAAATTAAGTGCGCGCACGCGAGCGCTGATTGAGTTGTCCACCTTCCGCGCTACCCAGGCAAACGCTTTTGAATTGTCCAGACGATCTTCAATCTCAGACGCATCGGTTTTTAATATCTTGCCCAGGATATGAGCGGTGGAGTGAATATCTGGAATTTCAGAAGGGACGGCAAAGATGGAATCCACATTGACCGTCATGGCCAGTTCATTGCCGCTGCGGTCATAGATATTGCCGCGAACTGGCGCAACTTCAATGCTGCGCTGCTGCTGGCGCGCGGCGCGTTGCGTGTATTCGCCGTAGTCCACCACTTGCAGCCATACCAGCCGTACGCAGATGGCCAAAAACCAGAATGCAAGAAATCCGGCAAGGATAAGAAGGCGTCTATTCTTTTTGTCGCTACGCTCCAAACCGCTCAACAGCGTTCCCTCCGATTTGATTTGTCAGCGCCTGAGCAGCAGGCTCGGCGCGCAAGCCGGCCTCGCCTTGCTTCAAAAAACTAGTTCGGAATGACGAGGTTTGTAAAATGTCGGCATTCAATCTGCGGTCGAAAATGCTTACAAGAACAAAAACAACAAAGAAACAAAATTCTTGATACTCCACGCCCATCAGCAGCGAGCCCGACTTGCGTGGCGAGTTGCCAGTTCCAGGCGCAGTAGAGACTTGCCACGGGCAATTCTTTCAAGCGGTTTGGAGCGCAGCGACATAAAAAAACGACCCCGGCTGGTTATCCGGAGTCGCCAATCAAAGCTCCGGAAATTCCGGGGCCAAGGTTCACCAACCAAAACTTATTGCGCCGCAATCACCGTTACCGGCGTTGCCTGCGCCATAACCGCACCAGTCTCGTCCGGGTTCATCTGAATCACCTGACCAGGCTCTGGCGACTCCAAACCCATTTGCCGCGCCAGCGTATCAATACGCCCAGGATCGCGCAGTGACGCCGCTTCAAGCTTGAGCGTGCGATTCATTTCCACCAGCCGCTCGCGCTCCGCTTTCTGCGCTTCAATCTTGTAGCCGTATTCAATGGAGCGGAAATGCTGCCACGCATAGACCAGCATCATCACAAAGAGAGCGGCCACGCAGGCGGAAAACATCCTGATCTCGCGCCGGCGCTTTGGATCGCTGATCTTGACCAGGCGGGAATTATCAATAGTTTTCTGGAAATAGAATTCCGGCGTGATCCCGGCCACGCTCCGCCGCGACGACGCGCGTGCGTCCACCGGCGTGATCATTCCCGTAATTTGCATTGCCGTTGCGGCCATTTACGCTACCTCAATCAGTTCCCGGCGCCATTCAAAGCGGCGCAATGGCTGCTGGCGTTCCCGCTCCACAGCCTGTTTCTCTTCACGCGCATGCTCTTCCGCGCGCTGTACGCTGTTGATCAGCTCTTCAATCATCGTTCCTTGAAACATCTTCTTGTCCTCTTTTCTCGAGGGAACTTTTATTCCGGGGCGACACCGTTACTGAAGGAAGTGAAGTTTTCGCCCAAGTTTGAAAGGAAGGCAGCGCCTCCCCGGAAACCTGCCGTCTCGCCTGCCTACCACGGCCAGCGAAACAAACTTATTTACGCTCCGCGGCCCGCAGCTTCGCGCTGCGCGACCGTGGATTGCGATCGATCTCTTCTTCTGTAGCGGTGAGGGGCTTTTTCGTTAAGACGTTATAAACGCCCTTTTCCCTTCCCTCACGCAAAGAATCTTTGACGATCCGGTCTTCCAGGGAGTGAAAGCTGATCACCACCAGCCTGCCTCCCTTTTTGAGGACCTGCGGCGCTGCCAGCAGCAGCGCCTTCAGATCGTCCAGTTCGCGGTTTACGAAGATTCGGATTGCCTGGAAAGTGCGCGTCGCGGGATGAATCTTTTCATGTGCTCGGTCATGTTTCATTGACCGGAGCGCAGCCGATATAACTTGTGCCAGATGAGC
>DASTCT010000046.1:0-31378 GCA_035710845.1 Candidatus Angelobacter sp.
TCTCATTGATGCTGCAGGGCGACTCGCCCACGCGGTAGTGTTCTTTGCGGGCCAACACTGCCGCTACCAACCCCAGAAGAGCGACCAGCATAATCAACCATCTCATAGCATTCCTTAATGCGTTATTTCGTCAAACCCAACGCCCGCGACTGAAATTGCATTGACTCATTCAAATGCTGGGCCACGAATTGCCAGTTGTGTCCGCCCGGATAAATATGAGCTTCATGCGGTACGTGCCGTTGAGTCAAGATTCGGTCTAGTTGGCGCGTGCCGATGTTAAAGCCATAATTATCATGGTCACCGCAATCAAAGTAAATCTTCAAGCCCTGCAGGTGCGCGATCCGGGCAAAGACAAACGGCGTATTTGCTTGCCAGAAACGTTCATTCAGCGGCGAGCCAAAAGCGGTTCCCAGAAAAGCTCCAAGACCAACTGAAGCTGAACCACCGGGAAGCTGCTCAAGTAGTGCCGGCATGTGCACCGCGACGGAGACAAACATCTGCGGATACTTGAAAGCAAAGCGCAGCGCGCCATATCCGCCCATGGAGACTCCACCGATGGCCCGGCCTGAGCGATCATGTATGAGACGAAAACGCTTCTCCATCTGCGGCACAAATTCGCGAATGAAGAAATCTTCATACAATATGTGGCCATCACGCGAGTTGATATAGAAAGAGTTCTCGGCTTCGGGGGTGATGATCACAAACTCGCCCAGGCGTTTCTGGTCCCAGGCGTCTTCAATCGCACTGGATGCACCGCTAGAAGTCAGGAAGCTCTGGTCTCCGCCAAGCCCATGCAGGAAATAGAGCGCCGGAAAGCGCTTGCCCGGCTTGGCGTCATAGCTCGGCGGCAGCATGGCACAGAAGCCAATGCGCCCAGGAACATACTTGCTCCTCATGGCGCCGCATTGCACGCGCGATTCAGAAAAACAGCTTATCGTGCAGAGCAGTAAAAAAAATAAAGCCCAGTATTTAGACATTCGATGATTTAAAGATAACAAAATAGCAGTCAGCAATCAGCTGTCAGCATTCAGCCCTTAAACAGTGCAGCCAAGCTGGAATCTTTTAAAGCACAGGAAAAGGAATATGCAGAGGGACATTGATGCCTGCCTTCCTCAATTCCTCTGCAATCCAGGAACATCTTTGCATCTATACGATTGTTTTTATTGGCTAATTGCTGATCACTGATGGCTAACTGCTCTGATCTAATCATGCCGCAGTGCTTGCACCGGATCGAGCCGTGCTGCCCGCGATGCGGGATACAATCCAGCAAACAGGCTCACAAACACTGAGAATGCCAGGGCTGCGATCACCAGCCACCACGGCACGTACCAGAAGTTTTCTGGCCTGAACTCCTGCCGCTGCAGCCAGATATTGGTGCCCAGATTAATGATGCGGCCAATCATCCACCCCAGCGCAGCGCCCAACATGCCGCCCAGAATCCCCATGGAACCAGCTTCAAAGAAGAAGATGCGCTTCACATCGCCGTCACTGGCGCCCAGAGCTTTCATAATGCCGATTTCGCGGCGGCGCTCCAGGATCGCCATGACCAGCGTGTTCACAATGCCAAGCGATGCGACCGCCAGCGCCATGCTGCCGAAGATCACGAGGAAGAGATCAAGGAATTTAAAGAAGCGCGTAATTCCCTTTGAGGCATCGACGATTGAAAACGTACTAAAGCCCTGCTTCTTGATGTCGTCTTCCACCTGCGGGATAGCTTTGTTTTTGGCAACGCGGACCATTAGCGCAATATAAGTTTTGGCTGCGGAAGGACGCAGCGTGTTCCACAACTCGCCTGCCTGCACCATGTTCAGCGATTCCGCCAGCGCCAGCGGCAAAAACAGCGGTGTTCTTCCCTGGCGAAAACCACGGTTGGGTTCGCTGGCTACTATGCCCACGATCTTCAACTTAATTTGCCGGGGCACCAGGTTGAACGTCGGCGTATCTTCAGACGATTGGGAATCATCGCTGTCATCAAGATCATCAGGATCAGGCTGTTGCGCTTTCTTTTTCGCGGCTTGCGCACTCTGTGAATCCGTGTCTGTAGCCGCTTCACGTTCGTGATAGCGCACTAACAGATATTTGCCCAGAAGCTGATTGGCCTGGTCAGAGGTCAGCTTTACATCAGAATTGCGCGGCTCCGGCGGCAGATCGAGCAACTGGCGGCCAAAATCGGCAAGAATGATTGCTTCCTGAGCGTTTGGAGAAGAGAAAAACGAACCTTGAACATCGTCAAAAGCTTCACTGGTGTGCGCTGAAGGCGGCAGCGTTCCAACCACGGTAAAGTGCCCGTCGCCGGCAGTGGTTTCCAGGCGCACGTCACCCACGGCGCTGAAGTTGGGATAAACCTCAGCCACGTTCGCTATCTGCTCAAAGCTATGGCGCGCAGCATCATCCAGCGGCTTGGCTTGGCCAACGGCCGGCGCAGCCTGCCCGAATCGCGGCCCGCGCGAATCTTGCCGCGAAGTGACAACGATTGTGTCAAACAAACCGGAACGCCCCAACTGTCGTGTGGCCAATTTCTGCAATCCAATGCCTAGCGATAACATGGCCACCAGCGATGCCACACCAACGCCGATGCCAAGTGTTGTAAGCGAATTGCGCAAACCAGCTTCACGCAGGTTGCGTCCGGCAAGCTCTATCAGGTCGTAAGCTCTCACCGTCCTGCTCCAATCTTTTCCAGCCGCGTATTTTCCAGTTCGCCCACCAGCTTGCCATCGCCCAGAAAGACCAGCCGGTTGGCGTAACGCTCCGCCAGTGACCGCTCATGCGTGACCATAATCACCGTCATTTCCAGCGTGCGGTTCAACTCGCGGATCAAATCCATGATCTCCGTGCCGGTCCGGCTATCAAGATTTCCAGTAGGCTCATCGGCCAACAAAATTTTTGGGCGATTTACCAGCGCTCGCGCCAGCGCAGCCCGTTGCTGTTCACCGCCGGACATCTCACTAGGACGGTGCTTGATGCGATCACTCAGCCCCACGCGCTCCAGCGCTTCCTGCACGCGGGCGCGCCGTTCACGACGACGTACCTCAGCAAAGCGCATCGGCAGCTCAACGTTCTCATAGAGCGTCATGGTGGGCACCAGGTTGAAAGACTGAAACACTATGCCCACAACCAATCGCCGATACTGTGCCAGCTGTTCAGAAGTCATGGTCGCAAGGTCTGAGCCTTCTGCCACGATTGCGCCTGAATCTGGCCGGTCAAGCCCGGCAATCAGGTTCAGCAGCGTAGATTTGCCAGAGCCAGAAGCACCAAGCAGCGCGATGAACTCACCCCGCCCAGCGGCCAGGCTTATGCCATCAACCGCAGGAATAACCGACCGGCCCAGCCTGTAATGCCGGACCACCGAGACGGTCCTGACCGATTCATTTTCATTGCCGTTTGCTGTCAATGTCCGGTGTCTCCCAATGCTTCTACATCGAATGTTACTACGCATTTCTGGATTTGGTTCAAGCGGCCAGACGTTCACCTTAGGACAAAGGTGCGCGACGAACGGTTGTCCCTCAAACGCCTTGATTAGAACTTCCGGCTAAGCCCTGTGGTTACCCCGGTGCCGAGTTGCGAAATACACTTTCTATATTCTGACGACCAAAGTTGGCAGAGATTAATCAAACACGAATCATCTTTAGCGTGATCAGACAGGGATTAAATGATAAGTTTGTTTGAACTAAATGAGCCCTGTAACTCACTTTTTTGCCGGATGGGTGTTGGCCTGCGCGTCTCCTGTGCCGCTCAGGCGACGCGAGAAGGCCCTGGTGGTGGCCGCTGCGGTTGCTCCTGATTTGGATGGCCTGGGTATTATCCCGGAATTACTGACCCGGCATTCTTCACATCCGCTGCTGTGGTTTTCTGAATATCACCACTCACTGCACATACTTGCTTTCGCTTTGATTTGTACGATAACGGCTTTTCTGGTGGCGGGCCCGCTGGATCGAAAAAAGATGTCCAATGAGTTCGACTTGGCAAGCTCTGCCTCTGGACTTGAGATGCGCAGCTTGCCACAGCATCTTGCCCTACCCAGACATCCATGGATAACCGCACTGCTCGTCTTCGTAAGCTTTCACCTGCATTTGCTGTGCGATCTGGTAGGCGCTCGTGGCCCTGATGGCTACCAGTGGCCCATTCCTTACCTCGAACCGTTTTCCAACGCAGCCCAGCTTGCATGGCATGGACAGTGGGCATTGAATGGCTGGCAGAATTTTGTGATTACGGGACTGCTGCTGGCTGCGACGATGTGGATTGCGTGGAGATTTGAAACTTCTCCGCTTGAGTTGGTATCAGAATCCGCAAACCGGGCATTCACGCGAACGCTACGCCAAAGATTCCCGTTGAAGACAAACCGCGCGGCAGCTAGATAGAAGAACAGCAACCTTCGCCAAAGCTTAGAAATTTTTAACTTTGATTGCACTAAAACTAACCCTCATGCCAACAATCAATAAAAAAATGCTTGTTGTTGAATGTAAATAGGTTAGAATGCACCAACCACTTCAGCAATGGATCCTCGAAAGCTCTCCACGGAAGAATTAGTCCGGCGTTGTCTCGCCTCGCGAGATGAAGATTTGTGGACGGAATTTGTACGCCGTTTTCAGCTTGTGATTGCCGGCGTCATTGTTAAAAGGCTCTTCCGCTATAGGCGCGCCAATCCCGACCTAGTGGATGACTTGGGACAGGACACCTTTCTCAAAATTTGTCAGGACGATTTCAAGCGCTTGCGCAAATTTGAATTTCGCGAACAAGGCGAAAAGGGTTTGTATGCTTTTTTGAAAATTATGGCAGACAATGTGGTGAAAGATTTTATTCGCAAAAAGAATAGCGATAAAGAAGGCGGCGGACTGATGCAGGAAGATTTAGAAAAGATCCAGTGGACCGTACCGACTTCTTCCGATTCTCCTCAGTCGATCCAGGACAGCATTCAGATCAACAGAGAGGTTGAGGACTGCCTACAGCAACTGGCAGGCGAACCAAATTTTGCTCGCGACCATAAGATATTCTGGCTCTACTATCGTTATGGGTTCACGGCACAGGCGATTTCGCAGCTTCCTGGAATCGGGCTCACAGTGAAAGGAGTCGAAAGCACGCTACTGCGTCTGATCAAATGGCTGCGCGACTGTCTGACATAGCGCGCGAGTCTCATCTGCTTTTGCTCGCGGGATGCCATCGAGTCCAAAATTTTGAAGTAGTACCCGAAGAGACACTTAACATATTTATGAAGCCAAATTGTTTTAGCTATGATATTTCAAGCGTCGGGACAAATTTAGATTCATTCAAAAGGATGATAGAACCATTTTACGTTTATCTATAGGGAGACACGGGTGCAGTGAACCAGCAATCTGAGCATTTGAGCGATGCTCAAATTGAGCAGTACGGGAAACGGACCTCCGACGCGGGACCGGAGACAGAAGCGTGGGTGGAGAAGCACCTCGACGACTGTTCTTTGTGCCGTGGCCGTGTGCTCGATTTCCAGCGCACCCAGTTTGCATTGCTTCCGGACCCAAAGGTGAAAACGGTACCCACTTCGGCCTGTCCTAGCGAAGACGAGCTTCGCAATCTAGCCGCAGGCCTCTACTCTGATCCGATCGCACAGAAACTCAAGACGCACGCCGCCGCTTGCAACCACTGCGGCCCGCTGCTGCGGGAATACATAGAAGATTTTTCCGACAGCTTCACTCCTGAAGAACAGGCTGTCCTGGATCAACTCAGCAGCGCCTCGCCCAAGTGGCAGCGGCAAACCGCGCGAAAGATGCTGGGGCAGGGCCGGAAAGATCCAGCGCCCGTCCCAGCAAGAGACTGGCGCAGATTTTTCTCGTGGAAGTGGATGATGGTCCCGGCTCTGCCCGCCGTCGCGCTTCTTGTTGTCGGCACATGGTACTTGCAACGCGACACTCCGGAAAAAGTCGCCAAGCTCGAGGCGCAGGCGTTTACCGCGCAGCGAACCACCGAGATGCGGGTTCCTTATGCGGCTCATGCTGATTTCAAGCAGAAGCGCTCCGGCGACAACCCATCCCGTTCGACTTTGCCTCCAAGCCTGAATCAAGCCGCCGATAAAATCGCCAAACATTTGCAAAGAGAACCTGACGACCCCCAATGGTTAATGCTCAGCGCCCGTCTCGACTTGTGGGATTGGAATTACAAATCCGCTTTGTCGACATTGGAAAAAATCACCGATCCTCAGATAGCGGAATCCCCTGAATATCTCATGACTCGTTCTTTCGCTCTTTACGAACAGTCTGAGATATCGAAGGAAAGCCAGGGTTATCTGGAAGCGGTCGGCCTTCTGGACAAGGCCCTGCAAAAGAAGCCTGATGATCCGGTTTTGCTGTTCAACCAGGCCATTGTCTGTGAAAAAACCCATTCCTATGAGTGCGCAGAGAGCGATTGGAATCGGCTCTTGGCGGTTGAAAAAGACCCACAGTGGATCTCCGAGGCGCGTAAGCATCTCGATCAAATCAAGGAAAAAAAAACTCCCGCGCATTAGGTCTGGCTCGTTTGCAAGACCGGGAATCTGCCTGGGACCTGTTGCGTAGCGGGAAACCAATTACCCCTCAACACAGCGAGGCCTCCCTGGACACGTTTTTTGACGAACGCGTACTCCAGCCCGGTTCTATCTCTCCTGAAGATAAGCGCGTCTTGCTGAACCTTGCCAATGCATTGCAACAAAACCATCATGACTCGTGGTTGAAAGACTTTCTGGGTGCGCCATTTTCCAAAAAAGCAAACGAGTTTTTAGAATCGGCAATTTCCCATCGCGATAGTGACGCCGGCCAGTCGCTAAGGGACGCTCGCGCTGCCGAAAATTTATATCTTCAGGCGGGCAATATTGCAGGCGCCGCCCGAAGCCAGACAGAAATCATCTATGCGCAGCGACGGCTTTCCCACTCCGCTGCGTGCGTACAGGAGATAAGCAAACTTAAGCAGCGCATTGCCCAGCTCGGTTACACCAGTTTTCAAATCCTAGCTGATTATGAGAGCACCAATTGCCAGACGATGCTCAGCAACTTCGATTTGGGACGACGATTCGCTGAACAAACCAATGCAGAAGCTGAGCGGGCAAATTACCCGTCCCTTAAACTCCGTGCACTTGGGCTTCTCTCCTCGTTGGATTGGGCGGAGGGCAGGTATCAAGCGGCCTTCAACGCAGATGCGGCCGGGCTTGCGCTCTATTGGGAGGGGGCTTACGAGGGGAAACGAGGCTTTCAATTCTATTCTGATTCCGCATTGACCGCCGAACAGGCCGGGTTGTGGCATCTTGCGGCAATTCTTCAGCAGGAAGCGCTAGCATCATTAGCGGGAACGAAGCTCTTAGATTTTCAGGCAACGGCCCATTTTCATCGCGCGATTTCACTACGGCGGGCAGGCGATCCGATCAGGGCACAGCAAGAGTTCAATGCAGCCTATGGTTTGTTTGACAACATGCAGAACCCTTTCCTGCTCGCTGATTCCGAAGTTGATCTGGCTGAGGTTGAAATCGAGCAGGGACATCTGTCTTCAGCGCAAACTCTTTTGGAGAAAGCGTCATCGCCCATGGAGCAGGCGGACAGTTTTCTGGTAAGGCTCTCCTATTACAATACCCTGGCCAATCTTGAGCGTCACAGGAAACAACCCGATCAGGAATGGAAATACCTCAGAAAAACCATTGCCATCGCCAAGCAGGGTTTCACCAACCTCCACTCCATCGAAAACCGCTGGGAATGGTATCAAGAAGTAGACCATTCTTTTCACCGTCTGGTCGAACTGGAACTTGAGGTAAAGCACGACCCGGCGCAGGCCCTGGCCGATTGGGAGACTTACCGCGCGGCTGAAATAGCGCCTGCCCGGCTTACGCCGGAAAGCAAGGTGAGCAGGGATCTCCTGTTTTCACGCCTTAAAGGGCTGCAATCTTCCACTCTGGTTTCATTCATCATTTTTCCCAAAAAAGTCATTATCCTAGTCGCCGACGATCACGGGATCCGGCCCTTCACCGTAGCCGTGGATTCGGAAACCCTCCAGCATGAGGCCGAAAACTTCCTGCGCTTATGTTCAGACCCGACAAGTTCTTTGGAAAAGGTAAATCAGGCGGGTTCGCGTTTATATAAACGACTGCTGCAACCGGTTCAAAAGGAACTCGCGCCGGATCGGTGGCTGGCCATTGAAGCGGACGGCTTTTTAAGCCGCATTCCCTGGCCGGCGCTTGTAGCAGAAGACGGCAAGTATCTGGACGAAAAATACATGACTGTAAGCACTCCAGGATTGTTTTTTTTTACCGCTGCCGGACAGGCCCGCAGAAAAGCTCCAGGGAGCAGATTGGTTGCCTATCCCGGCGCAGCCGAATTTGAGGGCAGGGCATATCCACCTTTGCCCCACGCTAAAGAAGAGGCCGAGTACGTGGCGCACTTGCAGCCGGGCTCACCGTATCTGCATGAGGACGAAGTAACGTCGGATGAGTTGGCACGGCAGCTTCCCCGCGCTTCTTCCTTCCACTTTGCCGGGCATGCAGCTAGCCGCGAACACGGCGGCGAACTGCTGCTCTCCGGGAAAGACCAGACACTCTCGGCTTCTGCTATCCGACGCCTGGATCTGCGCGGCATGAACCTAGTCGTGCTCTCAGCGTGCTCGACCGCGGAAGCCGATCTTGACATAGCTCGCAGCCCGAATGGACTGGTGCAGGCCTTTCTCTCCGCTGGTGCGAAAGAAGTGGTCGCCAGTAGATGGGACGTGGATTCCAGGGGCACATTCTCATTTACACAGGCGTTGTACGGCGAATACCGTAAACGACACGATGCAGCAGCTGCGGTCAGTTCAGCCGGGACGGCGTTGCGTGCGCAATCCCGGACTGCCCATCCGTTTTATTGGGCGTCATTCCAAGCTTTTGGGCACTAAATTATTTGTAGCGGAGATCGACTATGGGAAAGCTGAATATTATTGTGCATGGTTTACTCTTTTTGGAGCTCAAATCCAACTCAGTCTTGGCGATTACAGCTCCGCAGCTTGATAAACATAACCTACTGATGGGCACTCCTGGCAATTTGCAAAACATTAACAACCAAAAAATTGACTGGAAAACTATTCCGGGTGTTACGCCTGGAACCCCGGTACAGCCGTTCATTGAAGATATTCCTCGAGATGTACCTGACACGTTGTTCAAATTCAATCGAAACACTACAGATGTGGGAGATATAAACCTTGCCGGAGATCAAGGAAAGATTTTTCTGCCATGGCCGAATAGTTGGGACACTATTCGGAGGGGAGGAAGGCCACATCTGACAAGTCGGCTCTTGGGAACTAAAGACCCTAAGAAACAAATTTGGACGCACATTGAGAGACTGTGTTCGACACAGATCGGCGTAGCGACCGTGTTGACCTACGATTTTACGGTCAGTCTGCCGCCAATTTCCAACTGGTCTCCAACTGTCAATATTGAGATTTATTTTCAGCCCGATAATCCTGAAAACATCAGTGAGGTTAATGGCGATTTGGCAACCGCAAGTAAAAAGTTATTTAGTTCCGATAGCTTTGATCTGCAAATCGATGAAAAAGATGGCGATCTAAGGACCAGCACCCCCATCGGCAAAACTAAGTATCCCGAACACAGCGGCCTCAGCGTTGCAGACGAGCTATCACTCAATGAGAAAATTATGCTGATTAACCCTTTCGATCTATCTAATTCACTAAGAAAGTGCCTCATTTCGCTTCAGTCTTTTCTTCTGCAGCGGGCTACGGTGCAGGGCGAGACAGTAAAGCACCCAAGTGAGCAGAACAGCGACGCGGAACAGGAAAGATACTCATCAATTCTGAATGCAAGCCCAGCAAATTGTCCCATGTTCTTTCTTGGGGGATGAAACCACTCGGAAACTGCAAACGGCACTCGGTGTTTGTTTAATTTTCTGTTTGCGGTATCCTCCTCTGTCATTCTGGAGGATACCGTGCCCTCATTTCTGCGCTGGCCACTGCTGATTGTGCTAACCGCAATTTCCATCAAAGTTCTTGCCCAAAAGCCAGTCCAGCAACCACAACTTCCATCCGTTCCCCCCACTCTCCTCTCCTCCCTCCACTGGCGCTCCATCGGCCCCTATCGTGGTGGACGCACGCGCGCGCTGGCCGGGGTGCCGAGCCAGCCGAATGTGTTTTATATCGGCGTGTGTAATGGCGGGGTATGGAAGACCAACGATTATGGCCGGACATGGCAACCGATTTTTGATGATCAACCGACCGGGTCGATTGGGTCGATTGCCGTAGCGCCGTCAGACCCGAATGTTGTTTATGTGGGGAGCGGTGAGGGGCTGCATCGGCCGGACTTGTCGGTGGGGGATGGGATTTATCGGTCGAATGATGCGGGAAAGACCTGGACGCATCTTGGGCTGAGAGATGGGCAGCAGATTCCGCAATTGGCGGTTGATCCGCATGATTCTAACAAGGTGTTTGCCGCGGTGGCGGGGCATCCGTATGGGCCGAATAAGCAGCGTGGTATTTTCCGCTCAACGGATGGCGGCCAGAACTGGGTGAAGGTCCTTCCGGCAAGCAACAGCGCCTCTTCCAACGGCAGCTCCTCTTCTAGTGCTGCGTCGGGAAATCCGCAAAACTCTGGAGCCGCCAACGTGGCAAGCAGCGGCCAGGACAACGATCAAGACGAGAATGTGGGCGGCGACGATGTCCTGATCGATCCCATTAACCCGGAGATTGTTTATGCCACGTTGTGGGAAGCACGCGAAGGGCCGTGGGAGAACGGCGCCTGGAATGGTTTTGGCGGCGGCATCTTTAAATCTACTGACGGTGGACAGACTTTTCAGAAGCTCGCAGGCGGGCTGCCTGCGGATATTATTCAGTCGCACATTGCGATTGCAGAGAACAATCCGAACCGGCTGATTGCCACGGTTGCGTCAAAGCCCAACGTGGCAGCTATCTATCGCACGGATGACGCCGGCGCGACCTGGGCGCAGATCACCACGGACCCACGTCCTGCGGGCAGGATCGGCGGCGGCGATCTCTCAGTTCCGCGCTTTAACCCCAAAGATCCGGACATGATCATCGTTACGAGCACGGTCACGTGGAAATCGACTGACGGCGGCAAGACGTGGAGTGGTTTCCGCGGCGCGCCTGGCGGCGATGACTACCAGAATTTATGGATCAATCCCAACAATCCGCAAACGATCATCCTGGTGAGTGACCAGGGCGCCATTGTTACGGTGAATGGCGGCGAGACGTGGAGTTCATGGTACAACCAGCCAACGGCGCAGATGTATCACGTAAATGCTGACAATGCTTTTCCCTATCGGCTGTGCAGCGGCCAGCAGGAGAGCGGATCGGCGTGTATATCCAGCCGTGGAAACGACGGCGAGATTACCCTTCGCGAGTGGCATCCGGTGGCGGCGGAAGAGTATGGGTACGTGGTTCCTGATCCGCTCGACCCGGACATTGTTTATGGCGGCAAGCTCACGCGCTATGACCGGCGCACAGACCAGGCGCAAAACATTATGCCCGAGGCGTTTCGCGGACCGGACTTCCGCGTGCTTCGCACGGAGCCGATTGTCTTCTCACCTATCAACCCGCACATTTTGTATTTCGCCACCAACACCCTGTGGAAGACGATGAACGGCGGTCAGAGCTGGCAGCAGATATCGCCTGACCTGACGCGGGCGACGTATGAAGTACCGGCGAGCGTGGGCAAGTATCGTGATCAGGAATCGGCCAAGGCGATCCAGCGCGGCGTGATCTATGCAGTTGCACCCTCGCCGCTGGACATCAATCGTATATGGGCGGGCACGGACGATGGCCGTATTCACGTCACGACTGACGGAGGCGCGCACTGGAAGGAAGTCACGCCGCCGAACATGATGCCTTTCCAAAAAGTTTCCATCATTGAGGCGAGCCATTTTGACGCGCAGACGGCGTACGCGGCCATTAACACACTGCGCCTGGACGATCTGCGCCCGCATATTCTGCGCACGCGCGACGGTGGCAAGAGCTGGACGGAGATCGTGAACGGCATTCCTAACGATGAAAACGTGAATGCGGTGCGGGAAGATCCTGTGCGGCGGGGTTTGCTATTTGCGGGAACTGAGCGTGCGGTTTATGTCTCATTCGATGATGGCGATCATTGGCAATCTTTGCGGCTGAACATGGCGCCAAGCTCTGTGCGGGACATCATTATTAAAGGCGACGATCTGGCAGCAGGCACGCATGGACGCGGCTTCTGGATTTTGGATGACATTACGCCGCTGCGACAGATCGATGCCAGGGTTACCTCTGCACAGGCGTTTTTGTTTAGGCCGCAAATGGCGATCCGCGTCCGCTGGGACATGAATACTGATACGCCGTTGCCGCCGGACTTCCCTGCCGGAGAAAATCCGCCGGACGGCGCTGTGATTGATTACTACCTGCAATCTGCGGCCAGTGGGCCGGTGACGCTGGAGATCAAAGACAGCACAGGCAAGACCGTGCGCAAGTATTCAAGCGCAGATAAACCCGCGCCCATCGATCCCATGCTCAACATTCCTACTTACTGGGTGCGGCCTTCGCGAGTATTGTCTGCGGACGCGGGCATGCATCGCTGGCTATGGGACATGCATTATCCGAACGTGCCGGGAGTTGAGTCTGAGTATCCGATTGCGGCAATCCCACATGATACTGCGCCGCAGCCCACCGGGCCGTGGGCCATGCCCGGAGAATATACGGCCGTGCTGACGGTGAACGGTAAAAGTTATTCGCAGCCGCTCACCATCAAGATGGACCCGCGAGTAAAGACGCCTCCTGCAGGATTGCAGCAGCAATTCAAACTCTCTGACGATCTATATACAAAGCTGCTCACGCTTTCGCCGGCAACGGAACAAGCAAGCGAGCTGCGCAAGCAACTCAAAGAACTGCAATCCAAGGCCACGGGCGAGACGCTGGCTGCGGTGAAAGCGATGGACCAGAAGCTGCAGGCGCTGGCAGGCGGCGCAACACGCAGGCCGGGCGCCGGGACTGAGCCGCCATCACTTGGCGGCTTGCGCACGCGCTTCCTTACTTTGTTCGGAGTTCTGCAGGAGGCTGACGTTACGCCCAGCACGCAGGCTGCGGAAGCAGTGGCTGAGTTGCAAAAGCAGTTGCCACCAGTGATGGAGCGCTGGAAAGAGTTGCAAGCGCAGGACATTCCTGCATTGAATAAACAACTCAAGGACGCGAACCTGCCGGAATTAAAGCTGGAAACCATGACAGGGCCGGCGAAAGCCACTGCGTCATCGAAGGACAAGGATGAAGAGTAGTGCAGCTTGAAAGGGGAACTTATGCCGGAATCGTCAAAGGCCATTCTTGATCCTAAGACGCAGTGGTTTCTTGATTTTCTTGTGAGCAGCGGACGGCCGCAGGTCAACCAGGTGTCAGTGGCTGAGGCGCGCGAGATGTATGTAAAGGGGCAAAACCTGGCGCTGTTGGTCAAAAAACCAGCGCAAACTGAGGACTGCACAGTTCCGACAGGCTCAGGCGGAAATGTGAAACTGCGTATTTTTCGTCCTGAAGGCAGCAGTGGACCTCTTCCCGTAGTGATGTACTTTCACGGCGGCGGCTGGGTGCTGGGCGATGCCGATACATACGACTACGCGATGCGCGAATTGACTAACGGCACAGGCGCAGCCGTGGTCTTTGTTGAATACAGCCGCTCGCCGGAGGCGCGCTATCCGGTGGCGCTGGAAGAATGCTTTGCGGCAACCAAGTGGGTGGCCGCTCACGGAAGCGAATTGAACCTGAACAGTTCACAGATGGCAGTTGCCGGTGACAGTGCCGGCGGTAACATGGCAGCCGTGGTGTGTCTGCTGGCAAAGCAGCGCGGTGGACCGCAGATCGCAGCGCAGGTTTTGATCTATCCAGCTACCGGGCATGTTTTTAATTCAACTTCATTTCAGGAGTTTGCTTCCGGATATTTTCTTACTCGCGAAACATCACAATGGTTTTGGCAGCAATACACCGGCGGCGCAGCGGTTGAGCACGAACCTACGGCGTGTCCGCTTGAGGCCACGCTGGAGCAGCTCAAAGGCTTGCCGCCAGCATTGGTAATCACCGGTGAATGCGATGTGCTGCGCGATGAAGGTGAGGCTTATGCGCGCAAGCTCACGCAAGCGGGAGTGCAGGTAACCTGTACGCGATATCTGGGAGCGATCCATGGATTCATGGGCATCAATGCTCTGGCGGATACTCCGCCAACCAAAGCAGCCAGAGCGCAGGTACATGCGATGTTACGGGAAACGTTGGCAATCAAGGCGAGTGAGAAAGCTGCGTGAGCCGTGACTCGCAATCCTTGACTTCCTCAACACCTATTTCTTCTGAATCAAGCGGCGCGCCTTTTTAAAGATATCCAGAAACATCTTCTCCGTCAGCTTACCGGTGAGGGTGTTTTGCAGTGAAGGATGGTAAGAGCACAGCAGCGTGCAGCCATTGGGCAGCGGATATGTTTCACCATGGCCAAACTCGAAGCCTGATTTGGGTTTCAGTTCGCCCCGGCGCTTCAGATAATTCAGGTAGGAATCAAAAGCGATCTTGCCCAGCACCACAACTACTTTTATGTTCGTCAGCGCGGCAAATTCGCGGTCGAGATACGGCGCACAGGTTGCGATCTCCTGCGGTGTGGGCTTGTTTTCCGGCGGGGCACAACGGACAGGAGAGGTAATGTAAGCATCAAGCAGGCGCAGGCCGTCACCGCTGTGAGTGGCATTGGGCTGCGAAGCAAAGCCGGCCTTATGCAGCACCGGATACATGAAATTGCCTGAGCCATCGCCGGTAAAAGGGCGACCAGTGCGATTAGAGCCGTGCGCGCCGGGCGCAAGACCCAAGATCAGAAGACGCGCCTGCGGATCGCCAAAGCCGGGAACCGGCTTGGCCCAGTAATCCCAATTAAGGTAAGCGCGACGCTTTTCCCGGCCTACTTTTTGGCAATGGGCAATCAGTCGCGGGCAGAGCGTGCAGGCGATGATCTCACGATTCAATTCCGCCAGTTGCTGGCTAGAGTGAGCGGTTTCTGGCGAAGGTTGGCATGCGCTGGCAGACATCTATGCCAGTTTAGCAGGCAGCGGAGATCAGCCGCTTACCTTTGAGCTCTAAACCATGAGTTTAAGTCAGGCGCATGGCAGCACCGCCAAGATTTCCTGCGGCGACGCATGGCTGGTGGTCGCGCTGCATCAAGGTGGCGAGAGCGTCGAGAAAAACTTCAGGCCCATCCAAGGGATTTACATGCAGTTCAGACTGATCATCCGTGGTCTGATCATAGGGATCCATAACAACTGACGGAATGTGGAGGATGTGGCCTTCAGAACAAACACGACGACGGTCAAGAAGAGAAACAGTGTTGGCAATTACGATGGCACAAACATGGCGTTCACGAAGAACCTGGAGCGCAGAGTCAACCGTAGCCACCGGTATGACCCCATATCCCGCATGGGCAAGAACTGCGTTGCGGATGGGAGCCAACACCCTTTCTGCCGAGATAGAAAGGATTGCCGGACGCATAAATTTTACCCGTCGACCAAAAAATTTAACTTCCGGAAAATTTTGATCTTTCCGAAAGTCTTGTTGCTGAAAGTATTCGCTTCTCTCCAGAGGAAAGCAAGTAAAAAAATGCTTATATTTTGTTAAGACAATACTCATCGATTTGATTTCATCACTTTTATAGCTCCAATTTGGGAAATTACCACTTATCCGTATATTTGAAATGCAGACCCCCTGCAAATTCGTGCATCAGGTTGGAATGTGCCCACCAAAACCTTAGGAGCAAAAGTTTTTCTACTTAATGCACTGGTTAAAAAATCATTCACAAAAGACAAGCAGGCGGCAGCTTACGTGGAATAAGCGAGCCTGTGCGACCGGAGTTAAGTATCAGGCAAGATAGGCTTCTATCGCCTGGATTCGGGGCGAACAGTCTTAACCGAGCGGTGGTCCAGGAGGTTTTGCAGTGAATCCACCAACAGCGGACCGATATTCAGCAATTCCTGGCGGGAGGCGTGCGCCTGCTGGCGCAAGACCAGATTTCCTTTGGCGGTGACAGAGAGAGTGACCAACCGGCGGTCATTATTAGAGCGCGTGCGGCGGAGCAATCCGCGTTTCTCACAACGGCCCACAAGTTCAACCATGCTGTTGTGGTTCATTTGCATACGCTCAGCAAGCCTGGAAATGGTAGGGTTCTGCGATTCCGGCAAGCCTTTAATGGCCAGGAGCAATTGATACTGCTGAGGATGATGGCCTTTGGCCCGCGCTTGCTCTTCCATGTAGCGGAGAAATCTGCGCAACTGATAACGGAATTCAGAAAGAGCAACATACTGCGTGCCGCTCAAAGGCTTGGATAGCGATGCAGACGGCATATTTTAATAGATCATCCTTCTCTTTGCCTGGGCCGGCGCTTGCAAAAGGCGATCTTTTAAATTGAATTGCCAAATCAACCGCCACCGGCTGTGCCAAAGATAATAACATCGTGGCGCGATGGAGCATGACAATAGGAGCGAAAATCGTTGGCTGCGATTGCGGGATCTCACGACGTGTGAATTATCCCCAGACGATGATTAAGCTTTCTGATCCGTTGATCCGCCGCAGGCTTTAGTTCTTGCTGGGCTTTTTAGGCGTTAGATCGCACGCCTGTCTCACCTGGGACAGATCAAGTCCAGCGGGCGAAAATTCCGCGATCTCCGGGCCTCTACGCCCTGGGATTTCCACCTTGAAGATGTGTGCCCCAATTAGTTCGCGCGTAGTGCCTTTATCCATGGAGAGGAAACGGTCGCGAACCCAATTCCAGCCGTGATAGTGATGGGTGTCATCCACGCGAACTTGAACCTCGATCTGGGGCTGGCCCCAAAAACCAGGACGGTTGGGCGGACCCAAGGGAATGCCGGGATTGAAATCGGCATAAGTGTATTTGCGATTGGTGCAGACCAGCTCAATGCGCGGTTTATAGTCGTTGCTGGTGCTCAAGTAATTATCTGAAAGAAGCTCAAAACGGACCTGTTTGGCAGCGGTCATCTTGTCTTCAGAGCGAAATGCATACCACTTCCCGCCGACATTCACGCCGTCACTTTCGCCCTGATTAGGACTCATCCGGGTGTCCTGGGAAGTAGCCAAGAGCACCATGGAGCAAACCATCATCAGGCCGACAAACCGCGCCTTGGGGGCGAATGTCAAAAACCTTTTTATAAAAAATTGCGATGCCTTCACATTTCCTCCGACACAGGCTTGCTTAACCATGAAAGTAAATGAATCCAGATAAGAGATTAAAGCACTTCTGGGGCCAAAGTGCTTACGCAGTATTACGTGATAAAGGCTGGTAATTCCTAGCTAATGCAATGAGGATGGTGCTTTTCAACCAGTTGATTGGCTGAATTCGGCCAGAAGATCGGCTGCTGGCGAGTGGGAGCAGAAATCAATTTAAATACCCGTACTTGCCAAAAAATGCATTTACCACTGATTTGCACTGATAACACTGATCGAACAGATGCTTGGCATAGGATCTGCTGACAAATAGAATTTTTCTTATCCAGTGTTCTCAGCGTTGATCAGTGGTAAGAGTTGTTTTTTAGGCAAGGCTGCGTACCGAGGAATAAGAGCACACGAATGCGGGAGTTTCTTTGGCAAGAGATAGGTAGATCAAGCTACAGTTGAAGCCAAGGCGGCATTCGCGTATTCTGCTTGGTCGCCATCCAGGCCAAAGGACATACGATGAACACTCTGGAATTCCACCAGGAACTCGATTCTCGAATCGCCCGTCACGATTTGTTGACGCATCCGTTTTATCGCGCGTGGGCCATGGGCGAGCTAACGCGGGAAGACCTTCGGCAATACGCCATGCAGTATTTTCATCACGTAGCGGCGTTTCCGGATTATCTGGAGATGTTTGAGTCGCGTCCGCAGCTTGAGGCCGAACTGGCGCAGGCTGTCGCAGAAAACCGCGCCGGTGAAGATGGCCACGCCGAGTTGTGGCTGGACTTTGCTGAAGGCATGGGAGCAGATCGCGCTATGGTTGCAGGCGAAGAGCCGCTGCCGGAAATTCAGGCGTTAATTGAAACGTTCCAGAGCATCGCCCGCGAAGGCTCACCTGCCGAAGCGCTGGCGGCGTTTTACGCGTATGAATCGCAGGTGCCACGGATTGCCCAGGAGAAAGCGCGGGGCCTGTTTGAGATGTATGGCGCTGATGCAAAAACCTGCGGCTACTTTACTCTTCACCAGACGGCGGATGTACACCACGCGCGCGTGTGGAATGAGCAACTGGAAAAGCAGACGACCGACGTGGAGAGCCAACAGAAAGTCCTTGCAGCGGGTGAGCGAATCGCGCAGGCGCTATGGCGCGCGCTAGATGGAGTGGAGCGGGAAAGATTGAATCGCAATAGGAATTAAGAACACAGCCCCATTTTGAGCCAAGCGAGAGATCTGAGGAGCGCGACGGAGAAGATGGGGCATTCGTGTTTATGGGCGAAATCGCAAGGCACGATGCTACTGCTGATTGGGCTTTAGCTGGGGACGTGGATCACAAGATCGACTTGGGATGGTATGGGAGAACCATTGTGCTTGGCGGGGATGTACTTGTACTCCCGAACGGCTGCCAGCACCCGATCCTGAATTTTTTGATCGACCATGCCGGTGATGAGGCGCGCGTCAACCACTTTGCCATCGATACTGATGGTGATTTCAACTTCAAGATACTGTTCGTAGCGCGGCGGAAGATCGGCGGCGTCAATTTGAGGAGGAGCGCCACTGGTCTGGATGGCAACCGAGTACACATCGTTGGTCATGATGCCGTAGGTAGTGCGGAACTTGAAATTCTGCATCAACCCTGCCGTGAATTTTTTAGCCTTTTCGCGAATGACCGCGACGGAGTTGCCATTGCTGTCTGCTGCGACCTCAGCTTTGGGCAACTGCCGCTTGCGCTGATGGACAGGAACAGGGAGAATGCTTGGCTGATTTGTCTTGGGCTGCGCAGGGTTGAATGCCAGGTAATTGCGGCTTGATACAACCTGAGTGGCACGACTTTTTACCTGCACGATGGTTGGCCCGGAAATCCGATACCAGAGCACAACCAGAGCAAGCACGGCGAGGTGCGCGAGCAATGAACACAGGCCAGCAACAATGCGGCGCGCCGGATGACGAAGAACGAATATTTGGCCCTGGTCCAGCATGCTGATATGTGATTTTAGCAAGAAGTGGCGAGATGTTTACACAGCCATGTACTTGTGATTTTTAGGGTTGACAGGTATAGCTGCTTCGCTCAAACTTCGCGTTGAAACAAATCCAGAGCTGCTTAGAATCTAGTGCGGGTGTCTCAGAAATTAGTTCACAATGCAGGCATTAAAAGTTTATTTTGATGATGCTTTGAAAAAGGGCCGTTGTCCAATCGTTTCTGAGACACCACATTAGTTCGCGCTTGCAACAAAGGCTATGTCCTTCAGAATTGTCTTTACCGGAGTTCGCCAAGCGGTACTTCAGGAAACAAAATTACCTGCTCTAACGCCAGACAGTCTGCTGCTGCGTAGCCGTGCCAGCCTGATCAGCACAGGTACAGAGCTAACCGCATTCGGCCATCGCTTTGAGCGGGGTACGCATTGGGAGTCATGGGTCAGGTATCCATTTCTGCCGGGTTACGCCATGGTTGCCCAGATAGAAAAGGTTGGCAAAAACATTCGCAACGCCAAAGTGGGAGATAGGGTTGTGGTCCGTGCGCCACATGCTAGCCATCATGTGGTGAAGAAAATGCAGATCACCTTTGTGCCAGATTACATTTCAGATGAAGAGGCGGTCTGGTTTGCGATGGCCAAGATCGCATTTGCCGGCAAACTGGCCGCTAATCTTCAAACTGGCGCAAGAGTGGCCGTGATCGGGGCGGGACCGCTGGGACAGATGGTTGTGCGCTGGGCGGCAACCGCTGCGGTCTCTGAAATAGTTGTGATCGACAGAAATGAAAAACGTTTGGCGCTGGCGCGCAAAGGCGGTGCTACGCGCACGATTGCCAGAGCTTTGGACGAAAAAAACGATTCCGTTGTAAAGAGTTTAGGTGGACATCGCCCGGAGCTGATCTTTGATTGCACAGCGAACCCTTCCGTTCTTGCTAATGCACTGCGTCTGGCGGCTGATCGTGGGAAGATCGTGATCTTAGGCGACACTGGATTTCCGGCGAAGCAGCACCTCACATCGGACCTAGTCTTACGAGGCATTAGCATTGTGGGAGCACACGATCTCCATACTCAATCAGATCCGGAATGGGGAGATGAGCGCAAGATTTTTGATTTGTTTTTTCAGCTCCTGGCTAAAGGGCATTTTTCAACGGCAAATTTGGTGACCCACAGGTTTGATCCTCGTCGGGCCCAGGAAGCGTATCTGCTGGCTGAAAGCGCGAAGGGCAAAACGGGTGGCATCCTCTTTGATTGGAGCAAACTGAAATAATTTTAGATAGCTCCGTGGCGAAGCTGATCCATAGCATATCTGCAAGCCCGTATGGTTAGCGCCATGATGGTCAGAGCGGGGTTTTGAGTTCCGACGCTGGGAAAGCAACTGGCGTCCGTGACAAACAGGTTAGGTATTTCGTGACATTGGTTGAACCTGTTAAGGACTGACGTCTGAGGCGTGTTGCCCATCCGGCATGTTCCCGCCTCATGAATGGCCAGACCTGGTTCCCAGGGAATTTTCTGTACATCGATAATCTGCCCGCCGGCCGCCTCAAGATAATTGGCGGCGCAAGATACCATGTCACTGGCCATTGCCAGTTCGTTCTCACCCAGACGGCAAGAAATTTTCAGCACTGGAACGCCTAGTGAATCTTTCGTACCGTTTTTATCGATCTCAACGTAGTTCTCAGGGGTGGGCAACATTTCTCCAAACGCGACCAACCGAACCGTAGTGCGTTTGTCACGATCCGCCAGTTTTTGCATCATCTTTTGCATCAGCGGATTTTTATTGGTTCGGCCGCAGGGCAAGAGATCATGATCGGCCCGCACGATAAAACCCTGGTATCCATAGCCGCGCAAGAAAGAAGGAGAGCGATCTCCGCGAAGGTTTTGCCATCGAGGGATATAGAACATCCCGGCACGGTGATTTTCCGGCGGCAACGCTCCACCATCTTTAAAGATGGCGGTGACGATGATTCCGGAAACATGGTCCATCAGATAGCGGCCAAGCACTCCGCTGGAATTGCCAAGCCCATTGGGAAATTGGTTAGAAGTGGAATTCAGAAGAATTCGCGTCGATTCCAGCGTTGAGGCACAGAGAAAAATGACTCGTGCATGTGCTTCAAAGTGCTCTCCGTTTGCGGTTCTAATCCCGGCAACGCCTGTGGCTTTCTTGCGCGAATTGACGAGCACGGTGTGCACCTGAGCGTGTGTCCACAAGGTGAGACGACCCGTGCTAAAGGCTGCGGCTAATGTGGAACCAGAGCTTGTGACCAGACGAACACACGCAGCAGAAGTAGAGCCGCAGTGAATGCAGGGCGTGCCTGATTTGCTGAGATTGTGGCTGATTCGGGTGGGAGCAAGCTTTAATCCTGCGCCGCTTGCTTTCTGCAAGCGGTCTGCCGCCAGGGTGAGATTCCTGATTTGCGCGCTGTAGGAATCGCTTGTTTCGTCACGCACCTGGAGCAGGCGCTCTGCCTCATCGTAGTAGGGCGCGATTTCCTGATAGCGAATCGGCCACTCTTCCCCAATGCCATCTTGCAGCGCAGCGGTGAAGTCCTCATCTCCCATGCGGTAACAATGGCCAGCCCAAAGAAGGCTTCTTCCACCGACAATGCGTGCCCTGATCCAGGTAAATGGCGAATTGGGATCGGTGGCATACGGGTTCTCGGCATCATTGGAGAAGCAGTTGCTCGTGCGCGCACTGAAGGCGTAGCAACGCTTTTGAACTTGATAGTCAGTAATATTCGAAAAAGTCTGCTTTTCGTTTCCTTCATGCGGTACTGTTCCGCCGGACTCCAAGACTAGAACACGTAATCCCGCCTGACACAACTGTTGTGCCGCTGCACCTCCTGCAATGCCCGATCCGACAACAATGGCATCAAAAGTCTCGAGTTTCATAATTGCGTCCTGAATGAGTTTACGTTGTGGATTATTGAGTTTTCCATGCCGGACTTTCGTTTTTTCATTGACAGCGAATAGATTTTCGCCTATACTGGGAAACTGAAGTAGCTCGACCGAGAGCGGCATCGGGGGAAGAGAGCGAGTCCTTAGACTAGTGGTTTAGTGCTTTAAGGAGGCGAACCCAAAGGCCTGCAACTTTTGTCGTTGGTCCGCGGCTGATTCTTAGCCGCCTGCCCGACAACCAAACCACGACAACGCGGAAGTGTGTCCGAGCGGCCTTGGCCACCAGCTTTCAGCAATCAGTAAAAATTAAGACCGGGAATCTCAGTTTTCTAAAGCAATTCAGAGTTGGTATTCCGTCGGGATTTTTTCACCGGGGCTGAAGAGGCTGCTTTTGCGTCCTCAGGCCGCCCTCGCCTTGCGGCTACGGGCTTCTTCGGCGCGACGGGTTCATAGCGCATAAACGCACGGCTAAAAGCCGTGCTCTTCCACGGCGCTGCAAACAATTTGAGGTACTCACGCAATCTCTGAAGCCGGGAACTTTTTGTCACCTTAACGTGGCGCTTTCCACTCCATCACGCGCAAAACCGGCGCGTGTTGGGGACCCCAACCTAAAGGGCCTCTCTTCTACGGATCGGGACACAACAACTCTAGATTTATTTTGAAAGCCACCCATGGGTGGCTTTTTTAGTTTGCGCGAAAATTCAGCTACCACAAGAAGAAGGAGAATGCCGTGAGCAAGACTAAAGATAACGCAAGGGAGAAACAAAGGATCATGGATGGGATTCGGAAGTGCACAAAGAAGTTGGGGCGCGCGCCGAGTTACACCGAACTGCAACGGACGATGAAGGTGACGCGGCGGGCGATCCGGAAGCATTTTGGCACGTACACGGAGGCGGTGCGCAAGTGCGGACTGGAGCGGCGAGGGAGCGGACATCCGGTGACGATGGAGGCGCTGTTCAAGGATTGGGCCGGCGTGGCGCGCAAGATCGGCAAGCTGCCAACAGTGACGGAGTATGAGCGGCACGGGAGGTATAGCGTACAGCCGCTGTTCACGCGCTTTGGAAGTTGGAAACAGACGCCACTGGGGATGATGCTCTACGCACAGGAGCATGGCCTGGAAACAAAATGGCGCGACGTACTGGATATGGTGAAGAGCGGCGCGCTGAAGTCGCCGGAAAGGGCGGGAAAGAGATTCATCGCGCAGAACGGGAAAGCTGGAGCGACGGCGTGGAAGCCAGGGCAAGCAAAGATCATGAAAGACCGTCCGACGTATGGAAGGCCGATGGTGGATGGGCCGCTGGCGAACGAGCCGGACAATGAGCAGGCGGTGGTGTTTTTGTTTGGAGCCAAGGCGCGGGAACTGGGATTTGTGGCAGTGAAGGTGCGGACGGGATATCCGGATTGCGAGGCGTGGCGGGAGGTGGCGCCAGGAGTGTGGCAGAAGGTGAACGCGGAGATTGAGCTATACAGCCGGAATTTTTTGAGCCATAAGCATGACATCAAGAAGTGCGATTTGATTGTGTGCTGGAAACACAATTGGGAGGAGTGTCCGGTGGAGGTGATTGAATTATCGAGATTGCCATAATTGCCGAAATCGCCGAAATTGAAAACAAAGGCGCACCACGGAGGCGCGGAGGAATGAAAAAAATGAAGCCGCGCAAGTTGTCTGCGCGGCCTCGCCATTGATTGTATTTCAATCTCTGCTTTAGAAGGTACAGGTGCCGCCGGTCTGGTTGCAGTTGCCGGTCGGCTGCTTGCCGGTCATAGTTTGATAGTGGCTGGTGATCTGCGATTGAGTCAGCAGGTAATTGTAAATTGCGACCTTGCCTATGGCGCCTTCAAACCAGCTTTGCAGATCTACCGTCCCGATATTGAGCTGACTGCTGGTTGTCGCAGGGATAACAGCTATACCACTGCCGGTCCCCTGGTTCATGCAGCCCGTGGGAAAGTGGGCTGGCTCATTCCACAACACTCCATTCACCCAGATGTTGATTGCACCAGGATAATTGGCCGAATCAGGACATCCTGATGGCGTTAAGCTGGGATCTGTGGTGTATTCCCCTACTACGTGATACCACTGACCAGCCTGAACAAGGTTTGATACCGGCTGCCAATCGGCACCGGCCCCTTCGCCGCCATTGGGATTGAATATGTACGCGCTAATACGATTCGGACGATTCTGTGAAGTAGTCGTATCATACATTCTTGTCAACCACTCACAGAGTCCAGTATTAGGATGACTTACACATTTGCCCATCAGTTGTACGTATCCATCTGGTTGAATGCTGTTGGGAAAATTAAGGACGGAAGGTTGTATCCACACTTCCCAGGTCAAATATTTGGTTGTCGGGACTGAGAAGGAAGAGTTGGAGGGCACAGTAAGATATTGAGTCGCACCATTGAATAGTGCAGCTTGCTCACCATTAGGCATCGTGCTCACGCCGGGTAAACTGTTTTGGTATGTACCGGTATTTCCGTTTCCGGTCAAATCAACTTCAGAACTGCCCATTGGATTCACATTCCAGAATGCCACTGGATGATCGGAAAGCACGACTTGGTTATACGCACTGCCGGTCAGGGCAAAATTTCCGAAATGCAATGAGCCGGCGGTGGTGTCGACGATAATTCCGTCGTTACTCAGGGCCGTTACACTGGCTTGCTCGGTACGGAAAGCGTAATTAGCGGCCAGCAGTTGCTCGCTGCCCCCGCTCGTTGTCACGTAAACAGAGTAGGTATGGCTGGCAATATTTACCGGAACGCGGAAGTGATACATGATTCCGGGACTATAATCCACCGTGATATCGGCAGCATAAGCGCCGCCGTTGCGCACCTGAATGGTGCCGTCAGTAAAGAAGCGAATGAGGCAGGCAAAACCGGTAAACGAAGTTTGCGGGCCGTTCGATAAAGCCATAACTCCATCCATGCCAGAGGCCATCGGCATGGCGTCCCACTCTGCCTGGAAAGATCCGGATTGAAGAGCGAATGGAGAGTTGGTCCAGGTAGAGTTCGCAATGGCTGTGGCGGAGGCACTCAGAAAATTTGAAGCTTGCATCGAGCCGATATCGGCAAAGGCAGACCAATTGTTGAGAACGGCGACGGACTGCTGCTCGG
This sequence comes from Candidatus Angelobacter sp., assembly GCA_035710845.1. Lineage (GTDB taxonomy): Bacteria > Acidobacteriota > Terriglobia > Terriglobales > Acidobacteriaceae > Angelobacter. The sequence continues at coordinate 25,098 of DASTCT010000046.1, forward strand.
TGCGGAAGGCATAATTTGAGGCGACCGTTTGCTCTGACTGGCCGGGCGGCGTGACATACAGAGAGTAGGTATGGTTCGAGATGTTAACGACAAAGCGAAAATGGTAGGTCTGGTTTCCAGAATACGGAATAGAATTCACCGCAGTGTACGACCCACCATTGCGGGCATCGATCAGGCCGGAGGAGTTGAAACGCCCAATACATGCCAATCCTGTGAATGCGGTTTGCGGTCCATTTGAAAGAGCGACCGCGCCGTCGATATTGGAAGCCAGGGGAGTGGCATCGACTTCAGCGGTGAAGCTCCCGGTTTGTTGCGTGGCAAATGCCACGTTACCCCATTCGGGGCCGCTGACTGAGACGGTGATCGGTGACGGCGGGCCGCCGGCAAAAGCAATTTGAATAGTTGAGATTAAGAGTAATCCTAGACAGAGAGGAAGAGTTTTCTGGATACGCATAGAACCCGCTTTCAGCAGGCATAACCTGCTCGTACAGAGGACAAACCTCTATTGGTAGTGTGTGTTGTGAACGGCAGAAAATCACATACATAAGGAAGGACGTTCTGTCTTGCGGAGGTTGACTACATAAAACCCCTGACCGGGGGTGAGAATGGGGGAACATGGAAGATGATGAGGAAGACCTAAGGTGGGGTTGTCTAGCTTGTAAAATCAGGGCGCTGCGCTTTTGCTAACGCGTTGCGCTACGCGCGGGCCTTCGGCAGATCGGAAGGGGCTTTTTCTTTTGTTTACCCGGCATTTACGCCTCGGCGCGGTGATACGCGCCTGCGGCCACATGCCGGGCTATTTTCATCCGTCCCGCTGCGCGGGACTGGAGTATGGCTGAGATCTGTTTATTTGACAGCTAAAGATGATCGGGCACAGGCAGGAGTGCCTGTGCCACAAATGAATAACTCGCGCGGGCGCCCCTTTGACAGGCTCAGGGCAGGCTCTGCGGTCCACAAATCTTCCTATGGGTTTTGCACAGCCGAGGGCATCTCTACCCATTCAAGCTAAAAATCGGGCTTGCATGGGGCCCTGGGCTGTGCCATATGAGTATCGTTGAATTCGGATTTAGGTGTGAAGGCTATTCTCATCCGTCCCGCTAGCGCGGGACTGGAGTATGGGTGAGATCTTTTTATTTCACAGCTAAAGATGATCGGGCACAAGGCAGGAGTGCCTGTGCCACAAATGAATAGCTCGCGCAGGCGCCCCTTTGACAGGCTCAGGGCAGGCTCTGCGGTCCACAAATCATTAATCATTTGAGATGCCAAAGCCCGTTTTAATGCTCCCCGATGCCGTGGCTCATGGGCACGTCTTCGCCGGGGTGCTGGCGTTTCCACCAGTCGAGATAATGCAGATTGCAGCAGAAGGCCAGTGGAGCGCCTTCAACGGCGGGAATGGAAATACCGTCGTGGACCGGAGCGCTGCATTCGCTGCATTCGCCGGTGGTGACGAACTCCGGCGGAACGGAGCCATGCCAGGGGATGCGGCGATAGCACTCGTCGTAAATTCCTGAAGCATAGATGGGACCGATGGGATCGCGCGTGCGCGTGTGCCAGTTCTGGCAGTAGGTCCAGTGGTCGTACGGGACAGGGACGCTGCGAATCTCACAGAAAGGAAGCTGGTCTTCATCGGGCTCCGGGTTGCGCCATACGCCGGCATTACGGCGATTGAAGCCGCAGGTGCTGCAGTTGTCCGGTCCGCCGTTGGGCATGAGCGTTCCCTTCTGAGCGCGTTGGAGTGCGAGAGCAATGTAGCAGAAAATCGAGGAGAGGGGCCCGGCTGGGAGATCAAAAAACCATGATTGCGAATCAAAAACCACCGGAAATTGGACGACAAAATACGCAAAGAGGAGGATAGTTCAAGCTTGAACCGTTAATTTTTCCGTGCTATATCTGCCTGACTACCATCCTTAGGTCGACCATGTATGAATTAAGTGTAGAAAACGCTGTTTCAGAGATAGCACAAGCTTGTGAAGGCAGGCTAGGCAAGCAATCACCTTTCTTTTTTATCGTTGGAGCAGGTATTTCAGCTCCTACAATTCCTCTTGCTTCAGAGATTGAGTCGGAGTGCAAAGCAATTGCCGCCAAGTACAACAGATCGATTGAGCCTAAAAGCAAGAATGCTATCGACAGCTATTCGCATTGGTTTGAGCTGGCATTTCCCAACGCCGAGCAGCGGCAGAAATATCTGCGGGAGAAGATTCAAGGCAAGCTAATTTCACCCGCAGTATTCAGGCTGGCCCATTTGCTTTTGAGCAAGGCCGCAGGAAACATCGTGATAACGCCTAATTTCGATGATTTTCTGTCCAGAGCGCTCATTTTGTTTGGCGAGCAGCACGTGATATGCGATCACCCCAGCACCGTCAGCAGGGTTTCGATTGAAGCCAACGACGTACAGATAGTTCACGTACATGGCACCTATTGGTTCTATGATTGCTGCAATCTGAAAGCAGAAATTACACAGCGCGCTGACCCAAGCGGCTCCGGACCGGTGACTATTACGTCTTTTCTTGAACACCTGCTATGGAGCCGTTCCCCAATCGTCCTGGGATACAGCGGCTGGGAAGGCGATGTGATCATGAGCGCGCTGCAAAGGCGCCTGCAATCGCCTATGCCGTTTAATTTGTATTGGTTTTGTTACAAATATTCGGACAGCGAATCTCTTCCTGCATGGATCAGAGAAAACCCCAGAGTTCGGATGGTCAGACCGCCGGCGGCTGCGCCGATTTCATCCGGAAGATCAGATGAGGATAAACTGGAAGCTGCCGCTCCTAAAGGTCTCGACGATAAGGGGTTTGACCCGACAACATTATCAGCACGAAGCGTTTTAGATCTTCTAGTAACGACCTTCAAATTAGAAGCGCCACAACTGACAAAAGATCCTCTGCAATTTTTTGCCAGTCAGTTAGGCAAATCAATCTTCACCGGTGAAGATGAGACTGGCGGAGTTGACTTCTACAGCTTCCAGAGCGTGCTGGGGCGTGTCCAAACAGCCGCAAAACTATTTCAGAACACCGAGCGTGCTCAATCGAAAATTGAGAGCTTGCTAGAGGAGATCAGGGATGCAGTCAGACGTTCAGATTATTGTAATGCAATTCAGGCAGCGAAAACTGTTTCTATCATTCACGCTACACCGAACCAACTAGAAGAGCTTATCAATCTTACTATGACGGCAGCTGAGGGACTTGGCTACAGCAACACGGACGGACTCGAGGGCTATCAAGTGGTTTTAAGTTCCGCCGAGTTTTTATCAGGCCAGAGCAAGTTGAACACTGCGGTTACTGCAAAATGGGCACGAGCATTGCACCTGAAGGGATTTTTGCTCGGTAAATCGGGCCATATCGAGGATGCAATTGTCGCCATTGACGAAGTGGTACGGCGCTTTGGTGAGGCCAGCGAGCTTGCGCTACGCGTGCAGGTGGCCAAGGCACTGTACAACAAGGGAGTGGGCTTGAGGATCCTCAACCGGAGCGAGGATGCAATTGCGGCCTACGACGAAGTTGTTCAGCGCTTTGGTGATGCCAGTGAGCTAGCGTTGCGCGAGCAAGTGGCTATGGCGCTGTACAACAAAGGATGGGGTTTGGGGCACATCGACCGTAGCGAAGATGCACTTGCGGCCTACGACGAAGTCGTTCAACGCTTTGGTGATGCCAGCGAGCTTGCGTTACGCGAGCAGGTGGCAAAGGCACTGTACAACAAGGGATGGAGTTTGGGGCAGCTCAATCGCAACGAGGATGCAATTGCCGCTTATGACGAATTAGTGCGGCGCTTTGGCGATGCCAGCGAACTTGCGTTGCGTGAGCCTGTGGCCAAGACGCTATTTAACAAGGGAATAGAGTTGGAACAGCTCAACCGCAACAAGGATGCAATTGCCGCCTATGAGGAGGTAGTGCGGCGATTCAGAGGAGCTACCGAAGTACCCCTTTTGGAGTTCGCAGCCAAGGCGTTGCTTGCGCAGGCTAAGCTGTTCAAAGAGCTGAACCAGAAAGAGCGCATGCTCTCAATATGCTCTGAGATTCTCCAGAATTTTGAAAACCGGAGCGAGGCAGAGTTGCAAGTCTATGTGCAGGAAGCAAAAAAGCTGATGGATGAAGGCAATACAGAAGCATCGAGCAGCGCAGCAACGTCATAAGAGGGAGCGCTCAGCAACAAGGAACACAGCTCGGCACAGTTAGAAATCCATGCTCCTGATACGAACCTTGAACCCCATCAACTCTTCAGAAGTTTGAAGGCGTGATTCCACTGGTTTTTGGCGAAGCCGGGGATGCACCAGAGCATGCAGAGCGGCTCAATGGCGCGCGCGGCTTCGGCGGAGCCCATATCTTCTGTTTCCCAGCCGAACTTCTTGAGGATGGCGGCGACCTCTGCCTTGGCTTGGTCGTTGTTGCCGCAGATGAACATGGTGGGTGGACCGCCTTTGAATTCGGGATTGATCATGAGCGCATTGCCGACGCTGTTGAGCGCCTTGACGAAATTGGCCTGCGGAACGAGCCGCTGAAGACGCTCCATGAGAGAGCTGTCCAGGGTGGTGAAGAATTTCAGGACGCCATTTTGCGGCGGAGCATCGGCGATGGGATTGGTGGCATCGATCACGGTCTTGCCGGACGCGTGCGGTGCGATGGCTTTGGCGACTTCTTCTGCAACGCCGCCTTTGACTGCCAGCACAAGAATCTCAGCCTGTTGAGCTGCGGCGGCGAAGGTGGTGACCTGGCCGTTCCAGTCAACCTTCTTTTCCGGATGCTGCGTGCCCATTACGACGGGATATCCATGCTTCTCAAAACCTTTGGCAAGGGTGATTCCAACAACGCCAAATCCCAAGATCGCTACTTTTTTCATTGTTTGTTCTCCTGTTGGAGCTAGATGCTAATAAAAGGTGGAGGATGCAAAGATTGGGGAGCAGCGAATCGTGAAATACATTAGGAACCAGGAACATCATTACAAGAGTTCATTGATGTGTCGCGCCTCCGGCGCTCTGGTGTTTTTTCTCTCCTTACCCAGCGCTTACCCGGCCCGAGCACGCCAAAAGCAGGCGTGCTTGGGGCCCGGACCGCGCTGGGCTAACGTTGGGCTAACCTGTCGCGCCTCCGGCGCTGGGTTTATTGTGCCGCCTTTTCCTAAGTTCGCGGCGCGTGGCTGATCAGTTTTTTTCAACTTGCCTTCTGATTGAAGAATCACCGATGTGTTCCTGAAACGAGTCAATTTGATTGAATTAGATCGATTGTGGAGCGCGGCGCTCTCGCCTGTGTCCCAAGAGTCTTCAGCGCAGCCGGGGGCGGCTGCGGTCCACAATTTTTGATGAATGGTCCTGAAGCACGCAGTCGGTACCACCCCGCTTACTCTGTCAAAGGGCTGAAAGCATATCGCATCACCGCAGTTCCGCTGCTGTCTGTAATTCTGCGCATCTTGATGCTTGTACTATGATGTATCGCTTTCATCCACGAGCATTCACTATCGAAACATAATAGTTTGATATGTTCTCTGTTCCAAATCTGACACGTCCTGTATCTCGGGTCTGAAAAAGGGGAAGCACATGGAGAAGTGGTTTATTAGAGTTCTCGCCGTCTCGTTCTTGTCAATACTTCTGTTCGCATTGGGCGCAGTCTTCGGAAACTACGAAGTAAAAGCGTCACAAAAAAAGACATATCACACTGACACGGCCGTTCCGGCCGGGTTACAAAAGCTTTTGGACCAGCGAGCGTCGGAAGGTTGGCGGTTGGTTGCTGTGTCCGAGGGGGACCAGGACGGCAACAGCGTGCTCGTCGTGGTCTTTGATAAAGAATAAACGAAAGGCGAGATCGCTCCTACAAAGCGAATTTACGCAACGGCGCGCGCCCACACACGCCCTAACGGGCTCCGCTTCAGCGGCGTAGTCCCAACTTAACAAATCCAAAAAGGGACATTTCTAACGAGCTTTGACAGACAGGTAGTGTCTCTGTCTGCCAAAATGTTTCATCCCAAAAATATATCCCTTGGCCATGCAGCTTCAAGGCGTTCTCTTCGAGGCATTTTGCTCCGAAGTTGTTTTGCAATCCACTAATAATAGAAAGTCTCGGTAGAACTCCCTGTCGCGGCATGGGCAAACGAGAAATTCTCGGGATGGTTCGACTCCCCCCTTGCTCTCCCGCTCCGCGGGGTCGTTCGGGCTTCGCTCCCAATGAACAAGCGGCTTATGAAGCAAGCGGTACGAGCTGAAAGCCAAACTCCTTCGCCTGGCGGCGCAGCCGGTTTTCGATATGGGTACGGCGACGCTGTTCGTCGGCAGCAAAAACGCTTTCATCATAGGC
>DASTCT010000047.1:0-1540 GCA_035710845.1 Candidatus Angelobacter sp.
GGCTTGGACACTTCGGCTCTCCTGAATCCGCGATGCGCGAATCGCGGAGCCTTCCGCGAGTGCGCTGACTACCGCGATTTGCTGGTCTCGGTCTAGGACGTTTGCCATTGGCTCATTCCCTCTGCCAATAAATGTACCCCAATAATTATTCGTTGTCAAGAGATATTTTTGTGGTACAGTATTTCCACTATGCGAATGTTGTTGAAGAAGCAGTGGTGGCTGTTTCCCGTAATTCTCGCAATCGCCCTCGTAATATGGTGGAAAGAGGAACGCTGCCAATCCCAAACCTACCAATGTAGGGCCAACTACACGGCGAAACTTAGTGGTGTTAAACCAAATGAAGAGGCAGCCGAACAACAGGCAATAGCAGCCGCCTGCGAACCGGATAGCTACTTCTGCCGCCTTTTTAGTGCCACAAACCTGCCATCGGTGTTGTTGGTCTTGATAGGCTTCGGCGGTATATGGGCCGCTATTGAGACTCTCCGTGCGATCAAGACGGAATTGGTTCTCAACCAGCGCCCCAAAATCCTTCTTCACAAATTCTACTTCACTGAAATGCGAGGCACGATTCCGGTACCCAGCGGTATTCAAAACAACTCTTTCTGTAACGGGCAGTTTTACATTCGCAATGTGGGCGGCAGTACGGCTCACGTCGAAGAAATTCATTGCGAGGTTTGGGCCGTGGAAGCTCAAGGGAGGCTCCCAATGAAATGCCCCTACGAAGGAATCGTCGGGAAACAAGGGCGATGGCGTCTTTCGCCCGGACAATCCATGACATGGCTTTTTGGAAGTACGGAGCCACTCAGTCCGAATGGTGCTGTAGCTAGGGCCACGGGCACTAGCCCTGTCTATGTACTTGGTCAGATAATCTACAGAGATGATCTCGGCATTCCCAGAAGCTTCGGATTTTGCCGAAAGTACGATGGAAGAACGGAACGCTTTGTGCCCATAGGCGACCCCGACTACGAGTACGCTGATTAGCGCCCAAATTAGGACACTACCCTGGAACTGAACATAATCCAGCGAAAGAAAAACCTCTATTTTTTCGTAAGGATATGAATCTAAATATAGTTACAGCGAAACAGAGGCTAAGGATATGATTCTAAATGTACTTAGCGGCCATTCCGCGCCAATTCTCTGCTAAGAACTTTGTAGTCTGTAGCTTAGATCGCGGACGTTCGGTAAAGTTCGCTCAAGCTTCTTCAGTATCCGGCTTCAATTGGTCTCCAACCATTTTTGCCTCCTCGAGTGCGCGCCGAGCTTCTTCGAGGCGCGAAGCTGGAACTTGAATCACGACATATTGCCCTTGACGCGCCAGATATCGCTCCGACAGGTAGACGGGAATGCCCCTGCTGGCAAGAACGCCTGGAATTATGGATTCATCGACGCCATAAGGGACGGTCATGAAGACAACGAGTTCGTCCGGGTTAGACATGTTGTTGAGCTCCGGTCGCTGAATCAACCCGTTGCGAGGAGCTTGATCGAATTGAAAACAAAAACGGCGCGCAAGCGATGGGCTGCGCGCCGACAATAATTCTCC
>DASTCT010000048.1:0-2841 GCA_035710845.1 Candidatus Angelobacter sp.
AAACCGCGACCCAGATGCACTCGCGTCAGTTCGGGCTGAGTCCGGCGCTCAACGGCATGTGCCGGGGATTTTATGAGGAGACGCGCAACGGGCATCGCATCATCGGCCATGGTGGAGACACGGTTTACTTTCATAGCGACATGCACCTGATGCTGGATGACGGCGTAGGTTTTTATGTTTCTTACAACAGCGCCGGCAAGGGCGATATAAGCGCGCGCACCGCGCTATGGGAGCATTTTCTTGATCGCTATTTTCCTTACACTCCGCCCAAAGCTGAAAAGCTCTCCACAGCCGATGCCGACGCCAAAGCCGTAGCCGGGCATTACCTCACCAGCCGCCGCTCTGAAAGCAATTTTCTGAAAGTAGCGGCAGTGGATGATGACCTTAAGATCACGCCTGATGAAAACGGCACCATCAGGGTTGAACCGCTCAGGGATTTCAACGGCCAGCTAAAAAAATGGCAGGAGATTGTGCCGCTCGTCTATCGCTCAGTCAACGGACAAGACCTGATCGCCTTCCGCCAGCTTGACAACAACCGGATGCAGCTCATTCCCAACTTCCCTGCTGTGGTGTACCAGCGCGTGAATCTGGTTGCCAATAGCGACTTCAACCAGATGTTGATACTCGTGGCCATCATTGTTCTGAGCTTGACGCTTGTTTTTTGGCCCGTGGGTGCAATTGTGCGCTTGCATTATCACCATCGGCTGGAGCTTGACGCCAAATCTCTGCGGCTGCGTCCGTGGGTGCGGCTGGTCTGCGCGATTGACATTGCGTTCCTGCTTATCTTCTTTAAGGTGGTTACCAGCGACTCGCTCGCCACGCTCAGCTCACGCAATGACCTCAAGTTCCACTTGATCCAGACGCTCGGGGCCGTGGGAGCTGTGGGGATTGTGGTGGTAGTTCTTGCCTGCCTCAGCTCCTGGCGTGATCCGCATGAGTGGTTCTGGTCAAAGATGTGGAATCTTCTCCTGCTACTGGCGTGCGTGGCTTTTGTATGGTTCTCAATACATTGGAACCTGCTGAACTTTAACTTGAACTATTAACGACTGCGAAGCTCTGGATGCAATGAGCAAAAAGACGACGTCTTGCCTTGCGGCTGAAACGTCGTCTTTATGCTTTGCGCGCTGTTAAAGTTGTCTTTTGAGTCCCTATTCGCGCAATTGTCACCGACAAAAAATTTGCTACTGCACAGTAAAAGTCGTCGCACACAGTGACTGCGTCTGCATTATTGTCGCGCTGCCGCTGGGGCCTGCAACTTTCGTAGCGCCGCCCACTGGAACCGGCGTGGGAGAAGGCTGAGGCGCAGGCGCCGACGCACAATCGGCTGGCGGTTTGGTGCCATGGATCGCCTGCCCGGCGGAGCCTGGGCCGTGCAACTCATTATTCTGTCCGCAGCCGTAGCCGGTTGACTTGGTGCCACCGCAACCAACCTGGATTCCACCAAAGCGCGGACGTCCGACCGTGGTATAGCCGCCCACCAACACGCCGGAAGGAACAATGGGAATGCCCTGCGACTGTGGATCGAAGCCGGTGCTTGAGGTCTGCACCCAGTTGCCGCTGCCGGTGATCGGGAATGAGCACGCATTGGTGGAACTGGAGCAATCCACCGTATGCACGTCACCCGGAGGATTCACGTTGGTAAAGGTCAGGATTGGCGTAACAGTAAAGCTTGACGAAAAGGTCCCGCCTTCTGAGGTGGTGGTTGTAAAGGTGATAGAGCCGGTGCCGCTCTGGTTCGCCAGCGCGGTGGTCACGTGATAGGTGCGCCCATCCTGCAGCGTCATATCAGGACTGGAAGCCAGGTTCAGCCCTTTAAGGGAGAGCGTGCCGGTAAAACTGCTGCCAAGAGTGACCGGCCCGCGTGAAACCAGTGTATCCGCCTGGCCGATGGATGAGTTCAGCGGAACGCCAGTGAACGATACCACTGAATTGTTTGGCAGCGAACCTAAAAGTGTGCCGATATTCACGTTGCCGAAGTGGGAAAAATCAACCTGAGTCCCGCTGCCGGTGACCCATGTGTCGTCTTCAGCAGGAATAGTCTGAGCGTTGGCTGAAACCGTTGCTATGGCAGCGAGCAAAATCGTTGCCAGCAGCATTTGCGCAGTGCGATGCATATTGCCTCCTCTAGCAAGTTGCAGGCCCAATGAACTGGATCAACTCTAGAAGAGGGTTCAGGGACAAAACTTCTCTGGGATTGCGAGGTTGCGGAGTGCCGGAATGGAACATCGAATTACCGAATTTTTTATATAGATCTTCGTTTTTTCATTGACAGCGAAAGGATTTTCGCCTATGCTGTCCAAGTACGACTTTCGACCGAGAGCGGCATCGGGGAACACAGCTTTTAGCCCTCAGCTTTGGGCGAAAGGTTGAACGAATCCAAAAGGCCTGCAACTTGAAGAGCATCCGCCAGGGCGACTTTAACTCCAATGACCAAAAATAGGGTACGTTGGGGACCCCGAAGTTTGCCGGTTGGCCTGTGCCTTAGAGACCAGCGGTAAGCCTGAGTAGCCGGCTTGTTGTCACTGACTGCCATCTTGCGCAGTTGAAGTGTGTCGGTAGAAAGAAGCTTTTAGCCATTGGCTAAAGGCCCGAAGATCTTGGCTAGAATTCTTGTCATTGGTCGCGCGGGTGATTCTATAGCGCCACCAGACCCAGTCATCGCCGACATCAGTAAAAAATTCCCACTTATAAAACTTTGAGCGCAGGCGAGGGCGCCTAATGCCACTTACTTAAGGATAAGTCGTTGATTATCAGAAGACGCGCATTAACTATGTTGATTCATTTCATGCGGTCCTCTGAAGCTTTTACACAGTGCTTTCAATGCGAAAGCGACCAAAAGCA
>DASTCT010000049.1:0-5195 GCA_035710845.1 Candidatus Angelobacter sp.
TGGGCTTATGACGGCTGGAATGATCTGAACATGGTCAGCGGCGAGATCAAAGAACCCGGTCGCACCATTCCCATTGCTCTGATCTCCGGCGTGGCGCTGGTGGCTTTTCTTTACATGGGCATCAACGCCGCGGTGCAGTACGTGATGCCGGCCAGCACAATTGCCGGTCTGAAAGTTCCTGCATCGGCGGCAACGCAAATCGCCATTGGCTCGCTCGGCGCAGCGCTGGTCTCTGCCGGGATGGCGTTTTCCATGTTCGTTACGCTCAACGGCACCATCATGAGCGGTGGACGCGTGCCTTTTGCCGTGGCGCGCGATGGATACTTCTTCAAGGCGCTGGCGGAAGTCCATCCGCGCTTTCACACTCCGGCTCTGGCGCTGGTGGTGCAGGCGATCATCGCGATTGTGCTGTTGCTGGTCGGCGGAGCTTTTAAAGACCTTTTTTCGCTGGCGATCTTTGCCGAGTGGCTCTTTTACATGATCGCCGCCAGCACTATTTTTATCTTCCGCAAGCGCGAGCCGGATACGCCTCGTCCATATCGCACCTGGGGATATCCCGTGGTTCCAGGGCTCTTCATTGCGGCTGCGGCAGTGCTGCTTTACTACACTTTTACAGAGAATTTACGCAACTCAATTGCAGGGACGTTGGTGATCCTGGCGGGAATACCGGTGTATCTCTATTTTGCCGCTAGGAAAGGAGTTACCACCCAAAACTAACGTAGTGAGGTTCTACGACTCGCTTCGGCAAGCCACAGGACAGCCCAGGATTTCGGCTTGCGATCCTGACGCCGCGACATTGCCGCAAGGTATAATCATCTTCTACAACACCCGGCCCCTGAAGGAAGGTAATTGTGTTTCGCAGAACAGTTTTTCTGGGTTTATCGCTCCTGCTCTCCATGGCCTCGGCCTTTGCATTTCCGCAAGATCAGCAAGATCAAAAGGACCAACAAAAAGACCAGCAAAAGGAAAGCAAGGACGATGACAAGTTCTACCATGGCACGGGAATTAACGATGTAAATGCGATCGGCAATCGCAACGTGGGCTGCAATCGCGGGTTGTTCAACTGGTACAGCCTGGATTCGCAGGTCAAGATGGGGCAGGAATTTGCCCAGCAGGTAGAGCAGACGTCACACCTGATTACCGATCCAGTAGTGAACGAGTACGTCAACCGTCTGGGACAAAACCTTGCGCGCAATTCTGACACAAAGCTGCCATTTACCATCAAGATCCTGGATGTGGAAGAGCCCAACGCTTTTGCGCTGCCGGGTGGCTTCATGTTTGTAAATGCTGGCACCATTCTCATGGCTGACGATGAATCTGAACTGGTAGGCGTGATGGCGCACGAGATCGGGCACGTGGCCGCCTGCCACGCGGCGCGCGGGCAAACGCGCGGAACTCTGGCTAGCCTGGCAATGATCCCGGTGGTGATCATGACGGGAGGCTTGGCGGGAATTGGAGTGAATGAGGCAGCGAACATCGGGATTCCGGCCGCGTTCAGCAAATTCAGCCGCGGCTTTGAAGCGCAGGCAGATTACCTGGGCGTGCAGTACGCGTACAAAGCGGGCTACGATCCCAACGGCATGATCAACTTTTTTGAAAAGTTGCAGGCCCTGGAGAAGAAACGGCCGGGCACTATGATGAAGCTTTACGGAGACCATCCGCAGACGCCGGATCGAATTGAAAAATCGCAACACGAAATCGGGACTATCCTGCCGCCTCGCGAGCAGTACGTTGTGGACAGCTCTGATTTCGAGCAAGCCAAGAAGCGGCTGGCTTTGGTGATGAAACACAAACTGCAAAAGGATGGCCAGGAAACAAAACCGGGAGATTTACGCCGCACTGCCGGCGATACCAGCCCCGACCAAGATAAGAAACAAGACGATGATCGTCCCGTGATCAAGCGCAATCCGGGCGGCAAGTAAGCTCTGCAATCCCGAACCCGCGTTTTATGGGTGAGGGGTCGCTATATTCTAAAAGAACCATTATTCAGTTCGACGGTTTTCCAGTTACGTTCCACCTTGTTGGCCATAAGATCTCGATTCATACAAAGCGTTCGCAGCGTCGCGATTGGACAACAATATTTGCAGAGGATAGAGTTCCCTCATCCGCAAAAAATCGCGGATTCGGGATTTCAGAAAAATCAAGCCCGGCTAAACTCCAGCACCTTCTCCGTCGAACCAGCCTTCGGCGGCGCCAGGCGCTCATAGACCTTCACATAGTCGCGGGCAGAGGCTGTCCAGGAAAAATCTTTCTTCATGCCGTTCAGCATCAGCTTCTTCCATCCATCCTGGTCCTTAAATGATCGCAGCGCCTCATGGATACAGTTCAGCAACGCCACGCCGGAGTAGGCGCTGAATTTGAAGCCTGTGCCTTTGCCGCTGGCGGCGTCCCAGGGCTCAATTGTGTCGTCAAGCCCGCCAGTAGCGCGCACAATCGGCACCGTTCCGTATTTCAAGCTGTACATCTGATTCAAGCCGCTCGGCTCGTAGCGTGAAGGCATCAGGAACATATCCGCGCCGGCCTCAATCTTATGCGCCAGTGCGTTGTCATAGGCAATCTTGACCGCCAGCTTTTCCGGGAACTGCTTGCTCAGCTTGAGAAACATCTCCTGATATTCCTTATCGCCGCTGCCGAGCACGGTCAGTACTAGAGGCAGGCGAGCCAAATCGTGGATAATCTCCGTGATCAGGTCAAAGCCCTTTTGCGCGGCAAAGCGGGAAACGATCCCGATCACCGGCAGGTCAATGGAGACATTCTCCAGGCCGAACTGGCGCAGCAGATCGTATTTGCATTCTTTTTTACCCGCCAGGTTTTCCGGCGAATACTGCCGGACAACGTGTTTATCTTTGGCCGGGTCCCACTCCTTGTAATCCACGCCGTTCAGAATGCCGCTGAGCGAACCCGCGCGCGCACGCAGCACGCCTTCCAGTCCAAACCCATATTCGCTGGTCTGGATTTCATGAGCGTATTTGCGGCTGACCGTAGTGACGTGGTCGGAGAACACCAGCGCGCTCTTCAGGAAATTGGCTTTGCCCCAGAACTCCATCTTGTCGATGGTGAATAGGTCCCAAGGCAGCATGAGTAGCGGCAGCGTATCCGGCGGAAACAGCCCCTGGTAACCAATGTTATGGATGGTAAAGACCGTGCGCGTAGCGCGAAAAACCGGGTCATCCTGATAGCTGGTACGGAGCAGCACAGGAATCAAGGCGGTCTGCCAGTCATGGCAGTGAAAGATATCCGGCACGCCCAGCACCTTTGAAGCTTCCAGCACGGCGCGGCAATACAAAGCAAAACGTTCAGCATTGTCAGGATAATCGCCCGCGGGAGTGCCATAAAGCGCATCGCGCTCAAAGAAGGACGGGTAGTCGATGAAATAGAATTGCACCCCAGAGCGCTTTCCGCCATCCAACACGGAGCAGAATCGATATTCATCATCAAAGGGAACAGTAATGCTGCGCAGGAGCACCTTGGCATCCGGTAGCTTGGTCTGTTTATATTTAGGCAGGTAGACGGAAACGGTATGGCCCAGTTCAGCCAGGGCCTGCGGTAATGCTCCAACAACATCGGCCAGGCCGCCGGTTTTGGCGAAAGGCACACACTCTGAAGCGGCAAAAACGATGTTCATAGGGCCTCCGTACTAAAACCAGGCACGTGCAACCCGATGAGAAAATTCTAAATGGCGATTACAAAAAGGGCCACTCCGCGGACCGTGAAACGTCCCGCTTTGGGGCAAAATTTTCTTGCTGACCCCAGCGCGGCAGAAAAAATTGTGGATGCGCTGGGCGATATCTCACAAACCGTGGCGGTGGAGATTGGCCCCGGCACAGGCGCGCTCACGCAAACTCTGGCGCGTCGCGCCGGCCGCCTGATTGCCATTGAACTGGACCGGCTCTTGGCTACCCAACTCCGCTTCAGCTACTCCCGCCACCCGCATGTGGAGATCATTGAAGCTGACGTGCTCAAGCTGGACTTCCGCACCGTGCTCAATCGCACCATTGGCCCACTGAATGATCTCCGGCCGCTTAAGCCCTCGCGGGCGCGCGTGGTGGGCAACCTGCCTTATTACATTACTTCAGACATTCTGTTGCGCCTCTTTGAGTTTCATGACCAGTTTGACGTGATCGTGATCATGGTGCAGCGCGAGGTGGCAGACCGCATCGCTGCCAATCCCGGCTCCCGCGATTATGGCCTGCTCTCCGCTACTGCCCAGCTTTATACCAGCGTGGAAAATCTGTTTACCCTGCCGCCCGGAGCATTTGAGCCTCCACCTAAGGTTCATTCTTCAGTGCTGCGCCTGACCGTTGCGCCGCGATTTGCCGAGCTTCAGGTTAAGCCTGCGGAGTTCATCGACTTTCTGAAAACTGCGTTCGCCATGAAACGCAAAACGCTGATGAACAATTTGCGTGAAAAATACGGCGAAGAAAAAGTCCGCGCGGCGTTGAAGGAAGCCGCGATTCGCGCAGACATCCGCGCTGAAGCTTTGCCGCTGGAGAGAAGCGCGGAGATCTTTCGGCGGCTGAACGGCATTGGATAAAGCGAATTTAGTAAATTGGTAATTGAAAACCTGTAGGTGCGATCCCTTGTTCAACCGCTACTTAAGATTGCACAATTACCAATCACTCGATTACCAAATCACCCAGATCACTTTACCCATTTATCAAGTTACTCATTACCAATTACCTCTGCTTGCCACTGCTGCGCGAGCCGCCACCGTTACCACTGCTTGGTTGCGAGTTCATTGCAGGCGGTGCCGATTGCCGCATTGGCGCTGCACCAGGTGCTGATTGCCTCATCGGTGCTGGCGCGGGAGCTGACTGCCGCATGGGCGCTGATGCAGGCGCGGACTGGCGCATCGTCTCCGCAGGTCGAGTGTATTCACGTACGGGCGGAGCAGATTCGCGCACAGGCTGTGAAACCTGCGGAGCAGGATCCCGTTGTGCCGGAGAGTCTGAAATCCGCGAACGTTGCGCAGGCAGCGCTGAATCCACTTGGCGGTTCATACGCGGCGGCTCACGATCACCACCATTAAAACGGCTTACACCAGTCTGGTTTGGGCCATTGGCAACCGGCTGACGCTCAACTTCCTTTGGCCTGTTGTCTTCCTGCACAGGCTGCACAGGGACATCAGTTCTAGGAACTCTGGCTACATCGTCATTGGTAAAGACGCGGCCTTTGCCTCTGAATCCAGTGCCGTC
>DASTCT010000050.1:0-14829 GCA_035710845.1 Candidatus Angelobacter sp.
TGTGTCTTCCATTCAGGAAGGTTGTAAGTGGCGTCATCGAGCGGTCTTTCTTAGTGCTTTTATTCTCAGGAGTTTGGAAATGGTAACCCGTTTTCCAGGCGGGCAGGAAATTGCGCGCAAGTGGTTTGTGGTGGATGCCCATGGGCAGACGCTGGGGCGGCTGGCTACGCGTGTAGCGAGCATTCTGGCAGGCAAAGAGAGCCCTCAATACACGCCGTTTATTGACGTGGGCGATCACGTGATTGTGATCAATGCGGAGAAGATCCGCGTGACCGGCATGAAAACCGAGCAGAAGGTTTACCGGCATTACACCGGATTTCCGGGCGGACTGCGTGAAGAGCAGTTCCGCAAGCTGTTTGACCGGCGTCCGGACCGCGTGGTGCAAGAGGCGATTCTGGGCATGCTGCCCAAGAACAAGCTGGGCCGCGCCATGGGCAAGAAGCTGAAGGTTTACGTCGGCGACAAGCATGAGCACCAGGCACAGAAACCGCAGGCGCTGGAGCTGGCGGGACGCAAGGCTTAAGCACAGGCAAGAGTGCCTGTGCCACATATTGTTTGATTAAGATTTTTGGAGCGATTGAGAAACAATGGCTGAACAAGTTCAGTATTACGGCACGGGACGCCGCAAGTCGAGCGTGGCCCGGGTGTTTCTGCGTCCGGGCGGCGGCAAGTTCGCAGTCAATGGTCGCGAATTTGACAAGTACTTTTTGACTGACGCGCAACGGGTGGAAGTGAAACAGCCGCTGGTTTTGACTGAGACTTCTTCCACGTTTGATATCACCGCGAACGTTTCCGGCGGCGGCATCAACGGCCAGGCCGGCGCTTTGCGGCTGGGCATTTCCCGCGCGCTGCTGGAGTTCAACGTTGAATTGCGCAAGAAGCTGAAGGTGGAAGGCTTCCTTTCCCGCGATGCCCGCGGCAAAGAGCGCAAAAAGTATGGGCAGAAAGGCGCCCGCAAGCGCTTCCAGTTTAGCAAGCGATAAAGTTTTATGGCAGGACGGCAGGGCCGTCCTGTTTGTTTTGTTGACGAGATTTCAATTTTGCTCGTCCGCCGTGGGGTCCCGAAGGCGGAATTGAGCGGTTGATCAACCGGGACCAAAATCTTCCCTCCCGCTTCAACGGGAGCGGACAGGGAATAAATCCTGAGCGGGCAAGTAGAGCCGCGAAGGATGCAATCCAATAAGGAGGTAGTTTGGCTAATATCACCATGAAGGAGCTGCTTGAGGCGGGTGTCCACTTTGGCCACCAGACCAAGCGCTGGAACCCCAAGATGAAGGAATACATCTTTGGGGAACGCAACGGCATTTACATCATCGACCTGCAAAAGACGCTCAAGATGTTTAAAGACGCGAGCAAATTTGTGCAGGACGGCGCCGCTGAGGGCAGGACTGTCCTCTTTGTCGGCACCAAACGGCAGGCCCAGGACGCAATCGCTGAAGAAGCCGGACGCTGTGGAATGTTCTACGTGAACAACCGCTGGCTGGGCGGATTGCTCACCAACTGGGTGACCGTACAAAAATCTGTGAAGCGGCTCAAAGACCTTGATGAGATGGCCACTGACGGCCGTTACGAGCTGCTTCCCAAGAAAGAAGTCATCAAGCTGGAGCGCGAGCGCAAGCACCTGCAGGCCAACCTGGCGGGCATTAAGAGCATGAGCCGCCTGCCTGACATTGTTTTCGTGATCGACTCAAACAAGGAAGCCATTGCGGTGAAGGAAGCCCGCAAGCTCGGTATTCCGGTGGTGGCAGTGGTCGATACCAATTGCGATCCGACCGAAGTTGACTGGGTGATCCCGGGCAATGACGACGCGCTGAGAGCGATTCGCCTATTTGCGTCAAAGATTGCCGATTCGATTGCCGAAGGCGTACAAGCTGGCACCGATAAGCAGAGCGCTGAGATAGCGGGCGCAGTTTCTGCTGCAGAGCCCCAGGCCGCTGCTGCGGCAGCGCCTTCAACTCCGACCTCGGCTGATCTGGCTGAGGAAGACGAGTTGAACATGGAAGAGGTTCTGGGCGGACGAGTGCGGAAGTCGCCTGAATCTGAAACGACGACAGGGGAAACATCCGACATGGACGTGGCCAAAGCGCATACGTAGTTGGCTTCAAACTTTGTCGCTTCGCTCCAAACCGCTTGCGAGCAACTTTTTAGCGTAGATTTTTAGCTCCTGTAACAGGCGGCCCGGCGCGCAAGTCGGCTTCTAACCCCAACACGCGAAACGCGCGCGTGTCGGGGGACCCTGGCCTCACCGCAACATCGGGCGAAGACCAATTTTGCGAATCAAGAAAATGGCCCGCGTGAAAGAGCCACGCGGGTCAAAATGTTGTAAGGAAGCAGCAGCCAGAAGGAACAAGGAAAATGAGTACAAGCACAGCGAATGTAACAGCAGCACAGGTGAAAGAACTTCGTGAGCGCAGTGGCGCTCCCATGATGGACTGCAAGAATGCATTGGCCGAGTCCAAAGGCGACATTGAAGGCGCCCTGGTATGGCTGCGCAAAAAGGGCATTGCCACAGCGGCAAAGAAGGCGGCGCGTGTGACCAGTGAAGGATCGGTGGCCAGCTACATCCACGCCGGGGGCAAGATCGGAGTGCTGGTGGAGATCAATTGCGAGAGCGATTTTGTGGCCCGCACCGATGATTTCAAGGACCTGATCAAGGACATTGCGATGCACATTGCTGCGGCTGATCCGAAATTTGTCCGCAAGGAAGATGTGACGCCTGAGGCCTACGAGAAAGAGAAAGAAATTTATCGTGCGCAGGCAGCTTCCACCGGCAAGCCGGCCAATGTGGTGGAGAAGATTGTTGAAGGCAAGATGTCAAAGTTCTACGAAGAGGTCTGCCTGCTCGATCAGCCCTTTGTGAAAGAACCGGGCATCACCATTCATCAGTTGATCGCCAGCAAGATCGGCAAGCTGGGTGAAAACATCTCTGTCCGCCGCTTTGCCCGCTTTAAAGTGGGCGATCTGGGCGAGACGATTGCGATCAGCAAGCCGCAGGAAGGGAAAGCGGAGTAAGGCAGCTGCTGGTAATCAGTTCTTAGTATTTAGCTAGAGGCGATGACGAAAGTTGTCGCCTTTTGTTTTATCGCCGATACATAGACAGGAGGTTTAGCCGCGAATGAACACGAAAGAACATGAATCGGATCTGATAGGGTTTGAATTCGAGTGTTTCGCGTTGATTCGCGGCTTACAATAGTTTTAATGACCCGCCGTTCTCTTACCGAGACCGCAACCAAGACGATGCTCTTCAGCGAGATTGTGACCATCGCCGTGGACTCGTTTCGCACCAGCAAGGTACGGTTTGCCCTGACCGCGCTGGGCATGGTGATTGGTACAGCGTCGCTGATCGTCGTGGTCACGATTGGCCTTACAGGAAAACAATATGTGCTGAATCAGATCCAGGCCATCGGATCAAATATGATCTACGCGTATTACGAGGCTGGCAGCGCTGCTTCAGTCAATTCGACAGGCCTTGCGGACTATCTGACCCTGACGGACATGCGGGCAGTGCAAGAGCAGGTGCCTGGCATTCAGGCTGCCTCTCCCATGATGGAGCTGCATGACCGCATTGGAGTAGGTGGCGGCAAAGAGCGCGACATCCTGGTTCTGGGCGTTTCTCCGCAGTATGCAGTTGTGCGCAATCTGGAGGTCCTTGACGGCCGTTTTTTTGACAATGAAGATTCCATGGCCCGCGCCAAAGTCGCGGTGGTAACGCAACAGTTTGCGACGAGAAAGTTTGGCAGCATCGGCGCGGCTAAAGACCAGGACATCAAGATTTTCGGCCTGCCTTTCAAGATCATTGGAACATTCCGCGAGCGAGTGGATACGTTTGGCCAGTCTGAAATTGCCGGCGATACCGTACTCATTCCGGACACTGTGGCCCGGTATTTTACATCGACCGTAAAACAGCTCTTTTTCTCCGTGGCCGATGCGGGCGACGTTCCTCGCGCAACGGAGATGGTTCGGCACGTGCTGCAGTCACGGCACCGGCCAGAGTCGGTCTATCGAGTGGAGAACCTCACGCAATTGATCCAGGTGGCTTCCAAGGCGGCCAATGGGCTCACCATCATGCTGCTGGCGATCTCGCTATTAGTGCTGATCGTGAGCGGCGTTGGCATTATGAATATCATGCTGGCCAATGTTCGTACTCGCATCCGCGAAATTGGAATTCGCAAAGCCATCGGCGCCACGCGGCGCGAAATCAGGTTGCAATTCCTGACTGAAGCTGTGTTGATCTCCCTGACCGGCGGAGTCGTAGGCACTGTAATCGGCCTGGCGATTCCATTTTCCGTGCGTTTCCTCACTGAGTACCGCATCCCTATTTCCGGGCTTTCAGCCATCATCGCCATCACCGTGGCCACACTGGTAGGCGTGATCTTTGGAACCGTGCCGGCAACCAGAGCCGCGCAGTTGGACCCGGTGGAAGCGCTGCATTACGAATAAGCTTTCTCCTCAGTCCAGAAGCGAAGCGAGGGAACTTTACTTTAATCAGCCGCGAATTTTCGCGAATGAACACAAATCGGAACAAGCCATCTCTGCAAAATCGCTTTTTTCGATTCGCGAATTTTCGCGTTGATTCACGGCCTATTTTTGCGATAGTGATCCCTCGCTTCGCTCGGGACTCGGAAAGCTTCGGGACAAAAGAAGAAGCCGGGCAGTTTCGCCCGGCCTCTTCGTTATATTAGCAATGCGGTTACATCACTAAAGCCAAACTCTCAAGCTCTTTGTGCAATGATTCCACGTCACAGTTAGGGCCTTCAATCCGGCCCGCTGCGTCCAACGCTGATTCCGGAGACACGCCGTAACCGCGTCCAGCCAAAAACATTTTTAAAAGTTCCGCCGTCTGGAATGAATCAAGACCACCCTGCAGGAGTTCATTCCTAAGCGCCGTCACCTCAGAAACTGAGAATTTCTCTCCCATAGGTCACCTCCGACCCTTATACCTTCTTGCCTTATTAGACACGGAAACCTGGGGCTTTGTTGCAGGAAAATTTTTTTCCCTCAAACCTAGGTAACGCGACGAAAGTAATTCAGCTCTGCCAACATCTTGCAGAGTTGAACACACTTCTTCACACTTCCTTACGCCCTAGTTTTTCACTCCAAAAAGCCTAACGCGTGTGCCAAAAAAGGCCTTAATCTGCCATCTTGCTCAAGTGAACATCAAACGATGCTTTCGCCAGCAATGAGGTCAGCTCAAAAGCTTTGAACCTGTCACCTATCAACTCACGCTGGCGATAAAGCCCGGGTTCGCTATCCACCACTTCATGCCGCGCCTGCCAGTTATCAAGGAATGCCTGAGCTTCTTTGATGCTGACTTCACCGTGTGCGCCGCTTGCCGTCATGGCCTCAGTCGCGTATGAGTCAAGCAACTTGGGCCAGTACTTATCCAGAAGCGCGCCGCTGGCGAACATATCTGCCCAGACAATGCGTCCTCTAACAGCTACTACGACGCCAACCGCATTTTGGTTCCTTAGCTGCTTGATTACGCTCTCGTAAGATTTCTGCATTGGCTCAACGATCGAGTCCACCTGCTGTTTTACAACAGCGTTTTCGCGCGCTTTGGCGTATGAAGTCGTGTCTCTGAGTTGCTGTATATCGTACGAATAAGCAGGCAATCCCGCGGAACTTGTGGTTGGCGCGGCTGCAACCGCTTTGTCCGTCAGGACCGCTCGGCTTCTCCCCACCTCATCCCACACCTGCTGCTGGTTTTGTTCGGCCATGGCTTTCTTACGTACGCTTGGCTGCAGCATCACGGATGCATGGGTATCGAATTTATCCGACGTTTCAGTCCAGCGCCCGTGCTCCACACAGAAAACTGAAAGATCAACCGGATCACTCTCCGCAGGAACAATGCGGTCTTTTCCTACAACGCGGTCCTGCTTGCCGCCGGTAACAACTTCTCCGGCCAGCAGGATCAACGGATGTTTGGAGTTGTTCACCAGCACCAGGCGGTTTACCTCGGCTCCGCCGCCATACTGCTGCACGTACGGACGCCTCCTCATAGTTGAGTGCAGATTGCCAACTTCCGTTACAACTACCTCGCCGGAGCGGATGCCTTCATCCAGGGTGATGAATTCACTGGTGTCATGTACCCTGGCTGAAACTACCGGGAAAATGGTTAAATCACCATGGGATATGGGTGCTAAGATCTTGTAATCATTGATTGTGGCCGGCATGCTTCCGGAATCCCCGGCATTGGCCGCGGAAATAAGCGCCAGCCCCGCTGTTAGGGTGATCAGAATGGCCAGAAAAGACAGCTTCATAGACAAACTCCTTCAAAGGACCCAGCCACCTTGTTTTCACCCTAAGAATGTAAAATGGCAGTATTCTTGCGAGTAAAATTGGTACTATCCGAACCATGAGTTCTGGGCCCAGGCCGGCTGAAGCAGCAGTGGTTTCCATCCGCGCTCTGTTTGAGAAGAGCGGAGGAGAGCGCTATGGCCTGACCCTGGATGCTTTCCAAGCCATATTGGACCTGGTGGCCAACAAGTACCTGCCTGGAGCCGGTCAGCGGCAGAAGCTGGAATTCTGGCGCGATCTGAAACTGGAAGAGCTGGCCCTGGCCCACGCCTGTGCCGCAGGCCACGATGCTGCCTGGCAGGCCTTTCTCATTCGCTTCCGAGAAAAGCTTTATGACATTGCCCGCGGGATCACCAAGGAAGATTCCAGCGCCCGCGATTTGGCCGATTCACTTTACGCCGATCTTTACGGCACCTCTGAGCGCGAGGGGCGCAGGGTTTCCCGCCTGAGCTTTTATATGGGGCGAGGATCGCTGGAAGGCTGGCTGCGTACCGTTTTGGCACAGGAATTTGTGAATCGGTATCGCAAGCAAAAACGTCTGGTAAGTCTTGAAGAGCAGACTGAAGACGGGGTACAGTTCTCTGCGGCAGACCCCGGACCTGCAGGCCCAATCGATAGCCGCCTCTCCGCCGCACTGGAAGAAGCCTTTACCCAGATGGCGAGTGAAGACCGGCTGGTTTTGGCAGCCTATTACCTCGATAATCGCACCCTGACAGAAATCGGGCGTATGATCGGGGTGCACGAATCAACCATCAGCCGGCGGCTGGAAAAGCTGCTTAAAGGGCTGAGAAAACAGGTGATGGCGGGGCTGGTGCAAAGGGGTATGAACCGCGGCCAGGCAGAAGAAGCTCTGGAAGCGGATGTGCGTTATTTACAGATAGATGTGAGTAAAAAACTGCAAGAAAATCGTTCGGCTGCGTTCCAACAAAATAAGGGATCTGATTAGCAATGCCTGAATTGTCCAATTTGTTACGCCAGAAGCTTGGCGAGGCCCAAAACGGAAGTGGGAACCACCCTGATGCTGACACCCTGACGGCCCTGACGGAGCAACTGCTCCCAGCTGCTGAGCGACAGCAGGTGCTTGCCCATCTTTCTGTCTGTGGACAATGCCGGGAAGTTTTTGCACTTAGCCAACCGCAGCTTTCTGAACCGGCCACTCAGCCAGTGATCAAGCCTGTGCCGGTTTCACGCTGGAGCAAGCTGTTTACGCCCACGTTTGGGCTTGCAGCTACAGCGGCTGCCGCGGCGATTATTGCTGTAGTGATGTTGGTTCCGCAGAGAACAACCCGGCAATCGCAGCCGAACCCCGAAGCAAAAGTTACGCAGCCTGCAAATGTCCAACCAAATGCAGCGACTGCGCCCCAGGCGAATGCGAGTGCGCCTGCGCAGCCGGAAGTGGACGATACTCTTGCGGACAAGGCCACTGCGTCTGATCAGAAGAAAGAAAATAATAACGAATCCAGAAGCGTGAGAGCCGCTGCAGCGCCCCCAGCTAAGAGCGCTCCGTCCGGTCTTGCTGCAGCCAATAACAAAGATGTAATAGCGCGTCAGTCTGCTGCAACCGCGAACAAATCCGCTGCGCCAGCGCCTCAGCCAGTACTTACTGCAAGTTTGAGGAAGCAGGATTTCGTCAACACCGGCATTATTTTTGCTGCGAACAATAACAATACAGATAATTTTTCTTATGATTATTCAAGTGCCAACGGCCTGCCTGGTGCGCCAGCGCCGCAGGTCTCGGCTTCTGAGGCCACATTTGTAGCAGGCAATCAGGGAAAAATTACTATCTTCCAGGACATTCCAACCAACCTGGCCAGCAATCAAGCGAACCTTCGCGTGATGACGCCGCCACCTGCGCCAGAACACTTTAGTTGCCCCATGTGCAAAGCGGTGGAAAAGAAAGCGCGTAACGTTTTGCGACGGATCCCCGGCGCGACCCCTGCCATCAACACCAATGCGCTCACGCTCAGCGCTATGGGTGGCCAGGGAAAATTCAGCAGCCAGTTGCAGAAAGAGCAGCCGGTGGAGAGGGCGGCTGCACCGGAAAAACCTGCCAGCGTTGAGGGCCTGCAACGGTTTGAAGGTCTAAGCGGACGCTCCATGGCCGCATACACTGACTCTGCAACAACGCCACTCTGGAAGGTCTTGGGCGGCAAGCTGGTCAAGTCGGCTGGATTGGGCCAGTGGCAAGACGCATATCCCGGCGCCAGCTTCCAGTTTTCAACCGTGAATGCTCGCGGCAATGATGTTTGGGCGGGCGGCACAAATGCTTCTGTCATCCATTCACGCGATGGCGGCGCAACCTGGGAAGTTCCCAAGCTTGGCGATTCGGCTTCAGGATCGATTCTGAGCATTCTCGTCAGCGGCAACACAGTCCAGATCAAAACTTCTGACAACCAATCGTGGTCAAGCTCCGACGGCGGAAAGACCTGGACTAGCAGTCAGTAATCAGCTCTTTCTGAAATACCGAAATTGCTAATGTATAATTCGCGTCGATGATCCTAAAACTTGCGCTACTGCTGTGGTTCGTGGCGCTGCTGCTCTCCTTCATTACCAGGGGCAGCGGCAGAATCTGGATGGCGCGGCTTTTTCTCGGCGGTTTTTGTCTCTTGCTTCTCGGCTTCTTTCTGAAACTCGTTTCTAGAATTCTGTGAATATGCTTGGCAAAGTTCTCTCCTCATCAGTAGCATGCGCATTTCCTATTGTTGCTGATTGATTTCGCTCCACGTGGATCAGACTGCGTAAACCCTGAAGGTTCGCAGATACTGTGTCTTTAACGAAAGGGAATAGACCAAAGAAGGCGTTCTACTTGGTAGGCGGATGCTTATGAAGGCTCTTCAGGCAAAATCATGGACAGATTTGAAAGGGCTCCTTCAAGAGGCAAAAGAGACGCTTGACCAGCAAGCGGATGAAGAGCTGTGGTTTCGCGGCGTTTCCAGCGATAAGCATGCGCTGGTTCCTTCCTTGCTTCGCTGCAAGAGAATCGAGGAAGAACCGTCTCCGGAAGAAGATCAGGGATGCGAAACTGAAAATACCAACGGGCTCGAAACCGATCTGTTTTTTGAGTTCCTCGCCAAGGCCCGCACCGGCTCCGGCGCTGCTCTTGATCATTGGGACGCACTTTTCCTGATGCAACATTATCGGGCTCCCACTAGGTTGCTGGATTGGACGGAGACGCTATACGTCGCTCTTCATTTTGCGGTTTCGTACTCAAAGTCAGGCCAGAAAGAGACACCGCGCCTTTACATCATCAATCCATATGCCTGGAATGAGGAGCATTACGATGATCGTGACCTTTTTTATCCCAAATACTTCGCATACGAAGAGGGCGAAAGTGACGAGACGAATGAAGATGGCGAAGGAAGCGAAGATCAAGACGGTTATTTCTGGGAATACGGCGAAATCCTGGTGAGTGGCGGAGTCGATTGGAAGAATCCAGTAGCCCTGTATCCGCCGCAGCGCGATGCCAGACTTTCCGCCCAACGTGGCTACTTTACCATCCATGGGTTTGATCATCGTCCTTTGGACAAGATCTCACCTGAGCTGATTGTGGCCATTGATCTCCAGCCGAAGGCAGTCAAAGAAATCCGGCAGGAATTGCAATACAGCGGTATCGACGAATACTCGCTTTTTCCTGATCTTGAAGGGCTCTCGCGTTATTTGAAATGGAAATACAGAATTGAGCCTTGATTCAGGCCCAAGACAAAATGATGCCACATTGACGGGTTTGCCAGTTACGCAGAAACCAGCGATCCCACCTTCTCACCGCTGACCACACGCTTGATATTCCCTGGCACGTTCAAATTGAAGATTACGATGGGCAGATTATTTTCCTGGCAGAGCGAGATAGCGGTTGCGTCCATCACGCGAAGGCCGCGCTTGAGGACTTCAATGTAGCTGATGGATTCGATCATGGTTGCCGTGGTGACGAGCTTTGGATCAGCGTCATAAATGCCGTTGACCTTGGTGGCTTTCATGATCACATCGGCCTTGATCTCCATGGCGCGCAGGGAAGCCGCGGTATCAGTGGAGAAGTAGGGATTACCGGTGCCGCCGGCAAAGATCACGACCCGGCCTTTTTCCATGTGACGCAGCGCGCGGCGGCGGATAAACGGCTCCGCCACCTGGTTCATCTCCAGGGCCGACATTACGCGTGTGTGCACGCCTTGCTTTTCCAGCGCGTCCTGCAGCGCCAGCGAATTGATCACCGTGGCCAGCATGCCCATGTGATCAGCGGAAACGCGGTCCATATCGCGCGCCTGCTCCGCCACGCCGCGAAAGAAGTTTCCTCCGCCCACTACCAGCGCAATCTCCACGCCCAAATTGTGGACATCTTTGATTTCCCCGGCAATCGAGTGGATCCGGCTGGTTTCAACTCCAAAACCTTTGTCCCCGGCCAGGGCCTCGCCGGAGAGCTTGAGAAGGATGCGTTTGAAAGCAAGCATGGCTGATTCAGTATAGAGCAGCAGGCACTCAGCAGTCAGTATTCAGCCATCAAATGCGATTGCATCCGGGGTGAACCCTAGAGTCCCCTCGGAAGCAGACCATCCACTTTTGAAGATTAAGCAAAACACCTAAACTTACACTTAGTGATGGCCACCTCCGCATGGCCTGCTACATCCCAACGTGAGCAGCGGCTCGATTCGTCAAAAACCATCCTGTTCCCCGCCAGGAATTGATTTTATGATGCGGCCTTCTTCATTGCTTTGGATCCTCTTGCTCTCGGCAGTCTTTGCTGGAATGGCCTTTGGCCAGACGAGCGCGAGTTTTGTTGCTATTAATTTTCCCGGCGCGCATGCCACGGGCGCTCGCGGCGTCAATAGTCATGGTGAGATTGTCGGCTGGTTCCAGTTGCGAACGGATTGTGTGCCGGAAGAAAGCGGGATTCCGTTCTGTAGTGGAACAAACGGGAGCCAGCAACTCGCGTCTCACGGCTTCATTCTTCTCAACGGCAAGTTCACGCGCTTTGATTTTCCCGGGGCCAGCGCCACCGCCATTCTAGGCGTCAATGACCTGGGAGATTTTGTCGGCACTTACTTTAAAGCGAACCAGATTCATGGCTTCCTGCGCCTGCACACCGGAGTTCTCAAGACCCTGGACATCGCCACTCCGGGCGTGGGAACGCATGGCACAGCTACCGCGCCGATGGGCATCAACAAATTCGGCACGGTTGTCGGCAGCCAATGGAGCGTGTTTGGTGAAGGACCATTCGGCGGCTTCCGCTGGTTCAACGGGCACTTTACCAAAGTCAATTTTCCGGGACATATCGACGACGATGGCGTATTCGGCAACTCCAATACAGGCCTGTTGATCATGCAGGTCTTCGACCATGACTTTTGGACGACCGGGCTCATCGCCGGTTCGGACGACGATCTCCTGCCCTCGCCGTCTCTTAGTGACGCTCATGCTACAGGCGTGAACAGCGGCGGCGATATTGTCCTCTTCCAGGGCGGGAAGGGCTTTTTCGCCCCGCACGTGGAAGCAAATGAAGGAACCACAGACACAGAAGTTATGCCCAAGTATCTGGCCTTCAAATTTCCGGGATCGGTGGAGACGCGGCCGAATGCAATCAGCGATAATCGGTCCATCGTGGGCAGCTACAGCGACGGAACGACCTGGCATGGTTTCATGGCCGTACTTCACTGAGACAAGCCCCACTTTGACGTTCCACCTCGGCAAGAGCATGCCTCGCGGCATCTGCTCTTGCCGTAGTCTTTTTTGTAGCTACTCGCTTCTTAAGGCAATCAGCGGGTCCCCTTGGTCCGCACCCCTGGCATATAGCTGCCAACGAATCCCATAGTCAGAAACCATAGAAACGATTTTGCCGTCTCGCAGTCCAACAGTGGGAGATCAATTTGTCCAAGTCGCTCAATATCGGCGAGTTTTACGGCAAGGTGGCCCAGCGATGGGCCGCAGGCTCAGTGGTGGTCAATCGCCTGGAGCATAAGCAGCCGCGGGCACTTCCCAGCCACGCGCATCAGGCCGGCTTTGTTTCGCTCATGCTGGAAGGGGCAGTATCGTGAGACCGCAGGCTTCCTGCAGTTTGGTTATCAGCCGTTTTCCTGTGTTTATCATCCGCCGGAAATGGAGCATCACGATGAGATTGGCGCGGTCGGGGTAACGCTCTTAACTTTTGAGTTCAAACCAAACTTGCTCGATGATCTCGATTTCTGCGGCATCAATGCCCGCCCAATCATCGATCTTTCCGGCAGAAAGGCTGCCTGGGAGCTGATGGACCTCTATCGCCGCATTTGCGCGCGCGAAACCAGCGACCTTGACCTGGAATCACGCGCGGTTTCACTGGCTTTTTCTATTGTGCGTTCCTCTGTGCGAGTGCCGCGTGATCTTCGCTCACTGCGTCGCGCCTGTGAATACGTTCATGCGCATTTTGATGAGAACCTGACTTTGGCCCAGGTGGCCCAGGCTGCTGGTGTTCATCCGGTTTATTTGGGACACATTTTTCGCCAGGAGTTTGGCGAAACGCTGGGTGAATACCTGAATCGTGTGCGCGTGCATGCCGCTGCTGAGCGACTGGCCAACTCTGATCTGCCCTTGAGCACTATCGCTCTGGATTTAGGCTTCTATGACCAGAGCCACTTCACGCGCATCTTCCGCCATCTTACCGGCGCGACGCCGGGGGCCTTCCGAGCCGGATATTCCACGCAGAAAAACTCTGCTTCAGCGGCAAATTAAGGTTCGTCAAACTGGCTGACGTAGCTCGGTAGGATGAACTCTCAAGCAACTTTGTGATCGCGGCGCAGCAACTCTACCCGGCCTTCAATCTGCCGCAATGTAAAGTTCTTGGAGCACTTGCTGCAAAGCCAGAAGTGCTCAATGGTTTTGCTGGCTGTGGAAAAACCAAAAAACCTTCCACCTTCCATTCGCATGAGCATCTTGGAACAGTTCGGATTGGCACACTTTGAGATCATGGGTCATGTCAAGGTGCACTATGTTTTGACGTCGATTACCGGCTTGGGGTCGCCCGCCTTCAGCCAAGCCCTGCAACTCTTGGCAGCCACCATCGCAGAGTGCTGTAAACTCTAGGAGCGCTCATTCCAAATCTCTATAAACGGATAAACCATCTTGGCTGAACCTGTCTTGCAAACCGTAGCCCTGCGACGCACCTTTGGCCCACTGGTTGCCGTTGACAACCTGGATCTTCGGGTGGAAAAGCAGCAGTTCTACGGCTTTCTGGGGCCGAACGGAGCTGGCAAGTCCACCACCATAAAGATGCTCACTGGCCTGCTGCGTCCTACCAGTGGTGAAGTTCATATTCTTGGGCGAAACCTGGCAACGCAGAGCGTGGAAGTGAAGCGCCGCATTGGCGTGGTGCCTGAAGGATTGTCTCTGTTTGAGCGGCTTACGGGAGCACAGCTTTTGAATTTTGTTGCGCGCATGTACGGTTTGCCTCGCGCCACGGCGGCCGAGCGCAGCGCGGAGCTGCTGGAATTTATGGACCTGAAAGATTCGGCGGACAAGCTGGTGGCAGATTACTCGCACGGCATGAAGAAGAAGACCGCGCTGGCAGCAGCCGTGATTCATGGTCCGGAGATCCTTTTTCTTGACGAGCCGTTTGAAGGCGTTGACGCCATAGCCGCCACCACGCTCAAGCGGCTGTTGCAGCGATTTATCTCTCACGGTGGAACAGTGTTTCTTACTTCGCACGTTCTGGAGGTGGTGGAGCGGCTCTGCACTCACATCGGCATTATTCAACAAGGCCGGCTGGTGGCTTCAGGATCGCTGGAAGAGCTGCGTAGCGGCGTGAAGGTGGCCGGGCATGATCACTCTCCGCTCACACTTGAGGAAATTTTCCTTCAGATCGTGGGCGGCGCCAGGCAGGATGCGGAGGTGCTCTCCTGGCTCTAGCCGACTCCAACAGCCATATTGTCTTGCTGTTGTGGTTGCGATGGCAGCTCCTGTTGAACTCGCTGCGCCGCGCCAACCGCCGCGCTGAACTCGGCGTGCAGGTGCTGTGGGTAGTCATGGGCGCGGGATTTGTGTTGTTGGGCAGCATCGGGTTTTTCGCCGGAGCTCTTGGCCTGCTAAAAATTGACCGGGGAGACCTGCTTGATCTTCTTCTCTGGGCCGTGTTTCTGGTGTGGCAGCTTGCGCCTATACTTTTTGAAGGCTACTCTCCCGGACTTAACTTTCGCGAAGTTGCGCGATATCCCATTCCATTCCGCGTTTTGTTTTTTCTCAGCGCGGCTTATGGCCTCTCTGATCCCGCGGCAATCGCGTGCGTGTGCTGGCTCTTCAGTTTCTGGCTTGGACTGGTGATTGCCCGGCCGGGATTGGTGATTACGGCAACGCCGGCGCTGCTGCTCTTTGCTCTGTTCAATCTGCTTCTCAACCGATTGATGATCGGGCTGTTTGACCGCTTCCAGAGCACGCGCAAGGGACGGGAGCGCATGGTGTTCCTGACCTTCATCATCATCATTCTTTTGAACCTCTTCCAACTCAACGTCAGCCGCCTGGCGGGCAGGCGCGGGGTCAAATTTCCCCATTGGGTTGGCCAGGCAGTGATAGCAATCCGTG
>DASTCT010000051.1:0-6907 GCA_035710845.1 Candidatus Angelobacter sp.
GCGATGGCAAAGATAAAGAAAGCCACCAGCAATGCGCCCCACATCTGCTTAAAGGTGCGCGCAAACACTTTTTTCAGCGTGTCCATGCTGGGCCGCAGGAACAAGACAATCAGTATCCATGAGGCCAGAATGGAGGTTCCGCCGCTCAGTGGATTGAAGTTGAAGGTCGACGAAAGCGGTTTGAACACGCCTGCCTTGTCCGCCACGGATGAGATAGCGGTAATGCTCCATTTATGCGCGAACTTGCCCGGCAGATGCGACCACGGGCCGGTCCACAACACCACCACGATCACCAGGATGATATAAGGCAGCCAGGCACGGAAACCGCCACTGGCATCCACTATGGGAGTCCTGGTTTGTTCTGTGCCGGTAATAATCCTTCCGCCGTAGGCGCGAATGTTCTTTGGCTTCCAAACCTTCACAAAGAAGAACAACACCCAGAAGGAGACGAGCGCGCCGCTCAGGTCAGGCAAATACGGTCCTAAGTAGTGCGCCGTGGGCCATTGTCCGGCAATGTAAGAGAGCGAGCCTACAATGGCCAGCGGCCAGCTTTCCTTTAATCCATCCCAGCCGCTCACCAGATAAATAAGAACAAAAGGCGGCAAGAGCGCCAGTACAGCGACCATGTCGCCGATAGAGGCCGAAAGTGCCAGCAGCGGCAGCCCCGTCACCGCGGCCAGAGCCAACACCGGGGAACCAAGGGCGCCGTAAGAGACCGGCGCGTTGTTGGCCAGAGCGGCCACGCGGATCGCTTCCAGGTCCACAATGCCTAAACCAACAAGAATTGGCACCACAACGGCCCACGGATAACCAAACCCAACCAGTCCTTCCATCAAAGCGCCAAACGCCCAGGCCAGCATCAGCGTCTGGATGCGAACATCAACCGTGGCCTGATTGACCATCCAGTTCTTGAAACGATCAAAATCTCCGGTCAGCACCAGAGTGTTGAAGATGATCAGGCCCCAGAAGGTGATCCAGTCGATAGTCCATGCTCCCTGCAAACCGCCATAAAGATAAGAGCGCATGCTGGCGTCAAAGGGCGCGTGCCATCCCCAAACGGCAATAGCGATCGTAATAACGCCGGCGATAATTGTAGCCAGCCAGGCCGTCATGCGAAGCACGGCAAGCATGAACAAAAGGGCCGCAAGCGGGACTAGCGCGAGCAGAATTGTCGACCACATGCTTCCTGTGGGCGTCAAAATTTGATGAAACACATCCATGTGCTTGACCTCCAAAAATGCATTGGTTGTTTTTGAAACACTTTCAATGCTGGATCAAGGGCAGGCAGGAGTGCATGCTGTTACAGCCCGGCCAGCTCTTCAGCGAATGCAACGGAATTGGGACAAAATGAATTGCGCCGATAACTTTCCACTTCGGCGGCAGTTCTGTCAAGTATTTTGTGCAATCTTGTGCACCTCTGGCGGCAATGCAATTTTCGCCAAAGAATCTCCTTAATCGATGGTTGAGTCCCGTCCGGAAGGCTCAAGGAACACACAGCTTAAATTCAACTACAGAAGCAATTACCTTTGCGATTCAGCGTACGGCGAATGCTCTCATCGCACCCACGATAAACCAGCGATGAAAAACCGGGGGCTCTGACTTAGCGTTAGAGCGCTTTACTGCTGCCCACGCACGAGTCGATTCGACGTGTAGTCGTGTGTTGCAAAGACACGTTCCCGCAGGTGTATACGCGCAGTAGCTTCCCTGCGTGCTGGTTGCGCATAAGTGGAATAAAAGGCTTTTTGGCAGCAAAGTAAAGACTTTCATTGCGCAAGAATTTGGTAATCCATTTGCTGTCGCTTCTAGATGCTAGTTGTCCAACCAGCAACTCTGCTATAAGATTCAGCCTAAATGTAGTCGGTCCCAGGGAAGAGAAGGAGCTAGATCTATGAGTTCGATCCAGCGATATATACTTGCCGCCCTCTTTTTTATAGTTTCCTGCCCATTTATCTTAGCCGCTCAACCTCCCGAAACCGCAGCCAGACTTCAAGCTCGCCACACCCTGAGCTCCGTTCCTCTCGCCTTTGAGCCGAATGTCGGCCAGTCTGAAGCTAAAACCAGGTTCATCGTCCATCGCTCGGACCTGAGCGCAGGCTTTGCCGCCGATGCAGTCACGCTGCTCCTGCCACAAAAAGGCGCTGCCGCGGCCCGGTTGGATGTCGACTTTGGCCGTTCCGCGCAGATCGTTCCGGAGCACGAGCTGCCGGGCAAGACCAATTATTTTCGTGGCAATAATACCGCGGCATGGCATACCGGCATCGCCAATTTCGCGCAAATTCGCTATTCCCAACTCTGGCCTGGGACTGATGTTGTCTTCTACGGCAACGGTGAGCACCTTGAGCATGATTTCATTCTTGCTCCCGGCGCCGATCCCAAGCGCATTTGTTTTGAACTGAAGGGAGCACAATCTCTGGAAACCACCCGCAATGGCGATCTGCTGGTCCATCTTGGCGGGTCGTTGATTACCTTCAAAAAGCCTATCGCATACCAGGAAACAACTTCAGGCCGCAAACAAGTCGCCGCCAACTTCAAGCTCAATGGAACCCGAGTTAGCTTCAATCTTGGCCGCTACGACCATCGCCGCACGCTCACCATTGATCCTGTCCTGGTCTTCTCCACTTTGCTGGCCGGTAGCGTATTCGATCAAGTTACTGCCATGACGATTGACGCTGCGGGAAATATCTACGTTACCGGCGACACCGGCTCCGCCGACTTCCCCACCACTCCTTCAAGCGTCCAGCCGGCCTGCGACGCTTGCAATGGCAACGCTGAAGACGCCTTTGTTACCAAGCTCAATCCGACTGGCACGGCCATGGTTTACTCCACATTCATCGGCGGCTCCGCTTTCGATACCGCGCACTCCATCGTTGTCGACAGCAACGGCAACGCGACCATCGCCGGCAACACGTTCTCGTCTGACTTCCCGGCTGTGAACCCGATCGGCACTTTCACCAATAGCAACACTTGGCACATGTTCGTAACCTCGCTCTCCGCCACCGGAAGCGTCCTAAACTACTCTGGGATTGTCGGCCCGCTGAACGTGCTTGATTCATTCCCTGCACCTTCCATTCCGTCATCGGTCCATGTTCCTCTGGCGGTCGATTCCACCGGAAACGTTTATGCGGCGGTAGAAACGATCTTCTCTGGTTTTCCGACTACTACCGGCACCATTGCACCCGTTCCGCCCAACCCGGAGGCTGCGGTATTGGTGGCAATGAAGATCGGCACGACAGGATCGCTGGTCTACTCGACTGCTATCCCAGGCCGTGCTACGCCAGCCCCGCCGGGCAATTTTGGAGCGCCAGGGCCAAACACTTTTTTCCAATTTGAAATCGCAGTGGATTCCACAGGGAACTCCTACATCGCGGGGCAGGCCAATGATGGCCTTCCCACCACGCTCGGCGTCATTGGACCTGCATTCGCCTCTGATAGTGGCAACTTCGTCTTCTTTCCTCAGGAAGGCTTTTTGCTGAAGTTGAACCCTACCGGCTCAGCACTTGTCTATGCGACGTATGTTCCGGGCACGACGCGGGTCACCAAGATGAGGCTGGACGCGTCCAACAACATCTTCCTCGGCGGCGTGACCAACTCCGGGGCGTTGCCGGTTTCCGCGACCGGTTTTCAGAAGGATCCTGGCTGTCCTGGGTGTGAAGCCGTCTATGTGTTGAAGGTCAACAACTCGGGCACCTCGGTGCTCGCCGGCACCTACCTTCGCGGCGCTCCCCGCAACATCAGTGATCAATCCACTCTCGCCGATATCACGCTCGACCCCAGTGGCAACGTTTTTATTACGGGCGGCGATCCTGAGGCCCTCAATTTTCCCATGAAGAATCCCCTGGAGCAGTTACGGGGCGGCTTTATTGTGGAACTGAGCAGCGACCTTTCAACCTTGCTTTTCTCTTCCGGCGGCCCTGACGCGTTTATCCAGGCTCCTTCCGCGGGAAAGCTCATCCTGGCTTCGAATAACGGCGGCTACCCGCCGACCCCCAGCGCTTTTCAGACTACGGTCCCGCCGAGTCGAGGCAGTGTATTCAACATTACAAACATCGCTGCCATTGATCTTACGGTTGGTTCTCCAGTCCTGTGCCGCTCCGTGTTCGGACTTAGTTTCCCACTCACAAATCCTGGCTCTACTTCGGCGTCGCAGAGTGCTACCGTGAGTAACTGCGGAAGTGCTGACCTGCGTATCAGCAGCGTGACTTCTGACTCTCCTAATTTCGCGGTGACCACCACTTGCCCGCTCTCACCAGCCGCTGTTATACCGGGCAGTTCCTGCACCGTGAGCGCCACGTATTCGCCGGTAAATTTCCAAAGCGGCAACATCGTGATCCAAGACGATGCACTGCGCTCGCCGCATGATATCGGTTTGTCCGGTTCTGCTAACTCGCCATTTGCCTTCTTCAGCCC
Organism: Candidatus Angelobacter sp.; assembly: GCA_035710845.1. Taxonomy (GTDB): domain Bacteria; phylum Acidobacteriota; class Terriglobia; order Terriglobales; family Acidobacteriaceae; genus Angelobacter. The sequence goes on from DASTCT010000051.1 coordinate 4,408, forward strand.
TTCATCGTTGACATTTCTGGAAACGCCGGTCACCACCACGGAGAGCCTCTCTCTCTCGATCGGTAACACCGGCCCTCTCAACCTGACCATCACCGGCCTCTCCACCACAGGCGATTATTCCGTGAGCCAGAACTGCGTCGGCCAGATTATTCCGCCGCCCAAACCCAGCCCTTTCGGCCCCATCCTGAATTTCTGCACAGTCTCAGTCAACTTCTCGCCGACCAACACCGGCACGCGGCTGGGAACCGTCATCGTGAATGACACCGCACTGGATACCCCGCAAACCGTCCATCTCACCGGCTTGGGACTGGCTGCATGGCCTACGCCTGTCATCTCGAACGGCGCATCCGTGGATGTTGCTGGCGCAGGCGCGAACGTAGCCAGCAGCACCGGCAGCCCGGAAACACTTTCCGTCATCGGTGGCGGCTTCAGCCGTGTCACCACGGTGACTCTCGACGGCATTCTGTTTGACAACAACGTTCGCCAGATGACGATCGTCAATCCCCAGCAAATTAATCTGAATTTATTTGACACCGACTTCAGCGATAGCGGCGAAGTCCCCGTAATAGCCACAGCTCCCACCCCCGGCGGTGGAACGTCAAGCACCGTTGCCACCATCACCTCGCCTATCAAGTTTTACTTTAGTATCGACCGGACGATCAGGACCATGCCTTCGGGAACCATTGCGGTCGGCCCCAAGTCAGGGTTGATTTACGATTCATTCTTCAATCCAAATGGAACCGTCTCCTTTATCGCGCCCAATATCAACGTTCCCAGCGTCGGAGTGCTCGATCCTGACAAAGAAATTCTGCAGAGCGGTCTGATCGAATTCCCAGACCAGTCCACCGCGATTGCGATCTCTGATGACGAAACCTTCCTGTACGCTGCTCTGCCCAGCACAAACACTGTCGCCCAAGTCGCCCTGCCCGGCGGGGCAATTAATTTCCGGGCTGCCCTGGGCAAAGATCCAGCGCTCGGCAACTACAATGCTGATTTTATCGCCGTGATGCCCGGACACCCGCACACCTGGGTCGCTTCGCTGCAGCCCACCGGTGATACCAGGCCCATCGCGATCAAAGTATTTGACGATGGCGTGGCCCGCACCAACACCGTGGAGCAAGGGAATGCCAGCGCGATCTTCCCAGGCAAGCTGCTCTTCGTAGGCGGCGATACCAGCACGGTTTACTCCATCGACTCCACGTCCCTCTACCGCTTCACCATCGATGCGAACGGCATTACGCTGAAAGACAAGACCACTGGCCTGGGCGCGGAAGATTTCGCGACTGACGGCTCTCTGATTTATCTCTCCACCGGCGCCATCATCGATCCCACCACTCTTGCCGTAAAGGGCACATTTCCGCTTGCTCCTGGCTTGCCGATGCACGCGGTCACAGTCGATGCCACAACGCACCGCGCCATCTTCGCCGGCGATGCCAGCGTGCCTCAGGCCCTGGTGAGCCTGGTCCAGGCATTTGATACGGTGACCCTTGCCGCCAAAGGCTCTTTCACGCCCCATCAAACTTTCATTACTTCAATGTTCCGTTGGGGCACAAACGGTCTGGTCTTCGGCGGGAGCGAGTTGGCAGTCACGCGCAGCAGCCTTACCGGAACTTCCGGCGCGGTGGCTCCGTTCCACATTGGGGCCAATTTTGGCCAGGCGCCCATCCCAACTGCCCAGATTTTGTCCGGCTCCAACGCCGTCTTCAATCTGGGAATCATCTCCACCAACGGCTTCAACGGCCCGGTGACGCTCTCCTGCTCCAACCTGCCGCAGTTCGCCTCCTGCAGTTTCTCGAATAATCCTGTGATTCCGTCTACCAATAATTCCAGCCCAAACGGCACGTTTACGGTGACCATTTCCACGCATCAGGCCGCAACAGCAAGCGTGGCGATGCCGCGTTCGTACATGAGATCGGGTAGCGGCTTTATCTTGCTGGCTGGAGTGCTTTCTCTCCCCTTCGCGCTCGCGATGGCAACTCGCAAGTATCGCGGAAGGTTCCTCGCGCTGTGCCTGCTCATAGCGATGGTTGGCTGTGGCGGCGGTGGCGGCAGCACGGGAGGGCCCACGCCAACTCCGCCAATTACGCCTACACCCACGCCATCAGGACAGAACACGCCCATCGGAACCTACGACATCATTCTGACGGGCACAAGTTCACAAGGAAAACGGCAGGTGGTGTTGCAGGTGATTGTGCTGGGATAAGGATCAACACGCGCACCCAGATTGAATCTTCAACTCGCGACTAGAGAGGTGAAAATGAAATGGATCGTGCAGCTTTGTTGTTTTCTGTTGCTGGCAGCCGGATGGAGCGTCGCTCAAAACAATGAAGTAAGTTTCTCCATTGGGCCTACCTTTACCACGGACCAGAAACTGCGGGTCGATACAATGCTCCCTGGCTGCCAGGTTCAAGGTTGCACGGCAGTGGACACCTTCGCTGGCGGCACATCGGTCGCATTTGTCTTGGGCTATGCCCGCAGAATCGCCGGTGCGGGACCGGTC
>DASTCT010000052.1:0-6929 GCA_035710845.1 Candidatus Angelobacter sp.
AGCCCGCCGTCGCGTCCAGCATCACGTTCAAAATTACATTGCCGGCAAACCAGCCGGAACCCATAACAGGACGCGTTTTCATCATCATTGCGCGAGCAGGCGATCCGGAGCCGCGGTTGCAGGTGGGATCGTTCCGGTCGCGCACGGAGCTGCTGGGCATGGATGTGCCGGGGCTGGGGCCAGGCCAGACAGCCAGCATGGACGCTCTGACTCTGGGCTTTCCGCTGAAGTCGATACGCGAATTGCCCGCAGGCGATTATTACGTTCAGGCTTTGTTCAGCGTTTATACGCAGTTCCAAAGAGCTGACGGGCATACGATCTTTGCCCACAACGATCAGTGGGAAGGACAGCAATTTAATAAATCGCCGGGAAATTTATATTCTGATGTGGGGCATTTTCATCTTGACCCGCTCACGGGATATGAAATCCGGCTCAGCTTGAATCACAAGATCCCTACGCCGCTGCCGCCCGGCGATACGGCCTATGTGAAGCACATCAAGATCCAGAGCAAGCTGCTCAGCAATTTCTGGGGGCAACCCATTTATCTTGGCGCGACGGTGCTTTTGCCTGAAGGCTATAGCTCACACCAGTACGCGCATTATCCGGTGCTGTATGAGCAAGGGCACTTCAGCCTGCAAGCGCCGCTTGGCTTTTCTACTGAGCCATCGGCGGCGGCCCTGCAGACGCGGCCGGGGCTTATCTCCGGGCCAGAGTTGTTCAAGCGCTGGACTGCAAACAGCTTCCCACGGATGATCGTAGTCACGTTCCAACATCCCACGCCATTTTTTGACGATTCGTACGCCGTGAACTCCGCCAATGATGGCCCGTACGGCGATGCCATCATGAACGAGCTGATTCCTTATATAGAAGAGCATTTCCGCATCATTCGCCAGCCGTATGCGCGGGTGCTCAGCGGCGGCTCAACCGGCGGATGGGAATCGCTGGCGCTGCAGGTCTTTCATCCTGAATTTTTTGGCGGGACGTGGACTTTCTATCCTGATCCGGTGGACTTCAGCCGTTACCAAATCGTGGATATCTACAACGACGTGAATGCATTCCTGGCTCCGGGCTATGATCCGCCGGTCCCTGAGCGGCCGATGATGCGCAGCGTGGAAGGCCAGGTTGAGATCACCATGCGGCAGATGTCGCAGCTTGAGGACGTGCTGGGATCGCATGGACGCTCCGGCCAGCAGTTTGAAGCCTGGGAAGCGGTCTATGGGCCTGTGGGTGCCGATGGATATCCCAAGCCGCTGTGGGACAAGAGCACTGGCAAAATTGATACAACGGTTGCGCTCTACATGCGCGAGCACGGATACGATCTCCGCTATTACCTGGAGCAAAACTGGGCGACGATTGGGCCAAAGCTCACCGGCAAGCTGCATCTTTATTGCGGCGACATGGACAATTTCTATCTGAACCTGGCGGTATATCGGCTGGAAGATTTTCTGCGCGGCACCAACAATCCGGCATACGGCGGATCATTTGAGTATGGCCGGCCAATGAAAGGCCACGGCTGGACGCCAATGAACCAGGCGGAGCTGCTTCGCACGATCGCAAACCACATCACAGTGAATGCACCGGCAGCCGCGGATAATTCGTGGAAGTACTGAGAGGCAGTAATTGGTAGTTAGTAGTTGGCAAAGGCAAAACCTTACCACGGATGAACGCGGATTAGACGGATAAACCAAGAGAGCGAAAACAAAAAAGCGCCGCAGATTTGCGCTCATGATTCGTACAGTTTCAGATTTTTTGAAAAAAGCGCAAGGTCCCTCTGGCCTGTTCGCGCGCTGATCTGCCCATTCACCAAAAGCGGGCGCGAATGGGGCCCACCATAGCGTGCATTCGCTAAACGGCCATCGAGCTAATGAGATTTTGATGTGCCGCTTTGTAGCTATCTTGCTACTTCCGAATTTGGGCGTGCGGCGATTATCCTGAAAAGCCCAGTGCCCTCATGAACCCAATAGCAGATTCCCAGAAAAAATATTTTGCGCTTGCCTGTCTTTTAGCAGCCATGATTTTAGGAGCGATGATCCTTGCTGGCTGCCGCAAGCCTGCGCCGGAAACGCAAGCGCAACCAACCCCGGCGGGGGAGAAAGCAACGCCAACTCCCACTCCAGCACCCACGCCGGCAGAGCAAGCTTCGCCGAGCGGTGAAGCTCTTTCAACGGTGGCAGTACAGATCCTGAACGCAGCGCATCGCGGCGGGGGCGTGGTGCTGCTCAGCGAATGCGGGCTACACGGCATTGAAGAGCAATATTATTTCCCGCAAAAGCCCACGCTGGAGCCGATGGACCAGGCGTTACAGGCAGTATTAGAGAAATATCAGAACATCTTCTGGCGCGAGTCGCCCGCCACCGGCGTGCGCATTGCCGACGCGAACGTAAAAGCCAAGCTGCTGGCCGTGCGCATACGGGAGTTTCGCATTGTGGAAGATCGCGAACCCGACCGGGTGCTGAGCTTGCTCTGGCAGACGCCTGAGGTGCAGGCCTTTCTGCGCCACAACCATGCCAGATTTGCACGCCGCGCTGACGGAGTAAAAAAAGTTCTCTCGCCTCCGATGATTGTGGAGATGAAAAATGCGACGGTGGCGGAGATCCTGGACCGCGTTGCTGCCAGCTATCGCAAGGACCCGCCCAAAGTCTGGGTGTATCAGGAGTGCACGGAGAAAAAAGAGATGTGGATCGATGTGCAAATGAGGTAGAACCCCGATGATCCTGGTGACGGGCAAAAACCACACCACGGATTAATACGGATAACACCGATCAAAGGGAAGAGGAATCTCTCAAGTGCGAAGAAAATTGCATTACCACTGATTTGCACTGATAACACTGATCAAACCAATGCTTCGCTTAGGATCTCTGACAAAATGACCTTTTCTTATCAGTGCTCTCAGCGTTCATCAGTAGTAAGAGTTTTTCTGGCCAAGATTTCCACTGTTAACTAATTTGCTACTCCCTCTGGGAAGGTGATCCCGGTTATGCTGCATGGAATGGCAATGCGGATGACCATTCTGGCGAGCGGCAGTCGAGGCAATGCGGCTGTGCTCTCCAGTGAGAGCGCGAGCATCCTGGTGGATGCCGGCATCTCCTGCCGGGAAACGCTCAAGCGCATGAAGGCTGTGGGAGAAGATCCACATAAGCTCAAGGCCATTGTGATTTCTCACGAGCATAATGATCACGTAGCCGGGCTGGAAGTGCTGGCGCGCAAGCTGCGCGTGCCGGTTTACATTACCGAACCTACGTACCACACCTGGCGGCGCGCAACGCGCGGGCCTGACGGCAAGCCGGTAAAGCTGGAACGGGTGGAACATTTCCACGCAGGCCGGAGCTTCCAGATCGGCGATATTACGGTCAGCACATTTACCACGTCGCATGACGCGGCTGATCCCTGCGGATTTACCTTTCGCGCTGAGGGCATCAAGTTCGGGATTGTGACTGACCTGGGCTACATGAGCGCCAACGTAAAAGACGCGCTGCGCTGCTGCGATGGGCTGATGATCGAGTCAAACCATGACCTGGAAATGCTGCGCACCGGGCCTTATCCGTGGATGGTGAAGCAGCGGATCATGAACAAGAAGGGCCATCTTTCCAACACTGCCCTGGCGGAATTTTTTGCGCATGACTACGATGGCCAGGCCGCTTTCCTGGTGCTGGGGCACCTCTCTGAGCACAATAATCACCCGGAATTGGCGCGGGAAACCGCCTACCAGGCGCTGGGCGGCAAGATGAACCTTTTCCAAGCCTGTTCACTGGCCCTGGCCCAGCAGGACCAGCCATTGCAGCCACTCTGCCTGGGATGAGAATATACCTGTACGAAACCACCTCTCCGGGATGAAAATAGAGATAGGCGGGAAGCTTCGAATCTGCAGAATCCAGGGTTTGGCAAGTCGATGAGCACTGTTTGTACAGACAGGGTGATTGGGGACATCTTAGCCGGGTGGAGGTACGACATCTCCGGCCTTGCGGCAGAAATGCGCTCCGATTATGAGACCCATCTGGCCGAGTGCGCCCGCTGCCATTCCCGCCAGGTGCTGCATCGCACCATTGATATTGGGCTGATGATTGTGGCCAGCGTCTCCGCCATTATGTTTCTGGTGGCCTTTGGCGCAGTACGGCATTTTTCTCCGCGACGCGCGCTGGTGCTGGAGTTGATTGCGCTGGCCGGGTTCCTTTTTTTTAGCGTTGTGTGGCTGATTGTTGCCGTGGCCACGCCTGCGCCCGTAGTGGTGGCTGATGTCGCGCGGATACAAGCCCGCCGTCTGCATGACCGCTTGCCCAGCCAGGTTCGCGACAAGCTGCCGGAAATCACTCAGGAATTCCTGAAAGAACGCTAGCAGCAACCTGCGGCAATTTCTACGCGCAAGTGCTTCGTGTGTTTTCTGCGAACTATAAGCGATTTTATATTGCTATATCCACGACCACACGTTCGCGGTTAACCATTCATTTCGCCCCGCGACGCGCTATCCCGAGGCGAGCCACGCAACCTGCCACGCTTTTCGATACATTTTCCGCGAAGTCGAGGGATCAGCTCCGCTGCATTCACGGGTATGAAATACCTGCTGCTGGTTGATTGATGATCCTAAAGAGTAGCGGGGCAGATCCTTCGCCTTCGCATACAAAGCATGGCCCGTATGAGAGCATTTGTGTGCTCGGCTCAGGATAGCGCTTTCATGAGGATAGAGATTGGCGCGGGATACAGCAATTCTGGAGCCGCTTTAAATCTTCAATTAAAAAAGGCCACTCTGTGCAAGCGGCCTTTTTTATTGTTTCGCAAACTACTCTTTCAACTACTGCTGTGCCCAGATGTATCCGGCTATACCTTCATCCTTCCATCCCAGGCTGACGAACTGAGCGTGTTCAGTGGCAGAGGTGGTATAAAAATGAGCGCTGCCATCGGGCTTTACCATGCGATAGAGCGGTTGGGTGCCGGCGGCCTGTGAGCTTTCCACGTATCCCACAACGCCCATATCGTGATAGCCGCGCGCCTGCATGCTGCTGTGCTCGTTGGCGTCAGTGGTCAGCAGCGTATCGCCGTTCGCGCCGCTTAAACGGTAAAGAGGAACGGCGCCAGAAACGGGCGAAGAGAGCAGATAACCGGCAACGCCTTCCGGCTTAAATCCGCCGGCAGATTCGTCACTGGCGTTGGTGCTGTAAACATGCAGATTGCCCTGGGAATTCACCCCGCGATAGAGCGGCACCTTGGCCGCTGATGCTGCGTCGTTTCCAGTGGGAGCCGGGGTTACAGGCGTGGAACCTGCGTTTACGTCCGGAGCGGTGCCCGTAGCCGTGCCTGCCGACTGAAACTGCCCTGCGGTGCGCACGTCGCCATCACGCGTGAGGATTTGCCATTCATAGGTCTTGCCCGGCTCCAGCCCGGTGAGTTGCAGGTTGTGGTTGGTTCCACCGCCTGCAGCGTAAGCCGATTTCCATGCGCTGTTGCTTCCGGCCACGCGATAGCGCACGTGATTGGCGCCTGCGCTGCTCGTGGTCCAATTGATGTTGGCAGAAGTTCCGGTAATGCCGGTGATGCTTGGCCCCGACGTGATTTTTACGTTCTTCTCATTCTGCTGGTCCATGGTGCTTTGCGCCAATGCCACGGCGGCCATCAGCAGCAAGAACCCCGATAGTGTGAATATGCGTTTCATAACTTGTGTCTCCCTTGTCCAAAGCATTTGACGTACTCATTCATCCACCCACGGCAAGCTGCACCGCTGGGCGTGGTTATGGTCTAAAGACCGATTCCTTATTTCGTCTGGAACTCGCCTTGTTTGCGCACATCGCCGTCGCGCGTCAAAATCTGGTATTCATACGTCTTGTGCGACTGCAATCCAGTCAGCTCCAGCGTATGTGTGGTGCCGCCACCCTGGTGGTACGCCGACTGCCACTCGTCATGGCTTCCCGCAATGCGATAGCGCACGTGGTTTGCGCCATTGATATTTGTAGACCAATTGATAGTTGCTGCGTTCCCGCTGATGTTGCTGACGTTCGGCCCCTGCGTGATGTGCACGGCCTTTTCAGCCTTTGAGTCTATCGCCCGCGATTTCTGCTGGTCAGGCTTTTGCGCCCACGCGGCGGCCCCCAGCAGCATCAATGACAAGCCCACGATTGTGAAGATGCGTTTCATACGTTGTCTCCCATGGATGGAAATATTCAGAAACGCGTCAACCACAATCCCCTATCTCCCCTCGTGGTTCCCGTGCCGGTCTAGCACTCAAGACGCGGCAACGCGCTGGCGCGCGCTGAACAGCCATTGCTTAATTCGAGGGGTTTAAATACGGCAGGGTTGCCACTCGTACTCTGCTTCGCTGCGAAACGATGCAGTGCGGAGTTGCTGGAGAGAGATGCTGAAGAAATTTGGTAATTTAGTAATTTGGTAATTGAGTAATTGGGAAAGCACGTGCTGCGTTCCTTTTTTCAATTACCCGATTACCAAATTACCCAATTACTAAATCAAATTACCAATTTACCCAATGTTTTCCAGCCCGCCGATGAGGTCGGTGATCCGCTTCACGCGGTTTTCAAAGCACCAGCGCTGGATTCCGTCCACGATTTTTTCAGTGGCGCATGGGTCCCAGAAATTGGCTGTGCCCACTTCCACGGCGGCAGCGCCGGCCAGCATGAACTCGATCGCGTCTTCTCCGGTGGTGATGCCGCCCATGCCGATCACAGGAATCTCGACCGTATGGGCGGCTTCCCAGACCATGCGAAGAGCAATCGGCTTGATGGCAGGGCCGCTCAGCCCGGCGGTGACGTTGGAAATGCGGGGCTTGCGCGTTTTGGCGTCAATCGCCATGCCAACAAACGTGTTCACCAGCGAGATTGCGTCAGCCCCGGCATTTTCCGCCGACTTGGCCATGGCAGGAATGCTGGTGACGTTGGGCGAGAGCTTCACAATCAACGGACGCTGCGCCGCACTCTTGCAACTGGCCA
>DASTCT010000053.1:0-2881 GCA_035710845.1 Candidatus Angelobacter sp.
CATTAACTATGTCACCGGCGCAACTTACGGTCCCGATAGCTCTCTTACCGGATTCGTCAGCGGCAGCGGCGGAGTAACAGCCATCACCAACAGTTTCAGTTATAGCAAGCGCCTTCAACCGGTGACCATGTCGGCCACCACACCGAGTCAGACAGTGTTCTCCATTGGCTATGATTTTCATGCTGGTAACGGCACAGCAGGCAGCGGCACCGATAACGGAAATGTTTTCGGCATCACCAATTACAAAGACACGAGCCGCAATCAGACTTTCACATACGATCCACTGAATCGGCTGCTCTCGGCACAGAACGCCGGGACCAACTGCGCCGCCACTACTGCCAACGGCAAGACTGAGTATTGGGGCAACAACTACACGTATGATGCCTGGGGTAATCTGTTGCAAAAGAGCGTGACCAAATGCTCTGCGGAAAACGCCATCTTCACCATGAACGGCAACAATCAGGCATTTTATTACCCTTACGATGCCGCTGGAAACATGTTGAACGACGGCATTTTTGCTTACACCTTTGATCAGGAGAACCGCATCAATGGCGCTGGTGGCTACGGTTACATTTATGACGCCGATGGCAACCGAGTGGAAAAGGTCATACCGCCCATCAATCCCACCAGCGGCACGCTTTACTGGTACATGACGCCGGGCATCGTGGCTGAAACAGATCTGGCCGGTACCACGAAATCTGAGTACATCTTCTTCGGCGGGGAGCGTATAGCTCGCCGTGACGGCGTGAACGGAGCAGGTGGTGTGTTCTATTACTTCTCTGACCATCTGAAGACCGCATCGGTCATCACCGATGCCTCAGGCACAGTCAAAGCCGAGTCCGATTACTATCCCTGGGGCGGAGAACTGCAGATCACGGCCAATGATTCGAATCACTACAAATTTACCGGCAAGGAACGCGATGGTGAAACCGGCCTCGACTACTTCGGTGCGCGGTATTACTCGAATGGACTGGGCAGGTTCATCATGCCGGACTGGGCGGCAAAGCCAGCTGCAGTGCCGTATGTTGATTTGGATGATCCACAATCTTTAAATCTTTATGCGTATGTAAGGAACCGGCCTTCGATGGCAATGGATTTGGATGGACATCAGTCCAATGTCGTGTGTACCGTTCGTTGTCATATACCTGGGCCAGTTAGAAGCGTGCTTGATGTCAATGACAGAATCAATGAAGCCCTTTTCGTAGCTGCTTTCAAAACCATGGTAGCGGTTGCAACTTTTTTTTCGTCGAATAAGCCTGTTCCACCACCACCACCTCCGGCTCCCGTACCGGGTCAGAAGACAGAGCCGTCAACAGCAGCGGGAGCCGTCCCAGGGACTCAGACTAGGACGGATGCAAGACCGGGCACTCTTGGGAAACCGGACCACCAAGCAACCGTCAAAGCTGAAGCAGCTAGAATCGGAGGCGACACTGAGGTTAAGATACCGACTCCAACCGGGAGTAAGAACTCTAGAAGAGCTGACGCAGTGGGCACGAATCCGGAAACCGGGGCAACAGAAATCGTGCAGGTTTATCGGCCAACACCTGCAGGTAATATACCGAAACGGGAGGTAGATGCTGCGCGTGATATTGAAAATGCAACAGGCATAAGGCCAACGATGGTACCAGTACGTCCGGTGCCCGGCAAGCAGGATGGAACACCCCAGTAAGCTGATTCCTTTAGGTACAGGTCATGGGTAGGCAAACGCAATTTCACATGCTGGCTGAAGATTGTAAGCAGTTCTTGGGCTTTGTCCAAACGAGAGATCCTGTCGTTGTAGTTGACTGGATCTCTGAATCCCCACGCTTGGACGAAGTACAAAAACCTTGGGCGCGAGGAGGCTGGTATTGTTTATGGAACCAAGCCCTACTCCCCAATTTGGAGCGCATGTTTATTCCAACATCGGATCGCGGGCCTTATTACCGCGTTGACAGCGTATTACCAGTCATCGAGTTTTCGTATCCGAATCCGCATCAAGACCTTTGGAATGCTAGGTTGGCACTAACACAAGGACGTGTTTGGGCGGGATTTGAGCGCCAGAACAAAAATTTTGAACAATGGTACAACGCGGTGGTTCGTTGGATTCGCAAAAACTTCATCAGAATCCCCATACCTCTCGATGGATATGTTGGCCCTGAAGCTTATGAATGGTTCAAAAAAGGCGGTAATTTCTTACCTATACTAAGACCCCCAATCACACCACAGTGGCTGGCCTGGGTTGATGCACAGAACCAGATACGAAACCTCTTGGCCAAGTAGGACTCGATGAAAACCCAAGGGCGAGTAGCGAACAGCAGCTAACTGCCTAATGACCTAAATCATTATAAGTTCATTTCCAAAGAACGCGACTCAGAAATAGGCCTAGATTATTCCGGAGTGGTATTGAAGATATCGAAAAGATTCATTAAGCAACATAAAAAATGGCCGCGATCAGCTCGCGGCCTTTTCTGTTGGAATTTTAAAGACCCTTTAGCGACGGCTTTTCTTTTTCTTGCTTCCGCCTTTTTTCTTGGCGCTCTTTTTTGCGGCCTTTTTCTTGGCGGGCGCTTTCTTACCCCGGCCGCTTGATCCCTTTTTGCTTGCGCTCTTTTTCTTGGCAGGTTTTTTCTTGGCTGCCGCTTTCTTTTTGGCAGGTTTTTTCTTTCCGCCACCACCGCCGCCGCTGCGCGTGGGAGCAGGCGTGCTCACGGGAGCTGGGGCTTCGTCGGTTGATTCTTCGTCGCCACCGCCGCCTGTTTCAGCGCCAATCGATTCTTCTTCTTCCTCGTCGTAATCTTCTTCTGTAGAGCCGCCACCGTAGCCACCGATGTCGCCGTATTCTTCGTCCATATCGTCCTCACGTCTTGCTTTGAGGGTCTCGTCGTAAAAGCTCATGTTTCCT
>DASTCT010000054.1:0-25130 GCA_035710845.1 Candidatus Angelobacter sp.
AGAGTTCCACTTTTGAGATTGCAGGATGCTGGCTAAGGTATTAAGGCGGATCGCAACTGTGGCGGAATGACTTTCTAGCTGACTGCTGCAATCAGCCGATCGGATCATCCCTGCAACGCTTGCTTACTCTGCCGTCATCGCATATAGCAGAGATGATGAGCGCTGAAATTCGCATTGGCACTTCCGGCTATCACTACAAGCATTGGGTCGGGACGTTTTATCCGCCCAAAACCCAGCCAGCGAAGATGCTGGAGTATTACATCCAGCACTTTGACACGCTGGAGCTGAACAACAGCTTCTATCGCCTGCCTACGATTGAAGCGTTTGAATCCTGGCGTGACGCCACGCCAAAGAACTTTGTTTTTGCTGTGAAAGCCAGCCGCTACATCACCCATAACAAAAAACTCAAAGATCCGGAGAACGCCCTGGAGAACCTTTTGCCCCGCTCGGAGCATCTGGGCCGGAAACTTGGGCCGGTGCTCTTTCAGCTTCCGCCTCATTGGAAGCTGAATCTTGATCGTCTGGAAGCGCTGCTGGAAATTCTGCCGGGTGAGCATCGTTATGCGTTCGAGTTCCGCGAATTGAGCTGGATGACACCGGAAGTCAACCGCCTGCTCAAGCGCTTTAACGCCGCTTTTTGCATTTATGAGCTTGCCGGGTATCACTCGCCATGCGAGATCACGGCAGACTTTGCTTATGTGCGGCTGCATGGGCCGGAAGCCGGAAAATATCAGGGCAGCTACTCTTCCACCCGGCTGCGCGCCTGGGCGCGGCGCATTGAAGAATGGAGCAAGAAGCTGAAGGCTATTTACATTTATTTTGATAACGACCAGGCCGGTTACGCCGCACAGAATGCGCTAACGCTGCGGGAGATGGTCTTTGGAAAGCGTTCAAGACCAAAAGAGGCCGCGTAAACTTTACCGCGGATTTGCGCGGATGAACGCGGATCAAAATAAAAATCACCACTGATTATCACTGATGACACTGATCAAAGGATTAGGAATCAGTGTGTTCAGTATGAATCAGTGGTGAATTGATTTTATCCGCGCCCGTCCGCGAAAATCTGCGGTAAGAAGTTACTTCTTCGCCGCCACTTCCAGCCGCGCATTCGCGCGCAACAGCGCTGCCTGTGCGTCCTTGTTCCCTTCAGTACCGGCTTTCTGCAGTTCAGCTTCGGCTTTTTTCTTGGCCGCCTCGGCGCGGGCAGTATCAATCTCTTCCGCTTTTTCCGCAGTCTCAGCCAGAATCGTAACTTTGTTCTGCAATACCTCAGCAAAGCCCCAGGCCACCATGAGCCGCTTGGTCTGGCTGCCAGTGCGATAGCTGATCTCGCCCACAGCAAGCTCTGTGATGAGCGGCGCATGGCCGGGCAGCACGCCGAGATATCCCGTCTTGCCGGGAATCTCAATGTACTCGGCCGCGTCGTTCACCACCAGACGCTCCGGCGTTACCACTTCGAGTTGGATGGTATCTGCCATTGCTTACGCCGCCGCTCCGGCCTTCATCTTTTCCGCCGCTTCCAGCACTTCGTCAATCGCGCCCTTCATGTAGAAGGCCTGCTCAGGAACATCATCGTGCTTGCCTTCAATGATCTCCTTGAAGCTGCGCACGGTGTCGGCGATCTTGACGTAACGCCCCTTCATGCCGGTAAACTGCTCAGCCACGTGGAACGGCTGCGAGAGGAACTTCTGGACTTTTCGAGCACGCGCCACGGTTAGCTTGTCTTCTTCGCTCAGCTCTTCCAGACCCAGAATGGCGATGATGTCCTGCAGGTCAGCATAGCGCTGCAGAATTCGCTTCACACCCTGGGCTACGTCGTAATGCTCCTGCCCAACGATGTGCGGATCGAGAATGCGCGAGGTGGAAGCCAGCGGATCGACCGCCGGATAAATTCCAATTGCGGTCAGCGGACGCGAAAGCACCGTGGTCGCGTCGAGGTGAGCGAAAGTCGTAGCCGGCGCCGGATCGGTGAGATCGTCGGCGGGCACATAAATCGCCTGCACTGAGGTGATCGATCCGCGTTTGGTCGAGGTGATGCGCTCCTGCAACTCGCCCATCTCGGTCGCCAGGTTCGGCTGATAACCCACGGCCGAAGGCATGCGGCCCAGCAGCGCCGAGACTTCAGATCCTGCCTGGGTGAAGCGGAAGATGTTGTCGATAAAGAGCAGCGTATCCGCGCCTTCATCGTCACGGAAATATTCAGCGACGGTGAGACCGGTCAGTGCCACGCGCAAACGCGCTCCCGGCGGCTCGGTCATCTGTCCATAAATCAGCGCGGCTTTCGACTCTTCCGGAACGCCCGGCTTGATCACGCCGGATTCGCTCATTTCCAGCCACAGGTCGTTTCCTTCACGGGTGCGCTCACCCACGCCGGCAAACACGGAATAGCCGCCGTGCTGCTTGGCCACGTTGTTGATCAGTTCCATGATGACGACGGTTTTGCCCACGCCCGCGCCGCCGAACAGGCCGATCTTGCCGCCCTTCAAGAACGGCTGGATCAAGTCAATGACTTTTACGCCGGTTTCAAACATCTCCGCCTTGGTGGATTGCTCATCAAAGGCCGGCGCCGGACGATGGATGGGCAGCCTCTTGGTTGACTTGACCGGGCCAAGCTGGTCCACCGGCTCGCCGATCACGTTCATCACGCGGCCAAGAGTTCCCTTGCCCACAGGTACGGAGATGGGGCCGCCAAGATCGATGGCCTTCATGCCGCGCACCATGCCGTCCGTGGCTTCCATGGCCACACAGCGCACGCGCCCTTCGCCCAGGTGTTGCTGTACTTCCAGCACCACGTTAATCGGCGTAGGAACTTTGAATCCTTCGCTGGTAACACGCAGCGCCTGGTAAATTGGCGGCATGCTTGCTTCAGTGAACTCCACGTCAACCGCGGGACCCGCGATCTGTACTACCTTGCCAACATTTTCTGTAGCCATATAACCCCAGCTATTAGCTATTAGCCTTTAGCTATTAGCTTTGTATTTTTTAGTACCTGCATACTTGGCTAAAGGCCAAGCGCTAAAGCTCACGCACAGCAATTTAAAAAATCAACGTGATCAGCGTCCTCAGCGGCCAATTTCGCTTGTCCGATCTCCCGATCACCCAATGATTTATTGCGCCGCGGCAGCGCCGCTCACAATCTCAATGATTTCTTTCGTGATCTTCGCCTGGCGCACACGGTTCATCTGCAGCGTAAGACCATCAATCATGTCAGAAGCATTGCTCGTTGCTGAATCCATGGCCGTCATGCGCGCAGCGTGCTCCGCCGCTTCAGACTCCAGCATTGCGCGATAAAGCTGCACGGAGATGTATCGCGGCAGCAGATCGCGGAAAAGCTCTTCCGGCGACTGCTCATAAATGTAGTCAACCGGCGCTGTAGCAAAACCGGCGGCCTTCTTATCGATCTCAGAGGTATCTGCGCCTCGTACGCTCGTGCCCGCATGAAGCGCCGCTTCCAGTCTTCGTTTGCGCTCTTCTTCCGTGGCCTCTTCCGTCAGCTCATGCACTTGCTCGCCAATCTTGCCGATAGGCAGCACGTCATCCACCACCAATCGTTGCGCAATCACTGACTTAAATTCGTTGAACACGAGATACACCGAATCAACCTTGGCTTCGCTATAAAGCTGGCAGACTTTTTCTGCGATATCACGCGCGCTCGAAAACTGTGCGCGATTCATCAGGCCCACATACTCAGCCACAATCTGGATCGGTCCTTTGCGCTGGTCGGTTGGTTCGCTATCGATAGCCGCAGGATAGCGCCGACGGAAATAGTCACGCGACTTTCTTCCCAGCGCGATCACGTCAATGTTCTTGTCTTTTTTGGTCTCAATAAAACGCGCCGCGGTCTTGAGGACATTGGAGTTGAAAGCTCCCGCCAGCCCTTTCTCGCCAGAAACCACAATCAGCAGCGCTGTCTTCTCTTCGCGCCGGATGAGCAGCGAATTTCGCGGCTCGCCTGTTTGCGGATCATAGATTTCAACGCGTGATACCAGCGACTTCAGCACATTAGTCAGCATCTGCGCATAAGGCCGTGCTGCCAGAGCACGCTCCTGGGCGCGGCGCAGCTTGGCCGCTGAGACCATCTGCATGGCCTTGGTGATCTGCCGCGTGTTGCGCACGCTGCGGATCCGCCGCCGGATGTCTAAAAGGTTCGCCATAGGCTGAGTTATGCCTTTGCTCCGGTGCTTGCAGGCTGCCGCTCACTCACAAAACGCTGCTTAAATTCATCCAACGTCTTCTGGATATCCGCCTTCATTGCATCATCGATGGTCTTCTTCTGCATGATTGCATCCAGCAGTTGCGGTTTCATCGACTCAATATACTTGTTCAGTTCGTCCGCAAAGGGCCGCACCTGCTCGACCTCCAGGTCATCCAGGTAGCCGTTGGTTCCGGCAAAGATAATGATGATCTGCTTGCTGAAGGGCAGCGGCTGGTACTGGTCCTGCTTCAGGATCTCCACCAGGCGCTTGCCGCGATTGAGCTGGTTTTGCGTAGCCTTATCCAGATCAGAACCAAACTGCGCGAAGGCCGCGAGTTCACGATATTGAGCGAGTTCCAGTTTCAACGTGCCTGCAACTTGTCGCATGGCCTTGATCTGCGCTGAACCGCCTACGCGGCTCACGGAGATGCCAACGTTCACCGCTGGACGCACGCCGGAGTTGAACAGATCGGTCTCAAGAAAGATCTGGCCGTCAGTAATTGAAATCACGTTGGTCGGAATGTAAGCAGAGACGTCACCAGCCTGGGTTTCGATCACCGGCAAGGCCGTCAGCGATCCGCCGCCCTTCTTGTCTGACATTTTGGCAGCGCGCTCCAGCAACCGTGAGTGGAGATAGAACACGTCTCCGGGATACGCTTCGCGTCCCGGCGGACGGCGCAGCAGCAGAGAAATTTCGCGATACGCCGCTGCATGCTTGGAAAGATCATCATAGATCACCAGCGCGTGCTTGCCGTTATCGCGGAAGTACTCGCCCATGGCGCATGCCGCGTACGGAGCAAGGTAAAGCATAGGCGCAGGCTCAGACGCAGAGGCCGCCACTACGATGGTGTATTCCATTGCGCCGTAATCTTCCAGAATCTTCACCACCTGTGCGATGGACGAACGCTTCTGCCCAATGGCGCAATAGATACAAATAAGACTGTTGCCCTTACTGTTGATGATCGTGTCGAGGGCAACGGCAGTCTTGCCGGTCTGGCGGTCACCAATAATCAGCTCGCGCTGGCCGCGACCGATGGGGATCATCGAATCAATGGCCTTGATACCGGTTGCCATCGGCTCACGCACCGGCTGGCGATCAATTACGCCGGGAGCAATGCGCTCAATCGCAATGTTCTGGCTGGAAGCAATGGGGCCTTTGCCGTCAATGGGCTGGCCCAGCGCATTCACCACACGCCCAATCATGCCGTCGCCCGTGGGCACAGACATAATGCGCCCCGTGCGCTTTACCTCGCCGCCCTCTTTGATCTCTGTGTAATCGCCCAACAGCACCACGCCAACCTGATCTTCTTCCAGGTTCATGGCCAGTCCGGCAACGCCGTGCCCGAACTCGAGCAGTTCACCGGCCATCACTTTGTCCAGGCCGTGAACGCGGGCAATACCATCGCCCAAGGAGATGATGGTGCCAACCTCATCCACTGAAACCTTGGATTCGTAGTTCTCAATCTGCTCACGTATGAGCTTGGTAATTTCGTCTGCCTTGATTTGAGCCATATAAACCTTGTCTTTAGACCCTAGCTTTCCGGATCGAATTGGTAATTGAGTAATTTGGTAAATGAGAGATCCTTCGCTGCGCTCAGGATTTCACCTGCGGACTCCCGCTTCGCTCACGCCCGGCAAAGCGGCTCAAATTACTCAATTACCAAATTACCCGATTACCAATTTCTATGAACTTGCAATTTCCGCTCGCATCCGCTCAAGCCTTCCCTGCACAGATCCGTCATAAATCGTGCTGCCCATTCTTACGGTCACGCCGCCCAGCAGCGCTGCATCTTCTGTGTACGTGGCCCGCACCACCTTGCCGGTGATCTCTGCCAGTTGTTTTTCTAATGATTTCTTTTCCACTGCTGTAAGCTCACGCGCGGAACTAACGCGGGCTTCAGCGATGCCCATGCGCCGGTCCATCTCTTCCTTGAACTGCTTCACGATCTCGTCCGCGCTTCCAATGCGCCGGTGATCGATCAACACAGCAAGAAAGTTGCGCAACATTTTTGTGCCGCCGATGCGCTGCATGATGGCGTCCAGCAGGGCCAGCTTCTGTCCGCGCGCAACAGCAGGGTTCTGCAGCACGTTGCGCAACTCATGGCTGCTCTGGATCAGGTCCGCAACCTGTGACAGCTCTTCCGTTGTCTTGTCTGGATTTAGTTTTTGCTCTACCACCACGTCCGCAAAGGCGCGGGCATAGCGGGCCAGTACCGCTGCCATCTAGTTGCCGTCCTTTCCCAGATGCGCAGTAAACTCGCGCACCAGAGCCTGGTCAGCGTCTTGCCCAACGCGGATCTTCTTTTTCGCCAGGTCAACGGCCAATGCCGCCGCATAGGTTTTCAGATCGCGACGCGCGGCGCTGGCAGCCATGCTGATCTCCTGCTCGGCAGAAGAAACAATGCGTTTGCGCTCTTCTTCACTGGCAGAGAGGATGCGCTGCTCCTCAGCCCTGGCATTCTGGTCGGCTTCTTTGCGCATCGCGGCAATGTCCGCATCCAAGCGCGAAAGCCTGCCTTCCACTTCGCTCAACCGCTGGCGCGCTTCTTCACTCATCTTGCGCGCTTCTTCAATCCCCTTTTGGATTGAGGCTGTGCGCCCGGTGAAGTACCCAGGAAGCTTTTTGCGAAGGAACACGACAACGAAAATGAAGACCGCGGCAAAATTGATGCCGATGCACAACCAGTAGGCCTGGTCGACCGACATCCCGGTCTTATGTGCGAGCCACACCACGGCTGGAGAGTTACGGACGGAATCTGATGCCTCTCCGCCCTCCTTGGCTTTAGATTCATTGGCGGGAGAGGTGGATTCGTGCTGTGAAGCCTGCGCTGCCGGCGCATTATCTGCAGGTTTGGAGCTTTCCTGTGCGTGGATCGCGGCAAAAGAGAAGATCACTGCACAAAGCAGTAGTGCACGTAGTCCGGCGGATAGATATCGGCGCAAGTGTGCGGTCATCTACTGCCCTCCCGCCGCCGCAGCCGTGTGCAAGACGCGCTGAATCACTTCGTCCGCCAGAACATTGGCCTGCTGCTCCAGCGACTGTTTTGCCGCCAGCATATCTTTTTCGAGAGCGGTGCGCGCGGATTTCACCATTTCAACTGCCTGCTGGCGCGCCTCAGCCAGGGCAGCATTGCGCTGCTCTACCAATCGCTGCCGATTGGCCTGCTGGCTCTGGTAGACCTGGGCCCGCGCATCGCGGAGGCGCTGTTCATATTCGGCTGTGCGGGATTCCGCTGTGGCAATCTCCTGCTGGGCGCGCTGGATTGCGCCTTCAGTAAGCGCGTGCCTCTGCTCCAGCACCTGCTGCAATTTTCCATGGACAATAAAACGATACCCCGCCCACACCACCAGCAGACCGATGGCCGTGGGGATGGATGAGATCAGTAATTCGCCTACTTGCCTGAGTAATTCGTCCATGCAAAATTAATCGTTTAAGTTGTAGTGATCTGAAGCGATTGGGGGCGATGACCTAACTCTTTAAGCTAACATTCGCCTTATTGCGGTGTCAACGCGAAGAAAGCCCTGTTTCCTCCCAGAAATGAGTGCTTATTTCTATCATCGCACGTTCTCAGCGCGCGAAGAGAAAATTTGTGAGTTCCAGAAAAGCCTCTCTTCTCGTTATTATTCCGGCCATGATCTTTCTCTACTTAATCCTTGGCCTGCTCGTAGGCGTTCTTTCCGGTATTGTCGGAATCGGCGGCGGAATTCTGATTGTTCCCGCGCTCGTGTACATCTTTCATATGAGCCAGCACAAAGCTCAGGGAACGTCTCTGGGAGCGTTGCTGGCGCCCATCGGCATACTGGCGTTTTGGGAGTATTACAAGGCCGGCAATGCCGACGTGAAAGCTGCTCTAGTGATTGCCCTTGGCTTCATCGCCGGAGGTTATTTTGGGGGTCTCTGGGCGCAGAAGCTGCCAGATGTGGTTTTACAGAGAATCTTTGGCGCGCTGCTCATAATCATTGGTATTAAGCTGCTGTGGGGAAGATAACTTCCTGAAATTCCCGCGAATCGCTTTATTTTCATGAAACCGCTAACACCGTGATTTATAGGTACTTAGTCCGGCGGCGATTTTGAGCTCTCAGCGAGCAGAACGGTTATCCAGTTAAGTGAGTAAGGTAAAAAAGAAACGCCCAATGTCTTGACATCCCCGGTGGCTCGCCTAAAATAAATACATCACCTCCGATCCGATTCAGGATCGAATGGGCTTGTAGGCAAGGAAACCGTCACCGCTTCTTGCTTTCAGGCCCATTTTAATTTTTGGGCCCGACTTCGCCAGCCCAAAAAATCAGCTATTAGCTTCTAGCCGCTAGCTCCTGGCTTTGTCTTGTGCCGCACAATAAAAATCAGCTATTGGCTCTTAGCCATTAGCTCTTAGCTTTGTCTCGTGAGGGACACTAATTCATTCCCCGATGGCTTACTCGTCCATTCGTGGCATCCACATCAGCTATTAGTTCTTGGCCATTGGCTTTTGGCTTTGTCTCGCCAGGGACACTTAATTCATTTCCACATTAAGGCTCATCAGCGCAGATCGGTGGTAGATGAAATTTGGGCAAAAGCAAAACGGACAAGGATCGGGAGAACGCCCAGAGTCGGCGGCTTGGTCTTTAGATTTTAGTGGCCTTCGGCCTTGGGTCTAGCGGCCTTCGGCCTTGGGCACCGACTGAGCTCCTGGTGGTTCGCGGAAAGGATCCATGGGAATCGGCGCGTACTCAACGCTGATGATCTCGAGATGCTCCGTCTTCGCTGGTGCGCGCAGTTCCACGCGGTCGCCGGCGCTGGCCTTCATGAGCGCATTCGCGAGAGGCGAGCGCCAACTGATGTAGCCGCGATCGAGGTCCACCTCGTCGATGCCGACGATAGAGACGGTGTGTTCGAGGCCGGCGGCATCCTCGTAAGTCACGGTTGCGCCGAAGAAGACGCGCGTAGCGGCTGATGCCGGACGCGGAGCAGCGGGATCGACGGCCACGGCCGCCTCAATGCGTTTCTCCAGAAAGCGAATCCGTGAATCGATCTGACGTAACCGCCGCTTACCGTATTGATAGTCTGCGTTTTCACTGCGGTCGCCGTTGCCGGCAGCCCACGCTACTACCTCCACCACCGCCGGCCGCTCGCGACTCAGCAGAAACCGATGCTCATCTTTCAGCCGCTGCAACCCGGCGGGCGTGATGTAGTTTTTTGGCGCCGGCCCCGTTTCCTCGCGCACTGGTTCCCGGAGCGGTCGCTTTGTTCGTGTTGGCCAATCTGACATAAATCAGCTCTTAGCTTTTGGCTTTTGGCTCTTGGCTTTGTCTCGTGTCGCACAGTCCCCGTTTTCCGTCACTTTCACAATTTTGGGTAAATCAGAGAAGCAGTTTTCTATGCAGCCGGACAGACCATGCTGGTGAATGTGTTCATCCCCAATGCCGAAGAATCTTTTAAACCGGATTCCAGCCTGGCGATCACGTTTCAAAATCACCCGAATCGCCCTTGGTCGGTTGTGGTCAAGCGCTGCTTTTTCAGCGGATTTTAAAAGATGGCGAAACTCAAAATCCGCTTCAGGCAGAGAGTAACCAACGAAAAGCCACGTGGAACTATCCCTTAAGGCCGCGAAAGCTGTTTGCCATACCGTCTGAAATTGTGGAATCGATACTTCCTTACGATAGCTGAAAGTCGCGATGCGGGCACCCAATCGATTTTCACAATGTCTGCAAGTCTTTAGTTGCCTCGGCATGTCGGCGACCAGATTTATTACGTCCTCTCTCTCTGGACACAGCTGTCGAAAGTCGTCCCTGGTTATGTAAATGAGCGCCCGAAGGGCAGCTTTGCCATCACTAGAATGTCCAGCATAGAGTCGCCTACAGGAATCGCAGTAGATCCAGTTGGCTGAACCGTGCAACATTAACAAGGGGAGACCTTCATACCCAGTCTCTTCGCCGACAAGAGTCTCGATGGGTACCCCATATGAATACGGTACGCGCATTACGTTGAGGTGATTCTCAACAACGATGTCCCAATTCGTGCTGATAATTGACAGTGGTGCTCGAAGAAGACGAGTCAGCAGAGATTGGATAGCAACGCTGTGCTCATAGTTAAGATCGAGTATCTGAAAAACTCGATGGATACTAAGCCGACGGATGGCTCGTAACTTTCTAGGGGTGTACTCGGGGCCAATGTTGCGGCCAGAGTTCGCGGCGAGGTCCAAAACAGTAAAGTGATCTTCAAGCGCTGGCGGATTGCCGCGCCCAACATAATTAAAAGTGTATTTCCAGAATTTCCTCAATTGCAGACTGATCTCTTCCTCAACACGAGGGTGCAGGTCGCTCTGAGGGGACTTCAAGAAGCTCCTTACGACAGTCTTTGTGCTCGGAAGCCCGGCTTCGCAGGAAAATCCAGCGCCAAGGATGAGCGCAGCTTTCGGTTCTGGCACTCTTGTCCCTCTCAGTCTTTCAAACCAGGAGTCAGTGCCAGCTCGAACTGGTCAATGTTCTCGTTTTGCCCGTTGTTAAGACGCAATACCAGCTTTCCGCCTGTATTGGGAAATAGTTGTATGTGATAGTGACTTCCACTTTCTCTCTCGGTGATGTTGAGTCGGTCGAGCCTACTATGAATCCAGTCAAACGGAATGGCAAAGGCCTCATTTCCTCCCAACGCAGCCAAGAACGAATAAACCGACTGAGCCGTCTTTCAAGAATCTGTCCCAATCAGGATGATAACCGTACCAGAAGTCGCCCCCTTTCTCGTATTCCTTCGAAATTGTAATGGCAATCCTGATGGATTTGTCTGCCGTCCAGTAGAGTGCGCGACTCTTCTTTATGAACGGTGCATATTTTGGCGCCAGCGCCGATATTATTCTTCCACGAATCTGACTGACAATTTCTGTGGGCGTTGGACTGTAAGGACGCCGATCTTGAGTTGCAGCGTTCCCGCGTTCTTTGCCGGCCGGAGCAACCATATGCTCATGCTCGGCATGTTCACTCTCGACTGCGTTCGTCGCACCTTCCGCCACCGTGAATGCAATTTCAATAATCTTGTCGAGACGAGTGTATTCGAACGGGACAAGTAGATCGTGAATCTTAGATACCGAGGCCAATTCGGCGTTTTCTTTTAATCTAACGAGCTTCGCTAGTGCGTCCGCGCTGATAATTCGGAATGTCCAGGCATGCTGAGAACCGCGAACTTGAGCCTCAAGATCGCCGGTATCCTGTCGGCCAACGACAAGGAGAACCGATGAGTCGTCGGCAATTTTTCCGTTCTTGCTAAGCTGCTCTCGATATCCCGCGATGGTATCCAGGTTGATTCGGTAAGCATCTGTGGTTTTAACTTCGACAACGATTACATGACCGTTAGGAGCCGTCCAGAGGCCGTCGTAGCCGACTGCGTTTGTTCTGCCTTGGTACAGGCCATTCTCAACGCTGTAATCGAGCCTTCGCCCAAACTCGTTCACTATATCCTGGAGAACAATACCGCTCTTATCAAACCCAGAGCGGAGGCAGGCTTCCTGATATTTGAAAAGGTTTTCGCTGTCAGCAACTTGAAGGTATTCCCGAAGTTCAAGAGAGGTTTCGGAATTATCTGCGAGCTTTCCGTTGCCACAAAGCGCGACTATCTGCTCTATCGAGAACGCGTCCACCTGAGCCCGATTCGTCTTCAAAATAGTTAGGAGAGCTTTCATGGGTTGCTGTCTAGCATTGTAATGAGTGGCCAAAGTATTTTGACACATACTGCCTTTCGCTATTCCATCGCCCTGCATAATGCGCTATTCTCCAGCAGCCCTCAGGGGTGGGAAGTGCGCAGATATTTGACAATTAGCCGCTAGCTACTAGCTTCTAGCCGCTAGCAAAGCGGACACAGACTGCGTTTGCGACCCTCTGCCGATGTTCTCAGCATTGGGTGAGATTGGGTGACCTTGGGTCGATTTGGGTGAAACGCGGGGGGAGGGGGCGGGGGGACTTGGCAAGTTGATAAATTGGTAAGTTGGTAATTGAAAAGCAAGGACTTGTGGGCCGTGGCAGCCAAGAAGAGCGGCAAAATTGACGTGGAAATAGGCGCGAAATTGGGTGAAATTCACAGGGATACGCAACGCATAAGCAGTGGGTCGTAAAAGCGGAACACAGCTGTGAAGCGGTCCTCCTGGAAACAATCTCGTGCGGGTAGGGCTCCCTCCGCCTTCCCACCCCACCACGCAAAGAACGCGCGGCGGGGACCCCGTTCGGCGTTCGGGATTTCAGAAAAAACCTAGCGACTCCTGGGCCTTATCTCATACTCACGCAAGACCCGCGCCAATGACTCCGGGGCTTCCACGTCCATCTGCACCTTGCTGTCACGATAGGAGCGTTTCAGGATGTGCGCACGGGCCTCAATCTGGGCCAGCAGTTTGCCTTCACTCTGTGGAACGCGAATACGCATGAGCTGCAGCGCGTCGATTTCCAGGCGCGAGTCAATTGCGGCCAGCAGGGCGTTGAGTCCCAGATCTTTCACCGCCGAAATGTAAACCGTGTTCGCGGTGTTGGCCGGGTTAGTAGTGTTGGCCGTGTTGGCGGTGTTGGGCAGCGAACGTTGCTGCGCTTCCGGCATGAGATCGACTTTGTTCATCACGCGGATGCGGGGCCGGTCAAGTACGTTCAACTCTTTGAGCACAGCCTCCACTTGCTGTTGCTGATCGTGGGCGGAAGGGCTGGTGACATCGGCGACGTGCAGCAGCAAAGCGGCGCGCTGGACTTCTTCCAAGGTCGCGCGGAAAGCAGAAACCAGAGTTGTGGGCAGGTTGCGGATAAATCCCACGGTATCGGAAAGCAGGACTTTGCGTTTGCTGGGCAGAGTGAGCCCGCGAATGGTGGGATCGAGCGTGGCAAACATCTTGGCCGACTCCAGCACGCCCGCGCCGGTGAGCACGTTGAACAGCGTTGATTTTCCGGCGTTGGTATAACCCACCAAGGCCACCGTGGGCAGCGGGACAGATTCACGCCGCTGGCGCTGCTGGCCGCGAATGCGCTTCACATCTTCAAGCTGCTGTTTGATGTGGCGGATGCGGCGATAGATTTTTCGCCGGTCCGTTTCCAACTGCGTTTCACCGGGACCGCGCGTGCCGATGCCGCCGCCAAGCTGCGACATCTCAATGCCTCGTCCGGCCAGCCGGGGCAGCATGTATTCCAGTTGCGCCAGCTCCACTTGAAGCTGGCCTTCACGGCTGCGGGCATGGCGGGCAAAGATGTCGAGGATGAGCTGGGTGCGGTCAATGACGCGCGCGTTGACTTCATGCTCAATATTGCGCTGCTGGGAAGGAGAGAGTTCGTGATCGACCAGGACAAGATCGGCGTTCACGGAGGCTACAGCCCCGGCGATCTCCTGCAGCTTGCCTTTGCCGATGAGCGTCGCCGGATCAGGACGGTCACGATGCTGGACAAATTCGCCCGCAATTTCTGCTCCGGCGGAAGATACAAGCTCGCGAAACTCCGCCAGCGACTCTTCAATATCGAGATGAGAGACACTTCTGGCTTCAGATCGGCCTGCCGCAGCGCTGCGCGCCAATACGGCGCTGGGCGGCACGTCAATGTCGCGATCGGTACGCGAACGGTGGCGAAACTCCAGAGCTACCAGGAATGCGCGCTCCGGCCCGTCACGACCAGTCGTGATCCCGGCCGAAGATTCAGCAGTGAAACGGCGGGAACGAGGCCCAGGAATGAATTAGCCCTCCGCTTTGGCGGAACTGCTTTCGCCTTCCGCTGTTGCGTGCGAGCGGCTCTCACCATGGTGCATCATGCCTTTGGCCATGACCACGGTAGAAATGGCGTGTTTGAAGATGAGCTGTTCCTGATTGTTGGTTTCAAGGACGACTGAATACTTATCAAAGGACCGGATGCGGCCTGTAAGCTTCACCCCGCTCAGAAGATAAATGGTGATCTGGCTTTTGTCCTTGCGCGCGGTATTCAGAAATGAATCCTGTATGTTTTGTGCCGGCTTATTTTCCATCTGCCGATCTTTCTCCTGTGTGGCTTGCATAGAACCGGGAAACAGCCTAGGTGGCTTGTCCGTGCCATTGTAACTTTTTAAGAGGGTTCCGGCAAAAGGCTCTCACTGCTGGGTGGTCTTATTAGCAGAGTGTCAGGATACGACTCACGCCTGCTGCTCTGGAGAGGAGATGTTAGAATTTTTATTGCGTGATGAAGAGCGCAGGCCACAAAACAGCAACCACCGTTCCCATGCTGGATTTATCACGCCAGTTTGCCTCCATTCGCAATGAAGTTTTTACGGCCATCGGCCGCGTCTGTGAATCCCAGCACTATATTTTGGGCGAAGAAGTAGTGGCTTTTGAGCGGGAATTTGCTTCGCTCTGCGCGAGCGCCGAAGCTGTAGGCTGCGCCTCCGGTACTGATGGACTTTGGCTTGCGCTGGTGGCTGCAGGCGTCAAGCCCGGCGATTCTGTTATCACCACGCCGTTCAGCTTTTTTGCTACTGCCAGTTCCATCCTGCGCGCCGGAGCCAGGCCGGTGTTTGCCGACGTGAATCCGGAAACCCTGAATCTTGATCCCGCCAAAGTTGAGCAACGGGTGAAAAGCTCTTCCGTTCGCGCCGTGATGCCGGTACATCTCTACGGCCAATGTGCTGACATGGACGGGTTTGATCGGCTGGCCACGGAGTTCAAACTGCAAATCGTGGAAGACGCAGCCCAGGCCGTGGGCGCTACCTGGAACGGCAGGCGAGCTGGATCACTGGGAGTAACGGCTGCGTTTAGCTTTTATCCCACAAAAAATCTCAGCGCCTTTGGTGATGCAGGCGCGGTTACGACAAATGATCCTAAGCTGGCCGAGCACATGCGTTCATTGCGCAACCATGGCGGCAAGCAGCGCTACTATCACGATGAGATTGGCTGGAATAGCCGTCTGGATGCGATCCAGGCTGCTGTGTTGCGGGTGAAGATGCCACATCTGGCAACATGGAATGACGCTCGGCGCGAACGGGCGCGTACTTATGGCCGCCTGCTTACCAGCGCAGGATTGACCAAGACCGGCGCAAACTCCGCGCCTCCCGTGACACTGCTGAAGACGCTCTCCGGCGCGCACCATATCTACCATCAATACGTGGTTCGCGTGCGTGATCGTAACAAGCTGCGCGCATTCCTGAGCGAGCGCGGAGTAGGCTCAGAGATTTACTATCCCATTCCGCTTCATCTGCAGAAATGCTTTAGCTATCTGGGTTATGCTCTGGGCGATCTGCCGGAAGCAGAGCAAGCAGCGCTGGACGTGCTGGCGCTGCCGATCTTCGCTGAGCTTGAAGAAGACGAACAGCGGCAGGTGGTGGAGTCGATTGCGGAGTTTTACTCGTGATTCTCAGGGATGGGCTTGCCTGATCAGCACATCAGCAGCTACAAATGCAAAAAACACTACGGCGATTACGCCATTCATGGTGAAAAACGCCGCGTTGAGCTTGCTGAGATCGTCAGAGGAAACCAGAGAATGTTCATAAGCCAGCAGCAGCGCCACAGCCAAGACCCCTGCTATCGCCAGCTTGCCCAGTCCAAATACCATCACCAGCGCCAAGAGAAGTCCCAGCATCAGCACGTGAAGCGTGCGGGCCAGCAAGAGCGAGCGCCGGATGCCCAGCGCCTGGGGAATGGAGTTGAGGCCATTGGCGCGGTCAAACTCAATGTCCTGGCAGGCGTAAAGCACATCAAAGCCCGCCACCCAGAATGTGACCGCCGCAGTCAGCAGCAGGATACGCGGGTCAAGCGATCCGCGAATGCCAATCCACGCCGCTGCCGGCGCAATGCCCAAAGCAAAACCCAGCACCAGATGCGACCATCGGGTGAAGCGCTTGGTATAGGAATAAAGCAGCACAACTGCCAGCGCCACGGGCGAGAGATATAAGGTCGCGCGATTGAGCTGCGCCGCGCCCAGCACAAACACAGCGCAAGCTAAAGCCACAAAAATTGCCGCAAATTTTTGTGAGAGCAGCCCAGCCGGAATGGCGCGCATGGCGGTGCGAGGATTCGCGGCATCAATACGCGCATCGGCAATGCGATTGAAAGCCATGGCCGCCGATCGCGCTGATACCATGCAGAGCACAATCCAGCCCAGCTTGGCCGCTGTGGGCATGCCTCCGGCGGCAAGCATGGCCGCACACAAAGCAAACGGGAGCGCAAAGATCGAGTGCTCCCACTTGATCATCTCCAGCGTGGTTTTGATGTTGGTGAGGAGAGGCACAGAGTATTGTAACAAGCCAACAATCAGCTTTAACTCTAGCAGTGACAAATGGCTTGGCGTATTATTGCCGCAATGTTCGGCATATTCGGCCCATCATGGAAGAAGCCTCCCAAGTGCCAGGAAGATCAGGTCACGGCAGAAGATATCTTTGAACTGCTAGGTGTGCCCCACGCTATAGCGGTTTCACAGTTTTATAACCACATTTGTCGATCCGCTGTTGCGGTATGCAGCGATGATGAACTTGTTTGCCTGCCGGGAGAGGCGATTTCCGATCCGACCCTCCGCCGATTATTCGGCGAAAACAGTTATAGTGAAGGAAGCTTTCAATCCTCGCTGAGAAAAATGATGGAGGAATACCATCCCGGCTGGCAAAAAGGGCTGCAGGCATTCCAGGCAAAGATTGCGGTTGCATGGGCTGCTCAGGTAGCAAAAGGCGCGTTGGCCTGGCAGGTAGCTTCAACCAACCTTGTAGATGACACTCTGCTGTTTGACGCCAATCTGCACAGCTATTCGTTGCCGCCCTTGTCACGCCCAAGAGTTCTCATGGACTATGGCCCTGGCCTGGGTGGCAGATTTGTAATAAGGGAGCACATCAATGCTCAGGCTAAAGGACGTCCCTTTGTCTATGTGCCCGTCACAAACGGATATTTTATACCAGCATTTTTACTCGGTTTTGCAAGCACTCTAATGACGAAAGAATCAATGGCCGTCTACATGAATAACGGGCTCTTTGCCGCCGAGGACAAAGGCATTCGCGCCGCAACCAACCGTTTGATTCAGGTTGCTCCCGCCCAGGTCGATGTGATTTTCTGTTCCGGCTTGCAGATGATCAATAAACAGGAGCTCAGGGCCGGAATTGAAACGCATTCACTCTCTTACGAGACGGCGGCATTTTACTGATCAGGAGCCAGAGAAACCGGGAACCGGCCGAGTCTTCCACGGTGGACGACATGCTTGAAATCGCATATGCATCTGGGTTCTCACGCAAAACGTCCCGGTTCTTTGAGTCAATTTCTGGTGACCCGCGATTGGGGAAGACAACGCCGACTCTCGCCGCGATCCTGACCAAAGGCTGACAAAGAGTGCCAGGGTTGAGTTGACTTCAATGGCAAAAACTACGCCGCAAATCCCTCTTTCCCGATCAGCGGTACAAAGCGGCAGCCTTCCAGAGTTCGCAGAGTGATATAGCCATTCAGATCGCGCTGCACAAGCTGTACAACCTGCTCCTGGGAATCGCCCACGGGAATAACCAATCGACCGCCCGGAGCAAGTTGTTCGATAAGGGCTGGTGGAACGCGTGGCGCAGCGGCAGAAACAATGATCGTGTCAAACGGTGCGGCTTCCGGCAATCCCAGCGAGCCATCGCCCGCCACGATTTTCACATTGCGATAGCCCAGCCGCTCCAGTGCCTTTCCAGCAGCGTCGGCCAGAGAATCGTAACGTTCCACGGCAAATATCTGGCTTGCCAGCTCTGCAAGCACTGCTGTCTGGTATCCGGAGCCGGCGCCGATTTCAAGCACACGGTCTTCCGGCCTGACCTGTGCTGCCTGAATCATGGCGGCAATCATGTAAGGCTGCGAGGTAGTCTGCTGTTCGCCGATGGTCACAGGATGGTCGGCATAAGCATCTTTCCAGCTCTCCCGGTCCACAAATTCATGGCGCGGAACTTTGTACATTGCCGTAAGCACCCGCTCGTCATGGATGCCGCGCGGACGCAGTTGCCGCTCCACCATGGCAAATCGCTCAGCCGCAAATGGCTCTGCTCCGTTGCCGTTCATCTCTTATTTCTTTCGCTTGCGGATGTGCACATCAAAACCCAGAACGCCGTTCTGGTCTCTTACCGCTACGATGGAAACATTTTTGTCAATGTTGTATTCCAACTGGATCACCGTCTCCGCCGATTGTGTGAGGCTGGTTGCATAGGTAAACGTAATGTTGTTGTTGATGGTTTGCTCAATCGTCACGCGCGCGCTGGGGTTATTTTCTGAGCCAATAAACTGCGGATCAACCTTTACCCGGCTGGCCCCAAAAAGCCGCTGCACGCGATCACTGAACGTCGCGTTCAGGGCTTCGCCAAGAATCGCATTGGAAGCCGTCGCCGCATCGTTGGTGCTCTGTCCCGGCTGGCTCGCGCTATACAGCGTCTGATCGCGCGTCCGCCCAAAAGCCAGCAGGGCAATAATATCGGCATTGGAAAGCGGAGGATCGGAGCGATACGTCATACTCAGGCCCTTGCCGCTGGCGGCTGAGCCATGCAGGCCGATCGTGATGTCATAGTCCTGAACGCGGGCAGACATATCAATATTGATCACCGGATCAATCGTGAGCGGGTTGCTGAAAGTTATGTCGCCGCGCTCCAGCCGGTACTTGGTGCCGTTGAAAAAGATATCGCCCTCGGCAATGTTCACACGTCCCACAATCGCCGGGCGGGCAGCCGTTCCCCGCACATGCAGATCAAGATCGCCGGAGAGCTTGGCCAGTGAAGTTTCCACGCGCAAATCTGGAGTCGAGGTAATGTGCAGATCCAGGCGCATGTTATCCAGAAACGGATTCAGCGTCGCGATCACCGGCGCCTTCTTGCTCTGCGCCAGATAGCTGGCAAAATCAAAATGCGGATTCATACCAAAGCGGGTAACCACAATATCGCCGCTCAGCAAAGAGCTTTTGGCTGAACCGGTGTAGCGCAGCGTGGCATCGGCAGAAGAGCTCACGCCCGGTGGGTAACGCAGCCGCACGTCTTTGCCGGTTGCCGTCAGGTCAAAGTAGAGCCCGTTGCGGAACGCAAGAAAACCGCCGACATTAAGATTGCCGCCGCCAGTTTGCGCCGTGAGTTTTTCAATCTGCATGCGGTCTTGCGCAAACACCAGTGACCCATTGATGTGGCTCAGCCCATTAGGAAGATCAACGAACGAGACCGAAGCATCGGCCAGTTCCAGCCTGCCGCCGAACTGTGGATGTGCCGAGTTTCCAGCGATGTTTACCGTGAATGTGGCCGGCCCGTTTCCCACCAGATTAGGATTGAAAAGCTGCAACAGCTTCAGGTCGATTCGTCCTTTGGAACGAAGATCGAGAGCATGGCTCTCGATAAGCTGGGCGCTGCCCTGGATTGAAATGTCCGTCTGGTTCCCCATCAGATCGAACGCATCCATCTTTAGCGCACCGTTCTCAATTGCCATGTGGATTGGGCCGCTGTTCTGCAGTTTCACGTTTTCCACGTCAGCGGAAAGCTGAGTAACGTTGCCGGTGATGCTGAGACGGTCGGGTTTCTTCATCGGCCCGCGCACCTCAATATCGCCCGCGATGGAAGAGTGTCCGGTAATCTGCCCCTGGAAATAAGCGCGGATCAGAGGATCAAAATCAAGCCGGGAAAACTTGATCGTGGTTTGCCCCGGCCAATCGCCTCGCAGATGAATGTTGCCATCCACGCTGAGCTCAGCATCAGTAAAAGCGGAGCGCCCGCGCAGGATTGCCTCTTCACCATGCGTTTCTATCTGCACGGTCATGTTGCCCACGAGCTCATGGTTCAGCACAATGTTGCGCAGATCAACCTGGCCGTTGATCACCGGCGCATTCTCTGTCCCCGAGCCAGTCACATGAAACCCTGCCTGTCCCTGCACGCTGAGGCGCGCAGGCATCACGTCGCGAAAGCTGTCAAAGTCAATGTTGGCGGCGGTCAGGTCAAACTGGAAATTTTTGTTGTCAAAGTTGTATCCGGCTGAGCCGGTAAGCCGTGCGCCATTGTGCGTAAGAAGAATATTTTCCAGCGCGGCATTGCTTCCGTTCAGGCGCAGATCGCTGCTGAAGGACTTATAAGGCTCGCCATAAGCTGTAAGCTTGCTGATCTGCAATCTTCCGCCGGCGCGCAGAGTGCTGAGCGTGCCTGCAGCCTGCAGATCAGCATTGACCACGCCGGTAACAGGATAATTAGTCTCCGCCAGTGCCTGAACATCTGCCACGTTTTCATTCTGGATGTGGAGTGTGACATTGAGCTGGCTGTTCTTCTCGTCAAAATCGCCTTCATGCAGGCTTGCGCTGGCAGTAAAACCAAACTGGGCAGCTCCGCGTCGCAGCGTTCCCCGCTGCAATGAGACCATGGACGGGCTGTAATTGAGATCAGCAGAGAGCGCATCCCAATGAATACGCCTTGGCATGCTTTGCAGTGCATTGGGGCTTGCTGAAGCAGGCGTCAAACGGAATTCAGTATCGAACTTTTCTAGATCCAGGCGTCCGCGAGCGGAAGGAGCTTCAAGCTTGCCGAAGATTGTTCCATTGAATGATGAGCGCCCTTCCAGCACCACCGGAATGCGTGTCCCCGGAGCCAGCGGAGCCAGCGCATCCAGCGCCGGCTGCAGCTCATGCAGATCAGTCGCGTTGAGTGAAACGCTGGCCAGAGCTTTGTCTGAACCAAGCTCTCCGGTGGCGCTTACGCGGATAGCACGCGTTGCCAGGGTGAGCTCGGCCACGTCGAGCGTGCGAATATCGCCATGATAGACAGCTTGCAATTGCGCGGTAACAGGAACTTCTTTGCTGGTCGGGTTCGCGGGAGGATTTACTTCCAGCTTGAGTTCCGTAACTGCTCTTTTCGGCGATCCGCTCCATGCAGAGTTAATGTCGCCGGAAACGCTGCCCGCCAGTTCCACCTTATCCATCCGCAGCCTGGGAGTTGAAACCGCCTCTGCAACCTTGCGAATCTCAACGCCAGAAAGATGGAGATTGGCCGCTCCATTCTGCAATGATCCTTTGCGCCCCTGCGCTGGAGCATTCCAATTCGTCACCTGCAGGCTGCCCTGCACGTTGCCGCCAAAGGCACGAGCGATCAAGCGCGGCAAGACAATCTTTTCCGGCATGATCGTATAGGGCGAAGTGGCATCAATGCCGGTGAGCCGCACCGTGGAGTCGCGCCACTCCACATTGCGCGCGTTCAGCGTGCCCTGCGATGAGTAATGCTGGTTCTGATAAGTAAGCGCGCCTTTCAGATCAGCGCGGCCGGAGCGAAGTTCCTGCATGTTGGCCTGCCTGGCAACTTCCGGCAGATCAAGCGACGCCTGATACCGCAACGTGACTTCAGGATTGTTGTAATTGCGTAATGTGCCGCTGGCTTCAACCTGCGAGGTCTTGGTGGAAATCTTCAGCGACTTGATTTCAGTCTCTTTTTCCCGAAGGAAGAAGTTTGTATGGAACTCAGCATCAACCAAGCCGCTGTTGCCGTGCTCACGATAAACAATATGAAGTGGGGCAAGATCGAGATGGCCGTCATAGGCCTTCTGGCTGGGGACATAACTCATGCCCGCGGAAAGATCTTTCCCCCCGAGCACAAACGGAATCTTTTCCTGGTTGATGATGAAGGTGCCGTTATTGATCGCCGTCTCTTTAATCGCCAGGTCAAATAAATTTTTCGCTTCCTCGTCATTATTGGAACGGCCGGCCTGGGGCAATGGCTGGTTGGTACTGCCATCGGGATAGATAATCAGGTGGAACACCGCGCCATCGATGTCGAATTTTTCCAGTGAAATCTTGCGCGAAAAAAACGAGATGACTTTTAGATTGACAAAGATGCGGTCAGCGTGGGCATACGGCACTTCATACGCGGCTTCGCGCCCGTGGATCGTGAGATTGTGAATTTCAAATTGCAGCTCGGAGAGCTGCCAGGTAAACGATCCAATTTCTACCCTGCCGCCGGTGGCACGTTCCAGATCAGCAATCACCCGGGCTCGCACGGTTTCATGAAATGAATCGCTGTTGAGGTAAATCGCCAGACCGCCCAGCAGCACCAGCAAGACGAGCGCCGCAATCACTAACACCCGGCGGAACCGGCGTTTCTTGCCCGTGCTGGCCGAAGGAGTTGCAACCTCGGTCTGTGTATTTGGGGTCATGGCGCGGTACCGGCAGCAGGAGCAGATGGAGCAGACATTGTTTCAATGTGGGCCTGTGCGCGCAAGGTTTTCAGCCAGTCGCTCAGCAGATTGTCAATCCGCTGCTCCACCAGAATCTGCTCAATCTTGTCAGAGACATCAGCCAGCGCAGGCGCTGTGGCATTGCGCTTGCGCACCTCAGGCAGGAACTTTTCCTGGTAGTAAGTTTCTATATCATCTTTCTCCACGCGCACCAGCGCGCGAAAGCGCAGATCGACAAACCGAAGAATGCGCGCCTGAGAAGAAAGCTGCTCTTCAAGGTCTTGTGCTGTAAGTCCATACGCAGCGAGAGTGTTTTTCCAGCGATTATCATCCTGGCCGACGCTTGCAGAAAAATTCTGCCGTACTTCTTTCACCTTGGCTGCAATCTCTTCTGGTGAAGGATCGAGCATGGCGGTATTGACGATCTGCTGGTCGAGCAGTGAACGGTCAATCAACTGCTCCAGCACGGCGGCTGTGTCTGCCTGCGATAGTGACGCGATAGGCTTGCCCTGAAGCAGAAATTCAACCCGCGCCGCCTGGTCCAGTTCGCTTTGCAGAATCACGTGCTTATTCACCACGGCCACCATGCGGTCCACCACCTGCGGCTGGGCAAGCCCGGCAATCGGCAACAAGAGCACTAGCGCGAACTGTAAACATCTCTTCATCAAAAAGTCTGCCCGATATTAAAAAAGAAATTCAAATGCCTGAGCACCTGTGACGATGGGGGCGTGGCAGGCGTTGTGGGTGTCGCCTGCGTGCCGGCAGTAGGAAAGGCCGGCGGATTGAGGTTGTAACCAACGTCAAAACTCACCGGGCCAAGGGGCGTGCGATAACGCACCCCGCTGCCAATAGCGTGCGATACATAATTAAAGTTGCAGGTCGGGGACCCGGGAGTGAGGCACGAACTGCGGTCAGGCTGCGAGTATTTGAAGAAGCTGTTCACCATATCTCCTGCGGTGGAAAAAACGTTCCCCATATCATGAAACACTACCGCGCTCAGGTTGTTGCCGACAAAAGGAAACGGCAACGGCGGAGTACGCAGCTCAAAGTTGTTGAGGAAAAGCGCTTCGCCGCCCAGAGGAAAGCCGCTGGTCAGGTCGCGCGGTCCAGCCTGGTTGATGCCAAAGCCGCGATGCGATGTGGGACCGCCGGCAAAAAAGAGTTCCGGCAAAGGAACAAACTGCGTGCTGGCAAATGGTTCTTCCACTCCAATACGGGTATTGCGCGCAAAAACCCAGCGGCGCTTGTGAAATTGGTAATAGCTGGAGTTCTGCACCACTACTCGATTGAAACTTGCCTGCGAGCCAAACACTTTGGAAGCCACACCGAAGTCAAAAGTGGAGAACGTTCCTTTCAGCGATTCAATCGGATTGTCGCGCGTATCGCGAATGTAGGTAAAATCCGGCAACCCCACACGCACAGGCTGGGAGAATAAAGGTATCAGGTTAGCAGCGATCACCAGATTGTCAGTGCTTACGCGGCGGTAGATCAGCCGGTAAAGCAAAGTGGTGGCGCGATTCAGGTTCTGCGTGATGGAAGCCGCGCCTTCCAGCCGCTTGGCTGTGAAGGTGCGCACGTCATTGGTCTGCTGGTAAAAAGTGGTGAAGTCAAGCGTAAGATTTTCAGAATCAAACAGGCGTGGCGCCTGATATCCAATCAATGCCAGCTTTTCCAGGTTGCCGTAACGGCTCTTGAAAGTGATTGTATGGTCGCGCCCGCGAAAGTTGAGCCGCGTCACATCAAACGATACTCTTCCGCTTACGCCAGTGGAACCTTGCGGGTTCGTCACTCCGCTGGGCTGACCGGTTTGCACTTCCAGGCCAAAGCCGTAATTAAAGGTGTAGCGCCGCGTTTCAGCAAGCTGAAAGTTGAGGTTTTTGTGAGTGGCATCGCCATCAGGGTTCTGGACTGCCACATTGACTTCGTTGAAAATTCCCAGGTCATAGAGACGGCGCTGGGAATCGAGCATCTGGCTCTGGCTCAGGCGATCACCACCGCCGATCTTGACTTCGCGCTGCACCACAAACGGACGGGTATAGTTAAGCCCGGCAATAAAAACCTGGTCCACAAATATTTGTGGCCCTTCCGCGATTTTGTAAGTCAGGTCAATTTTGTTGGGGTCGCTTGTTTCAGGCTGCGTAGTGTATTCAAACTTCGCCTGCGGGAAACCAAGGTCGTAATAACCGTTCATCACGTCCGTTTGGTCAGCAATGATCATGGAGTCTGAGTAAGGCTGGCCTTCAGAAGCGGAGATCATGTTGCGAATCTGCGTTTCCGGCAGCGCCTCATTCCCTTCAATCGTAAGCTTGCCCACTGTCGTCTGCGGGCCTTCATTCACAGTAAGAATGACACGAATATGGCCTTTTTTTCCGTAGTTATCATCCACCTCAGGCGTCACTTTTACCTGGAGAAAACCGTTGTTGCGGTACAAATTCTCAATCGATTGCACATCGCGCGTAAGGATGGATTGGCTGAACAGCCCATAGAGCAGAAGGCCGCCGGCCGGCTGCATAATCATGCGCTCGCGCAGATCGTCACGCCGGAAATAGTGATTGCCCTGAATAGTCAGGTCAACCAATTTGTGGCGCTGGCTCCGCGTGATGTGAAAGATCACGTCGCGCCTTTCTGTCGTGGGATCTTGAGTCTGCTCGTAGCTAACCTTCGCATCAAAATAGCCCTTGCTTTGCAGATAGTCGCGGATGTTCCGCGATCCCTCATTGAGCAGATCATCGTCCACCGCACTCTCTTCGTAAATCGGCACAAGCCTCTTGATCACCCCGCGCCGTATCTTTACACCCTCAACTTTAACGTCCACAATCGGGCCGCCGCTGATGTCGAAGGTGTAATCCACCCGATTGGTC
>DASTCT010000055.1:0-35124 GCA_035710845.1 Candidatus Angelobacter sp.
CGATCCCAACCTGGTGAAAGCTGCAGGCGTTCGCGTCCGTACGGGCGCGTGGATTGAAACATTACTGGCGTTCGACAGCAAGAGAGTGCACGGCGGTTCGCGTCCGTACGGGCGCGTGGATTGAAACCTTAAGATCTCCACCAGCCTAGCCAGCGGTACGCCAGTTCGCGTCCGTACGGGCGCGTGGATTGAAATAGCATGATGTAGCATTTGCGTGAAAACGTAGTGTGGTTCGCGTCGTATGGACGCGTGGATTGAAACCAGAAAGCTCAGCACAGAGCTTCCGGTGCTTGGCGGTTCGCGTCCGTACAGGCGCGTGGATTGAAACCTTATATGAGTGAGGGGCAAATTAGTACATGCTCGTCGCGTCCGTACAGGCGCGCGGATTGAAACTTGTCCTTGGGCAACTGGCCCAGCTTGCCATTGGCCGTTCGCGTCCGTGCGGGCACGTGGATTGAAACCAGAAAGCGCCCAGGCTGTGCCGGCTCATCAAAACGTTCGCGTCCGTACGGGCGCGTGGATTGAAACGGTATCCTGATTTACGATCTCATTGTTGCCCGGAGTTCGCGTCCGTAACAGGCGCGTGGATTGAAACTATCCCACGGCGTATGACCTGGACGCCTTTCGCGGGTTCGCGTCCGTACGGGCGCGTGGATTGAAACCTCTAACCTCCTCTGGGCCGCTTAGGGCCATGGCGGTTCGCGTCCGTACGGGCGCGTGAATTGAAACATCCATCCGAGGAAACCATTCCTGAGGATCTGGTGTTCGCGTCCGCATGGGCGCGTGGATTGAAACTCGCTTGGGCCGTTCACCATTACCTTCCACGGCAGTCGCGTCGTACAGGTACGTGGATTGAAATTATGGCACCGTGCATTCCGTCATCGGGCGCGTGGATTGAAACACTTGATAATTACAATCAACTAGCAACAAGTTGGTTCGCGTCCGTACAGGCCACGTGGATTGAAACACTGCCTCAGATACGGGCGGAACTGCCGTCACGCCCCGGTTCGTGTCATACAGGCGCGTGGATTGAAACTCTTTTTGTCGCTCCAAGAATTGCAGTTTGAAATAGTTCGCGTCCGTATGGACGCATGAATTGAAACCTCTGAAGTGTGCAAAGCAAGGCAAGGGCCAAAACGTTCGCGTCCATTACGGGCGCGTGGATTGAAACATGGAGTAGATCCCAAAGCTATAGTTATTGCTGCCGTTCGCGCCCGCGAGGGCGCGTGGATTGAAACAAAATCTCTGAGCAACGGCTCGGTCAGGGATTTCTGGTTCGCGTCCGTGCGGGAGCGTGGATTGAAACCTGATGATGGCAACGTTCCAGCCCAGCGACGACGTTCGCATCCGTACGGGGCACGTGGATTGAAACCGTTTTATCCCGGCCCCTGCAGCTCTATCGCAGAGTTCGCGTCCTTACGGGCGCGTGGATTGAAACTGGAAGAAGTAACCCGGTGTCATTGGCAAGGATCAGGTTCGCGTCCATACGGGCGCGTGGATTGAAACAGTTGCGCCAATGAAGGCAGCGAGGCAGCGTTGTGTTCGCGTCCGTACGGCGCGTGGATTGAAACAACCTACTAAAAAGAAAGGAACTTGCCGGAAATTTGTGTTCGCGTCCGTACGGGCGGGTGGATTGAAACAGCGCATCAAGTTCAATGACGTCGCCGGCCAATTGGGGTTGCATCCGTACGGGACCATACAAGCTGTGAAGGAACCGTTATTACCCCGATTTGAAAACGCTGTGATGTTTGTCAAGCACGTCAGCCTAGAGCAGTTTTTAGCGCTCGGTGGCGGACTGGCTTGCAAATCAAGTGTGATCTACATCACAACCTCTCAGGGCAGATGTATCGACCCACTGCAGTCTTCCTGTCCATCCTGTCCATAAAACATAGAAATTGGTTCTACTGGGCAGACAGGGCGGAAAACAGCGGAAAGGGCAGAAAGCAAAGAATTTCCCTGTATTCATGCGTGTTTGATGCTATGTTTCTTAAGAATCAAGGATTTGCAAAAATCAGGGTAGGTCAAACCCTCCCTCTCCGCCACCTAAGCTATTTAATTTCAATAGTTTAAAATAAATTCCTAGCTCTGCTTACCCTTTAAGCACGTCAATCCATTGCAAAAATAATGCCTTAGCTTATGTTTATAGTGGAGAGTGCAACACTCTCATACAATTCTAGAGTGGCCAATCATGCTTTCTTGTCAACCGGAATTAAGGTGTCAACTGATTTTCGAAATGGGATGACATCAAGCAGCTTGTGCCAAAGCTTGTGGGCTGTGAACCGCAGGGCACAGAACGATTTCAAACGGAACGGACTTTTCGCTTGATCCTTAAAAGCGGAAAGAGCAAATTCATCGTATCGCCCTGCCATCACCGTCGTCGATTTTGTGCAATTCTCTGGGATGCAGGTACAAGAGCCTGTCCGTCTTGCCTTTGCCATTGGGTATCCAGAAAAAGGCAAGTCTGATGTGCGAGCGGTAGAAGGCGACAAAGCCAAAAAGCGCGAAAAGCATGGCGTAGATGAACAGCGTCATGTCCTGCCAAGGGTGCGGGCCGGATTGCTTCATTCCGTCAAACATCACCACCCCAAGAATTACCATCAGCAGCAGCATGGGCAGTAGTAACTTGCACATCACCACGATCCAGCCAAAAAAATCCAAGCGCATCCGGAACATTTGTGCGGGAACGAAGCTGTACTGGTACCGGCTTCCACGGTACAGGCCGGTCCGGCCTCCAAGCGGATAAAGGACGGCCTGACGGTTACGCCGCCGCATTTCATATCCCGCCCCCAGCGCGGCCAGCAGGCTTACGCCCGCACCGAAAAGCAAGGTGTTCCTGGCCAGTTCCGGAATGTCACGCACCAAAAAATAGAAAATCCAGATGAGTCCGCTGAGCAGCCATAGAGCCTGCGGCCCCCATGTAAAGGATTCGCGCACACCAAGGTACTGGATTTCCGCCTGGCTGATCTGTAAGGGAAAATCAAAGGTGCGGACAACCGAGGAGGTATCCATGTTTCACCTAATATGCCACGAATTCGGCTCGGCGGGGTGAGAGGTTTCCTGTTTCGGGTCGTTTCACGTATTGCGCCGGCCTCTTTTGCCGTTCGGCCTGCACGCATTGGTGGTCGCAGATACTGGAAAGCTAACTCACAAGGCATGGGCAGGGACATTAACGGTCGAATTGGTGTTTCAGGGGATGCTCACGGGGCGTCTCCGCTAGAGCAACTAGCGTGACTCGGGAGTAAGGCAGTCGATTAGAATCGCCATCTCCGTCCACACGTTCTCGTGCGCAAAGACTATCCCATGCTGGATTGTCACGATATGGCGGTGTACAAGAGAGACAGAGGCTGTTTGGCCCGACCGTCAGGTAAGACGGCGCCCGGAACCTCGCTTCCCGGCAAAGGCGGTGTCATCGAGCTGCCGTCACCCTATTGCCGGTGACAGCGGCCGCCGTTCGTTTCGAGCCATGGGTGCGAACAAAAGATGAGGGAAACATGAATCAGAGTACAGCGTGGGCGAGGAGGATTTCAGGACGATCCCTTTTATTACGCAGGATCAAATCCGACTGCAAAGGATGTCAGCAAGGCGGATCCAGTGATGGGTTTGTGATCGGCAATGGAGATGGGATCTTGGGCGTGGTCAGCGGCGTCGCATCTACGCCACGAGCGTTCGCCACCGATATGATCGCGATCAACACCATTGCAGTTTCGTCTGACGGCAGGTTTATTGCCGCAGGAAACAGTTTTGGCGAGGTCGAGGTTTGGGAGCTGCGATGACTGGAAGAAGAACGGCCGGAAT
This sequence comes from Candidatus Angelobacter sp., assembly GCA_035710845.1. Taxonomy (GTDB): domain Bacteria; phylum Acidobacteriota; class Terriglobia; order Terriglobales; family Acidobacteriaceae; genus Angelobacter. The sequence continues at coordinate 3,796 of DASTCT010000055.1, forward strand.
GATCGTGCATCGCGTATTCTCAGCCGTCCTCGGCCTGGCGTTGGCGGTGGCCGGCCTGGCAGCCTCCGACTACATTCCCAGCACCTTCAAGGGAGACACACTGCTCTCCGGCGCTGTGGCGGTGCTTGTTCCAGGCGTGCTCATGCTGAGCGCGTTCTATATGGCATTCCGTTTTCTGAAATTTGCATCTTTGGGAAAGAAATGAAAAGCCGAATTGTTAGGAGTCTCTGATAAACACATCTATGAATTGGCCGCTGACGGGACACTGCCGGCTTTTCATGTGGGCCGATCGGTTCGACTCGACCCCCAAGATGTGGCCGATTGGCTGCGGGGAAAAATGCCTATTTTTACAGAGCGTTCTGCGGAAGAACCTTCCCCAAAGCATAAGACTCGGGCTCAGGATATGAACACCAACCCTGCTTATAGGATTTTGCGCAGCAAAGCCCTGCACTTAGAAGCTGCCGCGACAATCGAGCGTGACTCGAAATAAATGAAGCTACAATTGCCAGATTGAATTTCATCAATTTTAGGCTTTTCGAGCGCTTTGACACATTGCCTGATTCAATGATTTTAGATCCAGCTGGTTACGTTCTCTAGGAGGCTGGCAGGTCAGGCTGTCCCTTTTCCCCTCCGGCACTATTACTTCCAAGCGTTTCCGGGCGAGCGACTCTGAGGGTCATTTCCCTCTGCGTAGCTTCCAGTGCGGCCAGTACGTCAACTGAAACGAGGCCGTAAAATTGGTCTGCTTCTTGCCGAGGGAAAGCAACGGAAAATTCCACCACTCGTACTGTAGGAAGCTCGTTCAGTGTCTCGGGGGATGCAGGGCTAGTCCCCTATACTTTGGCTGCCTTCAGGGCGGTCTTTTTCGAAAAATTCGTGGAAGTCTCCGACAAACGCCATAATGGCTACGACCATAGAGCCTGCCAAACCAACAAAAAATATGATCTCAAGAAGTAGAACAAAGAAACGCGCCATGCTCGATTCCTTTGTTCCATGATTGGTGTTGGCGCATTAAGAAGGTGTAAGGGGTTTATAAAGATTATATAAAGACCCAAAATTCAACTCGGTTTATCCTGGGCTAAGTTCAGCGGCAATCCAAATGAAAACACAGAGCCATGCCCCAATTGGCTCGTAACTTCGATCCTTCCGCCGTGGGCTTCTACAATGGCTTTCACGATAGCCAATCCCATTCCAGTTCCTTGGACTCGATATCGTTGACTTTGGCCGCGGTAAAACTTATCAAAAATCATTGACCTCTCCAGGTCATCTATTCCTAAGCCACGGTCGGCCACGCTGGTGATGAGCCGGTGATTCTTTACTTCTGCGCTGACGAAAATGGGAGAGCCAGCAGGAGAATATTTGGCTGCATTCTCCAGCAGATGTTGCAGGACTTTCTTGATCCAGCCAAAATCCATTGTCGCGGGCGGCAAAGTTTCGGGTAGCCGTACCTCAACCGGATGGTCTGCCAAAGCATTCTTGGACTCAGCCAAGGCAGCTTCTATAACTTCCCTAATCTGCAGTGGCTGCAAATCGAGCCGCACCTCTCTGGCATCAAGCTGTGCCATTTCCACGGCTTCTCCAATAACGCGGTTCAAGCGGTCACTCTCTTCATTGATGACGGTCAAAAGGTCGCGTTGCTGTTCTTCGTCCAGCTTCGCATCTGAGAGCAACGTAGTTACTGACGCTTTAATGGAGGTCAAAGGAGTGCGAAATTCATGAGTCACGGAATCCAAAAGGGCGGAGCGGAGACGTTCGCTTTCGCGTGAAGCCTCTGTCCGCGTGAGCCGCTCCACGGCATTCGCGCGTTCAATCGCAGTGGCGATCAGGCTACCTACCGCCTCCATGGTCTTGCGCGAGGGCAGCGCGCCGGAGACGCCGAATGATCCCACGGTGCGGGTCCCCATACGCAACGGGAACACGCCGAGCAGGCGCGGGGTATCGAACAATTCATTATGGACCACATCTTTGAGCTGGTCTGCAGAAATTTCATGACGATCAGGATCTGAACGATAGATCTGGTCCTTGGCGGAGACATAGACTGCGGCTTCCTGGCTGCCGAATGTCTCTGCCACAAAATGAGGAATGGTTTTCAGAAGCTCCAACACATTTTCTGCCACCAGCAATTGCTGGGTGAGGGTATAAAGCCTCTCCACATCCTGGCGGCGCTCCCGCGCTTCTGCCGTCTGCCGTCGCGCTCGCTCAGAGAGGTTGCTGGCGATCACCGAGGTCATGAAAAAAGCCAGAAGCGCGACCCAATTTTGCGTGTCGGCGATGGTAAAAGTTCCCACCGGCGGCAGGAAAAAAAAGTTAAAGCAGAGCGCCGCCGCGATTGACATGGGGATCGCGTAACGCAGCCCCCAGGCGGCGGCTATCGAGAGGATGGCCAACAGGAAGGTGAGGGCCACGGTTGTAGGATTGACGTGCAGCAGTTTCGCGTATACAAAAGCGATCAGCGCCACCAATGCAACGCATGCCAGGCCGCGCAGCGCACCCTGGAGAGATGCTTTCATTCGGTTGATTGTATCTGATGCTATGCAGCCGGTAGCAAGGAGCATTGTGTCCAAAACCCCGGAACAATGGTTGGAGCAAGCGGCCCCGGAAAAGAAATCGGGGATCTTCAAAGTATTTCTGGGATACGCGCCAGGAGTGGGCAAGACCTACAACATGCTGAGTGAAGCCATCCGCAGAAGCAAGCGTGGCGAAGATGTCGTTATTGGGGTGGTTGAGACGCATGGGCGCAAGGGTGTGGTGGAACTCATTGGACAGCTTCCCACAGTACCGCGCCGCAAGCTGGAATATAAGGGCACAACTTTTGAAGAAATGGATGTGGATGCAATCATTGAGCGTAAGCCCCAGGTCGTACTGGTGGATGAGCTTGCACACACGAACATTGAAGGCAGCAAATATAAAAAGCGGTACCAGGATGTTTTGGAAATCCTTGATGCAAAAATCGACGTGCTCTCCACAGTGAATATCCAACACCTTGAGAGCGTTACCCCAACAGTGCACAGTATTACCGGTATTCAAATCCGGGAAACTGTTCCTGATTGGGTGCTCGATCGAGCAAACGAGGTGGTACTGGCCGACCTGACGCCGGAAGCGCTCCAGACGCGCATGCGCCGTGGGGATATCTATCCTGTTGATCGGGCGGAAAAGGCACTAAAAAAATTTTTTCGCGGCGGAAACCTGCTGGCCCTGCGTGAGCTGGCGTTGCGGCATGTGACCCATTCGGTCGACCGCAGCCTGGAATCCTATCTTCAGCGAAAGCGAATTGACCAAAACTGGGGCGTGAGTGAGCGCGTGGCGGTCTGCATCAGTTCGAATCCGGCATCGCAGCAACTCATTGCCCGGGGCGCGCGCATGTCGCACGGGTTGGATGCCGCATTCTACGTGATCCACGTAGAAACTGGGAAAGCGAGAAGCGGTGAGCGCTCGCGCTCGTTGGCTGCTAACATTCGTTTTGCTGAAAACTTGGGCGCGAAGTTTATCCAGCTCAAAGGGAATGTTGTGTCCACTACTGTCGCCGAATTTGTGCGCGAGCAAAAGATTACGCAGGTGATCTTTGGACGATCTGCCGTCCATGGCTGGAAGAAATATCTTTACCTAGCGGCCATGAACCGCTTCCTCGCCAATACGCTGGCTGTCGATGTGCACATTGTTACCCAGGAGTCTGATGAATGACGGAACGCAGCCGCATCCTGGTTGTGGACGATGAGACGCAGATTACGCGTGTGCTCAAGACGACCTTACAATCGCAAGGTTACGAGGTAAAAACCGCAGCCGAGGGTGAAAGCGCCCTGAACCTCGCCGTGGATTGGATTCCCGACCTGATCGTCACTGACTTGTCTATGCCCAGAATGTCGGGGATAGAGCTGACGCGCGCGGTACGGGAGCGCTCGCAGGTGCCCATTATCGTGCTCTCAGTCCGAGAAGAAGAGAAAAACAAAATCGATGCCCTGGATGCGGGGGCTGATGACTATGTGACCAAGCCCTTCAGTGTGAATGAACTGCTGGCGCGCGTGCGCGCCAATCTTCGCCGCGTGGCTGCGACAAAGGAAGAGCCTGCGGAGCCGCTGGAGAGCGGCGATTTCTATATCAATCCACAATCGAGAGTGGTTCGCGTGCGTGGCAAAGAAACCCATCTGACGCCCAAGGAATTTGAGCTGCTGGTTTTTATGGCGCGCCATCCAAATAAAGTCCTGACCCACCGCGTGCTGCTCAATGCGGTGTGGGGCGGCGAAAGCGTACAACAGCCGGAATACCTGCGCGTGTTCATCAACCAGCTTCGCAAGAAAATTGAGGCCGGAGACAAGCCGCAATACATCGTAACGGACCCGTGGGTCGGCTATCGCTTTCATCCCACCGGCGAAGCACCCTTATAAACCATTTACAACTTTCTACTCAGCAGAAAATTGATTTCACAACTCGGTTCTGCAGCTCTGCTTCTTACTCATGTTTACCAATGAGTAATTAGCGCCGGCTTTTGCGCCGGGATGGAGAGCAGTTATGGCCACAATGCCTGCAATCGAGAGACGTAAGCATGATCCGGAGCAAGAGCAGCGTTTTCGATCCGGCCTGAACAAGCCCGCGCCGAAAGGCGTATTTCGCTCGCTGGGCCTTGGCTTAATCACCGGCGCTTCGGATGACGACCCTTCTGCTATTGGAACCTATGCAGCCGCAGGCGCTAGTCTCGGTCCGTCATTTCTGTGGACCGCGCCAGTGACGTTCCCAATGATGTTTGCGGTTGTGTACCTGTGTTCCAAGCTCGGACAGGTTGCAGGAAAAGGCCTGTTCGCGGTGATCAGGGACCACTATCCGCGATGGTTGCTGTATTCGTCGCTGCTGGGAGTGCTGATCGGTAACATTATTGAAGCTGGAGCTGATCTGGGAGGCATGGCAGCCGCGCTCAACGTGATAGTGCCAGTGAACATGGGCTGGATCGTGATAGCAATCACTCTGGTAATCCTTGCTCTCCAGATCTGGGGTTCTTACACGCTCATCAGAAATATCTTTCGCTGGCTGGCGCTGGCGTTGCTGGCTTACGCGGGTTCGGCAATTCTGGCTAAACCTGAATCGTGGCCCGTGATCAAAGGGACGTTCATTCCCACGATTCACTTTAACAAAGATTTTCTCGCCATGCTGGTCGCAGTCATTGGAACCACGCTCTCGGCTTATCTCTACAGTTGGCAGTCAAATCAGGACGTGGAGGAAGACATTTCCATAGGCAGACGGCGGCTCACAGATAGGATCGGCACCACGAAAGAAGAGTTGCAGCGGTCGGCGCGGGATGTCGGCGTGGGGATGTTCTTCTCGAACATCGTAATGTATTTCATTATTCTTTCCACCGCCTCGACGTTATTTCATGCCGGCAAAACGGATATCAACACCGCAGCCGAGGCCGCGCAGGCGCTCCGGCCGCTGGCCGGTAATGCTGCCAGCCTATTGTTTGCCATAGGCGTGATTGGCGTTGGCTTTCTTGCTGTGCCGGTTATGACGATCGGAGCAGCTTACGATCTGTGCCAGACGTTCGGCTGGAAGCATGGCTTGCACATGAAAGCGCGCGAGGCGAAAAAGTTCTATGTCGCTATCACTGCGTTCACATTCCTGGCCATGGGGTTGAATTTCTTCGGCATCAATCCAATGAAGGCATTGGTCTGGGCCGGGATTGTCCAGGGATTTTCTACACCGTTCCTGATGCTGCTGGTGATGCTCATCACCAATAATCGCTCCATTATGGGCCGATGGACAAATACTCGGGCGATGAACATTCTGGGCTGGACAACAACCGTGGCGATTTTTGCTGCCATGATCGGACTGTTATTAGCCCTGATCTGGTAACTAGACTGATGCTGCGGTACCCTTTTAACACCCGCAAGGCTTGCTTTCACGGAATTGCTCCAGCTTCGCGGGATGGCTGAACGTCTCATACATGCTCTTGAAATTCAGGTCGTCACAGCGGACCAGATTGCCTTGAGGATCGCGGATCAGCCAGTCTCCTGCATTCACATGAAGCAGGCCCCCTTCAGTGACGATATCTTTTGCTTCTGCAACCTGAATTGCATCGACGATGAGCGGCTTGATAGAACGGTACAGCATGATTTGTTGGCCTCCATAATTTTCTTTCCTCGAATCATTGGATTACCTAAGGCATAAAGATTCCGCACAGAAAACCCTCAAGGTTTTGTAAACCGTGTCCTCAACCAGCAACCTGAGTTGCTTATAAAGCTTTTACATCTTCTGAATTATTTCCTTATGCCGAATGTTGTCCACTAAAGCTGTCCCGGCCGGACCGTATGCGCTACTGGTTCTGGGGAGGTGGCTTATGACGTTTTTCATGGGATTTGCCATTATCGGATATCTGTCCATCATTGCTCTGCTTTGGTGCTTCAGAGGTTTTAGCCGCGAATTGAAAAATGGAAGAAAAGTTGTCGGCCTAATCGTGAGAGTATCGCCTCAAAATATGGGCGCTTCGCACACGAGTGAGCAAATACAGCGGACTCTTCAGCGGGAATTGAAGGTAGTTGAACTCCATCCGCGCAGAGCGCATCCATTGCAGTCGGCAAAGGTGGCCCGCCTTGCGCGAGTGCTTGGATCGCGCCGTTAGGTATGCGCTCTTTACAAAATATTTACGGTTTCCCGACACTCTCTTTATTCGCGCGAGAGTGCAATAGGTCAGGCATCGCATGGTTCTTGCAGATGACCTATCGCTTGCACCGGACCTATACCAATGTACGAGTGACGAGGGATGCCGCGCGGAGTACACTGCCCAGCCAATGGCTGATTGGGAATGGAAAAGGACTTCACAATATGAAAAAGCAAATTTCCGCGACTCTGCAGGCATGCGGACTTCTTGTGCTTACCGGACTCTGGCAGACAATCCTGCCAATCCAAAGTTTTGCGCAATCAAACACGCTGCACCAGGCGATTGCAACTGAAGATTCAACTGTTCCAGGAACAGACGCTGAACACGCGAGCACAAACCCACCTGTGACAAACGCCGAGATCATGGCGGAATTGGTACGGATGCGCGCTCGCATCGCCGAACTGGAAGCGCAGCTCAAGACGCAACAGGGCAGCGCGCCTGCACTTGTGAATGCAGCGGTGAATGTTTCACCGTCGGTCGCGAATCCAGCAACAGTTGCGTTGAACACGACGAAACCGGCGCAAGCCGCTGACCAGCAGTCCACGCGGCAAAAGGAAGCGCCCTCCGCGCCATTTGCATACGCTGATTGGACCTGGCTGAACGGGAATCCGCGCAACAAAGACGCTGTGTGGGACTCGAAGTTTTTCACGCCGGAAGTCCGTTTCGATACCCACTTCATCCACAGCTTCAATAATCCCCGCGACGATACAATTGGCGGCTCGACAGAGGTTTTTCGCTCGAACGAATTCCAGCTCGAGCAGATTAGTTTCGGAGGCGACTTCCACTGGCAAAATGTCCGTGGCCGCGTTCTAACCATGAATGGAATGTTTGGAGTGACTACGCCGCGCAATGATGCAAGCTCCGGGCGCGGCCAGTGGGACCTTCGAGGCGCGTACAAATATGTGTCAGAAGCTTATGGAGGATACCACTTTGACGTGAATCACGGGCTCAACATCGATGCCGGAATTTTTGTTTCCTACATTGGCTTATTCAGCTACTACAACTTTGATAACTGGGCCTATCAGCCGTCGTACGTCTCTTCCAACACTCCGTGGTTCTTCAATGGCCTTCGTATTCAATGGTTCCCAACCGATAAGCTGAAGATCGAGCCCTGGATCATCAACGGCTGGCAATCCTATGGCAGGCTGGGGAGCAAGCCGGGCTTGGGCGGGCAGATTCTCTGGCGTCCCAAGGCGTGGCTGTCATTGGTCTTCAATAACTACGGCATGGGGGAAGACACACTGGGCAGCGGCAACGGACAATTTGGACGCAGCCGCATCCACACCGATGACAGTGTTCAGATCAAATACTATGACCATCCGGAGAGATTCCTGGACAAGATGGCGTTCTCTCTTACCGGCGATCTGGGCTGCGAATATGGCGGCAAAGGCACCAGCGTTGGCGCGCAGGGCCAAACCATCGTCAACAACACAAATTGCTTTCACAACACTGCAACCAGCCGCAAGCAGACATTCGCCGGATGGATGTTGTACAACCGCTTCTGGTTTGACAAAGACAGATATGGTTTCACGCTGGGCGGCGGCGCGATATCAAACCCCGGACGCTATCTGGCCCTTCTCGCGCCAATCAATGGAGCGGATGCCATCAGCGGCTCGCCGTACTTCACGCAGAATCCCGGTGATCCGTTCAAAGCCTGGGACACCTCCGCGACCTTCGACTGGATGCCCCAGCAATACATTACCTTCCGTTGGGAGTACGGCTACCGCCATGCGAACGTTCCGTATTTCTCAGGTCCTGGAGGAATCACGCCTGGTGTGAATGGCTCTCCCAGCGTGATTCCCGGTCCAACTGCCGGATCGCTGGTGGGAGATACCTTCTTTGTCCCAGGACCGTTCTTATCGCCGACGCCAAACTTTACCTGTTCGTCAGGGACAACAGGCTTCTGTCCTGACCTGAGGAAGAACGAACAGAGTCTCAGGATGGCGTTGATGGTGAAGTTCTGATGAGGTCTTCCTATGCTTGATCTATTGATGATTTCGTTCACGCTGCTGTTTTTCATAATTGCGATCGCCTACACGGTCGCCTGCGACAAGCTGAAGTAGGAGGTCGCCATGAATGTAGAAAACCTGGTTATGGTGGCCGTCAGCCTGATGCTGATGACCTACCTGATCTACGCCTTGCTACGGCCGGAGAAGTTCTGATATGACGCTCAACGGCTGGTTTCAAATTTTGCTGTACTTCGCGGTTATTCTTCTGCTCACCAAACCCATGGGCGTCTTCATGGCAAGAGTCTTCTCTCGCGAGAAGACCTGGCTTGATCCGGTGTTGCGGCCAGTGGAAAGGCTGATCTACAAACTTACATGCGTAGATGAAAACCACGAGATGCGGTGGACGGAATACTCCATTGCCATGCTGCTGTTCAGCGCCGTATCAATGTTGTTGCTATATTTGCTGGAGCGCACGCAACAGTGGCTACCTCTCAATCCACAAAAGTTCGCCGCTATTCCGCAAGACCTTGCCTTCAACACTGCGGCGTCATTCACCACTAATACCAACTGGCAGTTTTATACCGGCGAGCAGGTCATGAGCTATCTCACGCAGATGGCAGGCCTAGCCTTTCACAACTTTACTTCTGCTGCCGTGGGGATGGCGTTGGCAGTCGCTTTTATCCGTGGTATCGCGCGACGCGAAAAAGACACACTTGGCAATTTTTGGGTGGACATGACGCGTGCCACTTTGTGGGTGCTGGCACCGCTTTGTGTCGTGGCCTCACTGGTATTGGTCTCACAGGGCGTGATTCAAAACTTTAGGCCTTATGACTCGGTGAAACTGGTAGAGCCGCAACAGGTGCAGAAGGTTGGCCAGGACGGCAAACCTGTAGTCGGCCCTGACGGAAAGCCGGTGATGGAGAAGGTCAACGAGCAAGTCATCGCTCAAGGTCCCATCGCCTCTCAAGAAGCAATCAAGCAACTGGGAACGAACGGCGGTGGCTTCATGAATGCTAATAGCGCGCACCCGTTTGAAAATCCCACACCGTTCAGCAATTTTTTTGAGATGGTCTTGATCTTCGCCATACCGGCGGGTTTCACGTACACGCTGGGCAGAATGACAGGATCACAGCGCCACGGCTGGGCCGTGTTCGCGGCCATGGCCGTTCTTTTCTTTGTTGGTGTTACTACAGCTTACTGGGCGGAGTCGCGCGGCAACCCCCTGCTTGCTGGAACTGACCAGCAGGCTTCAACGATGCAGCCGGGTGGAAACATGGAAGGCAAAGAAGTCCGCTTTGGCATCGCTAACTCTGCCCTGTTCGCTACTGTGACAACGGACGCTAGCTGCGGAGCCGTGAACAGCGCACATGATTCCTATACTCCGCTCGGAGGCATGGTTCCGCTGGTGAACATCATGCTGGGCGAGATCGTATTTGGCGGCGTGGGCGCGGGCATGTATGGAGTTTTGATTTTTGTTGTGATCTCGGTTTTCATCGCTGGCCTCATGGTGGGGCGAACGCCGGAATATCTGGGCAAGAAGATCGAAGCCTATGACGTGAAGATGGCAATGCTTTACGTGCTGATCTTTCCACTTGCGATTCTTGTGCTCAGCGCTATTTCAGCGCTCACACCTTCTGGACTGGCCACGCTCAGCAACGCCGGGCCACATGGGTTGTCAGAAATCCTCTATGCGTTTACGTCCGGCACTGGTAACAACGGCTCGGCATTTGCCGGCTTGGGCTCGAACCGCTGGTACAACCTGGCCATGGGTTTCACCATGCTAATCGGGCGATTCTTGATGATTGTGCCTATGCTGGCGGTGGCCGGCAGCCTTGGACGCAAGAAGATTGTTCCTCCGTCGCAGGGGACATTTCCTGTGACCACGCCTCTGTTCACGACGCTTCTGGTGAGCGTCATCATCATTGTGGGCGCCTTGACGTTCTTTCCCGCGCTTAGCCTGGGTCCCATTCTTGAGCACCTGCTGATGCATGCAGGAAAGACTTTCTAGAGGAAATATGTCGGGAAAAGACTCCAAATCAAAATCATTGTGGGACACAAAAATCGTCCGCCGCGCACTGCTCGATTCTGTGATCAAGTTGAGCCCGCGCACCATGATGCGGAATCCCGTCATGTTTGTAGTTGAGGTTGGCAGTGCAATCACAACAGTGCTTCTGCTGAAGGAAGCTTTCGCCCACCAGCCGGGATTTGGGTTCAACCTGCAGATCACGTTATGGCTTTGGTTCACCGTGCTGTTTGCCAACTTTGCTGAAGCCATGGCTGAAGGACGGGGCAAGGCGCAGGCAGAGACCTTGCGACGGGCTAAATCAGAAACGGTTGCCAATCGCATTTTAGCTAACGGCAATACGGAAACAGTATCGGGTTCAAAGCTGCGGGTTGGAGATCTGGTACTGGTTTCTGCAGGAGAGATCATACCCGGCGACGGAGAAGTCGTCTATGGCGTTGCCTCAGTAGATGAGTCAGCCATCACTGGAGAATCTGCGCCTGTGATCCGCGAATCAGGAGGCGACCGTTCCGCTGTCACCGGTGGGACACGCGTACTCTCCGATCAGATCACGGTCAGAATTACCTCGAATCCCGGCGAAACATTTCTTGATCGTATGATCGCCTTGGTGGAAGGCGCAGAACGGCAAAAGACCCCGAATGAAATTGCATTGAATATCCTGCTCGCAGGTCTTACCGTTGTTTTCCTGCTCGCGGTGGTGACGCTTCAGCCATATGCCATCTACTCCGGCTCGCCCCAGACTGTTTTTGTTCTGGTGTCACTGCTGGTGTGCCTGATACCGACGACGATTGGTGCGCTGCTCTCCGCCATTGGCATTGCAGGCATGGACCGGCTGGTACAGCACAATGTACTGGCGATGTCCGGGCGTGCGGTGGAAGCCGCCGGTGACGTGAATACGCTTTTGCTCGACAAGACCGGAACCATTACTTTAGGCAATCGACAGGCAACGGAGTTCATGGCCGCGCCGGGCGTGAGCAATGACCAGCTTGCCGACTCAGCCCAGCTCTCGTCTTTGCCGGATGAAACTCCCGAGGGACGCTCGATTGTGGTGCTGGCAAAAGAAAAATACGGATTGCGCGGGCGCGAATTGTCGGCCAACCAAGCCCAGTTTGTCCCTTTCAGCGCGCAGACGCGCATGTCCGGAGTCAACTTTGACGGACGCGTGATCCGCAAAGGCGCTGTGGATGCAATTGCGAAGTACTTGAACGAAGGCGGCAGCGTACTGCCGAAGGAAGTACAAGCCAACGTGGAGACGATTGCGCGCTCCGGAGGAACGCCTCTGGTGGTCGCGGAAAATAACCGTGCTCTGGGAGTGGTTCATCTGAAGGACATTGTCAAAGGCGGGATTCGCGAACGCTTTGCCCAGCTTCGTGCAATGGGAATCCGGACCATCATGATTACGGGCGACAATCCTTTGACTGCTGCCGCCATCGCGCGCGAAGCCGGAGTGGATGATTTTCTGGCCCAAGCCACGCCCAAAGACAAGATGGACCTGATCAAGCGCGAGCAGACCGAGGGCAAGCTAGTCGCCATGACTGGAGATGGCACAAATGATGCTCCAGCCCTGGCGCAATCTGATGTTGGAGTTGCCATGAATACCGGCACCCAAGCCGCCAAGGAAGCAGGCAACATGGTGGACCTGGATTCGAACCCAACCAAGCTTCTGGAAATTGTGGAAATTGGCAAACAACTGTTAATGACACGCGGCTCACTCACTACGTTCTCCATTGCCAACGACGTAGCGAAGTATTTTGCGATTATCCCTGCAATGTTTGCAGGAACATTTCCAGTGCTGAACGCATTGAACATCATGCACCTGGCAACACCGCAATCAGCGATTCTTTCAGCGGTGATTTTTAATGCGCTGATCATCATAGCTCTGATTCCACTGGCGCTCCGCGGGGTGAAGTACCGGCCCATGAGTGCGGAGGCTCTGCTACGCCGTAACCTCCTTATCTATGGAGCTGGCGGCGTGATCGTGCCTTTCATCGGCATCAAGGTCATTGATGTAATTATTCGCAGTTTGGGATTGGTTTGATTGGAGTTCATATGAAGAAAAATCTGATTACTGCTGTCCTCATGACTCTTATTACAACTGTTCTCCTGGGTTTGATTTACCCACTGTTCATCACAGGCCTGGCGCATCTTTATTCCGGAGACAAAGCCGACGGGCAAATGATCACGAAAGATGGAGCAGTCGTTGGATCAAGAATCATTGCCCAGCCATTCACGGGAGCAGCGTATTTCCATCCCAGGCCTTCGGTTGCGGGCGCAAACGGTTATGCTGCCGACAATTCCAGCGGCAGTAATCTGGGACCCACGAACCAGAAGCTTGTTGATCGCGTGAAGGCGGACGTTGCTGCCCTGCAAGCAGAGAACCCGGGCCGTCCCGTCCCCATTGATTTGGTCACGATGTCTGGCTCTGGTCTTGATCCCCACATAACCCCTGCGGGAGCGGAATTTCAGCTCCCTCGAATCGCGAAAGCGCGCGGAATAGATGAGAAAAACCTGAAAATGCTTGTTGTTCAACACATAGAACCCCGGCAGTTCGGAATCTTCGGGGAACCGCGAGTGAATGTATTAGAGCTGAATTTGGCCCTTGATGAAAAATACTCGGTTAAGGAGTGGCGCTAAGCCACAATTTGCATGGGACTGGCTGGCCTGCGCGATTTGTTGAGCTTTTCAGCTATGGGCCGCGCTGGATTTGATAGCGTGGGCTGAGCGTGGAAGCTGCGACAATTCGAGTTCTCAAGCTGAGCGTTCAGGCATCTTACCGGCTCCCGCCGGTTGCCAATGAACCAGGTTCGATTATCATTGCCACCAGAGTTTGGACGGAAATGGTCCGCGCCGCGCGCAAGAAGCTTCCTGTCCATCCTGTCCATAAAATGCAGAAATTGGTTCTACTGGGCAGACAGGGCGGAAAGGGAAGACAGGGCGGAAAGCAAAGAAACGCCTGTATTCATGCGTATTTGTAGTTATATTCCTTGGAATCAGGAATTTGCGAAAATGAGGGTAGTTCAAATCCCTCCCTCTCCGCCAGAAAGCCTGAAATTCTCTTGGCTCAGGTCCTTCGACTCGCTGCGCTCGCTCAGGATTTCGCCTGCGGACTCAGACCGCCCGTAAAGCGGCTCAACCTGCGCCTGCCATTTCTATTTTTCCTCGCGTTGACGTAAACTTCGGCACAGCTATTTAAAGTTGATTGAAGGGCCTTAATTCCATGGCGCGGTGCAAGTCCTGCGGATCTGAAGTTCAACTCCTCGCTCGTTTCTGCTCCTCCTGTGGCGCAACGTTACCTGGCGCGGAGCGAGTGTCCAGCGATGCACCTACTCTGGCTTCTGACGAGATTACAGCGCTGAGCCTGAGTGATCCGCCTGTGCCGACGCGTGGAGATACTCCGGCTGCAGCCGCACCAAGGTCTGCGCGAAGCAACACCAAATCTACCCGTCTCAGTTCCTCTGGTGTGCTGCTGGATGCAGGCAGGTTTTTCCCCGGATCATTGCTGGCCGAGCGATATCGCATTGTTGCGCTGCTGGGCCGGGGCGGCATGGGCGAAGTCTATCGCGCGGACGATCTCACGCTGGGGCAGCCGGTAGCTCTTAAATTCCTGCCGGAAGAGGCAGCCAAAGACACTGCTCTGCTGGAGCGGTTCCGCAGTGAAGTGCGAATCTCGCGCAAAGTTTCCCATCCTAACGTTTGTCGCGTGTATGACGTTGGCGAGGTTGAAGGCCAGACTTTTTTCACCATGGAGTACGTCGATGGTGAAGACCTGGCTTCGCTGTTGCGGAGGATTGGCCGCCTCCCGCACGACAAAGCAGTCGATATCGCGCGCCAGTTGTGCGCCGGTTTGGCAGCAGCGCATGCCAAGGGAGTGCTCCATCGTGATCTTAAGCCCGCCAACATCATGCTTGATGGACGCGGCCAAGCCATAATCACTGACTTTGGACTCGCCTCTTTTAGCGGACAGGTGCAGGGCGCCGAGGTGCGCAGCGGAACGCCTGCTTATATGGCGCCGGAACAGCTTGCCGGAAAAGAAGTAACAGAGAGAAGCGATATCTACTCGCTGGGTCTGGTGCTGTACGAAGTTTTTACGGGCAAGAAGGCGTTCACCGCTGACGACCTGAATGAATTGTTGCGTTCGCGCACCGCTGATACAGTGAGCAGGCCATCGTCATTTGTAAAAGATATCGATCCCCTGGTTGAAAGGGTGATCCTGCAATGTCTTGAGTCAGAGCTAGCAAGGCGTCCGGCAAGCGCGTTGGCGGTGGCTGCGGCTCTTCCCGGCGGTGATCCCCTGGCGGCAGCGCTGGCGGCGGGAGAAACGCCTTCTCCGCAAATGGTGGCGGCAGCGGGGCAAATTGAAGGCATGAAGCCGAAGGCTGCGTTGCTCTGTCTTATCGCTTGTGTGCTTGGGGTGATTGGGGCAGTCGGGTTCATCAGCAAGAGCAATATGTTCTCCAGCATTCCGCTTGATCTGCCGCCCGAGGTGCTGACGCAAAAAGCAAAGGAGATTGTCAGCCAGCTCGGCTATAACCCGAAAGCCGTAGACAGCGCTACTGACTTTTCATATGACTCCGAGCTGCAGCGCTGGCTGGAACAAAATGACAAGCCGCGCCCGCAGTGGAACAAAGTTCTTGGTGAAAATCCGCCAGTGCTGCGCTTCATGTTTCGCCAGAGTCCTCGTTTCATGTCGCCAAGCGATTTTAGGGGGCAACTGACTCCGGGAATCGTATCGTTCAGTGATCCGCCTCCGCTGTATTCCGGAATGGTCACCATGTTGCTCGACACCAGCGGAAAGCTGTTGTTCTTCCAGGCTATCCCTCCGCAACTGGACGAGACGCCTCCTTCAGCCAAGCCGATGGACTGGAGTCCGCTGTTCGCGGCCGCGGGACTGGATCAGTCGCAACTTCAAACAGCGACGCCGCAATGGGTCCCCTTTGCTAATTCTGACGAGCGCGCGGCATGGACAGGAAAATGGCCCGGCAGCGGACGCCCTCTGCGCGTTGAAGCAGCTTCCTGGCGCGGCAAGCCGGTGTTTTTTGAAATGATCGGTCCGTGGTCGCGTCCCACGCGCATGCGTCCGCCGGACCAGACGGGCGGGTCTAGAGTTGCGCAGATAATAATCCTCATCCTCTTTTTTCTCATTCCCGCGGGTGCCGCAGTGTTGGCGCGACGCCAATATAAGCAGGGCAAAGGAGACCGGTTGGGGGCTTCTCGTCTTGCCGCTGCCGTATTCGTGGCCCAGATTGCAGTCTGGTTGTGTTACTGCCATTTTGTTCCCGAGTTCAGCATCGTTGGCATTTTTGTGCTGGCGGTGAGTACGGGCTTGTTCTTTGCCTGTATGACCTGGATTCTCTATATGGCATTGGAACCATTTGTACGCAAGCTATGGCCGCAGACCATCATCTCCTGGACGCGGCTGATGGGCGGACGTGTGCGTGATCCGCTGGTAGGCCGCGACGTGCTTTTCGGCGTGTTGTTGGGGCTGACCTGGGTCATGATTATTGAAATTAGCCTGATGCTGGCAATCACCCGCTTTGGCGCAGCTCCCCTGGTTCCCAATACGGACTATCTTGTAGGTGTCCGCAATACCCTGGGCGCGTGGCTCTCTCAGTTGCCGAGCGCGATTCAGGGCACTCTGGTGTTTTTTATTCTGCTGATCATTTTGCGCTCTGTTCTGCGGAATCGCTGGGCAGCGGCTGCCGGATTCGCCTTGATCTTTACAGCCCTTCGCGCGTTGGGCAGCAGCCATCCGGTCCTGGACGGCGTGACCGCAATGCTGGTTTATGGCATCGCTGCATTCTCCCTGGTGCGCTTCGGCCTGATCACGCTGGCTGTGGCTGTTTTTGTGGCCAACCTCATGCTTAACGTTCCCATCACGCTGGACTTTTCCCACTGGTACGCCACTGCAGCAATCAGTGTTCCCGTCGGCGTGTTGGCGATTGGAATCTGGGCATTCTACACAGCTCTCGGCGGCCAGAAATTGATTAAAGATGAGAGTAACTGAATAAAAACGTGCGAGGCTTATGCCGTTCGCTTTTTGGTTCGAGTCTCGGCTGCATACATCTATCCATCAATTTGTTCCGAGACCCTGTTCAGTGCAACCAGTACACGGCACACAACCACCTAAATTGTTGGGAAGGTCAAGAGTGTGCTCATGCGTGGGTCCAGCCTTCTGCTTGTGATGATATCGTGCCTGAATTTGCGTGCCACAGCGCAGTGGGCTGCCACTGGCTACATTGGCGTCGCTCATACCCTGAATAGCTCTTTGACCATTCATCAGCCGGCGCTCGGTACTGACATCCACTTCAGCAATATCTCTTACAACGGAGAATCTTTCCAACCCCCACTGTATTATGGCGTTCGCGGCGGTCATTTATTTCATCGGCGATGGGGCGCAGAAATCGAGTTCACCCACCTGAAGGTCTTCGCCAATGTAGATCAGCCGTCCACTGTTACGGGAACATTGAATGGCGTTCCGGTTGATTCTCGCATGGTGGTCAATACCATTGTTCAGCGCTTCAGCATCTCGCACGGAGTCAACTTGCTGCTGGCCAACGGAGTATTTCGTCAAGAGCTCTGGCACTCGAACAATGAAGAGCCTGGCCGCATGTACTTCAGTTTGCGCCTTGGCGCGGGCGCTACCATTCCACATGCCGAATCAACCATTCAAGGACGGATTGATGAGCATTATCAGGTCGGCAGCACGGTCTTTCAGTTTGCTGGGAACATCGAATTCAGAGTGTGCAAGCGACTGTACTGGATGGGTGAGTATAAGTTCACGCGGACGCATGAAGAGGTTGGTGTCAATTCCGGCAATGCAGTAACTCTGCTCCAATCAAATCACATTGTCACGGGACCGGCTGTTCATTTCTGATCGATGAGCCCTAGAAAATGTATCGTTCACTGTCCAGCAGAGCTTGGGCAATGCTACGCCGCAGCGCAATTGCGTTCACTGGATCATATTTGCTGAGCTGTCTCAATTCGCTCATGTGTTGGTGAAGCACGTTGCCCTCAGAGCAAGCGCCTAATATGGTCTGTGCCGCAGCCTGAATCCGGAGCATGGCATCACCCAGGAAGACGGAGCAAATCGCTGAAGCCACGGTGTTGCCGGACGAGCCAGCCAGCTTGCGACACCGCAGCAGCGTTGATTCCATCGCGAAGGTCTCCATAAAAATATCTGAAAGGCTCATCACGATTTCCTGCTGTTTCTCCAACTCAGCGCCAAACCGCGCATCGGCCACTCCTAGAGCAAACAGCGCGATTGCTTTTGCGTTTCGAACAAGGCGGGTTTCTTCGTTATCAGCATGTGTCTCTGTGCTCTTGGCCGGATGCTCGAGCGTTTCATGCAACGCATTGCGAGCACGGTCCAGCAGCGGCAGCGTCCCCCGCGCCGAACGCTTGAGCGGCATGCCGCTGATTACCAGGCGATTGATCTCGCTGGTGCCTTCAAACAGGCGGTTAATCCGCGCATCGCGATACGCGCGCTCCACCATGTAGTCCTGGTGAAAGCCGTAGCCACCATGGACCTGCACGCCTTCATCCGCGACATAATCCAGCATCTCCGCGGCAAAGACCTTCACCATGGAGCATTCAGCGGCATATTCTTCAACGGCTTTAAGCTCCGCGCGGGCAGAGTCAGACGCCGCGTGATCCGCGCTGCTCAACTGCGCCTCAATCATTCCCACCACGCGCCACGCCATCGACTCCGTGGCAAAGATGCGGATGGCCATCTCCGCCAGCTTGTGCTGGATCGCGCCGAAGCTTGCGATTGCCACGCCAAAAGCTTTGCGCTGCTTGGTGTACTTGATGCTCGTGGCAAGAATGCTCTTCGCCGCACCCATCACTGCTGGCCCCAGCTTGAGCCGGCCAATATTCAGGATGTTGAACGCAATCACATGCCCGCGCCCAATCTCGCCTAGCACGCTTTCAACCGGCACTTTCACGTTGTCAAAATAGATGGCCGTGGTTGAGCTGCCCCGAATGCCCATCTTGTGCTCTTCCGCGCCGCTGGTCAGGCCGCCAAAAGCGCGTTCCACGATGAACGCGGTAAATTTCTCTCCACCAACTTTGGCAAATACAATAAACACATCCGCCGCGCCGCCGTTGGTGATCCACATTTTCTGGCCATTCAGGATGTAGTGTTTGCCATCCGGGCTCAGATCGGCGCGAGTGCGCGCCGCTAGCGCGTCTGATCCGGCAAGCGGCTCGGTCAACGCATACGCCGCCAACAGCTCGCCCTTCACCAATCTGGGAAGATACTTTTCTTTCTGGGCCTCAGTGCCAAAGAAGAGAATCGGCAGCGAGCCAATTCCTGTGTGCGCAGAGTGCCAACCGGCATAGGAGGCATCGCGGCCCATCACTTCAGCCACCACCATCACCGAAGGGAGGTCCATTTCCATGCCGCCGAATTTTTCCGGCACAGAGATTCCCAGCAATCCCAGCTTGCCCGATTTGCGCAGCACCTCTAGCGCTGCGCCGGGCTTTTTCTCGCGGATCGCCGGCAGGTTCGGCTCAACTTCATTCATCCAGAACTCTTCCACCATCTGCCCGACTGCGCGATGCTCATCGCTCAGATCTTCGCGGGTAAAGATTTCCTCGGGCGTGATCTCTTCCAGCAAAAATCCTGCGCCTTTTTTAGCGATGGGAGAAGTGGTTGTGGTTGCCATGTTGAACGCTCCCTTTCAATTTGATATAGCAGCGAGCCACGGGTCCTCCGGACCACGCCGGTTTTGCGCAGGCTGGGGTGGGAGCCCGACTCGCGTGGCGAGCTGCTTGCCTCAGGAGCGGAACAATTTTGCCACGATCCTCGATCCCAGAGCGGTTTGGAGCGAAGCAACGGTCAATTACGCTCGTTCGAATAATCCGGCAGCGCCCTGTCCGCCGCCCACGCACATGGTCACCACGCTATAGCGCGCTTTGCGACGCTCCATTTCATTCGCGATGGTCCCCACCATGCGCGAGCCGGTCATGCCAAAAGGATGTCCAATCGCAATCGAGCCGCCATTCACGTTCAGTATTTCTGGATTGATGCCGAGTTGATCGCGGCAATAGACCACCTGCACGGCAAACGCTTCGTTAAGCTCCCAGAGATCAATGTCCGACATCTTCAGGCCTGTGCGCTTCAGCAGCTTGGGCACAGCATAGATCGGGCCAATGCCCATCTCATCGGCGTTGCAGCCGGCGATCTGGAAGCCACGGAAGACAAGCTGATACGGAATGCCTAGCTGGTCTGCGCGCTCGCGCGACATCAGCAGCGTGGCTGAAGCGCCGTCAGAAAGTTGCGATGAATTGCCCGCCGTAACCGATCCCTGACCACTGTGCGGATCAAAATGCGGCTTCAGCGCCAGCAATCCTTCCAGCGTGGTGTCTGGGCGGTTGCATTCATCTTTATCTACGCAGACTTCTTCCTTGCCAATGATCTCGTTTGTCTTTTTATCCAGAATGCCGCGCGTAACCTTGATGGGCGCAATTTCTTTTTGAAAAAAGCCTTCCTTCTGCGCTCGCGCTGTGCGTTGCTGGCTGAGCAGGGAATATTCGTCCTGCACCTGGCGGCTGACTTTATAACGCTTGGCCACGACTTCAGCCGTATCGCCCATTACCATGTAAATGCCCGGCATGGTTTCCTGCAGCCGGGGATTAGGGCTGGCATCTCGCACTGCCAGGCTGATGCTCTCAACGCCGCCACCAATTGCCGCATCAACGCCTTCATGCATGATCTGGTGCGCGGCAATCGCGAT
The DNA here is from genome assembly GCA_035710845.1 of Candidatus Angelobacter sp. GTDB lineage: Bacteria > Acidobacteriota > Terriglobia > Terriglobales > Acidobacteriaceae > Angelobacter. Next base: position 24,148 of record DASTCT010000055.1, read on the forward strand.
TGCCTGCAATCCGGAAGAACAAAAACGATTCACCGTAAGACCGGCTACCGAGGGCGACAGCCCTGCAAGCATTGCCGATACGCGAGCAACGTTGTGCCCCTGCGATCCATGCGGCTGCCCACAGCCCAGGATCACATCTTCAATCTCAGCAGGATCGAGCTTCGGCGTTTTGCGCAGAATATCCTGAATGCAATGCGCGGCCAGATCATCCGGGCGCGTGATGTTAAACGATCCGCGAAAAGATTTTGCCAGCGCCGTGCGCGAGCTTGTAACTACGACTGCTTCTCTCATCGAACTCCTCAAAAAGATTCTTACAGGAATGAACCCTCTATTTTAATCCCCTCGACGAGCACAACTAAACCGATGCCGGAAGAGTGCGCTTGGCCTTGGCTTCTCCGCGCCTCCCTCTCTCCGTGGCGAGCTCTACATCGTCAGCACGATTCGCCCGGAAATTTTGCCTTCTCGCATCTCGTCGAAAATCGTGTTTATCTCATCCAACCTGCGCGTAGCTACCTGACAATGGAGCTTGCCCGCAGCAGCCATCTCCAGCATTTCTGCCAAATCCTGACGCGTGCCCACGGCGGAAGCCTGCACACGAATCTCCTTGGCGGCCATCATGATCGGAGCAAAACTAATCTCAGGCGGTAACCCAACCACCATCAGCTTCCCCGTGGGACGCACGCAGGGGAAAGCCGTGTCATACGCGGCCTTGCTTCCTGAGGTCACAAGCGCCACATGCGCGCTGCCCGCGCGCCGCAGCTCTTTCACCACGTTCGTGGAAGTTGCATTCAACGTTCTTGTTGCGCCAAGCGATGTTGCCAACTCCAGCTTGTCGTCGGCAACGTCAATCGCTGTGATCTTAGCGCCAAGGTGTTTGCCAATCTGAATTGCCAAATGCCCCAGCCCGCCGACGCCAAAGACCGCCAGCCGCTGTCCGGCCTGAAGTTGCGATTCCTTGATCGCGCGATAGACCGTCACCCCGGCACAGAAGAGCGGCGCCGCCTGCGTAGAAGGAACGGCGTCTGGAATCCGGGTGGCATGAGTACCCGGAGCCTTGATGTACTCAGCGTAGCCGCCGTCCACGGTAAGCCCTGTAATCTTCTGCCGCGAGCAAAGATTCTCATAGCCTTCCTGGCAGAACTCGCACTCGCCGCAAGTCCAGTAGATCCACGGAACGCCGACTCGGTCACCCACCTTGAGATCGCGCACGCCACTGCCGACTTCAGCGACGCGGCCCGCCACTTCATGCCCCGGAATCAGCGGAATCTTCGTGATCCCGCCAAACTGTTTCCAGTCGCCTTCAATTATGTGCAGATCAGAGTGGCAGACGCCGCAGGCCTCAATCTGGATCAGCACTTCATTCTCGCCGGGCTTGGGACGTTCAACCTCTTCAATCGCCAGCGGCTTTTTGAGTTCATGTAAAACTGCGGCTTTCATGCGCCTCTCCTTGCGGTCCGTGCAGCCTGTTTTTTCTGTGCTTTTTGTGGCGGAGCAGCAACGGCCTGAATCGCATCTTCCGCCACCTTGGTAATTTGCTCGCGCAACCAGCGGTTGGGCGGATCGTTGTCCGCGCTCTCATGCCAGTACATGTGTATATCAAGGGTCTGCAGGCTCTTGAGCGGGAACGCGTACAGCCGGTTGCCAAAGCGGCCATTCAACATTTCAGCATAATGCTCCGGCATGGTCAGGAGCATGTTTGTCTCGCTCACCACGCGGCACGCGGCAAAATAATTCTGGCAACGCAGGTTGATCTGGCGCTTCTTGCCTTTCCGGTTCAGCTCCGTATCCACCAAGCTGGGACCAAAACGCCGCGAGGAAACCAGAATGTGGTCCTGCGATAAATAGGTCTCAAGATCAAGCTCGCGGCCAATCAAGGGATGGCCGTCGCGTGCCACCACTACCACACGATCAGAGAACAGCGGCTTGTGGCGAATGTTGTCGCTCATGTTGATGGGGACGTCCAGCGCCATATCCAGCGCGCCACTGGCCAGCTCCATCTCAATCTCTCGCCGCTTCACGCGCAGCGTGGTAATGGAAATTTCCGGCGCTGCCTCTGCCAGCACAGTCGCAAGCTTCGGCAGGACCATTGATTCCATCAGCTCCCAAAATCCAAGCTGAAAATTTCGCCGCGTGTGCGCGGGATCAAAATTGCGGTTCTCGTAAAGATTTACCTCCAGGATTTGCAATGCCTGACGAACATCATTAATCATGTTGCGGCTGAAAGGCGTGGGCACCATATTCGCGCCTTCACGGATGAACAAGGGATCATTCAGCAGCTCGCGCAACCGCTTGAGCGCGTGGCTCATGGCCGGCTGGGTTAGCTTGAGCTGGCGACCGGCGCGGGTCAGATTGCCTTCGCGATAGATGGCCTCCAACACCACAAAGAGATTGAGATCGACCTGGCTCAGATGCACGGCACAAATTTTACACTATTCTATTGATTCATTTGATGAATCGGGAACAATCGACTACGCTTATAGAATTCTTGCTGCGCGCCTTGAAGGACCACATGAATTTCGAATACAGCGATAAAGTCAAAGAGCTCAAGAAACGCCTTTGCGCGTTCATGGACGAGCATATTTATCCTAATGAGGGTCGCTATTATAAGGAGATTGAGCGCGACCGCTGGACGCCTTCACGCGTGATTGAAGAGCTTAAGCCCAAAGCGCGCGCAGCCGGACTGTGGAACCTCTTTCTGCCCGACAATGAATATGGTGCGGGCCTCACCAACCTGGAATACGCGCCGCTCTGCGAGATCATGGGCCGCAGCATCATGGCGCCGGAGGTCTTCAACTGCTCCGCACCCGATACCGGCAATATGGAAGTCCTTGCGCGCTACGGTACGCAGGAGCAAAAAGACCGTTGGCTCAAACCTCTGCTGGCGGGCGAGATACGCTCCTGCTTTGCCATGACGGAACCTGCCGTCGCTTCTTCTGACGCAACGAACATTCAAGCCAGTATTCGCCGCGATGGCAATGAGTACGTGCTCAACGGACGCAAGTGGTGGTCGTCAGGCGCGGGCGATCCGCGCTGCAAAGTCGCTATCTTTATGGGCAAGACTGATCCTGAAGCCAAGCGGCATCTGCAGCAGTCAATGGTTCTGGTGCCTATGGATACGCCGGGCGTAAAAGTAGAGCGGCTGCTGACGGTCTTTGGCTACGATCACGCGCCGCACGGTCACGGCGACGTCACTTACGACAACGTGCGCATTCCTGTCTCTAACATGCTGCTGGGCGAAGGCCGCGGTTTTGAGATTGCGCAAGGGCGGCTGGGGCCGGGAAGAATTCATCACTGCATGAGGTGCATTGGCGTGGCGGAGCGTGCGCTGGCCATGATGTGCGAACGCGTGCAGAAACGCGTCGCTTTCGGCAAGCCGCTGGCGGAGCAGGGAACTATTCGCGCTGATATTGCGCTTTCACGCATGGAGATTGAGCAGGCCCGCCTGCTCACGCTGAAAGCTGCCTACATGATGGACACCACCGGCAATAAAGAAGCGCGGGCGGAGATTGCGATGATCAAAGTGATTGCGCCCAACGTGACGCTTCGCGTGCTTGACCGCGCGATACAAGCTCACGGCGCTGCCGGCGTCTCGCAGGATACTTTTTTGGCTGGAGCCTGGGCCAACGTGCGCACGCTGCGTCTGGCCGACGGTCCTGATGAAGTGCACACGGAAGCGATTGCCAAACTGGAGCTTCAGTCAGGCAGATCGGCAACGCATTCATGTTAGCGAGCAATTAGCTTTTCTCTGAAATCCCGACACCCGCGTACTTTGCTGGTGAGGGATCCATATCCTCAAAAGTTCATCGACGGTTTTGTTGGCAGTCCTTCAACGAATCCATATCCGTAGGGATCTCTCGCTTCGCTTCGAGATTTCAGAAAAGCCAAATTAATCGCTAAATCAAACGCCCAAAGAACTCCTGAAATCCTTGAGCAATCCTCACCAACAGATCCTCACCCTTCTTCTTTCCGAGCAACTCATGCCCAGCGCCTTCAATTTCCAGCAGCATATTTCGCCCAGACAGCAAAGTCAGAGCAGAGCGCATTTCCTCATGCGATCCGAAAGGGTCACGCCCGCCATGGACAAAGAGTACCGGCGTTTTGAGTTGAGGAAAATGCGCTGTGCGAAGTTCCGCCGGTTTTCGCGGCGGATGCAGCGGATAAGAAAGCAACAGCAATCCAGCCACCAGATCGGGCTGCTCAGAGGCCAGCATGGATGCCTGGCGTCCGCCGTAAGAATGTCCGCCCAGAAAAACACGCCCTGTCACTTTCTGCCTTACAATCTCCACAGCGCGCAGCAGGCCTTCGCGATCGCGCGCCGACAAGGCGGGAAACGGCGGCCCGAACGGGCGTGCCTGGCGAAACGGCAGATCGCAGCGCAAGACCAGAAATCCAACATCGGCAAACGCTTCAGCCAGCGCTGTAAGCAGCTTGGAACTGCAATTAGCTCCAGCGCCATGGGTCAGCACCAGTGCATCGCTGTTCGGATGTGCCGGTTGGTGCAAAAAGCCGCGAACAGGCGGGTTGGTAGCAAAATCGTTAAATTCTTGCGCGGTGCTCATTGGCATTTAAAGCTGGGTCCCGAACCAAGAGCACTATTGAAGTCGATACGCCGGGAAAAGTCCACAAAGCGCCTGCCCAGTCACGCAAAAAGCCGGCAGCTGTGACGTTCCTACTGGATAGAAGACGGGCAAACCAGCTAGACTGATTCCAGATTTTTTGCCGGTAACAGAAATTTACTGCCAAGGGTCAAGATGGGCTTTGTCGCCAGCTTGCGCTCCTATTGATTGAGATGAGGGAAGCAAACGAATGAAGGTATTTATCTCCGTAGCATCATTATTCATGATTGTTCTTGCCAGCGGCTGCCTGGGATCAAGCCGCAGCTCCATTCCGCCTACTCTGGCATTTGTCTATACTGTGGGTTCGGGCTCCAATTCAATCAATGCCTTGGGCGAGCAATCCACGGGGCAGTTGGTTCCACTTTCCATCTCGTTCTTTCCCACCAATCCACGACCGGCATCTTTGGCACTCCATCCATCAAAGAACTTCCTCTATGCAACTAGCCTCACTGCCAATACGGTTTCAGGCTTCACGATAGACCACACGGGTGGAGTGCTCACACCCATTGGTACTGCTGCCATTCCAACGCCGGTATGCGCCAGCACCTCAGTGTGCGCCAACCCTATAAGCATGGGCATCAATTCGGCAGGACAGTTTCTGGTCATCCTTAATCAGGGCGTGCCTGCGCCAGCCACAGTAGTGCCTGCTTCTATTTCGGTCTTCAGCATTGATACCACCAGAGGATTATTGACTCCCGTAGCAGGCTCTCCGTTTGCGTTTCCATCTCTGGTTGCCGGCAACTCGCAGGCCTTGTTGATGCCGCCCAATGGAAATGTGTTCTATGTTTCAAACGGCGTTTCCGGCACAATCTCAGCGTTTTCTATTGGCTCTGGCGGGACCTTGACGGAAATTGCCGGTTCGCCGTTTACTGCCGGGACAAACATAACGGGGATGGCAACAGATCCCAAAGGCCAATTCCTGTATGCCTCAGATTTTGCCAGTAACACGATTGCAAGCTTCAGCATCCAGACCAGCGGCACGCTGACGCCGGTGGCGGGATCTCCTTTTCCCACGAATGCCGGGCCATTTGCTCTTGCTGTGGATGCAAAGGGCGCTTTCCTATTTTCGACCGGGCAGATTTCGGCTACGGTTACGGTCTTCTCCATCAACTCCGGCGTGTTGACTCAAGTGGCCGGTTCACCGTTTCCGCTGGTAGCCTCCGGCACTCCCCAACCGGCATTCGCGACCGTGGATGTCAGCAATACCTTCCTCTATGTCGCGAACCCCGGGACCCGGAATATTTCCGTGTTCACCATCAAGCCTGATGGCACATTAGTTCCGCTGGTCAATTCCCCATTCAATGAGTCGGTTGGGCCACAGTGGATAGTGACAACGCAATAGGAAGCCCACAGCTGTGAAGACAGCCGCGAGGGATAGGGTGGACAAAACTCCGCGCGATTTCTTACGCTGCCCGGTTCTCGCTGTGGCGCGGGCGATGGACGAGGCGGCGCATTTTTTTGTCGGCGTAGCTCGCAATGCGGAACAGCGATACAGCAGCGAACAGTATCACGAGCCAACACAGACCTAGAATGACCCAAAGCAGCATCTTGTTTAGATAGATTCATTTGTATGCTGCGGGGTTGGCATGAGCAATTTATCCCTCCTATGAGCTAATGCACGGGCGATTTATAGATTTCCCCGCCCTTCATCACAAAATCAATCTTTTCCAGAAGTGAGATGTCTGCCAGCGGATCACCTTTCACCGCAACAACATCAGCGTATTTACCCGGCGAAATACTGCCTACGTCATTCTGCATGTCCAGCAATTCCGCGGCGCTGGTGGTGGCGGCGCGGATGGCCTGCGCTGGCGTCATGCCGTACTTCACCATGTAAGGAAATTCCTTCGCGGGATCAATGCTCCAGTCAAAGCCGCCTACGTCTGTGCCAAAAGCGATCTTTACCCCTGCTTTAAGCGCGCGGTGGAATGTCTCTTCATGGATCTTGAGCATGTCTAGCCAGACTTTGGCTCCGGCTGCGGCCCGCCCTGGGGCTACATATTCGCCTACAAAAATAGTTGGCACATAGAAAATGCCTTTTTGCGCCATGGTTTTCAGGTCAGAGTCGGCAATGTAGTTACCGTGCTCCACGGAATCCACGCCTGCTTCCACAGAGTTGTGCACCCCGTTCAGCGCCATGGCATGTGAAGCCACTTTGTGATGCTCGCGATGGGCCTCATCCACGATGGCGCGCAGCTCGTCCAGCGTGAAGGTTGGAATGTCATCCAGCACGCCATCTGGCCGGACAAAGTAGCTGCGATCGGCATAAACTTTGATCCAATCAGCGCCGTAGCTGATTTGTTCGCGGACAGCTTTGCGCCCATTTTCCACGCCATCCACTATCTGCACGCCATGCGGTACCGGCACTTCAGGCGAATATCCCTGTAGAGGATACGCGCCGGTAACGTCCATGGCGCGTGTTGCGACTCTCATGCGCGGCCCAGGGATAATGCCATTGTTGATAGCTTTTTTCAGGTCAACGTCGGCGTAACCCGCGCCTTCAGTTTCAAGATCGCGAATGGTGGTAAAGCCGTACCCCAGCTCTCGTTGTGCTGATCGCGTCGCCAGGATGGCGCGGTACGCTGTAGATTCCTTCAGAAGCTGTTTGTCATAGTCCTCAGCCGTAATGTCTCCCTGCAGCAGCACGTGCGTGTGCGTATCAATCAGGCCGGGAAGGCACGTATGGTCTGAAAGATCAGTCACGCTTGCGCCCGCCGGCGGATTGGCGTTTTCCTGCACCGCAGAAATACGCTCTCCCTGCACGGTGATCAGCACATTCTGCACCAGCTTGCCGGGTTCCGGCTTCAGTAACGCGCCGCATTGCACGTAATGGACCGGCTGGGCTTGAGGTTTCTGTTCCTGGCCTGTGGCAAATGCAACCAGAGAAAACGTGGTTATAAAAAGCATGAAATTTTTCATCAGTCCCCCTCAACGGAAGCTGGTAATCCTATCAAAAGGCGACACGTTGAAGCATCTTGTATTGGAATTGGGGCTGAAGTAGAGAAGGTCAGGCGCATTCAGGCAATGGAGTTAGGTCGCGAAGTAAGGCGCGGTCTATCCGTTGGACGCCAAGTGTTCTATGCTAATATTCAACCCTTCCCCCTTGGACGGAGAACCGTTTTTATGGACCTGGCTCTACGCCCCATGAGCACTTCGCAGGTGCTGGACCGTACGTTCTACCTCTACCGCAACAACTTTGTCTTGTTTGCCGGTATCGCGATTATTACGCCCACGCTCAAGCTGATCGCCATGTTGATTCAGTTAAAGATATTTGGGCCAATCACAGTGCCGCAGCAGCCGGAAGCAATGACGCCCCAGTTTTTGCAGGCTCTGATCGTTCGTGGCATGATCGCGATGGTTGTGGGCTTAATCGTTTATTTAGTGGGGACGGCGTTGGCTTCCAGCGCAACAGCCTATGCGGTTTCCATGGTGCATCTGGGCAAGACGACAACCATCGCGGAGTCTTACAGCAAGATCAAGCACCTCTTCGGCCGCATCATGGGTCTGCTTTTGATGATCTCTCTCATTACCTTTGGACCTCTGCTGGCCAGCTACGCATTATTTCTGGGAGGGGCTTTTTCAATCGTATTACTTGTCAAAGGAGGTGGAAGCCCTGGTGCAGGTATCGCATTGGTGTTTATAGTCATGCTCGCGGGGTTGGCCTCGTTTGTGGGCGCGATTGTATGGATCTTCTTTGCTCTCTGCCGTTACGCGCTCGCCGTTGCTGCCTGCACGCTGGAGGGTTTGCCGGTAATGATCTCGATTCGCCGCAGCAGATTCCTGACAAACGGCGCTAAGGGCGGCATTCTCGGCATTATTCTGCTGACCGGAGTAATGACCATTATTCTTACCTATGTCCTGCAGTTGCCCGCCCTTATTGCCAACAACTCTGTGTTCATGACGGCCAAAACGCATTTGAGCATACTGGCTACAATCTGGATTTATATTGCAGATTTTCTTGGCGGTGCTGTAGCGGGGCCTATTGCGACGATCGCACTGGTTCTGGTCTATTACGATCAGCGTGTGCGTAAAGAAGCCTTTGATCTGCAATTGATGATGGAAGCCGTAGGGCAGCAAACGCCGCAACCAATGGCCGCTGTAGCCCCGCCCACAATCGGATGAAATATCGCTCCGCAATCAATTTCATTCTTCTGCCGGCATTGCTGGCTTGTTTTTGCGCACTAGCTGCAGGCGCAGAAAGCATCTCGGTTGCTCAGTACAGGCAGCAATTGCATGACATGGCGCAGAAGGTTGATGCGCTCAAAGCCGATCCCGGTCACGCTGGCAAGCTGGTTGCCGAAATTCCAGATGCGGTTTCCGTAACCACAAGCTCGGGCGAAATCAACGTTAACTACAAGCCTCTCAAAGCTGATCTCACAACTTTTTCCCGCGCTGAGGAAGAAAAACGCGCGTCGTTGCTTAACCAGATCCAGAACTATGTTCAGGCTCTCACGAACGAAGCTGAAGCCTATGACCGTGCCGGAACAAATCTTTCTGCCGCGCATGACAAACTTACTGCCATTCTGGCCCGGAATGAATTCAATAAAGTTCGCGGCCCCAACGCCAAAGATGCGCTGCTGGCCAGAGTTTTCCGCTGGATCGCACGCCATCTCAGGGGATTTGGTGGCAACTCTACTTTCGACCTCATGCGATTTTTCATCTACCTGCTGGTAGCAATCGCCGCCACTTTTCTACTGATCTGGACCATCCGTCGCCTGCGCCGTCCGCAGGAAGAGTTGCCGCAGCGCGATATTATTCCTTTTTCTCCTTCCGCCCGGAGTTGGCGCGCCTGGCTGGCAGAAGCGCGCGATCTGGCGCAGCAGCAGGACTGGCGTAATGCTATTCATCTAGCGTACTGGGCCGGCATTTCTTACCTTGAAGAGCACGGCGCATGGAAGCCGAACCGCGCGCGTACGCCGCGCGAATATCTGCGCCTGATCGGTACGCGGGCTGCGCAATATCCCGTGCTGGCCGCGCTCACGCGCAAGCTTGAACATGTGTGGTACGGCTACGGTGAAGCAGCGGAATCTGACTTCCATGACACCCTGAGCCAACTGGAAAAGCTGGGGTGCCGATGAAGATTGAAAAAAGCGACCGCCGCTTGCTCATGTGGTCAGCGCTGGTGCTGCTGCCTCTCATTGTTGCGCTGGCGTTCCTCTCCCAGGATGAAGAAGAAACCGTAGTTCCCAGCACTTATTCCGCGCAGAGCCGCGGCGCTAAAGCTGCTTATCTTTTGCTCCAGGATCTTGGTTACAACGCGGAGCGCTGGGAGCAATCTCCCACGGAACTGCCTGCTGAACCAGCGCATACCATATTGGTTTTGGCATCTCCTTTCCGGCCACCTTCACGCGAAGAAAAAAACGCTCTGCAAAAATATCTGAGCCTGGGCGGCAGAATTCTTGAAACAGGCTCTTCTCCTTCCGTATATCTGCCCCAGGCGGAAACTGAGCGCGAGCTTTTGCCCGCGCCAGTCGGGAAAGAATATCAGCCGCAACTGCTCAGCTCGCTTACTCGCGGCGGAGCCATTCAGATAGCGCCCACCGCATACTGGAAAGACACTTCAACTGCTGTTCTGGCCCACTATGCTGATGGAGACCGTCCGATCGTCGTGTCCTATAAAGTCGGCAAAGGCGAGGTGATCTGGTGGGCTGCCAGCACACCGCTCACCAATGCTGCCATCGCCAAATCCGGCAATCTTGCGTTGCTCTTGAACTCGCTCGGCCAGCCCGGCGAAGTCCATGTTTACTGGGACGAATATTTTCACGGTGAACAACAATCCTTTAGCGGATACCTGCATCAGCCACCGATCCTCTTCGGGCTGCTGCAATGCCTGCTCGTTTTTCTGGCCCTTATCTTTACTTTTTCGCGACGTAACGGCCCGATTCACGGCTTGCCGCAGCCTGCGCGCCTTTCGCCGCTGGAGTTTGTGCATACGCTGGGCAAGCTCTACCATCGCGCCAAAGCAACGCCCGCTGCCCTGGAGGTTCCTTACGCCCGCTTCCGAATGCTGGCCACGCGCCAGCTCGGCATCAATCTGGATATCTCTGCGGCTGAGCTTGCCCGCGCGGTGAAGAACCGTATGCGCTACCAAGACGACGATCTCAGGGACCTGCTTGAGCAGATTGAAGCCGCGTTGCGCAACCCAGAGTTGGCTGAAAACCAGGCCCTGGAATTGGCGCAGAGATTAAACCGCTGCACGCAAAACCTGAAATTGATCCCGCTGAAAAAAGACAGACAGGAGACCATCTCGAATGCAGACAGTGTCGCAGGTGCTTTCGCACGGACGAACTGAGCTGGCCAAAGTCATCGTCGGCCAGGAAGACCTGATCAACCAATGCCTGCTCACCATTCTGTGCGGCGGCCA
>DASTCT010000056.1:0-9690 GCA_035710845.1 Candidatus Angelobacter sp.
GTGTTAGGAGTAGGGCTTCCCTATCTGTTCGATTTTCATGGCTGAATTCCTGATAAAAATGGCGGATGAGCGCGGTCACGTGCTCCAGCAAGTGGAAAACGGTATCTCTGAACAGGAGATCCGGGACCGCTTTGCCCAGCAAGGCTTTCTGGTTTACTCGGTCAAGAGCCGTCGCGGCCTGTTGCCCATGGGCAAGGGTTTGCGCAAAAAGGGCCTTAGGACCGATCAATTTGTCATTTTTAACCAGCAGTTTCTTACCCTGATCAAGGCTGGATTGCCGATTTTGAAGTCGCTCAGCATCCTGAGCAAACGGCAAAAAAACGCTGGTTTCAAGTCCATGCTCGATAACATCCAGGAGCGGGTCAAGAGCGGCGAGTTGCTCTCTGAAGCCTTTGAAGCCCAGGGCGCAGTTTCGAAGATCTACACCACCACCTTGCTGGCTGGCGAACGCAGCGGCAATCTGGAAGAGGTTTTGGGCCGATATATCGCGTTCCAGCGCATCACCGTAACCTTCCGCAAGAAGCTGATTTCTTCTTTGTGGTATCCGGCGCTGCTGATCTGCGCGCTAGCCGTGATGCTGACCTTCCTTTTGACTTATGTGGTGCCTCAGTTTGCCGACCTTTACAGCACGTTGAACGCCAAGCTGCCTTCGATCACAGTTTTCATGCTTGGGATTGGCCGCGGCATTCAGCATTATTACTACGTCATTCTGCTTGTCTTGGTTGCGATTGTTGTTCTTGGCTCACTCTGGGCGCGCTCTGATAAAGGCTCCAGAATGCTGGATGCCGTGCGCTATAAGCTGCCGCTCGCTGGGCCGATCTGGATGAAATACCAGATCGCAATGTTTTCCCGTACTCTATCCACGCTTCTCACCGGAGGTCTTCCGCTGGTGCCGTCGTTGGAAACGGCTTCCCACTCCATCAACAGCTTCATGATTTCCAGCAACGTGGAGCATGCCTCCCGAAGAGTTCGTGAAGGCCGCGCACTCTCCTTCAGCCTGGAAGAGACCCAGTTCTTCCCTGACCTGGCGATTGAAATGGTCGAAGTTGGCGAATCAACCGGCGCGCTTCCTGCCATGCTGAACTCTGTAGCTGAGTTTTATGAAGAGGACGTGGAAACGTCACTCTCCGCCGCCATGGCGTTGATTGAGCCGGTCATTTTGATCTTTATGGGCATTACGGTTGCGTTCGTGCTCCTGTCACTGTATCTGCCGATCTTTTCTCTGGGAGCACAAGTACAGTAGTTAGGATGTTATGGACCAGAAAAATTTAACATTAGTGGAAGCTAGCAACGCGCTGCTCAACGGGGGGCAGGTCGATAACAGCGAGCAACGCGCCCGTGATCTGGCAACGCGCTATCGCTGCGAGTTCGTCGACTTGCGCGATTACCACCTGGACGCGGAGTTGTTCAAGTCTGTTCCCGTAGATCTCATGTTCCGTTACAACTTTGTTCCCCTGGAACAGAATGACAGCAATCTGTCGATTGCAATTGCCGATCCCAGCAAGCTGATGATGATCGATGAAATCGGCCTGTTGCTTAACCGGCGCATCAAGACCAAAGTTGCCACGCTGGCCCAGATCAGCGACATCCTGAAAAAGACGGAACAGTCCCAGCGCGTGCTGGAAGAGGCCAGTGAAGGTTTTGTTCTGGACGTGGTGCGGGAAGATGAAGCCACCGGCGACGAAAGCATCACGATTGACAAGATCACCGGCACCACAGAAGCCGATGTCAGCCCTATCATCCGCCTGGTAGATACCACCATTTTTACTGCGTTGCAGAAGCGCGCCAGTGATATCCACATTGAGACTGAGAGCGATTCCGTTGTAGTGAAATATCGCATTGACGGCGTGCTGCAGCCGGCCATGCAGCCCATGGCCAAAGAGCATCACTCTACCATCATTACGCGCGTCAAGGTCATGAGCGAGCTTGATATCGCTGAGCGTCGCGTGCCGCAGGACGGACGCTTCCGCGTGAAGTACAGCGGACGCCTGATCGACTTTCGCGTTTCCATCATGCCGACAATTCACGGTGAAAATGCCGTGCTGCGCGTGTTGGACAAGGAATCGATGAGCGAGAAGTTCCGCAATCTGGTTCTTGACGTTGTGGGCTTTGATGAAGAAGATTTACGTAAGTTCCGCCGTTACATCCTTGAGCCTTACGGCATGGTGCTGGTCACAGGACCAACGGGCAGCGGCAAGACCACTACCCTCTATGCAGCCTTGAATGAAATCAAGACCGATGAGGACAAGATCATCACGATTGAAGACCCGGTGGAATACCAGATTCACGGTGTAACGCAGATTCCAGTGAACGAAAAGAAAGGTCTTACTTTCGCTCGCGGGTTGCGGTCCATTTTGCGTCACGACCCGGACAAGATCATGGTGGGCGAAATCCGTGACACTGAAACGGCGCAAATTGCTATTCAGTCCGCACTCACTGGCCACCTGGTGTTCACTACCGTCCACGCCAATAACGTTGTGGACGTGCTGGGCCGTTTTCTGAATATGGGCGTGGAACCGTATAACTTTGTATCCGCGCTTAACTGCGTTCTGGCACAGCGGCTGGTGCGCACCATTTGTAAGCATTGCAAGACCCAGGTCCACTACACAGATGAAGAGCTGGATAATTTTGGCCTCGCTCCAAATGAATGGCGCAATGTTCCTTTCTATGATGGGCCTGGCTGCATTGAATGCGGCGGGACCGGCTATCACGGGCGTACGGCTATCCATGAATTGCTTGACCTTACCGATCGCATTCGCGAACTGATCCTGGAAAAGCGGCCATCATCGGAGATCCGCAAAGCAGCTCACGAAGAAGGCATGAAGTTCCTGCGCGATTCCGCACTGGCTCGGGTCAAAGCTGGCTTGACCACAATGAAAGAAATTAACAAAGTCACGTTCATTGAGAGCACGAGATAAGGATGGCGAGTTTGACTCAAAAAGTTCCGCGTCCGCGGCTGGCGTGCGAAATCACTCCTGAAGGAGTCATCGCGGCCCGGGCCTCTGAAAAATCGTCCCGTTTGGAAGTCTTCACCGGGCGTCGCCTGAATGAAGGCGTAGTAGCCCCCGGCCTGAACGGGCCTAACGTGCTCAATGCTGAAGCTTTGCGCGCGGCCTTGAGCAGCGCTCTGGGAGCGGTGGCCGGCAAGTCTCGAGATGTGACCGTGGTCCTGCCTGACGTGGCGATTCGCGTTGTACTGCTTGATTTTGAAGCGTTGCCGGCTAAGCCTGAAGAAGCTGAGCCGGTAATCCGTTTTCGTCTTAAGAAGTCCTTGCCGTTTGATGTGGAGCAGTCTGTGCTCTCTTACGATGCAGCACGCGTCAACGGCAATGTCCGCGTTGTAGCCGCCGTCTCACCGCGCGCCATTATTGAAGAATACGAAAAAGCGCTGCGTGATGCAGGCTATTCTCCGGGCGTCATTCTTCCCTCTTCACTGGCAGCGCTGGGGTTGATTGAAGGCGAAAAACCAACGCTGGTCCTGAAAGTCGATCCAATGAATATTACGATTGCGGCAGTTGAACGCCAGGAGCTTCGCCTGGTCCGCACGCTGGATAACCCGCACGGCGCGAGAGTTTCTGCCGCCGATCTGGCGGAAGCGGTTTTGCCTTCCATTGTCTTCTTTGAAGATACATTTGCAGCGCGCATTGGAAAAATTTATGTCGGCGGCATTGTGCCACTGCAGGAACTCGGGCCTTTGCTCCATGAACAGACCGGCGCGCAGGTGCAGGAGCTGGCCCCTGAACTCACGCCGGAGCAGAACCTCAGCGGAGAGAGTGTTCAGCCATCTATGATGGCGGGGATTGTGGGGGCTTTGCTGGGATAATGCGCGTTAACATCAATCTTGCTTCACAAAAATATGAAGCCGTAAAACAGTTTTACGTGCGCTGGGGAACGGCCATTGGATTCACCAGCGTGCTCACTGTTCTCTTGATCATTCTGGCGTGGTTTAACTACACCGGCTCCATCAAGTCCAGCGCGCGGATTCGCGAGCTGCAGCAGAAGATTGCTTCTCTGGAAAAACAGCGGGCTGCGGCGCAGGAAATTTCCAATCGCCCGGAAAACCATGACGTAAACGCGCAAAAAAATTACTGGAACAAGCAGATCACGCGGCGCTCATTCTCCTGGACCCAGTTATTTAACGATCTGCAGCGCATTATGCCGCCGCGAGCGTTTGTAAGCTCCGTGCATCCGGAAATCACACCCGACAATCGCGTGAAGCTCATGCTGACCATCAAGGGCGACAAGCACGATAATGCGCTTGAGCTTGTGCAAAAAATGGAGAAGTCACAGCGCTTTCGCAATCCTTTGATTAACTCTGATTCAACGGAAAAAGATTCGCACACCGGACAGGTGCTTTATAAGCTCGAAATCGTCACTTATTACACGCCGGCTGACTTGGTGCAACAGCGTTCGGTCGCCAAGGAGGGCTTGTAATGGGCAACCTGGACAAAGTGAAGACGAAATTTACACTGATTTTGGTAATCCTCATCCTGGTGGACGTGGCGTTGATTGCCTATATGTTCTGGCCTGGTTCCAGCCCTTCATCGCGGCAAGCCCAGGAAAATGCCTTGCAGCAAAAAGAGACGTCGCTTTCACATGAAGTAGCGCCGCTGCACGATCTCGATAAACAACTGGCTGAAACCCGCGTTGACGTTAAGAAATTCTATGAGCAGAAGATTCCCGGCCAATCCTCTGAGATCTCGCAGCATCTGGAAAAGCTGGTGCAGGAGACGGGCGTTACAACGCAGGGCTTTCATTACAACGAAGAAAAATCCACGGATAAGGACAAACTTGAGCTGCCTGATGTGCAGCGGATTGGCATTGATACCACAGTCAGCGGCGAGTACTCCAAGGTAGCCCGCTTTATCAACGCCCTGGAACAAGACAAGTACGTTTTTATCATTACGCAGATCGCACTTACCGGCGCTGAAAACGGTGGCGTTTCCCTGCAGATAAAATTTGAAACCTTTTTGAAAGAAACATAGCATTGAACGCAGCGCGAGACGTTCTATTAATGAGAGAGCAGAAAAGGCACTAATACGGTGAAGATAGGCGCAGAGAACAAAAAACAAGTGCGCTGGATGATTGCGCTGCTGGCTGTTGTCCTGCTGGTGGTCGTCTATGATTTTGTCGATTTTGGCACCAGCTCCGCTGCCCCACCGTCAACTACTACCTCCACTGCTGCGCCCAAAAGAGTCACGCAGGCCACCGAGGACAACACGCTCGATCCCCGCCTGCGTACTGACAAGCTGGCTATAAGCCAAAGCATAAAGTATGAAGCAGGCGGACGAAATATTTTCAGGATGGAAGAGGCGCCTGTTCCCAAAATGCTGGGTACTGGACGGCCAACCTTACCTGAAGCGGGCCCCCCTGCTCCTCCTACTCCCACGCCTACGCCGCCGCCTCCGCCTATTCCGCTGAAATTTTACGGCTTTGCCAGCAAGCCCAATGAGCCGAAACGGATTTTCCTGGCTGATAAAAGCGAGGTTTTTGTGGCCCGGCAGGGTGACATTGTGGAACGAAAGTACAAAGTTGTTCAGATTAATAACACCAGCGTGATCATTGAAGATGTGCTTTACAACAATCGTCAGCCCATTCCGTTAACGGCGCCACCAAAATAGGAATTGAATCCGCGTACTTATGATGTTAAATCGCAAAAAATCCGGGCAAGAAGGCTACGTTCTGCTGGCACTTATGCTGGCGGTTACGTTGATCCTCATCGCCTTGTCCATTGAAGCGCCGCGTATTGCCCAGCAGATCAAGCGGGACAAAGAAGAAGAGATGATCCATCGCGGCATGGATTATGCCACCGCGATTAAGCGTTTCGTCCACAAAAGCGGCGGCCGCTACCCTCTCTCGATTGATCAACTTGAAAACACCAATCACATTCGTTTTTTGCGCAAGCGATATAAAGATCCCATGACCGGAGAAGATAACTGGCGGCTGGTGCACGTTGGCGAAGCGCAAATCAAGATCCCAACACCGCCTGCAGGCGCTAATCCTGGGCTGCAAGGGAGCGGTAATCCAGGGCTTTCTACGGGCCAGCCAGGATCTACAAATCCGACGGGCCTGACAGGTCTAGTAACTCCCCCTGCAGGTAGCAATTCGCCACCATTGAACCAGCCCTTTCAATCTGGGGGGGGGATCAATGGTAACGGGCAGGTTGGAACGCTCACCACATCGAATATTGGGAATGGGCAGCCTGTTGGCGGTGGCCAGATTATGGGCGTGGCCAGCGTCAGCAAAAAGCAATCCATCAGAATGTTTAATGACAAGGACCACTATAACGATTGGTTCTTTGTTTACGATCTCCGCCTGGAGCAATCTGGCGGCACAGGTACTACCGTTGCAGAGCCTACAGCAGCGGGAAACACCTCTGGCGATCAGTCAGGAAAAGGCCAGCAGCCTGGAACGTCACAGCCGAATGGCTCAACTGGGTCCGCACCTGCACCGGCTCCGCCCAATTAAAAGAAAAGCCCTCGCATTCTCTGCAAGGGCTTCTCGTGATCTCTTTGATAATTGTCTTTATACGTTGAAGGAAGAGCCGCATCCGCATGTGCTCTTCACATTGGGATTGTCAAACTTGAAGCCGGAGGCTTCCAGCGTTTCCACAAAATCCACGTTGCAGCCATTCAGATACATTGCGGAAGTGGCGTCCACATAAACTTTAAGCCCATCAAAGTTGTAGACCTTGTCCATAACTCCGGGGGCGTTCTCAAAAGACATGGAATAGGAGAAACCGGAGCAGCCGCCGCCAACCACGCCAATACGCAGACCAGCCGGCACCGGGTTCTGCTGTGCCATGATCTCCTTCACCTTGGAAACTGCCGTCGGCGTCAAATTAACCGGCAAATTCGAGGTGGTTTCAACATTTGGGGTTGTGGTGGAAGCCATTTTTATTCTCTCCTTGCGTTAAACCTTGTCTCTGACCTTCATCCATTATACATGGTTTATCGCTGATTCTATTAGTGTTTACTTAGATTGGATGCGCGGCGGGACTGCCGGTTGCAGGATTTCCTTATGTCAGCAGCAACTCAGGAAAATTGTGAATTTGCCAGCATTTCCGGGTCTATAATGCGGATAAGGTTCCACCCCTCGCTCGCCGCGACAGCGTATTTACCTCTGGTCGCGGCCTCTGAGTAGCGGAACCGGGCCAAAATCCAAGGTGGTGTTCTATGATGACGCCTCTGCTAATCCTTTGGGCCGGTTTAACAGTCGTTTTGATTGTTCTGCTCATCTACCGCAGCACACTTTCCATGCATGAAGACGATCAGCTCTTCCTTGACAGTTCTGAAGCCCACATGGCCAAGGAACAAGAAGAACTGCTCGGCAAAATGAACCGCATCACGCCGTGGGTGCGGGTCTGCGGCGCCGGCTCCGCGGTGCTGACCGTCATCATCGCAGGACTCATGCTGTACACGCGCTTCAGCCAGAACCAATAGCGCCACGGGTCTGGGCACGAATGTTGGCAGAGCGGTAGCTCGTCTGCCTGATTACAGTTCTTGAGCGGGTGCCATCTGTCCCATCATTTGGGCAGAAGATTTCTTATTTTCTCAACAATGTCAGAGGGTACAAACGGGTGTGAGAGATAACCTTCAGCTCCCACCTTTGCCATTTCCGGCGGGGTTTGGTCTGGCACAAATAGTGCTGACATAAGCAACACTGGAATTACTTTTGTCAAAGGATCGGTTTTGATACCCCGGCAGACTTCATAACCGGAAATATCCGGCAATTTCACATCAAGGATCACCGCATCCGGCAGGGTTCGCACTACTTCCAGCGCCTGCGTTCCCGTGGCGCACTCTTCCACTGCGAAGCCGGCGTTCTGCAGGATCCGCGACAACACGTAGCGGTTCTCTCCCCGGTCATCGACCAGCAAAATGCGCCATTTGCTGCCGCGGAGCTTCATGGCTTCTCCGATTGCGAAATTCCGACTGTTGCCAGAGTATTTAAAACTTTTTCCGGGGACAGCGTTGTGGCGACATCATTTTTAGAAAGAAAAGCTGCATGCAGTTGCTCAATCTGCGCCCGTTCATTTTGTGACAACACTCTCGACGTATAAACCACCACTGGCAAAGCGCGGGTTTCTTCTCTTGATCTGAGCCTTGCCAGAACTTCCATGCCATCCATGCCAGGCATGGACAAATCCAGGATGATGGCATCCGGGCGCTCTTCCGCAACCGCCTTCAGGCAATCTTCACCATTGCGCGCTTCAGATAGGGTCAGCCATGGCCGGTCAAGCAGTTGCCGAAGTATGTAACGTGAAACATCATTGTCATCCACCAGCAAAACTTTTTTGGGTTGGTCATTTTCAGTCAAGCGCCGGACCTCACGCAACAAGAGGTGCGAATTATAAGGCTTCTTAAAAAAGACATCGCCCCCGTTCAAAGCGGCAACGGAAGCATCATCATACGCGCTCACCGCGATAACCGGCGGTATCTTGCTCCCGCCCTGAAAGTTTCTTTTATAAGCGCGGAGGAAGCCGCCAATAGAAGATCCCTGCAGGTAAAGATTTGCGACGATGGCCACGGGCACATGTAATTGCAACCAGCGCTCCGCGCGCTCCAACGTATTCATCTGCACCAACTGGAACTCTGAGTTTCTGAAATACGGCTCAATCGTGGCAAAGGCATCCACACTGTCATCAATCAGCAGCACCGGAGCACGATTGAATTCGCGCGCCCGCAGCTCTCCAGGCGCCTCCGCTTCACCGCGATACACAGCGGGAATCTCAGAGAAGAACCTTGATCCGCGGCCCAGCTCGCTTTCCACCCACACTCGCCCGCCCAGCAGAGCAGAAAGATTGCGGCACAGTGGCAAGCCCAGTCCAGTTCCCCTGAACTTTTCCTGCAAGGGATTTTCTACCTGCGAAAATTCTTCGAAAATGCTTTCATGGTGCTCCGGCGCAATGCCGATTCCTGTGTCCCTCACCTCAAAGCGCACGTTTTCGCCAACCAGGCTTGCGTAGACTCGTATTTCGCCCTGGGGAGTAAATTTAATGGCGTTAGAGATGAAGTTTCTGAGGATCTGAGACACCTTGCCGTCATCAGTGCGGAGCTTTGCCGATTCCGTGGTGTTCTCAAAGACCAGATCGACGGAGGAATTATCCGCCAGTAGCGGCTTGAGCATTCCTTTGAGCGCGCTGAACAGCTCTTCAACAGTAAAATTTTTTACCCTTACATTGACCTTGCCTGCTTCCACTTTGGCAAGATCAAGCAGATCGCTGACCATGTCTGAAAGCAATCCCGACGCTTCAGCGATATAGCGCACCTGCTTCTCTTGTTCCGTTGTCAGGTCACCATCAATGCGCTCCAGCAACATGCGGGAAAGGGAGATGATGGAGTTAAGCGGCGTCTTGAACTCATGCGAGATATTGGAAAAGAAAGCTGTTTTTAGCTCTGAGGCGCGGCGCAGATAATCGGCCCGGTCATCCAGTTCCGCGTACAAAGCAACCACGCCGCGATTGGTGTCTTCCAGTTCGCGATTCAGAAGCCCCAGTTCTTCCTGTCGCTTTCTCAATTCCTCCAGGGTCTTTAGCAATTCCTGGTTCTGGCGCTCAATCTCTTCATACGGGCTTTCCGGCTCACGAGCTTTTATTTTCAGGGTCATTTCCCTGAGCTTATGGGCGGAAACAAATGGAGCCGTTGCAGGCAAGCTCTTCCGCATTTTCACTACTGTGCCGCTGGCAGC
>DASTCT010000057.1:0-20195 GCA_035710845.1 Candidatus Angelobacter sp.
ACCGCACATCCATGAAAAATGGAAAGGGAGAATAGAAACATGGCAACCAAGAAAAAGGCAAAGAAGAAGGCCAAGAAGAAATAACTGGTCCTTCACAGAAAAACTTCAGGGGACGCGCAAGCGTCCCCTTTAGCTTTTAGACTGCATTCATTCTTGCGCGATATCTAATCCGACGCCTTGCTCGCGGAAAATGTTTTCAATGGAAGCTGGTCTTCCGGCGGCTCTGTACTTGCTGGTTCCAGATCTTCAAAATCCAACGTCAGGTTGCGCGTGGTGGTTTCAACCGGGTTCAGCTCTGCGATCTCCTCTGTGACAGGCGCTCCCAGCTCGGCAAACTTACGCGCTGAGACCATCACGCGGCTCTCCAGCGATCCCACGGCCTTGTTGTAGGCTTCCACGGCGCGATCAAGGCCTTTGCCGACACCTTCCACGTGCGATCCCAGGTTGCGTAGACGCTCATGCAGCTCTTTTCCCAGGGCGCTGATCTCTTTGGCGTTGCGCGCCAGCTTTTCCTGGTTCCATCCGTATGCTACTGCCTTGAGCAGCGCAATCAACGTGGTGGGCGAGGCGGGAATTACCTTCTTCTCAACGCCGCGTTCAATCAATCCTGGCTCCTGCTCCAACGCCGCGCTGAAGAATGTTTCTCCTGGAAGGAACATCACCACAAATTCGGGCGTGGGCTCAAACTGTTCCTGGTACGATTTATAGCTGAGCTGCTCCATGTGCGTGCGCACCTGTGCAGCGTGCTCGGCCAGCTTGTGCCGCCGTACCTCGTCGTCTGTGGTGGACATTGCATCCAGATAGGCAAGCAAGGGCGTTTTGGCATCGACCACCACGTTCTTTCCGCCGGGTAGCTTCACGATCAGGTCTGGACGCAGGCGGCCGTTGCTGGTAGTGACGGTCTCCTGCTCCACAAAATCGCAGTACGGCAACATGCCTGCGATCTCAACCACGCGCCGCAGCTGAATTTCACCCCAACGGCCGCGGACGTGCGGCGTGCGCAGCGCCTTCACCAGATTGCCCGTCTCACTCTGCAGCTTTTCCTGCGTCGTGATCAGCGAGCGGACCTGCTCAGTGAGAGTGCCATAAGCGCGATGTCTTGTGTTCTCCATTTCGCGGATCTGCTCATCGACTTTCTTGAGCGATTCACCGATCGGCGCTACAAGGTTCTCCACCGCCTGCTGCCGTAGTTCCAGATCGCCCTTGGCTTGGCTCTGGAATTTTTCCAGCGTCCCCTTTGCCAAGTCGAGGAACGCCTGGTTGTTGCTCTTGAGCGCCTCGGCGGAGAGCGCCTGGAAGCTCTCACGCAGCTCTTCAGTCATCTGGTTCAACAAAGCAACTTTCTCTTCATGTGCCTTGCGTTCCAGAGTGACAGTGGTTTCCAGCTTATCCATGGCCGACTTTAGTTGCGCATTGAGCTGCGTAGATTTTGCCGCTTCAGCGCGTGCGACGCTCAGCTCCTGCTGCACCATCATCAGCCGCGTATTCAGCACCGCAGAGCCGGAACGCTGGTGCAGCCATGCAAGCAGAAAGCCAAGTCCCGCACCGAGCGCCGCCAGGAAAATGTAGATCAACACTGTCATCAGGCCACTCCGATCTCACATCTCACCTTCAACCACACAACATTTTGTCCGGCTCTATCCATTTACTCCTGCAGCTTTCTTCCCGTTCTGCTGTTCCAGTGGCTGCACCGGCATAAACACGCGCTGCTCAGTTGCCGGGCACAGCTTGCGATAGTCGCACCAGCGGCAATGCTGTCCCGGCGTGGGAGCAAATTCGCCTCGGGCGATCCCCTCCGCCGCCTCTTCAATCTCCAACCGCGCCGCTTCCAGTTGTTTTGCAGTACGGCATGAAGCTGCCTGACTGTTGTCTTGTACGTTTACCAAAACCAGCTCTCGGGCTGACAAGTTCATCTGCGCAACCGCCATCGCATAGATGGAAAGTTGCAGGCTCTGGTCAGCCGCCTTCTGGTCTTTGGGCGTGCCGGTCTTGTAGTCGATCACACGCACTGCGCCATCTTCCAGCCGGTCAATCCGGTCAATGCGGCCCCTTATCTCTCTACCGTTGAGCTTGAACTTGAAGGTGTGTTCTGCCGCCATTACATCAGCTGAGCCTCGCGGCGCTGATTGCAGCAGTGTGCGCAACTGATCTTCGCCGCGCTCTTCATAAATCTGCCGCTGTACCGGATCATCAATATAGCCTTTGGCAAATTCTGTTTTGAATGCCGCAATCGCATCCTCAATGCTCATCTCCTGCGCGTGCGGCGAGGGATTGTAATAATTCTTGAGCACCGTATGGACGGCATAGCCATACTGCATGGCCGCTGCGGCCTCGCCGGGAATTTTCCAGTCGCGCTCCAGTTTGAACCGCATTGGACACGTTGAGTAACTCTGCACCGCGTTGGCGCTCAGCGCCATCTCATGCCGATCAAAGATCGGCGGCAGGAGCATCCAGCGGCCTACGGGAGAAGGCTCCAGCGGCAACCGGGCTGAGCTTGAACCGTTGCTGCAATTTGTTACCAGCGTGCCGTGCAGCCGACGATCGCTCATCAGAGCCCGCAGGTACCCCGGCGGCGTTGGATCTTTCTTTCCTTTGCCCGGACGCGACCCCATGCTCAATCGGTCGCGCGTGCGGGTAATGGCTACATAAAAAAGCCGGCGCTCTTCCTGGTCATGCACCACCTTGCTGTCACCCACAGCGATAGAACTGCGCAGGGCTGGCGGAAATTCAAACAGGTTCTCCTTGAAATAAGTGGGGAAAGCCCCCGAAGTGACGCGCAACAGCCATACGTGCGTAAATTCCAGTCCTTTGGCGGCATGTACGCTCATGAGCTGCACGGCGTCAGGACGGCTGCGCTCCATCTCCGCCATTTGCGCTTCAGTAAATAAGGGGACGATGCCTCGTCCCTGCTGATAGAACTCCAGATACTCAAGAAATTCCTGCAACGATCCATCGCGCACCAGCGGCTTCTCTTCCCACTCTGCGGCAAAGCGCAGAATCGCCCGAATCACCGCATCATCTTCCGGCAAGTCGAACTTTCGCACCAGATAGGTAAGCGCCCCTTCCGCGCCTAGCTTTTTTTGCATGCTTGATCCGGGCTGCGCGATAAACTTGCGCGCCTCTTTCAACTCGGCTAGCACTGGCAAACCGGCTTCCAACGTTTGCAGAACAGCCTTGAAGCTCTTTTGCCCTTTTGCAGCACTCAGCTTTTCTCTTAGCTCATCGGGAGAAACCTTGAACTTTGGGAGCGCGCATACACGGAAAAGGCTGTCAGCATCGTTGTCATTGAGCGTGGCGCCGGCTACAGCAAGCAGGTCGCGCGCCATGGCCGTTTCCAGCACATTCAAGCCGGTCACGATGAACGGGATCTCCCGCGCTGCCAGCTCCGCCATTACCTCTTCCCGCTGCATGTGCTGGCGATAGAGAACGGCCAACGAGCACTCGCCCACGCCGCGCTGCAGGCGAAGCTGAGCAATCTCCTCGCCGATCACCGCAGCTTCGCCTTCATGCGTCGCGCTGATCACAATGTCCACCGGCTCATCGAAGGCAAAGCGGCCTTCCTGCTGGTCGCGGCGGTCGCGCCCCGATTGCAACGGCATGCGCTGGAACTGCACTCGCTCGCCCAGCGATTGCACCGGGGGATTCTCATTGATGGCAGCAAAGGCCACGCGCAGGATGTTCCCGCGCGAACGCTGGTTCTCATCCAGCACCACGCCTTCAGTCTTTGGGAAGCGTTTCTGAAATTCTTCAAAGGCCGCGCTGGAGGCCCCGCGAAAGCGGTAAATGGCCTGGTCAGGATCGCCTACGGCAAAAATGTTTTGCTCCGGCCCGGCCAGCAGCTCCGACAGAATGATGTTGCTGGAGTTGCAGTCCTGAAATTCATCGATCAGGATGAAGCGCGCTTTCTGCCGCTCGCGCTCCAGCAGGCTGGCATCCGATTGCAGCAAGTGCACCGCGTTGCGGATCATCATCCCAAAGGTGCCCATGTTTTCCCGCTCAAGGAGGCGCATGGAGTTGGTGTAAACCCGCGCAATCTCCTGCCAGCGTTCAATGATCTCCGCGTCGCCCATTTCTGCCACGTTTTTTGACCGGCAATTGCGCGGCACGTCGCCGCCGGGGCAAAGCGAGTCGACATATTCCTGAAAACGTTCCGGTCCTACCAGCTCTTCATGGCAGCGATCGAAGAAGTTTTTCAGGTCTTCAAGAAATTGGCCCAGATCGGCAGGACGTATGAAGCGCTTCAGGCCAAGCTGGTCAATCCGCTGGCGCAGAAACACAAAGACGTCTTCTGGGAGCAGCAGCTTGAAATTTTGTCGGCTGCGTTGCAGCAATGAGTAGCAGTAAGAATGAAAATTGCCGGAAAAGATTGGCGCTTTGCGGCGCAGACGTTTTTCTACCCGCAGTTTCAATTCCGCTGCGGCATTTTCTGTGAAGGTCACGGCCAGAATTTCTTCCGGCTTGGCGTGTCCCTGTTCAATCAGCCAGGCAATACGTTCCACCAGCACCGTGGTCTTGCCCGTTCCTGCGCCGGCCAGCACCAGCATGGGGCCGCGCACGTGCTCAATCGCCTGTTTCTGCTTCGAATTAGGAGTAAAGCTCGTCACCGTCTGATCCTGTCGCTGCGCTCCAAACCACCGGCGTTTGACGATCTTGCCGGTTTGTTCTGCGCCTGACACAAGCGGCTCGGCCTATTCGGGCCTCGCCACTTTCCGAGAATAGATCTATTATGCGAACCGAAGGCGAAGCGAGCAATGGCTAAATTAACTTAAGCTGAGGAAAACAGGGTTTTTTCTAGTTGAGTCGTCTTTTTGAATTCGCGAACGAGTGATCCAAGGATTAAACGATCAGCGCGCTTTCGCCTCTGATGGCTCTTGCATGGTCTTCAGGACTTGTTGTGCCTGCCAGAGATGGCGGCGATCATGCGCTCCAAGGATCAGGAGGCCCGTGCCTACGGTCCACGGAAGGAAGCGCAGCAATGGATTTCTGAAGCGGACGCGATTCAGGTCAACCTCGCGCGCCTCCTCGATCACCACCCGCACCTGATCATGCGCTGCAAGAAATGCCTTGAGCACCTCGGCGCTCTTGAATTGTTGCGCCGCGGGCTTTACCTTCTTTGGCGACTTGAACTTCCTCTTGGGTGGAGGTTCCAAGTCGCGAATAAACCATCGGCCTAACCACGGAGGCTGAATCGGCGTCCGCGCGCGTCTGGAGGAAGCTTTGATCTTAGCTTTACGCACGGCTTCCAGCAGGGCGGGCGCATACAAAGCAGTCGATTGCGCCAAATGGTCCAGGCACTGTGCCACGCTCCAGCCTGTGCCTCCACCTGGTTGCCAGTTGAGCTGCGCTTCAGTGAGCGTAGATACAAGCTGGCGAGCCTCAGCATCAGTCCGGTCCAATTCATTCAGGATGGCTTGTAAATCTGCCGGGTAGGATTGTTCAGTCATTGCAGCTCCGCAAAAACTACGGCTGTGGCAGCTATTGCAGCCGTTTCAGCACGCAAAATAGTGTGACCTAATGATGCAGCTTTCCATCCACTGGCTTTAAACAGTTCGATTTCTGCCTCAGACCATCCGCCTTCCGGCCCAAAGGCCAACGCCAGCGGAGCTTCACAGCCTACGAGCGCAGCTTTGAGCATGGTTTGCTCTTCTGACTCAGCCAGCACGATCCTGCTTCCCTTCTCTTCAGCAATAGCTTTCTTGAGGGCCAATGGATCTGCGATTTCTGGCGGCGCTATGCGCCTTGCCTGCTGTGCGGCTTCACGGGCCAGTTTGCGCCAGCGTTCCACGCGCTTAGGAGCGGCCTTGGCCAGATGCTGCTCTGTACGCTGCGCAATCATCGGATGAATGCTGCTCACGCCCAGCTCGGTCAGCTTTTCCAGCGCCCACTCCAGGCGATCGAATTTGAAAATCGAAAGATACACCGTAATGTGCGGCAGGGCTGTGCTAGCGACTTCATCGCCCAGCTCAAATTCCACCTGGTCCATGGCCGCCTGAACGATGGTTCCATGGCGCAGTACGCCGTTGGCGGCAATATCAAACTGTTGTCCGGCTTTAGCGCGAAGCACGCGGAAGAGATGCGTTGCGTTTGGCCCCAGCAGAAAAGCGCGGTCCCCTTCAACGCGGTCGGCAATCCAGCGGCGGCGGGTCATGTACGCGCCAGTATTACGTAAGAAGCGGCTGCCAGCCCAAGATAGAGAATTCCCAGCAACCGGCTCTGGAAGGTCAACGCATCCAGGCTAGGAAATTGCGCCTGAAAGAAAGTCTCTGCTGCGCCTAGCAGGGAGAAGATGGTGCCAATGACGATCCAGCTCTGATGTCCCCAGGGCAGAAAGTAAAGCGACCCAAAGACGATGCCCATGATCACAAAGATCAGGCTGCGCCAGCGAGCACGCTTCAGCGCATTGACTGCTTTAAAGCGTTCCGCCTGGAGTTCTGCGAAGCGGCGGGGCAGCACGACACGAATCAGGCCGGCCAGCCCAGCCACGATCACAACGAACCAGATGTAGAACTTAGCCAAAGATGTCCTTCATCTTTTCCAGAAGGCTGCGTGGCTCCGGCTTGTTTTCAATCTCAAATGTCCCGCCCAGTTCCGTCAGCAATTCACGCTGGCGTTTGCTGAGCTTGGCCGGCGTTTGAACTCTCACGTGGACATACATATCGCCCTTGCCAGAACTTTGCAGCGCTGGTATGCCCTTGCCGCGCACGCGGAACACCGTGCCGGATTGCGTCCCTTCCGGCACTTTTAGCTTGTGCTCGCCGCCTTCCAGCGTGGGAACCATAATCTCCGCTCCCAGCGCGGCCTGCGTGAATGAGACGGGCACAGAGCAGTGCAGGTCTTTGTCTTCACGTTCAAAGAAGGGATGCGGCTTTACCTTCAGCACTATGTAAAGATCGCCGGCCGGGCCGCCATTTACTCCTGCATCGCCCTGCTCCTGATAACGAATCCTGGTCCCATCTTCCACGCCTGCCGGAACATTCACGTCAACAGTGCGCTCTTTCATCACGCGTGACTCGCCCTTGCACTTGCTGCACGGGTCAGAAATCACGCGTCCGGTTCCCTGGCATGTAGGGCAGGTGCGCGCAATGCTGAACATTGATTGCTGATAGCGTACCTGGCCGTGACCTTTGCAGGTTTGGCAGGTAGTAGGGCCTTTTCCCGCAGCCGATCCGCTGCCGTGGCACTGTTCGCACGTCTCATACCGGCGCACCTTGAGCTCAGTCTTTTTACCGAAAGCTGCTTCCTCAAAGGTCAGCGTAATGTCGCCGCGGGCATCGCCGCCACGCTGCGCCCGGCTGCGCCTTCCGCTACCACCAACGTTCCCGCCAAAAAAGTTGCTGAAGATGTCGCCAAAAATGTCATTGAAATCGGCAAAGTTCGTTGGATCAAAACCGCTGAACCCGCCGGCGCCATTCACTCCGGCGTGGCCAAATTGGTCATAGCGGGCGCGCTTGTCTGCATCCATCAGGACGCTGTACGCCTCAGTGCATTCCTTGAATTTCTCTTCCGCCTCAGCATTCCCTGGATTGCGGTCAGGATGGTACTGCATGGCCAGCTTGCGGTAAGAGCTCTTGATCTCCTGCTCCGTGGCCGTACGGGTCACGCTTAAAACTTCGTAATAATCACGTTTTGCTTGCGTTGCCAAAATGTCCCTCAACTAGATTTAGAGAAAATTGAAAAGTTCATGGGTCAGCCACATACTTCCGTGTAGCACTGCTTGGTTGTCGACGCGTCGCTCCAATTGTTCCAGAAACGCCTGGTCATAGCCGTGGGCCGGTGTAGAAAAAAGAGGGGTATCATCGCCGGTGCGATCGTAATGCATTCGCAACGCCGTGTCGCTCAGGACCCGGTACTCCCTTGTAACCGTTCTGAGCCATTCGACGTCATCAATGTTCTTTGGCTTACCGGCCGAGTGAAATTCTCTCACCAGCTTCTGGAACGCGGCGTTAATTTCCTGCTCCGTAGCTGTGCGGGGCACACCGAGAACCTGATAATAATCACGTTTTGCTTCCGTCACCAAAGTCTTTCCTTCGTCCCCCATCTTGATGCGCGAGCTATTTGAAAAAGCTCAAAAGGTCCCCAAATGGCATCCAGCCAGCCGCTGGAGCCTTTCACCCTTTTGCGATGATGATGGCTCCGCAGATAAGCATTCATCTCAGCGTCTTTCTTTTCATCCTCTCCGTCAGCAGCGCGGAGCTTTGCGTCATAGCTGGCACGTGAAGCCGGATCATGCAGCACAACGTAAGCTGCCTCCACCTCTGCCAACTCTTCCGGAGCGTCCTCTGCTCTCGAATTGCGAAGCCTGCCTGCCCGCAGAGCGTAAACCTTATCAATTTCCAGCTGGGTTGCCGTGGGATCAACTCCCAGATCCATGTAGTAATCGGGCAGTTCGTCAATTTTTCTGTAATCCCGAACCCGTGTTCTTTACAAGTGAGGGCCCCCTATTCCTTTACAAGCATTCAAAGTTCGTGAGCTGCTCCCTTACCTCAAGTTCCTTGTTGCTATAGTGATCCCTCACCCGCAAAAACGCGGGTTCGGGACTCGGAAAAGATCACCCGATCTTCTTTGCTACCCTCACCATCGCCGGGCGCAAAAGCCTTTCTTTAATCCGATATCCCGGCTGCAGTTCTTCCAGCACGTGATGGTCCGGCACCTCATTGCTCTCCACCACTTCAATGGCCTCATGCACCCGCGGATCAAACGGCTCGCCCTGGGCCGGGATGCGCTGCACATTCAGTTTTTGCAACACGTCCTGGAGTTGCTTATGGATCAATTCCACGCCCTTGCGCAGGTCTTCTGGCTTGGCGGAGGCATTCTTCATGGCAAGGTTGAAGCTATCCAACACCGGCAGCAAGTTGCGAGCTGCGTCAGAGACGGCAAAGTCGCGGAAATCATCCTTCTCTTTGGCCGCGCGCTTGCGATAGTTATCAAATTCGGCCTGCAGCCGCGCCAGCCGGTCAAACAGGTTATCGCGCTCGGTGCGCAGCTTTTGCAGCTCACCTTCAGCTTTAGCCGCAGTGGAACCCGGGCCGTCGCCGGAACTTGCCTTCTCTTCAAATCCATCGGCTGGATCAGCCGCCGGAAGCTCGTTCTCTGGATCCTGTTTTTCCTGCTCGTCTTTCAATTGTTCGTCTTTTAATTGATCTTCGAGGCCTACGTCGGCCTTTCCATTTGTCTTGCCCATTACAGCACCTGGTCTTTTAATTGGAATTTTCACGCGTTCTCATTCAGCAGCTTGTCAAAAAGCCGCGCGATATATGAGACAGCCGTGATTGTGTGTTGATAATCCATGCGGGTTGGCCCAATCACCGCCAACGACCCGCGCATTTCATCGCCTACCCGCGCCGGAGCGCCGATTAAAACGAAGTTGCGCATCTCCGGCACTGCCTCTTCCAGGCCGATCACCACGCGCACCGCTTCCTGGCGCGTATCCAGGTAAGCGGCGAGCAGGCTGGCGACCCGCTCTTTTTCTTCCAGCGTCTTCACCAGCTCACGCAGGCGCTCACGGTCCTGATCATTGCCCACCAGATTGGCTACACCCTCCACAAAGATGTTCTTCGTAGGCTCATCGGCTGCCAGCGCTCCGCTTTTATATAGCTCTTCCAAACTCTTCATCAGCCGGTCATACTCGCTGCGTTCCTGGTCAATGCGCCGGATCAGCTCTGCCTTTACGTTGCTTAGCACCCAGCCCCGGAAATTCTGGTTAATGTAGTTGGCCGCTGTGTTCAGGTCTTCCTGGTCCAGATCGCGTTCCAAACGCATCATGCGGTCATGCACCACGCCTGATTTCATCACCACCACAGCCAGCACGCGATTGTTGCCCTGACGCGAAAAATAAACGTGCTCCAGCGAGTTCTTTGGCCCGGCATTCCCAATGGCCACTCCCACGCCGCTAGACACTAGTGAGAGCACATGCGAGGTCCTCTCCAGGAATTCCTGCACGTCCACCGTGCCCTGTAACGTGTCAGAAATCAGGGTCTGGTCAGCCGCGGAAATCGTGGCACGCCCGGAGATCTGGTCAACATAATAACGATACGCCTGAGGCGTAGGCACCCTGCCCGCCGAAGTGTGCGGCTGTTCCAGGAAGCCGGTGTCAACCAAATCAGCCATCACGTTGCGGATGGTCGCCGGGCTCAGCCCATCCTTATTCAGACGTGAGAGCGTGCGTGACCCTACCGGCTCACCGGTTGAGATATAGGTTTCAACAATCGCGGTGAGGATTTCCCGTTCACGCGGGCCCATTGATCCTGGGTTTGGCATAACCTAAAACAAATAAGTCATTTATTTACAATAACTTAATGTAAATAATTGACACCCTTCCACAGCTTAGATTGTAGGAATGTTAGCGGGTTATTGTCAAGATGGCACTTGACGCAGAAGAGTGCCAATTAGGGATGGTAGCCGTTTGGATCAGGCGGCACTGCAAGGCATTCATCGCGGGTATAGGGTCGCTTGAGGGATGCGCCCGGTTCTATCCGGATCCCTGCATCCT
The DNA here is from genome assembly GCA_035710845.1 of Candidatus Angelobacter sp. GTDB lineage: Bacteria > Acidobacteriota > Terriglobia > Terriglobales > Acidobacteriaceae > Angelobacter. The sequence continues at coordinate 10,490 of DASTCT010000057.1, forward strand.
CAGTTGAACAGTAATTCTTGAGTTTCGGATCCGCTTGAATCGGGGTGGCTGTAACCCAGTAATCTTTGTAAGGTGGCTCGCTCGAACTGCTCTGGATGTTGTAGCGATAGCCGCTCTTGACGCACCATCCCCGCCCAATCCCGCCGGGACAAGCCACCACGTTGTCGAGCAAGCAGGCGTGCTCTGCACCACAGTCTCGCGTAGTAGGGGCAGGTCCGAGTACAGCAAGGTTTGGAGCGTAGCCTATTTTCTCGTAAAACGTCGCGTAGGTAACTTCCGCGGTGTTGATGGTGAGAACGTTCCATTCACCTGCACCGCCCAGCGGTGGGTCGGCTGTCATTCGCGACCTGTGAAGATTGGGGATCAGTACCCCGAGAACAATCAAGACAACAACGATCCCCGGAACGATTTTCAAAAAAAGAGCTTTCGCCTTGGCGCTCATGGATTCTCGTCATTAGAACGTCACGGGAATGAAAACATGCATCTCTCCGCCGTCCGGCCAAGCAGACTACGGTTGGAATTAAGTCAATCCTTTCTCTTGGATCTTCCGCGTGCCAATTAGGGCGGCATCTGCCGCACGGGATCGATGAACTGCGAATTGTGAGACGAATGAATCAGCGTTAAACTTACCGCCCATGAGGATAGCGCTGCAATTCTTGTTGGCCATGGAATTGACGATTAACGCGGCGGGAGCCGTCACATCCTGCTCGCCCGTACCGGGAGCCGATCAGATATGGTCTAAGGCTTCCGTCCATTGGGTGTTCATTGGCGAGTTGCACGGTTCGAATGAAACGCCCGCCGCTTTTCGTGATCTTCACTGCAAGCCGTGCGCTTCGCGTACTGGCAAAACAAATCCGAGGCAGGTAGCTAAAGCGCAATGACACTCATCGGGCGTACGATGCTGAAGCTAAAAGCCAATGGCTAATAGCTAAAAGCTGCTCTACTGTACCTGAATCACGTCACCCGGCCCACTGCTACTTTTTACCTCAGCCACGCGCATGATCACCTGCTTGGCGAAGTCGTAGAGTGATTTGGCGTGAGGAGAGCTTTCGCCTTCCAGAACTGCGGGCTTGCCCGTATCGCCGCCTTTGCGAATGTCGGGATCAAGCTCAATCGATCCCAGGAAAGGAACGCCGAACTGCTGCGCCGTCCGCGCCACGCCGCCTTTGGAGAAGATATCAATCTCCTGATGGCAATGCGGGCAGACAAAGTGGCTCATGTTCTCCACCAAGCCCAGGATATCGACGCGAGCAGTGCGAAACATCTCAATGGCCTTGCGACCGTCCTGCAGAGAAACATCAGACGGAGTTGAGACCACTACTGCTCCGGTGAGCGGCACAGTCTGAAACAATGAGATCACCACGTCGCCGGTGCCGGGAGGCAGATCGACGACCAGATAATCCAGTTCGCCCCATTCCACCTGTTGCAGAAACTGGCGGATGATGGAATGCAGCATAGGGCCGCGCCATACCAGAGGCTTGTCACCGGGGTTCAGCAGCCCAACGGAGATCACCTTTACGCCAAAATTCTGCAGCGGCTCAATACGGTTCTCGGTAAGCACGCGAGGCTGCTGGCTGGTGCTCATCATGAGCGGGACGTTAGGCCCATAAATATCGGCGTCGAGCAAACCTGTTTTGTGACCCATTTTAGCCAGAGCTACGGCCAAGTTCACCGCAACCGTGGTTTTGCCGACTCCGCCTTTGCCTGAGCCGATAGCAATAATATTGGTGACGCCGGGAAGCGGAGTTGGTCCCTGCTGTGGCGCTGCATGTGGATGTCCGTGAGCCATAGGTAAACTTTTATTATACGGGTTTAGTAAGTATCGGGATGGGGGCTGGTGTTCGAGCGGCGTTTAGTGTTTTGGAATAGGGCGTAAGTTTGCAGGCCGCAAAGGATGAGGCATCGGTATTTTTCTCTTGACAAATTCGCCTCATATTCGCTATAGTAAAATCTGCATTTACGACCGAGAGCGGCATCGGAGACTGAACCAGCTTTTAGCTATTGGCCCTTAGCGAAAGCGTGGACAGAACTAAAAGGCCTGCAACTTGAAGAGCATCCGCCAGGGCGTTTATAGCTTCACCAGACCAAATGCGGGTTTGGCGGAGTATGCGCCGGTTGGCCTGTGCCTACACAAGAGCACCAGTAGCCATGAGTACTCTGGCTGTTTCACTGCGGCCGTCTTGGATTGTTAAAGTGTGTCGGTAGTAGCCATCGCTGCCAGCATTCGGCCATCAGCAAAAGAAGCCATTGGCAATTAGCAATTAGCCAATCAAAATCAAAACCCAGAACCTAAAAACCCAAAAAACAAAATCGGAAAATCGAAATTGAGAAGCCGCCTGCGGGTGGCTTTTTTATTTTCTAAAGCCGTTCACGCCGTGCATTTGCGGGTGGGCCTGGGCCGCAATTTCGCGGCTTGGCTGCTTGCCCAAAGTTAAAGCCCGGAGCAACGGCGCAGAAACTTATCTGCCCAATCACGCACAAAATGACGCGTGAACGGGCCCGGCACAAATAAAGACAAGGAGAGAAACATGCGGAGAATCGAAGCATCAATGACGAAAGAAGAGATTATTGCGGTGGTGAAGGAATGCGCGGCAAGGCTGGGGCATGTGCCGAGCGCGACCGAGTTCGCCAAAGAGACACACGTCAGCAAGAACGACCTGAAAAAGACGTTTGGAAGCTACAGGCGGTTGCTGTTCGCAAGCGGACTGGAGCGGCAGGGGTGCGGGTATCTGGTGACGATGGAATCGTTGTTCGTGGACTGGGCGGAGACGACGCGGAAGCTGGGCAAGGCGCCGACGATGACAGAATATGAGCTGCATGGGAAGTACAGCATCCGTCCGCTGACGCGGAGGTATAACGGCTGGAAGGCGGTGGCGGCGGGGATGGGCGAGTACATTCAGGAGCAGAATCTGGAAGTTGAGTGGAAAGACGTGCTGGACATCATTGCGGCAGAGTATCGGTCGAAAAAAGAGGACACGCGGACGTTCGCGCCGACAAGGCAGCGGATGACTGATCCGAAGGTGCTCAATGACCGCCCGATTTACGGGATGCCGATGTTTTGGCCGTTCAGCTTTGCACCGACAAACGAGCAGGGCGTGCTGTTTGTGTTTGGAGCGGTGGCGGGGGACCTGGGCCTGTGCATTACGCGGGTGCAGGTGGGGTTCCCAGACGTGGAGGCGATGCGAGAGATTGGTCCAAACAAGTGCCAGCGGGTGCATTACGAGTTGGAATACGAGAGCAAGAATTTTCTGGCGCACATGCATCCGCTGCAGGGGTGCGATGGGATTGTGTGCTGGATCCACAACTGGCCGGAGTGTCCGCTGGAGGTGATTGAGCTGAGGAAGGTGGTGGAGGAGTTGAGGGCGAAGAAGTATGGGCAATGATTAAGTCCACCACGGAGGCAACGGAGGAATTCTTTTTCAAAAATCAAAGTTCCATAAACCCAACAATAAAATTCTATGTTTCGCTATGTTGGCTATTTGTCGTACCATGTTGTCGAAACCTTTAAGATAATGAAGCCAGAAGATTTCCCATGGCTATGTTCTGCGAGTGAAAAGGCGTCAAACTCCGCGCAGTTCCGTCATTTTTTGTTGCTCCGAGCGCAGCTAATGGTTTTCTTTCTGGTAACCCTCCTCACAGTTTGTAGCGGGGTTTTGGCTCCTTATTTCAAAAAGCCTCTGAGCGTAGCTGTTGCAATCTTCCTGGGTGCAGGAATCATTCTCACCGTTTTGGCCAGTGCTCTGCGCTTTGATAAGACTTGGTTCGATGCGCGAGCTGTGGCGGAGTCTGTGAAAACCGCAACATGGCGCTACATAATAAAAGGGAATCCTTTCGGCTTGGATGCTCCTCAGCCAGAAGAATTATTCATTGCAGAATTATCGGAGATCCAGAACAGTCGCCCCAGCGTTCGTGGTTATCTGGTGGCTGACAGCAGGGCAAAATCAATTTCAGATCGCATGCGAGCAATAAGAGCTTCCGATTTTGTAAACAGGAAAGCAGAGTATCTTGAAGGCCGCATACGTGATCAAAAGAATTGGTATGGAAATAAAGCCATATGGAACAAAAAAAGAGCCGCCTGTTGGTACGCTACGATTCTTGTTGCTCAAGTGTTTGCTCTTGTTTGGGCAATCTTGGCGGCTGCTTACGGTCCCTTTAATTTCAATCTTGCCGGTCTTCTCATGACTACAGCCGCTTCGTTCACTGCCTGGTCACAGGCGAAGCGACATGAAGATTTAACAAACTCGTATAGTGTGGCATCCCAAGAGCTGCTGAATATCGAATCTCTTGCGGAAAAGGTTGCTGATGAGGACACATTCCGACAAATTATCGATCAAGCAGAAGACGCTATCTCCAGAGAGCACACTATGTGGTGCGCGAAGAGAAACATATTGCCAATCATGAAGAAGAAAGGTAGCTAAAAATGTTGATCGGGTTTTCTAAATCTGCAAAGCCAAAACCCACACCTGTATTTCGGAGTTACTGGTACTTCGCGGCCGAGAGGCAGCATGTGTTTTTTAGACGTCTTGCTGGCAATCCACCCCCCTGGACTGATGATCAGATAATTAATGCGCATCGCTTCACAAACGCGTACAGAGTACTCGATCGCGTTTCCCAATTTCTCATCCGGGAAGTCATCTATTACGGTTCACAAAAAGTAGATGAAATCTTCTTCCGAACGCTACTATTCAAAATCTTTAACCGTATAGAAACGTGGCAACGCCTCCTAAACACACTCGGCGAAATTAGTTGGGCTACTTACGACTTCACACAATACGACAAAATATTGAGTGAAGCCATGACAAAGGGCATACGCATTTTCTCGCCCGCATACATAATGCCTTCTGGCAGTCGGCAATTCGGAGAGTCACGCAAGCACCGTAATTATTTACGTCTGCTTGAACGGATGATGAAAGAATGTGTTCCTGAACAGTTGTTGTCCAGCAGTTCAATGCTGCAGGCTTACTCGATCCTTAGATCTTACCCTCTGCTCGGAGATTTTCTTGCATATCAGTACTTAACAGACATTAACTACAGCGAAACATTGCCTTTCAGCGAAATGGAGTTCGTTACCCCAGGCCCAGGAGCGAAATCAGGAATTGAGAAATGCTTCTCAACTTTAGGAGATTTATCACATGCTGATACGATTCGGTGGGTCACTGAGAATCAAGAGGAAAGCTTTCGAGTTTTTGGGTTTGATTTTCGGAATCTATTTGGCCGTGCGCTTCAATTAATTGATTGCCAGAATCTGTTTTGTGAAGTTGACAAATACGCTCGAGTTAAACATCCCGAATTCAATGAACAACAAGGACGCTTTCGGATCAAAAGGAAGTTCTATCCTAATGGTTCTCCAATTCACTACTGGTTTCCTCCAAAATGGAAACTTACCACAACACTTCCCGAAAACACCTATCAATTGGAGCTCGTGGGCTGCATATGAACTTTGATAACTACCAAGATGAGGCACAAATAACCGACCAGCATCCGGGCAAAGATGAAGTTAGTCTGGTAGTCCCACTTTTGGGTTTAGCTGGAGAAACCGGATCGCTTCTTACGGAATACAAGAAGCTCCTTCGAGATGGTTCCGCTTATAAAGTCTTTTCAGAGAGAATTCAGGAAGAGCTCGGGGACATCTTGTGGTATTTGGCAAACATCGCGACGAAAGCCGGTTTACGGCTCGAGGATGTCGCTCGATCAAATTTGCGCAAGATCGGCAATCGCTGGACCCCAGCACCAGAAGTTCCACTCCTCCCGGGAAGTAAATTTCTCGACGCTGAGTACCCTGAAAATGAGCGCTTGCCGCGAACATTTGCAGTAACAATTAGGGAGGAAGCAGGGCCAACTCCTCGCGTGCGTATTTCTATGAATGGCGAGCAAATTGGAAGTCACTTGACAGATAATGCATACAAAGACGACGGCTACAGATTCCACGATGTTTTTCACCTCGCTTTCGCTGCTGTATTAGGATGGTCGCCTGTTGCAAGGGCGATTATGAAGAAGAAGCGGAAAAGTAACCCACGCACTGACGAGGTTGAAGATGGGGGCCGCGCTGCGGTGATCGACGAGGCAATTGCAGCTCTAGCATTTGACTATGCCAAAAAGCATGCATTCCTTAAAGGCGTCACCATGCTCGACTACAGTATTCTCAACACTATCAAGTCATTAACTGAGCACTTGGAAGTGAATGTACAATCCCTTCACACTTGGGAACGAGCAATTTTGCAAGCGTTTGATGTCTGGAGACTTGTAGTGGCCAATAGAGGCGGAATTGTGATTGGGAATTTATATGAAGGAACGGTCACGTTTCAAAAAGCTGTAGAGTAAGATGCTATGCAATTCGCTCCCCCGAACCCTCCGTGGCAACAATTTAATCATCCTAATAGCGGTGGCTATCTGTCCGTCTACTATAGCGATGATTTGAGCCCTTTGCCCGTCCGATTTGTGACAAAGCCCGGAGATAACAAGAGCGATCCTAATTTTGAAACTTTGACATATGGGTTGTTCTCCACCTGTAGCCCTTCTATGCGGTCTGGGATCGTACAACGGAAATTCACGTATGTATTCTTCACTACGCACAGGCCTGACGGGAGGGTCCTCTCTGGCTTCTATCACATCAAATGGTATGCCCCCGCGCATTCGCCTCGCAAGAATGACTTTTATCTGGCTGCCGACGAAGCCCACTTCGTGTCCGAAGCCCCGCTATTAAGCACAGTTGATCGAGTGTGTAGAACCCATATAAATCGACGTTTTCGCAATATGCTTTTATTAGAGCCTCGGGAATGCAATGCGCTGCGCACTTTTCTTCTTGGGTTTCCAAATGCGCTTGAGGCCTACCGTAAGGAAATAGACAGGCTCGAAAGATTTAATTTGCGGCACACAGGCTTCCGCTATCCTAGTTGGAGTCGCCCTGCCGGTTTCGATTGGGCTTCAGCTGAATATCACCTAAGTCCTGCCAATCAGGATTCCCATTCGCCGGTTGTAAATGCGTCACCATCAGGAAACTGGAAGTGCTCCCATTGCTCAGCGGTTGTGCACAATAAAGCTTTGCTTCGCCAATGCCCCGGTTGCTCAGCACTAGGCACTCTATCTCCTCACTAGCATTACAGTTTCAATTTCAGCTACACTGTTTGAAGGAGCGAACGTATGGCACGGCATATCTTTATCTCATATCAACACGAAGATAGAATGAAGGCAAAAGGATTCAATCTGCTTCGTTGGAATAAGAATGTTGATTTTGAGTTTGTAGGACGGCATTTATTAGACCCAGTGGATAGCAAGGATGAAGATTACATCACTAGGAAAGTCCATGAGCAGATGACAGGAACTTCTGCAACTGTGGTACTCCTTGGAAAAAATACGGCACAAAGCGAATGGGTTCAGCACGAAATTGAAAAAAGCGTGGAAAAGAAAAACGGCATTGTAGCAATTAAGCTCGATGATAGCGTGTCTAACCCACCGAAAGATTCTCCTGTTGGAAAGGCCTTGTATGAGGCAGGCGCCGAAATCATCGATTGGAAGCCGGAAACCTTTGAAGCAGCGATTGAACGGGCATGCAAAGCATCTGGAAGAGCACAAGCTGCAGCAGTCGGCTTAAAGCCTGATTGCGCGCGATAGGAATTGATTCCTAGAATTTTTCTTCTAGCTTAGCGCAGAAACGGCAGATAGATTGCGGACGCACCTTCCTTCGCTCGCCCTTAGTCGCATTCGCTCCCGCGGGTTCGCTCAGAAAGGTGCGGAAGAGGCTTGATGCGCCTCCGGACGCCCTCGCCTGCGGCTTCGGGCTACGTCGGCGGGGATTTTCTAGTTGCCACATGGCTGGACGGCTAAAGCCGTGCTCTTCCACGCCCAGTGGTGGAGTGCTTTAGCTGGTGGATGCGTATTGGTATCCGTTGTAGGAGGCAAGTGTCGCCGCCTACGGGGCTCTGCATCACTAACTAAATGTTACCCACCCTTCCGGCTCGCATGCGCTCGCCTCCAGAGGTGGGCTAACTTCTTGACGGGCCTACGGCCCTGTTTGTGGATGGCCGGAATGCGGCGTCACCTTTAGTCCATGGATTCCACCCTTTGCGGCCATTTGGTGTTTTTACAACTTATGAACAATTGCGTGGGCCGTAAAGGATGGGGCACCCGCACAAAATTTCTGTCATCTTTACATGGCCTGGAGGGGCCGCTCTTTCTACCAGTTCTCGCATGAAAGTGCGGAAACTGGGGGAATTACAGACTCGTAAGAACTCCCTAGATCAGCATGGTTAGTATAGATATTCTCGGGATCCTTCGACTCGCACTCAGTCCCCTTCGACAAGCTCAGGGTCCCTCGTACTCGCTCAGGACGACAAAGGATGGAAGGGCACGTCTGTTAATCTCGGTCACATTGGAGTCCCGTGTGTCTCGTGAACCTGAAAATATGGAAGAATAATCACATCCCACCCTTTGCGGCCATTTGGTGTTTTTACAACTGTGAACAATCGCATGGGCCGCAAAGATGAGGCACCCGCGACCGGGCACCCGCACCCGGGCAGACGCTCTAGACTCAATAATTTTGCATTTCGGTTAAAGCGTCACTTCCACCTGACGAAGAATGGAACGAAATTGAGCCGCGTTATGAACGTCGCACTGCCACGGTAATCTTGTCTCAATGGCAAGTCACCGCTAGGCTGCGGACATGCGAGCCAAAGTTTTATTGTTTTTGGTGGCCCTCTTGATCGCCGGCCTTACAGCCTGCCGCAAAGAAGTGATTCATGCGACCGACGATCCATCGGCGGTGGTAAGAGATGCCGAGGTGAAGTTTGCCAGGGACTTCAACCATCGCTGCCAGATGGAAAGTTCAGGCAACAGCGGGCCGGGATGGCAGGACCATCAGGTTTATGAGGTTGCTGCGCCAGATCGCTACCGGATCACGACTGAAAACCAGAATGGCGGCGAGGTGCAAAAGGGCGAGATTCTGGTGATCCAGAATGAAGCCTACCAGCGAATTGGAGAAGGCGCATGGCAGAAGCTGGACCCGCAGTGGCTGGGCTATCTGAAGAAAACGGGTGGACCGCCCATGCCGATCTCATCGGCGATTGGTTACCGGATCGACCCGGGCAGCGTAAGGCTTGCCGGCAATGACACGGTAGATGGCGAGACGACACTCCGCTACGAGATGAATGCCGATAATCATGTGGAGATGACAAAGCTGATTGTTTATTGGGTGGGAGTGCATGACGGCCTGCCGCACAAGACGGAAGAGCGCGTTGAGACAAAAAGCTGGGGATCGGCGCCGATGACGAGGCACTCAGTGATGTCTTGCACGTTTGGAGAAAATTTAAAGATCGACGCGCCGATTTAAGGTGCAGTGGAGCCGCCTGAGAGCGGGGTTCGGCGTTTAAGGTGATCCTGCTAGGCGTTTGTTTCCAAGTGTCTGACTTTTGTCAGGGTTGGCAAGAGCACTTGCGGACGTGAGTCTAAGTACCTGCGAATTGGTGGTTACTTTCGCCGTAAGTGCATGAACCTTAGAGGGGAAACGCTAATTGACAATTTCTGTCAACCAGCCCACAATCGGCCTACTCAGGTTTTTTCCATCGTCAGAGGCTGTTCCCCACCGGCCGGTTTGGAAAAAGTGCGCTTGAGTCAAATTCATTCCAGGACCTGCTGAGAAACTATGTCGCAACGGTTAGGCGATCTTCTGGTGAAAGAGAAGATCATTACCCCAGACCAACTCGATAGAGCA
>DASTCT010000058.1:0-1524 GCA_035710845.1 Candidatus Angelobacter sp.
ATTTGACAGAGGTGCCCAGCCCTACCAGAACTTTAACCTCCTCCTCGAATTAAGAAACTCGATCATGCATCTTAAGGCTCTAGCAGGCTGCTGAAAAATTGATGGAAGAGGTATTTTCCTTTTCCGTTTCATTGTGAGAACACCCAAACGGCCAGATTTCTGATGTTTTTTGGGTTTTATAGTCCTACTTTATGGCCCTACGAACACACTTCGACCTCGACTTACACCGCAGGAACCACGGCCATAAGGTTCCGCACTCGTACCAGATTGTAAGCAGCGCAGGCGAAGGTGAAGATCCAATCGATTTTGCAGACTCCACGATGCCGCAATTTGCGCAGCAGAGCGATGGTTTTCAACCAGCCAAAGCATTCCTCGATGCGCTTCCTCTTTCTCTGACTTACTGCGTATCCGGGGTGCCGTGTTGTGCGCCCATCAATGGCACTGCCGCCGCGCCGACAGTGATTTTGAGCTACATGCGGCACCACGTGCAGGTTGCGACACTCCGCCACAAATCCGAACGTGTCGAATCCTTTATCTCCGCCCACCGTGAGCCAACCCGTGCCGGGAAGCTTCTCCAACATGCTCAGCGCCGCATCTCTCTCCGCTGTACCCAAAGCCTGGAATACCTGCGCGTCGATAATCAACCCGTTGCGATTCTCCACCAGCAGGTTCCCGCTATAGCTCAATTTCGATTCCTTCCCGTCCCCTTTACGCGCCAAAAGTGCGTCGGGATCCGTCTTCGACTCATGCGTCTCATTCGACCGTTTCTCCCCGTGAAAGTTCACCGTGGGATTTCCCGGATCCTCCGGCGGCTGCGATCCCGAGCCCTGTTTGGGCTGAAAACTCTTCTGACTCGCCCAAGCTTCCAGCAATGTGCCGTCGACCGTGAAGTGTTCATCGCTGGTCAGACCTTTGGCTCGAGCTTGCTCCACGACGTGAGCCAAAAACTCCTGGGCCACGTCCGCTTCCAGCAAGCGGTCGCGATTCTTGGTAAACGTGGTCGCGTCCCACACTTCGTCATCCGCGTTCAGCCCTACGAACCAGCGGAACAACAGGTTGTAATCCATCTCCTCCATCAACAATCGCTCGCTGCGGATGGAATACAACATTTGCAGCAACTGCGCCCGCAACAGCTTCTCTGGCGCAATCGACGGCCGGCCCATTTTGGCGTACATGCCGTCAAACCGCCGGGACATTCGGCCCAGCACTTCGTCCACCATAGTCCGGATAGCACGCAGCGGATGATCTTTCCGCACCCGCGCTTCCGGCGACAAATAACTGAATACATGGCTTTGCTGATGATCGTCTCCGCGCATGTCTCTTCGTACCATAAGCCGTTTCGATTGTGGAGTACTTTTTCAGCAGCCTGCTAGGGCAATAGAGGAGGCGTTGTTGGGATCAGCAGCATCGTATTCAAAGGCCCAGTAGGTGTTGTCGGGAAGGATCACGCTCTGCAGCATGGTGAAGTTCTGGCTTAATTCATGCCAACTGTTCGAATTGACTCCGCCAAAGAAGTTGGTGCGC
>DASTCT010000059.1:0-14275 GCA_035710845.1 Candidatus Angelobacter sp.
GCCATGATCAACGTGACCGGCGGCTTCCTCATTACTGATCGCATGCTCAAGATGTTTCGCAAAAAAGAAGCGGTGAAGGCGGAGGAGAAAAAGTGACCAACGCCCAATATTTTATTGAAGCCACATATCTCATCGCTTCCATCCTGTTCGTGCTTGGCCTCAAGAGCCTGAGCCATCCGGATACAGCGCGCCGAGGCATGATCTTGGCGGCGGCGGGCATGGCTGCTGCGGTTTTCGGCACGCTGTTTCATCCTGACATTCACAATTATCTGTACATCGCCATTGGCATGATTGTGGGATCACTCATTGGAATTCCCATGGCCATGGTGCCGATGACTGCCATGCCACAGCGGACCGCGCTCTCCCACGCTTTTGGCGCACTGGCTGCTTCCCTGGTGGGCATTTCAGAGTATGTGATTCACGGCGCTAACATGGGCGGGATAAAGATGGGCGCTCTGGGCATGGAAGTAATGCTTGGATCGCTCACCGTGACCGGCTCATTTATTGCCGCAGCTAAATTGCAGGAGATGATGCGCGGCACGCCAATCATGTTTAAAGGCCAGCAGATTGTGAATCTGGGGCTCTTTGTTGCCATGATTGGCTCCTTTATTATGTGGCTCATCCATCCCGGCGGCGCGGGATATTTTTATTCCACGGTTGGCTGCGCCTTTGTGTTTGGTATTTTGCTTGTCATTCCTATCGGCGCTGCGGATATGCCAGTGGTCATGTCTCTGCTGAACTCTTATGCCGGCCTCTCATCGGCGGCGACTGGCTTTGTGCTGGGCAACAACGTGCTGATCATTGCCGGCACGCTGGATGGTTTTTCCGGCTTCATCCTCTCCATCCTGATGTGCAAGGCCATGAACCGCTCCATGACCAATGTTCTCTTCGGCGGCTTTGGCTCGCCTGTCTCCGCCGAGATCAGCGTTTCCGGCACCATGCGTGAAGTTGGCCTGGACGACGTTGCCGTGCAGCTTGCTTATGCCAATCAGGTCGTCTTCGTTCCCGGCTATGGGATGGCAACTGCGCAGGCGCAACACGCTGTCCGCGAGCTGGGCAATCTGCTGGAAGAGCGCGGCGTCTCTGTCAAATATGCCATTCATCCCGTTGCCGGACGCATGCCGGGACACATGAACGTGCTCCTGGCGGAAGCTAACGTGCCATATTCTTCGCTCTATGAGATGGAACAGATCAATCCTGAACTGCCCTCAACCGACGTGGCTGTAGTGATCGGCGCAAATGACGTGGTGAACCCTGACGCGCGCGATAATCCCAAGAGTTTAATCGCCGGAATGCCAATCATAGAAGTCGACAAAGCAAAGTCCGTTGTGGTGCTCAAGCGCGGCAAAGGCAAAGGCTTTTCGGGTCTTGAAAACCCACTCTTCTTCAAGCCTGTTACCGGCATGCTCTATGGCGATGCCAAAGCCAGCCTTACTAATCTGACGCAGGCGGTGCAGAAGGTATAGCTGACGTGCGATAGCTCGCGGGAAGATGAGTCACCAAAACATGTTCGCTTCGCGCACCAACTGGGACCTCAAGACCAACCGCCTGGCAGATGCGCTGGCGCGTCATCGTTCCAGCGGACGCAACCTGCTGGATCTTGCCGCGTCCAATCCCACTGAATGCGGATTTCACTATGACGCTCCAGCAATTGTGCGTGCGTTGTGCAATCCTTCAGCGCTGCAATATCACCCTGAGCCGCGCGGGCTGCTCTCTGCCCGCAAGGCGGTAAGCGACTATTATGCGGCGCGGAAAAATCAAGTCAGCCCTGAGAGCCTTTTTCTCACGGTCAGCACCAGTGAAGCGTACTCGTATGTTTTCCGCTTGCTCTGCAATCCCGGCGATGAGCTTCTGATTCCCACACCCAGCTATCCTCTTTTTGATTTCCTAGCTGACGTGAATGACGTCAAACTTACGCGCTATCCGTTCTTTTACGATCATGGCTGGCATATTGATCTTCACGCGCTCGAACAGGCCATCACACCGCAGACCCGCGGGCTAATCGTGGTCCACCCCAACAATCCTACCGGGCACTACACAAAGCTGGTTGAGATTGCGCGCCTGAATCAGCTCTGTTCTGCAAACAAAATGGCGGTGATTGCCGATGAAGTCTTTCTCGATTTCGCGCTGACCGGCGCCTCCCAGCCGAGCTTTATCGCCAACCAAGGTGCGCTCACGTTCACGCTCAGCGGGATCTCCAAGATTTCCGGCTTGCCGCAAATGAAATTGGCCTGGTTGGCCGTAAGCGGCCCGGACAATTTAAAAAGAGAAGCGCTGGCCCGGTTGGAACTGATCGCAGACACTTATCTCTCCATGAACGCGCCTATTCAGTTGGCTGTGCCGGTCCTGTTACAGCAGCGCACCAATTTCCAGCGGCAGCTTATCGCGCGGGTGAAGACCAATCTCAGTGAGCTTGACTCTCAACTTGCCGGACAAAGCCACGTATCCCGTCTGGAAGTTGAAGGCGGATGGTATGCCGTGCTGCGTGTGCCTGCAACCCGCTCGGATGAAGAACTCTCCATTGATTTACTGGAGAAGCACGATGTGTATGTACACCCCGGTCATTTTTATGATTTTCCTGGGGAGGGATGTCTGGTCGTGAGTTTGATTACGCCGGAGCAGGAGTTTGCTGAGGGTGTACGGCGGATCTGTTTACATCCCGAGCGAAGCGAGGGACCCCTATAATCTTCCATGCTCTTTAGGTAATCCAATGACAACCATAAAAGAACCGTACCATTTCCTATAAAGGCGGTGGTAGGGTTCCCTCACTTCGCTCGGGATTGCAGAAAAACTTTCAGATCTTATCCGTCCTCAGTATCAAATCGCCTACACCCACGTATGCATGCAGCCGGTATTTTCCCGGACCATGGGTTTGCAGAGATCGCAATGCACCGATCTTTCCTGTTTTCAAATTAGGGGCGTTAAGATCACCCATGCGGACAGAAAAATCAGCCTTCGCATAGTCTTGGGGCCGAATCGCGGTCAACTCCAGATTGCCCGCACCCATTTCAATGTCCTTATTGCCTTCAACTTCGCCCACATGCAAATCCCCAGCCATTATGCGTACGCGCAGGTCGGTTTTGCGCGGTACTTCAATCACGGCGTGGAAATGTGGTTTGGGTGCGGCAATTTTCAAAGTGTTTTGGCCATGTCCGGAGCCGATCTGCACTTCTACTTTGCGCGCCTCTTCCGGCGTGTTTTCCTCGTAGACAACGGCAATGCAGTCAGATTCGCTGGGGACAATCTGGTAGTCGCCTGAACCTAATTCAATGGCCAGGGGCCAGTCAGGATCAGGCCGTAGCTCATAGCGGCGTTCGTGGTTATTCTGGGCACAAGCAACAGCAACTGGCAGAGCGAGTAAGAAAGGCAGGAGTCTTTTCATACACGCCTCCTTGCATCTTATATACGCCATTTGGACTAGGAAGGTTCCCGGAAGTCTTCAATTTATTTTCCTATTTGTGGATGGGGTTGGTTTAAGACCAACTCCCTTAACTTATAGCGTTGAATCTTGCCCGTGGCGGTTTTAGGCAGTTCTTTTACTATTTCAAATTTTTGCGGACATTTATGCGCGGCCAGCCTGCCTGAGACGTGTTGTCGAATCTCTTCGATCAATTGTGGCGTTTCCTTCACGCTTTCCTTTAGCACCAGATAGGCTGCGGGCTTTATTAGTTGGTTGCCGTCTAGGTGCCCGATAGCCGCCGCCTCCTGCACCATGGGGTGTTCCAGCAGCGTGCTCTCAATTTCTATTGGGCTTACCCACATGCCCTTGACCTTCATCATGTCGTCATTGCGGCCTACGTACCAGTAATAGCCGTCAGGATCGCGATAATATTTGTCGCCGGTGCGAATCCAGTGGCCCTGGATGACCTCTTTGGTCTTCTCATGCTGGTTCCAGTAGCAGGAGCAAACGGAGTCGCCTTTGATGAGCAGGCTTCCGACCTCGCCATCAGGAACGTCATGGCCATTCTCATCCACGATGCGTGCCTCATAGCCGGGCATGATCTCTCCGCTCGATCCCGGCCGCACCGCTCCGGGCCGGTTGGCGATAAACATATGCAGCGCCTCTGTCGATCCAATTGCATCCAGAATCTCCACGCCAAAACGCTCTTTAAAGCGATGGAAGATCGTCGCTGGCAAAGCCTCACCGGCGGAAACTCCGTGACGCACCGTAGAGAGATCAAACTCCTGTCCGCCTTCGCGCTTGTAGGAAAGAAGGCTGGCGTAGTTTGAAGGCACGGAGAAGAAGAGCGTCGGCTTGTGCTTTTCAATCACGGCAAAGACGTTCGGCGGTGAAGGTGATCCCGGCCACAGAATGCTGGTTGCGCCAACTGAAAGTGCAAAGTAAAGGCCGTTTCCCAGTCCATAGGCAAAAAACATCTTGGCTACGCTGAAAAAGCGGTCGTTCTCCGTGATCTGCAAAATGTTTTTGGCGTATAGCTCAGAGCAGACCACCATGTCATGGTGCAGATGCACGCAGCCCTTCGGGAATCCTGTGCTGCCGGAAGAATAGAGCCAGAACGCCGCATCATCTTTGGAAGTTAGTTCAGCCTCAAGCTCGGGCGAACTCTCGTCAAGCAGGTGCTGCAGGGAATGCGTTCCTTCAGGCCCTTTACCGAAAACAACGATGGTCTTTAGATAGCGCAGCTTATCTTTCGCAATCGCCTGTACCTGCGGCAGCAGCGATTCGCTCACTATCAGCACGCGGGCACGGGAATCATTCAGGATGTATTCATACTCCTGCGGCTTGAGCATGGTGTTGATGGGGATTGGCACGGCGCCAATCTTGATCCCGCCAAAAAAGCAGTAGGCGAACTCCGAGGTGTCCAGCAGCAGCAGCCCGATCCGCTCTTCCTGCCGTATGCCAAGCTCCTTAAGCGCATTGCCTGCGCGATTCACCCGCTCATAGAGTTGCCGGTACGTAACCCGCTCATCGCCGCATTCAAAGGCAATCCTGCTCTCGCGCCCTTCATGAATATGGCGGTCCACAAAGTGTGTGGCTACGTTAAATATTTCCGGCAATTGGATCTGTTTCATAAGCGCCAGCCGCTCTGATCGAAACCCGTGCGATATAAATGCTATGGAATCAGCCGCTTGCATTTGATTATAGATTGAGACACCCAGCCGTCAAAACATCCATATAAGCCGGAACTTCCCCGCCCGCAGAAGCGTAATTACACCTAGGGCAGAAAGCCAGCCATAAATTCTGCTGGCTTTCGTTAATAACCGGGCCTCTTCTCTCGTCCTTGTTCTTGAGAGGAGCACCGTACTCAATTGCAGGCCACAATGCAAATAGCGCAGGCAAACACGGCAGCCATGGCCGGAGAAGATTTCAGGCCGGGGCTGGAACAGATTTTCCTTGAACATAAGGACTTGGTATTCCGGGCGGCGTATCGCGTCACCGGAAACGCCAC
The DNA here is from genome assembly GCA_035710845.1 of Candidatus Angelobacter sp. Lineage (GTDB taxonomy): Bacteria > Acidobacteriota > Terriglobia > Terriglobales > Acidobacteriaceae > Angelobacter. The sequence continues at coordinate 5,412 of DASTCT010000059.1, forward strand.
TGACGCAGAAGACGTGCTGCAGACCGTCTTCCTCCGTCTGGTGCGATTGGAAAAGTTCCCTGAGATTTCCAATCTGCCGGGATATCTGCACCGCTCCGCCGTGAATGCCTCTCTTGACCTGCTGCGTGGAAAAAAAGATTCACAAACCTTCTCGCTCGATGAAAACCCAGATCAGCCCAATGCCGCCGTCGAAGACCACGGTCCGCACTCGGCTGAGCTTCGGGACTGGCTGCGCCACGCTCTGGCGCGGCTCAACTCCCGCTGGGCAGAGATGTTTGTGCTTCGCTTTATAGAGGATTACAGCAATCGTGAAATAGCCACAATTATGAAAACCTCGCCGGCGGTTGTTGCTGTGGTACTGCATCGTACGCGTGCTTTGTTAAAGAAGGACTTTCAAGGACTTAAGAGGCAAACCCGATGAAGCACGAAAACACCCCCCCAATGAATTCGCCTGTGAATCCAAAAGACGCTCTTAACCAGGCGACCGCTGCTCTGCGGGCTGAACAACCAGAGAACGCGGCTGTGAGCGCTGCTTCTGAGCGTGTCTGGCAGCGTGTGAGCCAGGAAGTTTCTGCTACGGCCAGTGTGCACGTGGAGTCGATTCGCGGTTGTGAAGATGTAAGAAAGCTGTTGGTCCAATATCGCGGCGGTGAACTCCTTCCTGCCCGCGCGTTGCTGGTGGAATCGCATTTGCATGATTGCGTTGGCTGCCGCCGCGAGTTGGAAACCGGCCAGCCGGAGCGCAGCGTGCTGCGTCCCTGGAAGCAGGAGCTCCCGCAGGTTAGAAACACCGGCTTCCGCTGGGTTGCTGTGGCAGTGGCCGTAATGGTCTTCGGCATCGCCACGTATTTCGCGCAAGCATGGTATTTCAGTGGCCCTTCGGGAATGCGTGCGCGTGTGGAATCGCTCAACGGTGGGCTTTTCCGCATAGGCACCAGCGGTGAGCAACCGCTGAAAGTCGGCGACGAACTGACAGAAGGCGAACACGTTCGCACCGCAGGCGGCGGACACGCCATGCTTCGCCTGCGTGATGGCTCTCTGGTGGAGATGAATGAGCGGGCCGAGTTTGGCGTTGATATGAGCCGAAAAGACACAACGGTTCAGCTCACACGCGGCAACATCATCATTCAAGCCGCCAAGCGCACAAGCGGCCATCTTTACGTAAATTCCCAGGATTGCCGCGTCTCGGTTACAGGAACGGTTTTTTCAGTGAACGCTGGACTGAAAGGCTCACGCGTCTCTGTGATTGAAGGTGAAGTGCACGTTGCTGAAGCCGGCGCTGAGAAAGTCCTCCATCCCGGCGATCAGCTTTCCACCAACGTCAGCCTTGGGACTGTGCCAGTGAAGCAGGAGATCGCCTGGAGCCAGAACCTGGACAAGCATCTGGCATTGCTGGCTGAGTTTGCTCACTTGAGCAACAAGCTTGAAGCGGTGCAGTTGCCGGGACTTCGCTATCAGAGCCATGTGCTGCCGACGCTTCCGGCAAACACTGTTGTATACGGCGGAATTCCGAACCTGGGCGATGCTGTGCAGCAGGCCAACAAGCTTTTTCAGCAGGAGTTGCAGGAGTCCGCAGTGCTGCGCGAGTGGTGGACACAGGCGCAATCGCATTCCAGGCATGAAGGGCCTGAATTTAACGATCTTATCAACTACGTTCACGATCTCAGCCAGTATTTGGGCGATGAGATTGTGTTCTCAATCTCGAGCAACGGCCGGAATTGTGAGCCGCTGGTAGTGGCGCAGGTGCAGCGGGATGGTTTGAAGCAATTTATTCAGCAGGAAGCTGCCAAGTTCGCCGGAGGAAATGAGCATGTGCGCGTGCTTGACGATCAGGAGTTGAGCCAGCTTTCTCCGCAAGAGAAAGGGCATCTGTTGATCCTGGTGCGTTCTGATTTTGTGGCTGCCGCCGGTGACGCAGCTACGCTCAAGCAGTTTGCCGCCAGTATTAATCAAGGTGGCGGGGGCTTTGCTGCAACGCCGTTCGGCCAGATCATGGCGGCCAAGTACAAGAACGGAGTGCAACTCCTCTTCGGCGCCGATCTAGCGACCATGGCAGCAAGCCACAAAGTCGCGCTCGCTGAAAATGGAAGAAGCACGAGAAATCAAACCTACGAACTCACCGGCCTGTCCGACGTGCAGTATCTGATCGCCGAGCGCAAAGGCAGCAGTGAGCAGTTGCAAAACTACGCTCAGGTCACTTTCAAAAGCCAGCGGCGCGGATTTGCTTCATGGCTGGCTGCGCCTGCTCCGATCGGCGGTCTGGATTTTGTCTCCAAAGATGCAGGCTTAGCGGCTGCGTTTATCTCCAAGAGTCCCTCTGCCATGCTGGATGACGTTCTGAGCATTGCCAACTCTTCCGATAGCAATGCTGCAGAGCATATCAGCCGCACTGAATCAGAGCTAAAGATCCAGTTCCATCAAGACCTGGCTGATACCTTGGGCGGCGAAGTAACATTCGCGCTCGATGGTCCAATTCTGCCAACGCCTTCCTGGAAAGTTATCGCTGAAGTGCACGATCCTAACCGCTTGCAATCGACCATCCAGCAGTTGATCACGGACGTGAACGATCACGAGAAAGGCAAGCATCCACCGATTACGCTGGACCAGGAAACCGCCAACGGACTGACCTTTTACACAATCCGCACGTTGGATGAAACAAAGCAGGTCGAGCTCACGTATACATACACTGACGGTTACATGATCCTGGGGCCGACCAAGGCACTGGTTATGAACGCAATCGCAATTCACCAAAGCGGGAACTCGCTGGCCAACTCAGCAGAGTTCCGCGCGCTCTTGCCGCAGGATGAGCACCCTGACGTTTCCGCCGTGCTGTACCAGAACCTGGCGCCGGTGATTGCGCCCATTGCCCAGCAGCTTACGCCCTCGCAGTTGCAGTCATTGCATCAGCTTGCGGCAGAGAGCAAACCCAGCGTGGTTACCGCTTATGGTGAAGACAATGCCATTCGCGTGGCCACCAGCAGCCGGCTCTTCGGCTTTGACTTGAACACAATGGCTTTGTCCACTTTGTTGAAGGTGGCTTCACCGCGCCACTAGATAGATTAGAGAACAATGCAGCCCATTATCGAAATGCAAAACCTGACAGTGCGCCTGGGCAACCGGATCATCCTTGACCGGCTGAACGGCGCGCTGTCTGGCCGTTGCATTGGCCTTCTGGGCCCAAACGGCTCAGGCAAATCCACATTGATCAACACACTGCTTGGCTTCTACAAGCCCGTGATGGGTGCAGCCCGCATTTTTGAAAAAGAAGTCCAGAGCAACCTGCGCGAGCTGCGCGCCATGATCGGCTACATGCCGGAAAGCGACGCCTTCATTGCCGATATGAGCGGCGTGCGCTTTGTCCGTTATATGGCTGAACTCTCAGGTCTGCCGAAGAGCGAAGCCATGGAGCGCGCGCATGAAGCTTTCTTTTATGTTGGCCTGGGTGAGGCGCGCTATCGCAAGCTGGGAACATATTCTCTGGGCATGAAGCAGTTGGCCAAGCTTGCGCAGGCCATTGCGCACGGGCCGCGGCTGGTGTTGCTCGATGAGCCAACCAATGGCCTCGATCCTGAAGCTCGCCAGCGAATGCTGCAACTGGTGCGCGAGATTCGCGATACCGGCGAGGTCTGCGTTTTGATCTCCTCTCACCTGTTGCGCGACGTGGAAGAGTGCTGCGACCAGGTGCTGATCTTGAAAGAAGGGAAGATCGCCGCCATTTGCGATCTGGAAGAAGAGCGCAAAGCCAATCTGAAATTTCTGGAGCTTGAAGTTACCGAAGGCAATGGTTTTCTCGAGTCGGTGCGTGGGCTGGGCTGTGAGTGCGCCAGCTTTGGCGCCGGCCGCGTACGCGTGATCCTGCCCGACAATATCGATCTTCGCCAGATCTACCGCGCGGCTTCGCAGCATGACGTGCAGATTCGCCGTATGAACTATCGCAGAGACACGTTGGAAGATATTTTCCTGAAAGCCATGGCCAGCCAGCCGCAAGCGGTCGCGGTACCGCAAGGGAGCACCAATGGCCGTTTATAAACGCACCTACAAAGCCTATAGAGGGCCGCTCACGCCGGCATGGTCACGTTTTAGCGTGCTGACACGCTATGGCATACAGACGCTTTTCAACTCACGGCCTCTTACGGCTTACACAGTCATCTGCTTTTTGCCTTTCCTCGTCGGGCTGGGTTTTATCTATTTTGTCCATAGCTCCACAATTCAGGTCATGATGGGAGTACAAGCGGCGAGTGCTCTGCCTGGAACGATCAACAATAGCTGGTTTGTTATTTTTTTAGGCTGGGAAGCGGCCTTTGGTTTTTTGCTGGCGGCGTGGTGCGGACCAGGGATGATTACCAAGGACTTTGCCAATCACTCGGTGCAACTCTATCTCAGCCGTCCCATCTCGCGGGCTGAATATCTATTCGGCAAAGTTTCAGTGCTGGCAGGTTTGCTTTCCTGCATTACTTGGATTCCGGCCCTGATTCTTTTTTTCATCAAAGCAGGACTGCAGGGAAACGGCTGGCTCTGGCAGAACTTCTGGATGATGGGTTCCATCGTTCTCGCCTGCCTGATGTGGATCGCGATTGTCTCGCTGATCTCAATGGCTGTGGCCGTCTGGGTCAGGTGGCGTATTGCCGCAACGGCGCTCATGTTGGCCGTTTTCTTCCTGTTACCCGCGCTGGGACTTGTGTTTAACGCAATCCTGCGGACTCAGTGGGGCATGCTGCTCAACTTTGGATATCTGACCTCCATGATCTGGGCGCATTTATTCCGGCTTGACGCACTCAATCGCCATCACGGCGGGTTTGATCTCGTCCCGCTATGGTCAGCATGGGTGGCGCTATTGGGCGTATGCGTATTCTGCGTCTGGCTGCTCGATCGCAAACTTCGTGCGCGGGAGGTGGAGCGCGCATGAGCACCGCCAACAACACAATCGTTTTTGAAAACGTCTCCAAATTTTATGGCGAAGTCCTGGGCGTGAACCGCGTCAACCTCTCGCTACCCCCAGGTCTTACCAGCTTGGTTGGGCCCAATGGCTCAGGCAAGACCACGCTCATGAACCTGATGACCGGCCTGGTGCGTCCTACGCAAGGAAGAGTCAGTGTGTTGGGTTTGACTCCCGATCAGCCTGAGGATTTTTTTCGCCACGTTGGCTATTGCACCCAGTTTGATTCCTTTCCCAAGGGCGTGACCGGCTTTGAGTTCATCTATCAACTGCTGCGGCTGCGCGGCTTGACTTCTACCAATGCTGCAAGTCTCGCCGGTGAGGCGATTGAACGTGTGAACATGAGGGAAGCGGCGCATCGCCGTGTTGCCGGATACAGCAAAGGCATGCGCCAGCGCATCCGCTTGGCCCAGGCCATCGCTCACCATCCCACGATCTTGGTGCTGGACGAACCGCTCAACGGCCTTGATCCTATGGCGCGCGCTGAATCTATTGCACTATTTGAAGGGCTGGCCAAGCAGGGAATGCATGTTGTGATCTCCAGCCACGTTCTCCATGAGGTCGATAAAATTTCCGATCAAGTTGTGCTCATGAGCTATGGCTACGTGGTGGCGGAAGGCAAGATTCACGGCGTGAGAAGTGAAGTGAAAGAACATCCTATGCAGATTCTGGTTCGCTGCCCCAATCCAGGTCGGCTGGCGTCAAGGCTTTTCTCCCAGGACCATGTAGTTGAAGCCAAGCTGAACAATGACGGCAAAGGCGTGCTGGTGCGCACCAAAGATGCCGAGCAGTTTTATCAGCTTTTGAACCGGATTGTTGTGGAAGAGGACTTTCCGCTGGAAGCCGTTGCTCCCAATGATGACGATGTAAATTCCGTTTATCAATACCTGATCGGCAGCGGCGGTGGAGGCACGGTATGAGCACAGCCGCCGTAATCCGCACACTCAAATCGCTGGCTGAAGCTCCGTGGCAGCTCTGGGCTTCACAGTTCATGGCCATACTCCGCATTGAGATCAAAAAGAATCTCTGGATGCGCCGCAGCATTTGGATCTACCTGCTGGCTTTTGCTCCTACGGTAATGTTCGGCGTTCACGCGCTTTTCGATCCCAGCGGCACCAGCCTCGCAGAAGATACACGCGTCTTTGCTTACGTTTTCCAGATTTTCTATTTGCGGGTTGGAATTTTCTTTGGCTGCATGGGCCTGTTTACCTGGCTGTTTCGCGGTGAAGTGGTAGAAAAGAGCCTGCACTATTACTTTCTCTCTCCGGTGCGGCGTCAACTGCTGGTTGTTGCCAAGTTCGTAGCTGGTTTAATCGCATCTTCACTGGTCTTTGGCAGTTCGGTTCTGCTCTGCTTCACCTTTGCTTATGGCCATTTCGGCAAGGTGGGCCATGATTATGTGTTCAATGGCCCCGGCTTCGGCCATTTGATGTCTTACTTGCTGGTCACTGTGCTGGCTTGCCTGGGATTCGGATCGCTCTTTCTGGCGCTTAGTTTGGTATTCAAAAATCCCATTTTGCCGGGCATTGCTGTTCTGCTCTGGGAGACCTTCCACGCAGTCGCCCCGCCGTTGCTGCAGAAGCTGAGCGTATCGTTCTATCTGGCGCAGCTTTGTCCAGTCACGATAGCGCCGGATGGCATCATGGCTTTGTTTACTGTGATCGCTGAGCCGGTATCGCCCTGGCTGGCGATTCCCGGCCTTATATGTCTGAGCATTGCCATTCTGGTGTTTGCGTGCATGCGCATCCGCCGGACTGAGGTCAGCTATTTGGCGGACTGAAGAAGCACTCAGTGATCAGCGATTAGCATTCAGCCAAATAGAGATACGCGTACATGTCCGGGTAAATTTCGTATCATCCGGCAGCGCTTGGTGTGCAGCAAGCAGGAGCGAAGCCCTGCCGGCGACGTTGCAAGCGTTGCCGGCAAGGAATTAGCAGACGTTCAGCGCGATTAGGCTGCGGCTGTTTCACCAACAAATCCCCGAGCCGTTTTGGGCTGCCGACGCACCAACAAATAAAATGCGGCGACATGCGTGATCATCAGCAGTGGCACGTAGATTACAGGGATTACGTAAGCGGCGCCCAACTGCCCCGCTATTGCCGGAAGGCCGTTCTGTATAGCGTGGTAATAATCGAGGATGAGATCGATTGCTCCCACCAGATTGAAGGCAACTACGAACGTCCAAAACAGCGGGCGAATTCTAACCGTGAGAAGCGCGAGCATCGCTAGCACCCCGGTTGCGAAGTCCCAATAGGCAGCAAACGTGGCGAAACTGGCCGGCAGATTCGGGCCGACGAATCCTGGAAGGATAAAGACCAGGCCGAAGAAGCGGAAGCTGTGAAGAGTAGCGATGGCGCGTTGCGCTGCGACCATATTCATCGTCCTGAACCTGGGCATGACGTATGTTCTGAATACAAGCAGCCATGCAACATAACCTAAAACAAGCTGGATTCGAAAGAGAGTTTCCGGAGACATGTTGAACCTCCTATCAGATTTTGACGCTCTATAAGATGACAATAATCATCTTAAATCGCGTGTGTGTTCCAAGCCTTGAGATGATATATATCATCCAATAGACGCAAAAAAAAATCAGAAACTTGCAAGCAAATAGTCCCGGACACGGTCCAAAATTCTTTGCCTGACATCCTGGTCTGGCATTATGCGTGCAAGGGCTATAGCTCCGACCATGGACGAGAGGATGGCGAGAAAGTTCGTTGCTTTCTCTTCAGCGTCTTTCCCAGGCATAAATGGCAGGATCTCCTGACGAAATTTTAGAATCGCAGCGGAGCCTCGCCGTTTTACTGCTGGCCGTGCGCGGGCGATGTCAGGGGCAAGGGCAGCAATGGGACAGCCGTCATCAAGATGATCGCAACGCTCCAAAGACAGGTAGCTCCTTACCATAGCTTTCCAGCCTTCGCCGGGTTTGGCATCCTTCGCTGCGGCGATGAGCCGGTCACGTAGCTCCTGCAGGCTCTCCTCAATCGCTTCGGCTACCAGGTCGTCGCGGCTCCCAAAGTGCCTGTAGAAACCGCCATGAGTCAGACCTGCAGCCTTCATCAAGGTGTTTACCGCAGACCCATTCAGACCTTTGGCGCGCAACTGACGGGAGGCGTTTCTGACGATTCTCTTGTGTGTTCTCGCCTTGTGTTCAGGAGCGTAACGCATCTCAAATATTAGATTGCACGCGTAATCCCATGGAAGTCAAGAGCACTGCGATGGTGCTCGATCCTGAAAGAAATCAAAGCCAATCCATAATCCAATTACTTTTGCAGAAACGGATTCGTCTCGCGCTCTTCGCCAATCGTGGTGAGGGGACCGTGTCCGGGGAAGACTTCAGTATCATCCGGCAGCGCCATCACCTGGGTGTGCAGGGAGCGCATGATCTTCTCCATTGATCCACCGGGCAGGTCTGTGCGGCCAATGCCGCCGGCAAAGAGAGTATCGCCTGCGATGAGCTTTTTCTCGGCAGGGAAGTAAACGCAAATGCTTCCTTCGGTGTGCCCTGGAGTATGGATCACATTGGATGAGATCCCGCCAATTTTCAAGATTTGCCCTTGCCCCGCGGCTTCATCCACCTGTACTGCTCCCGGCGGGGCCATACCAACCCAGGAAGCTTGCATATCCAGCATTTTCAGCAGGGCATAATCGTTCTGGTTCATCAGGATTGGCGCGCCGGTGGCGGCTTTGAGCTTCATAGCTCCGCCCACATGGTCAATGTGCGCATGCGTGATGACAATCTGCTTCAGCGAGAGCTTTTCTTCGCGCAGGATTTGCAGAATGTCATCAATCTGGTCGCCAGGATCGATCACCATGGCTTCGTGCGTCTGCTCATCGCCAATTACGGAGCAATTACATTGCAGCCATCCGACAGGAAGAATCTTGTGGATCATAAGGAATATGCTACTAGCTGCGACCGCCGGACGCCAAT
>DASTCT010000060.1:0-2388 GCA_035710845.1 Candidatus Angelobacter sp.
CGCTTTCGCCCAGAACACTGGCGGAGACAAGAAGGACACCAGCTCTGATAGCGGCAAAAAAGCCACCAAGAGCAAAAAAGACAAGCATGCCTGTAAAGGCCAGAACTCTTGCAAAGGCAAGGGCGGCTGCGGAAGCACCAAGGGCAAGAACGATTGCAAAGGCAAAGGTGAGTGCCGTACAGACGGTAAGCCAATGCCGAAAGAAGGATAGTCTCGGGTCCTCTCAGTTGTTTTAAGAGGACCGGTGGACTTCCGCTGGTCCTCTATTTTCATCGTTCCCCGCTCTGTCATCATCACATAGGTATATGCCCGCAAATCGTTTCAACGGACACAAAGATTACGGCGTCGGCATTGGGCTGCGCATCCCTCACTACAATCATATTTTTGAAAAAAAGCCGGTCGTCGACTGGTTTGAAATCATCTCAGAAAATTTCATGGTGGAAGGCGGCCGTCCGCTCCAGGTCCTTGACCAGATACTGGAACGTTATCGCGTGGTGCAGCACGGCGTCTCCATGTACTTTGGCTCCGCTGAGCCGCTCAATCGCGATCACCTTCGCCGCTTAAAAAAGCTGGTTCGCCGCACCAATACTCCCTGGTTGACCGATCATCTCTGCTGGGGCAGCGTTGACGGGCGTTACTCTCATGATCTGCTTCCCATGCCATACACTTTTGAAGCCGCGAAACGTACAGCGGAAAAAGTCCGCGAAGCGCGCGACTTTCTGGAAGTGCCCATCGCGGTGGAAAACGTGAGCAGCTATGCCGAATTCCACGTTTCAGAAATGACGGAATGGGAGTTTTTGAACGAGGTGGTGGAGCGCGCGGACTGCGGCATTCTTCTTGACGTAAACAATATCTACGTTTCTTCCCGCAATCATAATTTTGATCCGTTTGAATACCTGCGCAGCGTACCTACGGAGCGGGTGGCCCAGATCCATATCGCCGGCCACTCGAACTATGAGAAATACATTCTCGATACGCATGACCATCCGGTAATTGATCCGGTGTGGCAGCTTTATGCCAAAGCCATTGAGTTGGTAGGCCCAACAGCAACGCTGCTGGAGTGGGACGATCACATTCCTTCGTTCGACGAAGTGCACCGCGAAGCTCTAAAGGCCAAGAAATTTATTCCGGCGAACGCGGCGGTGGCGTCATGAGCTCCAATCAAATGAATTTGGAACAGCTCCAGCGCGCGTTTTTTGGCGTTGTCCGCCAGCCCCTGACTGAAGACGAGCGCATGCGCGAGCAGACGCTTGACGGCCGCTCAACCAGGCAAATTGCCGATGAGATCATGAAGCCAAATGACCGGCTGACCTCCGTCGAGCGCCTGGAAATCTACAATCGCGTTTACTGGTTTCGTATTCTTTCTTCTTTGGCTGACGATTTCCCCGGCCTTCGCGCTGTGGTTGGCCAGGAGAAGTTTGACAAGATCCTGCTCGCCTATCTCACAGAGCTCCCATCCATCTCCTTCACGCTGCGCGATCTTGGTTCACGTCTGGAAGCATGGCTCCGCCAGCACCCGGAATTTATTGCCGGACATGAGCAGCTTGCTCTTGATATGGTGCGCCTGGAATGGACAGACATTGAAGCCTATGACGCCGCCGAATGGCCAAAATTGACGCAGGAAGAGCTGCAGGCCCTGGGCGAGGACCCGGTCTTTCAATTGCAGCCAAATCTTTTTCTGCTCGATCTCGGGTATCCCGTGGACGAATTTCTTTTGTCTGTGCGCGGCACGGAAGAAACAGAAACCGATATCGCCAGCAATGTGGTGATCATGGAACATTCTGAGGAGCCGGAAAAGCATTACACGCTTCCCAAAGCAAAGAAGACTTATCTGGCTGTGCACCGGCAGGAAAATATTGTTTACTTCAAGCGGCTCAAGCCGGAGGCATTCGCTTTATTGTGGGCTTTGCAGCAAGGCAAAACACTCTCCCAGGCCATTGAAAGTTCGGTGGATTGGTCGGGCAAGAAATTAGAGCGTGTCATGGGGCAGTTACATGACTGGTTTGCCAATTGGTCTGGCCTGGGCTGGTTCTGCCGTGTTCCGGAGGACGCGCCACAAAAATGATCGCAAAAATCGAGCTGCTCTACGGATGGCTGCGCAAGATTGGTGATTCCCTGCAATCCCCATTTCTGCTGGTAATCAGGCTTTACTGGGGCTGGCAGTTTTTCCAAACCGGCTGGGCCCACCTGCACACGATTCCTAAATTTATTGAGTTCCTGACCAGCCTTGGCATTCCCGCGCCCACACTCAATGCATATTTTATCGGCGTGCTTGAAACTGTTGGCGGCATCCTGCTTGCACTCGGCTTAGGTTCGCGCCTGATTTCTCTGCTGCTGGCCGGAGACATGTTTGTAGCGTTTGTAACTGCTGATCGTGATGCCCTGCTC
>DASTCT010000061.1:0-26263 GCA_035710845.1 Candidatus Angelobacter sp.
GATGTAGCGAACGCAACAGAAAAAAGTTCCAGGAGTTATCATGCCGAACAAGAATGGCGCCTTCCGTCACCGTCTTGATTTTTCAAAAATTCCGGTAGCCCTGCAGATCCCGAACCTGATTGAGGTTCAGAAGCGTTCATATGATCGCTTCCTGCAGATGGACAAACTACCGAGCGAGCGAGACGACAGCGGGCTTCAGTCAGTATTTCAATCCGTTTTCCCCATTACCGATTTCCGCAACGTCTCCGAGTTGGCCTTTGTCGATTTTGCCATCGGCAACTGGGAGTGCAAGTGCGGACACCTCAAAGGCCTGCATCACTTGCGCACCACCTGCCGTAATTGCGGCAATACGGTCATTACAGATCCGTTCCATCCCGGCGACGTGCTCTGCCAGAAGTGCGGCACGTACAACGCCAACACGCCTGACTTCTGCAACAAGTGCGGCGACCCGGTAGGCTTGCAGTTGAAGTATGACGTGGCCGAGTGCGAAGAGCGCGGCATGACGTATTCCGCTCCGCTTAAGGTCACGATTCGCCTTACGATCTACGACAAGGACCCGGAGACCGGCAACAAGAGCATTCGCGACATCAAAGAGCAGGAAGTTTTCTTCGGCGATATTCCGCTGATGACGCAGAACGGCACGTTCATCATCAATGGGACTGAGCGCGTGATCGTGAGCCAGTTGCACCGTTCGCCCGGCGTGTTCTTTGAGACCGCCAACAACCGCACCTATTTCCTGGGCAAGATCATTCCTTATCGCGGTTCATGGGTTGAGTTTGAGTACGACCAGAAGAACGTGCTCTATGTCCGCATCGATCGCAAGCGCAAATTCCTGGGCACCATCTTTTTGCGCGCCCTTGGCCTGCGCGCCGACGAAGATATTTTGCGCACGTTCTACACCGTTGACCGCATCAGCCTGAAAGACAAAAAGCTGCGCTGGATGCTGGAAAGCGGCGTAGAGAAGCCGACCAACCTGGTTGGATTGAAGCTGGCGCACAGCATCAAGGACAAGAGCGGGCATGAAGTGGCCCACTCCGGCCGCAAGATCACGGCTGCGGTGCTGAAGGAAATCCAGAAGGCCAAGATCACCGAGATCGATATTGATACGACTGATCTGGAAGGCGCATTCACCGCGGCTGACATCATCGATACCGCGAGCGGCGAAGTTTTGCTGGAAGCCAACAGCGAGCTGACGAGCGATAAGCTTTCCAAGATCATGGATGCCGGTGTGGAAGAGGTCCATGTCTTCTTCCCCGAGCGTGATGACGTAGGCAACGTGATCAGCGCGACGCTGCGCCGCGATTCAGTGAAGACGCCGCAGGAAGCGTTGATCGAAATCTACCGCAAGCTGCGTCCCGGCGATCCGCCGACACTTGATACGGCGACTGCGTTGTTCCATGGCATGTTCTTTGATGCGCGCAAGTACGACTTCAGCCGTGTGGGCCGCTTGAAGTTCAACATCAAGCTGTACGAAAAGAACGAAGCCACTGATCTGGATAAGCGGACGCTTGATCCTGAGGACTTTTACGCAACGATCCGATACCTGCTGAAGCTGCGCAAGAGCATTGGTGCAGTGGATGACATTGATCACCTGGGCAACCGTCGCGTGCGCGCGGTGGGCGAGCTGATGGAAAACCAGTTCCGCATCGGCCTGGTGCGCATGGAGCGTGCGATCAAAGAAAAGATGTCCGTGTACCAGGAAATGTCCACGGCGATGCCGCACGACTTGGTGAACGCCAAGCCCGTGATGGCGGCAATCCGCGAGTTCTTTGGATCATCGCAGCTCTCGCAGTTCATGGACCAGACCAACCCGCTCTCAGAGATTACGCACAAGCGCCGTCTCTCAGCACTGGGACCGGGCGGTCTTTCGCGTGAGCGCGCGGGATTTGAAGTCCGCGACGTGCACCCGACGCACTACGGCCGCATCTGCCCGATTGAAACGCCGGAAGGTCCGAACATCGGCCTGATCAGCTCTTTGAGTTGCTATGCCCGAATCAACGACTACGGCTTCATCGAGTCTCCCTATCGCCGCGTGAAAGAGTCGCGCGTGATTGATTTTGTGACCGTGGTGAACGCCGGCGATAGCGATTATCGCGTTGGCGACCACATTGAGCAGAAGGAAGCGGACAAAGTCCAGGCTGACTTGAAAGAACGCCGCAAGAAGCTGCTGGAGACTGAACCTTATTCGTTCTATCTCTCGGCATGGGAAGAAGATCGCCACGTGATCGCCCAGGCCAACATTGAGCTGGACGACAAAGGGCGGATCGTGGGTGAAGTTGTAGACGCTCGCAAGGGCGGCAACTTTGTGCTGGTGCCCCGTGATGAGGTTGATTATATCGACGTCAGCCCCAAACAGCTTGTCTCGGTCGCCGCATCGCTTGTGCCATTCCTTGAGCATGACGACGCAAACCGCGCGCTGATGGGCGCAAACATGCAACGCCAGTCAGTGCCGCTGCTCCGTGCAGTTGCTCCACTGGTGGGAACCGGCATGGAAGGCGTAACGGCGCGCGATTCCGGCGCTGTGGTCCTGGCCCGCCGTAACGGAATTGTGGATTCAGTGGATTCCGAGCGGATCATTGTGCGCGTGGAAGGCGAGCATCATCCGACTCAGCTCTCGCGCGAGGTCGGCAGTGATATTTACCAGCTCACCAAGTTCAAGCGCTCAAACCAGAACACCTGCATCAACCAGAAACCGGTGGTTAAAAAAGGCGACCGCGTGGTGAAAGGGCAGGTAATCGCTGACGGGCCGTGCACGGACAAGGGCGAACTGGCCCTGGGCCGCAACGTGCTCGTGGCGTTCATGCCATGGCGCGGTTACAACTTTGAGGACGCGATCCTGGTCTCAGAAAAAATGGTGAAAGAGGATTACTACACCTCAATTCACATTGAAGAGTTTGAGATTGAAGCTCGCGATACCAAGCTGGGCCCCGAAGAAATTACCCGCGATATCCCGAACGTCAGCGAATCTGCGCTGCGCGATCTGGATGAGAGCGGCGTAATCCGCATCGGCGCCACCATTAAGCAGGGCGACATTATTGTGGGCAAGGTAACGCCCAAAGGTGAAACCCAGCTCACTCCTGAAGAAAAGCTGCTGCGCGCCATCTTCGGCGAAAAAGCCGGCGACGTGCGCGATGCATCCCTGACCTGCCCTCCGGGCATTGAGGGTACGGTGGTGGACGTGAAGATTTTCTCCCGCAAAGGGCAGGAGAAGGACGAGCGCGCCAAGGCGATTGAGGCTTCGCAGATTGAGCGGCTGGAAAAGAACCTGGCTGACGAAATCCGAATCCTGACCGACGAGCGTTTGAAGCGCCTTGAAGCCATCCTGGGCGAAAAAGAAGTCCAAGCTGACCTGCATGACGAACGTACCAACAAGCGTTTGCTCACCAAGGGAGCGATTCTCGATCGCGAGACCATCGAGCGCATCTCAACCCGCAACCTGAAGCGCATCAAGTACGCGGATAAAGACCCGCGCGTGAACGAGCAGATTGACGAGATCGAAGAGATGACCTCGCGCCAGATTGATGTGCTGCGCAAGATCACCAACGAGAAGATCGGCAAGCTGCAAAAGGGCGACGAGTTGCCTCCCGGCGTAATCAAGCTGGTTAAGTGCTACATCGCCATGAAGCGCAAGCTGAGCGTGGGTGACAAGATGGCAGGACGCCACGGCAACAAGGGCGTGATCGCGCGCATTCTGCCAGAAGAGGATATGCCTTACCTGGCGGACGGCACGCCGGTTGAGATCGTGCTGAACCCGCTGGGTGTTCCCAGCCGTATGAACGTGGGCCAGATTCTGGAGACGCACTTGGGCTGGGCCGGTCATCAACTGGGCGAGCGCATCAGCGAGTTCCTGAAAGAGAATTCGCGTGAAGAGGTGGTTCGCCGCGAGTTGAAAGGGATATTCAAAGACACTCCGTTTGGCGACAAGATCTCTGAACTTGAAGACGACGAGCTGATGAACGTGGCCAAAACACTGACCAAGGGCGTGTTCTTTGCATCGCCAGTGTTTGACGGATCGCGTGAAACCGAGATCAAGGCCATGCTGCGTGAGGCCAACCTGCCGGAATCCGGCAAGACCGACCTCTATGACGGCATGACCGGAGACAAGTTCGAACAGCCGGTGACGGTGGGCTACATCTACATGCTGAAGCTCTCACACCTGGTTGACGATAAGATCCATGCCCGCTCCATTGGGCCGTACTCGCTCATTACCCAGCAACCGCTGGGCGGTAAGGCGCAGTTCGGCGGACAGCGCTTTGGAGAAATGGAAGTCTGGGCGCTTGAAGCTTATGGCGCAGCTTACATCCTGCAGGAACTGCTGACAGCGAAGTCAGACGACGTTTTTGGCCGCACCAAGATTTATGAGGCCATTGTGAAAGGCGAAGCCGCCATTGAACCGGGCGTGCCTGAGTCATTCAACGTGTTGATTCGCGAATTGCAGTCACTCTGCCTGGATGTGGAGTTGATTAAAACGATTGAAGGCGGCAAGAAGCAGGCTGCCGCAGCGGCGGACTAACTGATGGAAGCAGGGCTTAGCGGCCCTGCTTTCTTCCCAGTCCAGCCCCGTCTCAACTCCGGACCGCCCCCGGACGAGAGTTGAGCAGCGAGAGAGACAGCATTAACCGGGAGCCGCTCGCGGTAGCGTTAAAGGCCGCAGGAGGAACACCTTGTACCGTTCAAGTCCGTTTGATCTGGGCAACACAATTACCGATTTCGATTCCATTCGAATCAGCCTGGCTTCGCCGGAAAAGATCCGCAGCTGGTCTCATGGCGAGGTGACCAAGCCGGAAACCATCAACTACCGCACCTTTAAACCGGAGCGCGATGGACTTTTCTGCGCACGCATTTTCGGTCCCGTTACTGACTGGGAGTGCCTGTGCGGCAAATACAAGCGCATGAAGCACCGCGGCGTTATCTGCGACAAGTGCGGCGTTGAAGTCACGCTCTCCAAAGTTCGCCGTGAGCGCCTGGGGCACATTGAGCTGGCTTCACCCTGCTCGCACGTGTGGTTCTTCAAGGGCCTGCCTTCGCGCATCGGCCACCTGCTCGATATTTCACTGCGCGATCTCGAGTCAGTGCTGTACTTCGAATCGTACGTGGTGGTTGATACCGGCGACGCTCCGGTAAAAGAGCGCGAAGTCATTAAAGAAGAGCAGCGCTTCCGCGAACTTGACCAGCAATTCCGCGCTACCGGCTTTAAGGCCATGATGGGCGCTGAGGCCATCAAGGAAATCCTGAAGCGGGTGGAAGTAGAAGAGCTTTCCGTAGATCTGCGCGAGAAGATGAAGCACGAAACCTCGCTGCAGAAGCGGCTGAAATATGCCAAGCGCCTGAAAGTTGTTGAAGCTTTCCGTCGCAGCCAGAACAAGCCGCAATGGATGATTTTGGACGTGATTCCGGTGATTCCGCCGGAGCTTCGTCCGCTGGTTCCATTGGACGGCGGCCGGTTTGCCACGTCGGATCTCAACGATCTCTATCGCCGCGTAATTAACCGCAACAACCGCTTGAAGAAGCTGATGGACCTGCACGCACCTGAGGTGATCGTGCGCAATGAAAAGCGCATGCTGCAGGAATCCGTCGACGCGCTATTCGACAACGGACGCCGCGGCCGCGTGTTGCGTGGCGCCAACAATCGTCCGCTGAAGTCACTTTCAGACACGCTGAAAGGCAAGCAGGGACGCTTCCGCCAGAACCTGTTGGGCAAGCGCGTGGATTACTCAGGCCGTTCCGTGATCGTGGTTGGCCCTGAGCTGAAGCTGCACCAGTGCGGATTGCCGAAGAAGATGGCGCTGGAGCTGTTCAAGCCGTTTATCTACCATCGCTTGGAGCAGATTGGCCACTGCACCACCATCAAGCAGGCCAAGGAAATGGTGGAACAGCAGGAACCGATTGTTTGGGACATCCTGGAAGAGGTGATCAAAGACCATCCGGTGTTGTTGAACCGCGCTCCAACGCTGCACCGTCTGGGCATTCAGGCATTTGAGCCGGTGCTGGTGGAAGGCAAGGCCATTAAGATCCACCCACTGGTTTGCACCGCATTTAACGCCGACTTTGACGGCGACCAGATGGCGGTACACATTCCGCTTTCACCGGAAGCCCAGGTTGAAGCCAGCGTGTTGATGTTGTCATCGCACAATATTCTCTCGCCGGCATCAGGCCAGCCGATTACCGTGCCCACGCAGGACATGGTGCTTGGCTTGTATTACCTGACTAAATCCAAGCCAGGTGCAAAGGGAGAAGGCCGCGCGTTTGCAAACATTGAAGATGTGCTGCTTGCGCTGGAAGCTGGCGAAGTGGAGACGCTCACGCCGATCCGCCTGCGCTACAGCGGCGAGGTCATTGACCTGACCCAGGCGTATGACGATCAGGACATTGTCCACACTGAGCCGATCAACTTCGAGCGGCAATACATCAACACGACTGTGGGCCGCACGATTTTGAATGACCATCTGCCTGAGGGAATGCCGTTCATCAACGGCCTGCTCAAGAAAAAAGGCATCGGCCAGTTGGTGAACTACACCTATCTGCGCTTTGGCCTGGAAGTGACGGTCAAGATGCTGGATGAGGTGAAGGAAACCGGCTTCCGTTATGCAACACGCGCCGGCCTTTCCATTGGCATTGATGACATGGTGATTCCGGAGCACAAGAAGAGCCTGGTGCGCGACGCGGAAAAACAGGTCATCAACGTTCAACAGCAATACCTTGACGGCGCCATCACGAATGGTGAGCGCTACAACAAGGTGATTGAAATCTGGTCGAACGTGACGGAAAAAGTTGCAGACGAAATGTTCGGCAACATGCAGGAGCTGGACAAGTCCGGCCAGATGAACCCGATTTACGTCATGGCCGACTCCGGCGCTCGCGGATCGAAACAGCAGATTCGCCAGCTTTCCGGTATGCGCGGACTGATGGCCAAGCCTTCAGGCGAAATCATTGAGACACCCATCACGGCGAACTTCCGTGAAGGGCTGACCGTGCTGCAATACTTCATCTCCACGCACGGTGCGCGTAAAGGTCTGGCTGATACGGCGCTTAAGACCGCTGACTCAGGCTACCTGACCCGCCGCCTGGTTGACGTGGCGCAGGACGTGATCATCAGCGAGCAGGATTGCGGAACCGTGGACGGCATCTATGTAGGCTCCATTGTTGAAGCTGGAGACATCATTGAGCCGCTGCGCGACCGCATTGTAGGCCGCGTTTCGCTGGAGAAGATCAAAGATTACGAAGGCAACGTGATTGTCGACGTAAACGGAGAGATCACCGAAGAACTGGCAAATGCGATTCAGGCTGCAGGCATTGAGCGAGTGAAGATCCGCTCCGTGCTCACCTGTGAATCCAAGCGCGGCGTTTGCATCGCCTGCTACGGACGCAACCTGGCCTCTGGCCGACTGGTTGAGTTGGGCGAGGCGACCGGCGTGATTGCGGCGCAATCCATCGGCGAGCCGGGCACGCAGTTGACGATGCGTACCTTCCACATCGGCGGTACGGCATCTCGAGTGTCTGAACAATCGCGGTTGGAAGCACGCAGCAACGGCATGACGCGCTTTATCAATCTGCAAACGGTTAAATCCAAGGCCGGCGATCTGGTGGTGATGAACCGCGCTGGATCGATTGCTGTGGTGGACGAGAAAGGCCGCGAAAAAGAGCGGTACTCAATCGTGTACGGCGCCCGCGTGAAAGTCACGGATGGGCAGCAGGTGAATCTGGGCCAGGTGCTGGTGGAATGGGACCCATACACCTTTGCCATCCTGACCGAGATCGGCGGCACCGTGCAGTTCAAAGACTTGCAGGAAGGCGTGACGCTCCACGAAGAAGTGGACGAAGTGACCGGACTTTCCCGCCACGTGGTGGGCGAGTCGCCGGACGAAAAGCGCCAGCCGGCAATCGCGATCAAAGGCAAATCAACCCGGCGTTACCTCATGCCGTCTCGCGCGCACTTGATGGTGCAGGATGGAGATGAAGTGCATCCGGGCGACGTGCTGGCCAAGATCCCGCGTGAAACCACCAAGACGAAAGACATTACGGGTGGTCTGCCGCGCGTGGTTGAGCTGTTTGAAGCCCGCAAGCCGCGTGAAACCGCAATCATCAGTGAAATTGATGGCGTGGTGAAGTTCGGCGAAGTGAGCAAAGGCCAGCGCAAAATCTATGTGGTGGCCGATAACGGAACCGAAAAAGAATACTCGGTACCGAAGGGCGTCCACATTAACGTGCAGGAAGGCGAGCGCGTGCGCGCCGGCGAGCCGCTGATGGATGGCCCGCTCAACCCGCATGACATTCTTGCCGTACTCGGGGAGAAGGAACTGCAGGCTTACTTGGTGAATGAAATCCAGGAAGTCTATCGTCTGCAGGGCGTCACCATCAGCGACAAGCACATTGAGGTGATTGTCCGCCAGATGATGCGCTGGGTGAAGGTGGAAGACGTGGGCGATACCAGCTTCCTGCTGGAGCAGCAGATCGATAAATTCCGCTTCCGCGAGGAGAATGAAAAGGTCATCGCCAATGGTGGCCGTCCGGCAACGGGCCGTCCGCTGTTGCTCGGCATCACCAAGGCATCGCTCTCCACGGAGTCGTTTATCTCAGCTGCTTCGTTCCAGGAGACCACCAGGGTGCTCACAGAAGCTTCAATCCAGGGCGCTGTGGACCATCTGCGTGGCCTCAAGGAGAACGTTATCGTGGGCCGCTTGATTCCGGCAGGCACGGGCATGGAGCACTATCGTGGCGTGAAGCTGGCTCCGGAGCTCGAGCAGGCTGCCGCCAAGGTGCAGGAAGAAGTCTCGCAGGCCTACGCCGAAGCAGAGCGTGCGCTGGAGCTTCTGCGCCAGGAAGGCGAAGCCGAAGAGATGGCTGCCGAGTAAACAATCATTTACTAATCAACAAACTACTAGCGGGCTGGAGAAATCCAGCCCGTTTTTATTCCGGTTGTGCTGCGATGCCATTGGCATGCAAAGCCATTTAAATTCTGGCTGTCAAGCGGCCCCATTTTAGGCTTATAAAGCAGCTCAAGCTATAATCGATTATGGCGACAACCCCGCAGTCCGGCTCGCAGAAGGAGCTGAAGCTGCTGAATGGCAGGTTTCAGCAGTTGCTGGCCAAGGTCGCTGAAAATCGCCCCGCGGACGATCTGGAAATCATTCGCAAAGCCTACGATTTTTCTCTCAAACATCATCAAGGGCAGACGCGCGCTTCGGGCGAGCCTTACCTGATCCATCCTTTGGAAGTATCTCTGGTGCTGGCCGATTTGAAACTGGATTCCACCGCGATTTCTGCGGGCCTTCTGCATGATGCCATTGAAGATACGCCGGTAACGCATGAGGACATACGCCGCGAGTTTGGCGAGCAGGTAGTCCACATTGTTGAAGGCGTTACCAAGATCGACAAGATTAATTTGGCCAGCCGGGAAGAGCGCCAGGCGGAAAACGTCCGCAAGATGGTGCTGGCCATGGTGGACGATATTCGCGTGGTGCTGATCAAACTAGCCGACCGGCTGCACAACATGCGCACGTTGAAGCATCTGCCGGAAGAGCGACGGCAGCAGGTGGCAAGAGAGACGCTGGAAATTTACGCACCGCTGGCGCACCGGTTGGGCATGGGCAAAGTGCGCGGCGAGTTGGAAGACCTGGCATTCAGATATGTGGACCCAATCGGCTATGACCAGGTGCGGTCCGCAGTGGAGCAGCGCCGCAAGGCCGGTGAAGCATTCCTGGCCAAGGCAATCAAGATCCTGCAGCAGAAGCTGAAAGAGAACGGCGTGGAAGCGCGGGTGGAGAGCCGCATCAAGCGGCTTTACAGCATTCATCAAAAGCTGCTGCGCCAGCGCATCACGGTGGACCAGGTTTATGACCTGCTGGCGGTGCGTATCATTACCGGCTCGGTGAAAGATTGTTACACCGTGCTGGGGGCGATCCACCAGATGTGGCGGCCGGTGCCGGGGCGGATTAAAGATTTCATCGCCATGCCGCGACCGAATCTTTACCAATCACTGCATACAACGGTGATCACAGAGGACGGCCATCAATTTGAAGTGCAGATCCGAACGGAAGAGATGCACAAGATGGCTGAAGAAGGCATTGCCGCGCACTGGAAATACAAAGACGGCACGCCGGTGAGCGCGAAAGACGAGCAGCGGTTGGCATGGCTGCGCCAGGTGGTGGAGTGGCAGCAGGACGTAAAAGATCCGAACGAGTTTCTTTCAACGCTCAAGGTCGATCTCTATCCAGAAGAGGTTTACACGTTTACGCCCATGGGAAAGGTAGTGATCCTGCCCCGCGATGCCAGCGCCGTGGATTTTGCTTATGCCATTCACACCGAGGTCGGGCACACATGCGTAGGCGCAAAGGTGAATGGGCGCATGGTCCCGCTCAGGAGCAAGCTGCGCAACGGCGACGTGGTGGAGATCATGACGCAGCCGGGACACAATCCCAGCCGCGACTGGCTGGGCTTTGCCAAGTCAACGCGCGCGCGCAACAAGATACGGCACTGGCTGAATATCCATCAGCGGGAGCGGGCAATTGAGATTGGCAAGAAGTTGATGGAGAAGCAGGCGCGCAAATATCGGCTGGCGATGAAGGATTTTGACGACAAAGAGTTGGAGAAGATTGCCAAGGAATATGGGCTGGGCGGGCCGCAGGATTTGCTGGCGGGGATCGGCTACGGAAAGTTTTCTGCGCGGCAGGTGTTGGCGAAGTTGTCGCCTGAGATCCAGAATGAGACGCCGACGGAAGAGCCGAAACCACCGAGCAGCACGCTAGGCACGGTGATCCGGCGAGTGTTTGGACAGAGCGCCGACAATGGCGCCATCAAAGTAAAAGGCTATAACGATCTGTTGGTGTATCGCGCGCGCTGTTGCAATCCAATTCGGGGCGAAGCGATTGTGGGCTACGTGACGCGCGGCAAAGGCGTGGCAGTGCATGCGGTGAGTTGCCCCAACGTAAACAACCTGATGTATGAAGCCGACCGGCGCATTGCGGTGGAGTGGGCCAAGCCGCCAAAGCTGGGCAAGGCGGATGGGCGCGTTGCGTATCCGGTGAAGCTGACGGTTTTTTGCGATGACCGTCCGGCCATGCTCAAGCAACTCACGGCTGTAATCTCTGACGACAATACCAATATCCGCAACATTGAGGCGCGCACCGCCAACAGCCAGGCGACGATCGACATTGTGATCGATATTGACGATGTAAAGCACCTGGAGCGCGTGGTGAGCGGATTGAGAAAGATTCCAGGGATACACGATGTGCAGAGATTAAATAAGGTTTAAAAAGCATTCAGCTATCAGTCATCAGCATTCAGCCAAACCTTTCCGCCCGCAGATTTGCGCAGATGAACGCTGATCAATCAAATACATTCGAATCTATCTCATTTTTATATTGCACAGTCAAGGCCAATATCTTCTTGCGCGATCCTGGTCTGATTTGTCTTATCTGCGCCAATCAGCGAAAATCAGCGGCAGGCTTTTTCTAATGATGGTTTTTTGGAGGAATGCATGAGCTTTACCCGCGATGTTGTTTCCACACCTAACGCACCCAAGGCGATTGGGCCGTACTCGCAGGCGATCAAGGCGAACGGATTTGTTTTTATTTCAGGCCAGGTGGCGATTGATCCGGCGACGGGCAATTTGATCGAGGGCGGAATGGAGGCCCAGACGGAGCAGGTACTGAAGAACCTGTCGGCAATCCTGGCGGCTGCGGGCAGCAGTTGGGAAAAGGTGGTGAAGACAACGGTGTTCCTGAAGAACATGGCTGAGTTTGGGCAGATGAATGAGGTGTATGGAAAAATTTGCAAGAACGCTCCGCCGGCCCGTTCCACGGTGGAGGTAGCACGGCTGCCGAAAGATGTTTCGGTGGAGATCGATGTGATTGCGCTGGCGTAACGCGGAATGCGGGAAGCAGTACGAACGACAATGCAGAAGGAGTTGTTTCCGCATCCGTGAAACAGCGAGATTGCTCTCGTTCGATACGGCATAGCCTTTGGTTATTTCAATGATGTAAAAGGTCCAGCTACCCTGAATTGGAAATGTGCATCTCACAATTTAGGATCAACAAACTCTGAAGCGGCTGGTAAGGGAGGCTGAATGAAGCGCTTTCTTCTCCTGATGGCAATTGCATTTATCTCAACCGCAGCAGTGGCGCAAAAGGCGGATGTGGCATTTGTTGCGGGTGGATCGTTTGTTTCAGACACCAGCGGCACGCTCACGGTGCCGGAGTTTCCCTTTTTCAATCCGCGCTTCACGACTGACACTCACCTGTTTCTGGAAGGGGCGTTCAGCGCGCGCCTGCTGAACGCGCACGCGGTTGCGCTCTATGTGGAGACGCCAGTGGCGTTCATTCCGTCAACGCAACTCTCGGTCCAACCCAGCACAGGGCTTTTTGGAGCGCCTATACCGATTGACCATATCCGCTCGCTTTTTGTTACGCCGGGGTTGAAGGTAAAGCTTCTGCCGGGGGCGTCAATCTCGCCATGGGCCAGTGTGGGTGGCGGTTGGGCACGCTATTCGCTGGAGGCTTCCGATGTGGCAGAGAGCAAAGCAGCGCTGGCATTCGGCGGCGGAATTGACTTTAAGACTGGACTTCCTTTGCTGGGCATTCGTGCCGAAGTACGCGACTTTCTGACCGGCAGTCCTGATTTCGGGTTCCCGAGCAGCATCTTTACCGTCAACGGCAGCTTCAACCATCACAACGTGCTGGCCGGCGCGGGAATTGTGCTGCGGTTCTAAGAGCGAGCCAAAAGCACATACAGGCAGGGCCTTTGGTTACTATTCGATTACTCCTGGCGATAAAGATTTTGGTTCCTCTGGCGTTAGATTGTGCATCTCACAATCCATAGTTTTCAGACAAATTCAGAGCAGCCAGAAAAAGGAGCTTCAAATGAAGCGCTTTCTTATCCTTATGGCAATTGCGTGTCTCTCAACGGCGGCAACGGCGCAAAAGGCCGACGTTGCATTTACAGTCGGTGGATCATTTGTCTCCGACACCCAGGGTTTAGGGTTATTGGCCCCAGATGGGGGATTACTTCCGCCTCCAACGTTACACACAGACCACCACATCTTTCTTGAAGGCACGCTTGGGTTGAGGATGTTAAACGCCCATGTGGCATCGCTGTCTTTGGAACTGCCGGTGGCGGGAATACCGTCACAGAAGCTGACGCTCGCTATCCAGCCTTCGCAGGTGGTTGACCATCTCTCAACCGTTTTTGTTACGCCGTCACTGCGGTTCAAGGTGCTTCCCATTTCTCCCATTTCACCCTGGGTCAGCGTTGGCGGCGGCTTGGCGCACTATGCTGTGGATTCGGGCGGGACCGCAAATAAAGCCGCCCTGCAATTCGGCGGTGGATTGGATTTTAAGACAGGATTACCGCTATTGGGCTTCCGCGCTGAGATAAGAGATTTCATCACGGGCGATCCGGACCTGAACGTGATCCAACTGGCCAACA
Source organism: Candidatus Angelobacter sp. (assembly GCA_035710845.1). Classification (GTDB taxonomy): domain Bacteria; phylum Acidobacteriota; class Terriglobia; order Terriglobales; family Acidobacteriaceae; genus Angelobacter. The sequence goes on from DASTCT010000061.1 coordinate 13,423, forward strand.
ATGGCGGGTTGCGTCACAACAACGTGCTGGCGGGCGGGGGACTGGTGTTGCGATTCTAAACGGATTGGCGGCCTGGATTCTCTGCACATTGTCTGTTGAAGTTGAGAAGTGGTTTGGCGAAAATTCACCCGGATTGAACCGGGTGAATTTGTATTAGGGAGAGAAGCACAGAGCAGGCGGCACGATTCAGCAGAAAGAGGGGCTTGAATGAAACGTCTGGTTTTGTTGTTAATTCTTGTATGCGTCTCAAGCGCAGCAATGGCACAAAAAGTGGACGCCGCGTTCGTGGTGGGAGAATCCATTGTTTCTGATACAAACACAACAGAGAACTTTGGTGGTCTTCCCCCCACGTTTTTCGTCACGTTTAAGACCGGCAATCACATCTTTCTGGAAGGCGCGTTCGGATTGCGACTAGTGAACGCCCACGCGGCTTCCTTGAGCCTGGATGTACCCATCGCCAGCATTCCTTCACAGACGGTTACATCTGCGAGCACGGCAGGTACGCTGACGACGCCGTCAGATCTTTCATCCTTGTTCATCACGCCGGGGGTGCGGCTCAAACTACTACCCAGTTTCTCCATTTCACCATGGGTGGCGGTTGGGGGTGGCTGGGCGCGTTACGCGCAAGGCAGTTTCATCACGAATAAGCCTGCTATTGAATACGGCGGCGGGCTGGACTTTAAAACGGGCCTTCCGCTGCTGGGCTTTCGCGCCGAAGTGCGCGATTTTATAACGGAAGATTTTCTTAACGGATCATTTGGGAGCGTATTCGACACGAACAGCGGCGGATTGCACCATCATAATGTGTTGGTGGGCGGCGGAGTGGTGTTCAGGTTTTAAATGGAAGCGCAGTCAGATTAAGCTATTCTTTTATTCAGAATACGGATTCACCCGTTCAGGGTTAAGGAAGCAGTTACAAGAGGCCTTATCTATGGGGAGGCGTTCATGAGGCAGCTTCTTTTTATGGCGGTGATTGCCTGTGTTTCGACGGCAGCGGTGGCACAAAGCGTGGAAGTGCCTCTGGTGGCGGGAGGAACGGTTACTTCTGACGCTACGCAGGCCTTCAGACCGGTGACGATTCCGGGCAATTCGACAATCATCAACAGTACCCGCCAGATTTTTGTCCAGAGCGGAGTGGCCTTGCGCTGGACCAACCTGAAAGTTGGCGATCTTTACTTTGAGCTTCCGCTGGCGGGGGTGCCATCGCAACAGATCTCGGCTGGTTCCCCGCCCACGACGTTTGATCATCTTTCAACTATCTTTCTAACCCCAGGAATCAGATTCAAGCTACGCCCTGTCTCGAGAATTTCTCCGTGGGTGAGCGCAGGTGTGGGCTGGGCCCGCTACTCCTCTGAAATCCACGGTGTAACGAATAAGGGGGCAGTGCAGTTTGGCGGGGGAGTGGACTTCAAGACAAAGATGCCGGCTTTAAGCGTGCGGGCTGAGGTTCGCGACTTCCTTACCGGGGAGCCAAATTTCGGTCTGGTACCACCCCGAACCGGAAGCGCAGGGTTGCACCGCCATAACGTGATGCCTGGGGCCGGGATCGTGCTTCATTTCTAGATTGTGGCAGCGGGTCTGGCGGAGCTACCTGTTATACAGATGTTCTCCAGCCTTGCCAGGTCGCAAACAAGGAGCTTTCCGTGAAACGATTTGTTATTTGGCTTATCGTCATGAGCCTCACGACCGCAGCTGTTGGGCAAAAGGTGGATGCATCATTCGTGTTGGGAGCAGCAAGCGCCTCGGACATTCAACAGACATTTACGCCCACCATAGGTCCCAGCGTATTGGAAAAAACCAGCTTTGACCGCCATATTTTTCTTGAGGGCGCGGCGAGCTTGCGGCTTTTGAATGCCCATGCGGTGTCACTACGCCTGGAGGTGCCGGTGGCGGAAATTCCGTCACAGCCGATCGCAATATTACCAGGCGAGTCGCCCTTGGCTCTCTCCGCGCTGTTTATCACGCCAGGACTTAGGGTGAATGTGCTTCCGGGTGCGGCGGTCTCACCCTGGGGCAGCGTCGGCGGTGGTTGGGCGCACTATTCCTCCGACAATACGACCATTAGCAAGGGAGCACTGCAATATGGCGGGGGACTCGATTTCAAGACCGGATTGCCGCTGCTGGCATTCCGAGCAGAGGTTCGTGACTTTGTCACAGCCGATCCTGTTGACGTGTTCATTAACTCAGAGACGACCTCTATGAAAGGATTGCATCACCACAACGTGCTGGTGGGTGGCGGAATTGTTCTGCGGTTCTGAGGAAGCAATCGGCCATCAGCAGTCAGTTAGATCCGTCAATGGAATCGTTTTTTGTGTTCTTAATCTGAAAGCAGTAGACTTGCTCGCGATGAAAGCTAGATACTGTTTCATTCTATGTTTGATTACGTCTGTTGCTGCGTTGCAGACCGAAGCCCAGACTCCCGAGCCGATTATCGACATGCATCTTCACGCGCTACATGGAGATGAGTTTGGACCTCCGCCGCTCTTCCTTTGCGCTCCTTTTCTCGAGTGGCCCCTGAAAGACCCGCAGGAAGATGTTCAAACCTACTACGCTCGCGTGCAGAACAAACCTTCTTGTCCGTCGCCTCTGCGCTCAGGGGCGAACGATGAAGATTTGATGCAACGAACGATTGCGATTCTTAATAAGCGAAATATCTACGCGGTGACCAACTCAATCAGCAGAGATGCTCTCGAAGTCGTAGAAAAGTGGAAGCAAGCGGGAGGAGAGCGCATCTTGCCGGCAATTCCGTTTGATCCCAAAGCCGGTAAGCCAACGGTGGAAGAGTTGCGGCAGTTGGTTAAAAGCAAGCGAGTGATGGCGTTTGCTGAAGTTGGTGCGCAATATGAGGGTATTGCGGTCACCGACCCACGGATGGAGCCCTATTTCGCTCTGGCAGAAGAACTCGATGTTCCGGTTGGGATCCACATGGGGCCGGGCCCGCCCGGCGCTCCTTATGTGGGGACGCCAAGTTATCGGATGCGCTTTTCAAGCCTCCTGGCGCTCGAAGATGTTTTGGTGCGGCATCCAAAACTTCGCGTGTGGGCGATGCATGCGGGTTGGCCTCTTGCGGATGACACCATTGGCACGCTGTACGCACATCCGCAACTCTACGTGGATATCGGAATCATCGACTTCGCATTTCCGCGAAAGCAGTTCTACGCTTTTCTGCACCGCTTGATTGACGCGGGGTTCGAGAAGCGCATCATGTTCGGTTCCGACGAAATGGTTTGGCCCGACGCGGTCTCGGCGGCGATTGATACCATTCAGACCGATCCCGAACTCTCGCCGGAACAAAAACGAGATATTTTGTATAACAATGCAGCCCGCTTTCTTCGGCTCAAGAAATGAGTTCACGTTTGAGCCCTGAGCAACTAAAAATTTGCTGGTGTTGGAGCAGGCGCGGCGAAAGGTAACGTCAGAAAACTTGGATGTCGGCTATCGTGGAACAGACTGATGTGGGCGATGCGCGCATCGTCGATTTTCTCATAGCCGGCCTTGCCTCCGGTGTTGTAGTTCTTCTGAAAACTAGGAGAATTGAGTGGAGCAACAGTGAGGCGCAATCGCGAGCCCTTCGGAATTCGCCATGCCGTCCAGGAGAATTCGAATGGTATCTCGACGACTTGATCTGGCTTCAGTAGTTCCTCTTTGAATTGGCTGTTGCGGAAGCGCGCACGTCGAATATCTTCTCCCAGGCGAATGGTTGAACCATCTGGAAGGACGATTAGCACCTGCGCCCAAAGATCGAAGTCCGGCGTGTCGGCTTGAACCATCAACTTCAGCTTCATTTGTCCCGCGATCTCCACATCCTGCGGGAATGGTGTGGAGTGAAACACGATAGCGCGCTTCTGAAAATCGCGAAACTGACTCTTGAGGTCCTCACTAGCGGCATAGTTCGCGACCTCAAGCTCCGGAAGTTCGTGGGGATCACTCAGGATGATGGCGGGAGGCTGAGCGCCGGGTTGCTTTTCCAGAAGATCGCCGGAATGGAAAACGTCCTTCGGTGTGCCTTCAGAAGCTGACAAATATAACGTCAAATCCTTACCTGAGGACGCGGCGTCGAGTGTTTTCGCATAACGCCATTGGTCGGCGCCCATCATGAAATAAGCAACTCTATCATGAAAAAATTCCGGCTTTGCACCACGGTCGAGCACCCAATCGTACCAATCAGCGTGAAATTTGTTCACATCCAGTACGGCCTTGGCGGGGATTGAAAGGCCTTCAATCTCTTTGGTAGGACGCTGCGCACCAAAGTGGTCCCAGGGACCGATCACGAGAAAATGCCGGTTTGCCGTTGTCGGCGGCGCATGCTCATCAAGGCGGCGATAGTAGTGGAGAGCTCCCGGCTGATCATCGTCAAAAAATCCGGTTACGGTGAGAATGGGAATATCCATTTTCGCGTAGTCTTCCGGCTTGGGCTCTGCCGCCAGATTAAATTGTTTGTCCCCCACATGGTCGAGCCACGCGTTAACCAGTGGTTTCTTCTGGCCGTGGTCGTCAAGGAGCCACCAGTCATCGGCGGAGAGGCCCACGTCGGCGCTGAGGGCAGTGAATGGCCGAAAAGCCGCATAGTCTTCGAGCATCTTTCCCTGCCAATACTCGCCATTGGTGAAAAAGCCCGTATTGAGAGCGCGGCCTGAGACGTAGCCCAGGATCACCGTGGTCCACGCCTGCGGAATTCCATTTGTGTTGGGGATGTCCCATCCGGGATAAATGGGAACATAAGGAGCAATCGCGCTGAGATGTGGAGGGTGCTGCGCTGCGGTGCGCCACTGAGTCATACCTACATAGGACCCGCCGTACATCACTACTCGCCCGTCACTCCATGGCTGTCTCGCGATCCATTCCACAACATCGTAGCCATCGCGTCCGACCTGCAATCCCAGATTATCGCTTTTGACTCCGCCAGAGCTTCCACGTCCACGGACCAGTACCTGAACAAACACATAGCCGCGTCGAACGAACGTCAGAAAATCTTTGCCTCGTCCGCCATCGATCTCGTACTGTGTCAGCGTCAGTACAGTTGGGGCTTTGCCCTCAAGATTAGAGGGTTTGAAGATCCACGCCTCCAGTTCGACGCCATCCCGCATGGGAATCATGCGGCTCATGGAGATGTCGTAACCTGGTCCAACTTGTGCAATGGCAGTCGTTGGAACGACCGCCATAAGGCTGGCCACCGCTACAACCATGAGCAACCACTTCACTTGCGAATCTCCCATACGGTCTCCTTTAATGAGCCGTCATTTTCCCCCGAAAGAGCTAGGCCCTGCAAATGAGCACCGTAGAGGGTTGGCCAGTATGTTAGCGAATTGGCAGTTCAAGACACGTCATAATCCAATTTGATCGATGGCGGCGATTGACACCATTCAGAACGATCCCGAACTCTCGCCGGAATAAAAACGAGACATCTTGTATAACAATGCAGCCCGCTTTCTTCGGCTCAAGAAATGAGTTCACGGGTCTCATGTCAGTGCTTCGCGAAAAGCACTCGTCAGTGTTTGGGCAACTGAGATGGGCGACGCCCCGATATTGAAGGAATAAGCATCGCAGTTAACGTTGCGCTGTCTACAAACAAAAGGGCCTCCGGCGGGGAGGCCTTTGATTTCATTGAGAAAAATTGCTCCGTTAGGACGCTTTGACAACCTTGCCGGACTTGAGGCAGGTGGTGCAGACGCGCACGCGCTTATTAGCGCCGTTGACGCGGGCGCGCACCGGACGCAGGTTAACGTTCCAGCGCCGGCGGCTCACGTTGTGAGCGTGGCTGATCTTGTTTCCAAATTGCGGGCCTTTGCCGCAGATATCGCAAACTTGTGCCATGTAAGGAACTCCAGGATTACTGACTCAGAAGAGGCTTGAAGCTTTCAGAGCATTTAGTTAAAGGTAGATTTTACAGGAAGATAGAGGATAGAGCAACTGTTATGCCTGGTGTCTCTGCCGTTGGGCTGCCGCGAATTTTGGTAGGGCGGGTGGGAGTCGAACCCACAAATACTTGTTCCTAAGACAAGTCTCTTTGCCAATTTGAGTACCGCCCCATTTGGTGCAAGCGGATGGATTTGAACCATCACTCCCCGAAGGAAACCGGTTTTACAGACTGGCGCAGCGAACCGTATCTGCCGCGCTTGCGTTGGTGCAGCACATAGGAATGGAACCTACAGTGAACTGGTTTTGAATCAGTTGCTTCTGCCTGATTGGGCTAGTGCTCGAGAAAACAGGATTTACAAAGGCAGTCGGTATCGGCTGGATAGGCGGAGTCGGGAAGAGAGGATGGTAGGGGTGGAGGGAATCGAACCCTCGTGGACATGTTCCCAAGACATGTGGGCGGCCACTACCCGACACCCCTGAAAGGATGCTGGGTTTGGTCGCGGTCGAGATTTACTGCTAACCATCACAAATCCAGAATACCACGATTTCTCAATAGTTGAGGGTTCGGTACTGTCCCTAATTAGGCCAGTACCGAGGGTTCAGATTCTGCTCCTGGGCAGCATATCGAGCGGTAACGCCTAAAAGGGGCACGCAATCAACAGTTTCTACTTCTTCGTGCCAGATGCGCCGGCTATCCCTCGCCTGATTGGGCTCCCAACTTCTGCGCTGGCCGGAGCATCTTAGAAACAGGTAGTTAGAAGACGCAGTCGGCTAGGCGAGATGCGCTCTTTCTTCCGGGATCAATGCACGGTGACGGACTTCTCGTCCACGAGCAAAGACCAGCCCATTTCACGCTGGAGCCTGCATGAAATGAAAAGCACTCAATCCTTTGACCAATCGGACTGTACGATCAATCCAGGGGAGCTGATCGAGCATTCCGGAATCTACGAAATCTGCCACGAAGACGAGAACCGGTCCACGGTGATCCTGATGCGCAATACCGTGTTTCCGTATTGCCGGCAGTGCGGTGCTCGCGTCCGTTATAAGCTGGTGCAGGTGGTGCCGCACATCTCCGAGGATGAGGATTTCCGCGAAGATCCGGCGCCAGACAACCCCGGCTACGTTATGCAGATTCCTATTTCAACGTTCCCAACACAGCTCGGCAGAGATCATGGATTCAGATTCCAACAAGACAATTTACAAGCCTGGAGAAGTGGTTCCGACAGCGGGGATCTATAAGGTTTCTCACGCGCAGCATCGCCTGCCGCACAAAGCCACCTTTAAAGCCAATGAGCGCTTCCCCGTGTGCCACAAGTGCGACAATCAGGTTCGCTTTGAGCTGCTCACGTCCGCAGAAGAGAACGAACGCCAGAGCGCGTAGGCAAGCGGCATTTGGCTGTTTAGCAATCGGCAAGAAACCACCCGTCAATTTTCGCTCATCAGAGCTGATGAATACTTGATCCATCCTCTTATTTCTTTTCCGGCGGAGTTGTTGTGTTGCCGGAAACGCTGCCATTTTCCTGCTTTTCAATTTCAGTGAGAATGTGGCGGGCGGTAGCGGCATCAGGATCGTGCGGAGCGAACTTCAGGAATTCGCGGATCTGCGCCGCCTCGGCTGCACGGTCACCCTTTTGCTCATAGATCTTGGCCAGCAGCCAGTTCAATTGCGGCATCTTGCCTTTGCCGGCATCATCCACGGCACGCAGGCCGCTTTTTTCCGCGGGGTCCCACTGGCGCAGATAAAAATTTGCCAGGCAGTTGTAATAAAAAGCGCCGGGCGCCCTTACAGGATGCAGAGCCACGGCCTGATTGGTGAGGTCCGCCACCTGGCTCCATTTTTCCTGATGCGCCGCAACATCGGCAAGGCAAAGATAGCTGGGCAGGTAGTTTGGATCGGCCGTGCGCCCTTGCGTGCAGGATTCCTCAGCTTGCGAGGTCTTTCCCTGGTCCTGCTCAGTCTGGCCCAACAACACCCACGCAGCGGCGAACTTGGGATAAACCTTAACGGCGCGGTCCAGGTGCTTTTGCGCTTCCTTCAGATCATTCTTGTGAGTGGCGGCGCAGGCCTGTTTAAATTCATCGCGCGCCTTGGCCGGAATCTCCATGCGGCCCACGCTCACGGTACCGCTCAGCACCGGGCTCATAGGCCAGCGGAAGCAGGCCGGCTCTTCGTTCTTTAGCTGCTGGCGCATAGCTTCAGGGCGTTTTATATCGTAGGTACTCATATCAAATTCAGATTCCTGGTTCGTAGGGTGATAGTTGGGAGGCATGGTGCTTGGAATGGATATGCGAGAAGCACCGCTTCCTTTTCCACCACCACCGCCGCTTTTCTGGGCAGATGCGGGCACAGCAAGCAAAGCCAACGAAAGCACAAGCAGGGCAGGAGAAAGAGAGATACGCATAGGGCCCCCAGGCTGGACACGCTAATTTTAACTCTCCATGACTCGGCGATCTCTGGATTCTTGGCGATTTCAGCAATGTTTCTGCCCCTTACGCTTCATCCCACTTGGCCACCGATCAGCCTTCTGCCAGTTCAGCCATGATGCTTTCTGAAAGTTTGGCTCGCGGCGGCGCTCCTGCCTGTGCCCCGGATCTATACCGATCTCCATGCCCCACCCCGGTATCCCCTAATTATGATTCTAAAGCGCTTACATGCAATCATCCCAAGCCGATCCCAGATGTCCCGATCCTACCGACGAATACAGACCCACCCGGGGGTAGACGCTTTGTTGAAAACAAAGGTTCAACCCAATTTCAACCGAACGGTGACCGACCGGTCGAATCTTCTTTTCCTTTCACTTTGGGGGTCGCTTTGGCTGATAACTGTTGGCCGATTCGCTGACGCTAATTTTCAAAGAGCATTGAGCTACTGCTTTTCCTCGCTGAGAGGGAAATGATTAACTTTACTATTTCTTCGCCCCAATGTCAAGATAAATCGAGCGGCAAGACGGCTCAAGCCGTTTATTTATTGGGCTTGGGATTCTGCTTCAAGGCGAACTCCAGCAGCCAGCGGAGCGCATCAGTCCGCGATTCAAATCGGTTGTTGAACCGGAAATCTTCTATCTTCTTGAACAAGTCCTTTTCCAGGCGCAACAGAACCTGTTTAGTTGGACCCTTCTGCGGCATCGGCAGAATATACAAGATCGCGCCAATATTCCTGTCAGCCTCCCCTGGCCATGCTTCGATGAAAAGCCCCGAGGGTACGATTGGCGGAACCTTCTACGAGAGAGCCGGTTCCCCACGCAATCTTGCCCAAATTCCTCCCTTTTCTGGCCGAGCGAATCCCGCAATTTTCCGAAAACCGGAAATCTATGGGTCATATTTTGTGCATTGGTAATCGAAGACATATTTAATAAATAAGTTTTAATACGTCTATTATGAACATTCTTTAGTATGTTAGAGGTTGATCACGCGATCCATTACTTAAGTAATCCTGTTCCTAAACGGAACCAACTGGCACCAAAAAGTGATTGTGCAAAAATCCGTCCTCACTTGGCAATAGTACATACCTACCCCTGAGCCAAAGAACATCGGCAGACTGCCCGGGAGGGTTGGCCGATATTTTTCAACGAAAGGAATAACTATGAAAAGAATACATTTTTTATCGGTGATTGCGGTTGCCGTGACGTTTTTCCTGGCGACATCGGTCTCCGCACAGACGTATGACATTGGCGGATCAGCCAGCCTGCCGGTGAACGCCAAAGCAGGTGACATTGTTACTGTGACAGCGGCGCTATCCACCAATGATATCGACGAAGACGGAGAGGGAGAATCGCTGGTGATCGCTCTTCCCCAAGGCGGATTTACGGTGAGCAACTACTTCGTCAACCAGACCACGCACTTCGTAGCGCTGCAGGACAATCCGGTGGTGTTCGCGCAAATTGTGGGGGCGGACGGAGACGAAGTGGCGCGAGTGACCTTCAGCGTACGCAAGATGAGATTTACACAGGAGGAGAAGGACCACTTCGCCCACCTGGCGATCAGTTACGGGGCCGCCAGCCTGGGTTTGACCACAGTCGGCGCAGGATGCGCGTTTTTTCCCGAGCCGCTGATCACGAAGATCTGCGCGGTAGGAGGCCTGGCAGGCGGTGCTATCACGGGCGGAGCCGGACTCTATTATCAGAAACTGGCGCTTGATCCAAATGATCCTAACTTCACCGTGATTGTAGTGCCGGTGGTTCCGGTGTTGCCGACGGTGGACGTGCAGCCGGGAATCACGCAGGCGGAAGCCGACGCATTTAACGCGTGGGTCCAGAACCAGGCGCAGCAGAGCGCCTATGCCAATGCAATTGTGGTTTCCATCAATCGCGCCAACACGGCCGCGGATGCGGGTGACACGGCATCAGAGGATGCGCAGATGAAAGCCGCCGGCGATTTTGCAGTCATTCTTTCCAACCTGCTGGCGCAGGAACCGGCGTTGCGGGCAACCGCGCAGACAGCGGTGCAGGCGGCGGGCTTCCCATCGCAGGCATTCTCAGTCAATGACGTTCTCAATGAGGAATTCGAAATCCTGTTCTTCGGCCTACCGCCGGACTTTGTGCAGGTGCTCGCGGACGAAGGAGACAGCCAGGATGACATCAATTTCGTCGCCGGCACTCTGTTCGTACAAAACCCATTCTCCATTGCGCCGAACAGCTTCCCTGAGATCCTGACGAACTCACCGGGCCTAAACGCGGATGAAGCCGCAGTGGTGACGGACCTGATCAACTTTGCCACAAGGAACGGCGCAGGGATCCCGCTCAAGCCCGGACAGATGGTGCAGGCGCAGGGATTCGTGACCGCACCCAGTGGCAGCAAGACGACCTTCGCGACCGAAGCCCATGTGGACCAACAGGGCAATCTCGTTGGGCATCTTGAGCTGAACGACCACTTGAGTGGATTCTCAATACCGGCAGGCACGGTCAGCTCGGCTACGCTGCTGGGCAATCAGTTCAATATCAATGGGAGCTTCGTGGCCAACGACGGCTCAAACCAGACTTTCCTGGTGGTGGGCGACGCCCTGAACCAGGCGGTGACCATAACCACGTCGACCGGCTTCACTGTTTCCGGAGCAATGACAGGCGGCAACGTGCAAATTAAGCAGTAGAGTATAGGAAGTTGTCATCCGCCGCCGAAATGCGGCGGATGACAACTAAGTTGAGGAGAAAAGAACGAGGAGAAAAAATGGATGCAAAAGCCCACAGCCCTCTGGCGCAGATCTTAAAATATTCCGGATTGGCGCTGCCGTTGATCGCCATTGCCGTGTGGCTGGCCGGGCCACATCCTCTGATAACGGAGCCGCCCGTTACCGCGAGCGGATTTGGCAAACGGCTTCTGATTGTGCATGCATTGCTAGCAAGCACCATTTTCTTGCAGGGCTGCAGATTTCAATGGTTTTTGCAGCAAAAGTTTGCTGGGTGGCTGCTGCTGGGCGCAGGTTCCATGTATTGGGCCGCGATCCTTGTATTTGTTTTGGGAGTGTAGGGCAATTCCGCAGAAATAATCGTCGCCAACACTTGTGTCCTGTGAGGAACTGCCAGGAATAGGAAGATTGCCACAAAATCCAAATTAAAATGCAAAACATCCAGCGCTCACCGCAGGCAATCAGCTACAGCAAATACGGAAATCAGCCAAAATGCAGTGATGAACCGCATCCCTTGAAAAAGCAGGCTTGAGATTCGCCTTCGCGGCTCAGCCGCGGCGAAATCGGTTCAAAATAATTCCGCATGGGCTTGCGCAAAAATGGTTGCCCTGATATAACAATGAAGGACGTACGAGACGTGGCAGAAGCGCCGTCAATGGACGGCGGAGAGGCCGGGGCAAAAGGGAGTCGAAAGTTTGAATCCTTTGTGAAGCCTGGTCATCTAAGTAACAAGCCACCTAAAAGCCGAGTGATCGGCTTCAAATCGCCTCCAAGGTAAATCCCGCGAGGCTGTATTCGGGAACTTGAGATTCCTGAAGGGTTGAATAAGCCTTAATTGATCTTTAATCAATAGGATTTTGCCTCCTTTTGGAGGAGGCAGCGATTGTGCTGCGACGAGCAGCAATTAGCAAATAGTAATTGGCATTAGCCAAAGCGAAACCCCCTGAAGGGGTTTTCGGCTGGCCAGAGAATGCCAAAAGTTGAGAAACAAAGGCTAATTGCTAACGGCTACTTGTTAAGTGCGGGGTGATAAACGAGATTCGTCCCGAATATCCACATAAAACGCGTTGACAAGACGCGGCATATCGCGATAATTTTGAAAGGTTCGTCTCTGGAGGTTTGGGCCGCAAGGCGCGAACCGGCGAGACAGCAAGTTTCGAGGAGCCCTGGCGTTGGCTGGGGTACCTGAAAGGCGCCGCTCAGGCGGAGAGCTGATTGGGTCTTTGACAAAATGGTTGAACGTGCCAGTCGTGAGATGAAACGAGGGTTATGGCCCGAGTTATTCTCACAAAATCAGGGCTGCGCGATGAATTCCGGATGTCCTTTAGGGGATGTCTTATTAATCGCGTAGCAAGCCTTCAGATGACTACCCGTCTCTGAGGGCGACAGGATTCGGCGTGTCTTTAGGTGACACGAAGGGGTCCTGTGAACAGGTTTCAAACGAGAGTTTGATCCTGGCTCAGAATCAACGCTGGCGGCGTGCCTAACACATGCAAGTCGAACGAGAAAGTGGAGCAATCCATGAGTAAAGTGGCGACCGGGTGAGTAACACGTGACTAACCTACCCTAAAGTGGGGGATAACTCCGGGAAACCGGGGCTAATACCGCATAACATCATCGGGTGTAAATTTCTGATGATCAAAGGAGTAATCCGCTGAAGGAGGGGGTCGCGGCTGATTAGCTAGTTGGTGAGGTAACGGCCCACCAAGGCAAAGATCAGTATCCGGCCTGAGAGGGCGCACGGACACACTGGAACTGAAACACGGTCCAGACTCCTACGGGAGGCAGCAGTGGGGAATTTTGCGCAATGGGGGAAACCCTGACGCAGCAACGCCGCGTGGAGGATGAAGTCCCTTGGGA
>DASTCT010000062.1:0-1152 GCA_035710845.1 Candidatus Angelobacter sp.
TTTAATTGCCATTGCTTTGAATCTCCTCCAGAAACTCCAGAACGTAGAACCCTCGTTTGATGCAGGAACCGCGAATGAAGGACCCCGATACGCGGTTGAAACTAATCAGGTTAGCAGAGGAGGTCAGGGACAAGCAAACGCGGGAGGGAATTGGCTGAGGGGCATCGTGAACAACATAATCGGTCGGCGACAAGTACCTGGATGCACAAACGACAAGGCCGCGGATCGCAAGCTCCACGGCCTTCTCGTTTTAAATGTTGCTTGGTTGGTCCAAACGCTTGTTGCTAAGTTTTTCCTGCTTTGGTCTTGCCAGCCGGCCGCATCTCCGCGGTCCCGTTGGTGTCTGGGATGCCGCCCGGTTAGAGCGTCAGCTGCCGCTAAATTTTGCTCGATGGGTATCCCTGCCTGAGACGCCTGGCCGCCGGCAGCGTTGGTTCCGGTAACCGTGCCGCCATTCTCCTTGCCGGTGCCTCAGGTATATCTCAATCTCTCTGCGCTAAGCCGTTGAATCCCGCTTGATCGCCGAGCTTGCTCCTGAACTTCTGTCCCTACACAGCTTTTCTGGCCTTGGTTCCTTGTGTCCCTACAATTCACTTCTGCGTTGTCTTTTGGTCTTTCAAACTACGGGTGAATGCTCTCTTGGGTTCCTTCAACATCCGGGCTTGGGCAGGAACGATCGAGCCTTGAAGTCCGATCTGAAAAAGGCGACGCCAAAATGCCTTCTAACTGCTTCTGGTCCGAAACCAATCCATGCCATCTGCAGGGACTTTTGCCTGCCTGGAGTAAGGGTGATTGCCTGGCCTGATTGCGGTGCGTCATTATAGCAAGTTGCACCATCCGCGCAACAGAAGAATGTGGAAAGAATAAGCATCCGTTAACGATTTTGGTTCCTCCACGGCTGGATCGACCACCTGCCCCCGCTTTCCGGCGACCGTCCGCCGCTAATCCCCATGGTCATCCTGACCGATTGAACGCAACCATCGTGTTTTGGGGTCCGATTCCTTGGCCGGAAAAGCTCCTTTGCTTGCAAGTGCTTACTTTGTTGTGTTACACACGATGCATGCGCAACTGGATGCGCGAGCGCATGAAGCGCCGTAAGAAAAAACCGGAAAATGACACCGAAGCCACCGGCAAGGTAGGGCAGCAAAAGCC
>DASTCT010000063.1:0-25019 GCA_035710845.1 Candidatus Angelobacter sp.
TTCAATCCCTACAATCCTTCGTTCAATCACGGCCAAGGTGGCTTCAGGGGTAACGTCTCTGGGAGCAATCCCGGTTCCACCTGTTGTGATCACCAGACGAGTAATCTCACTGCACTCCAGCAGCCGGGCAGAGATGGAATCTTTTTCATCCGGCAAAACGGAGCTGTGCAGCACCTTGAAGCCCGCAGCTTCCAACTCGCGCACTACCGCCGGCCCAGAAAGGTCTTTGCGCTGCCCGATTGAGGAAGAATCGCTGATGGTCAGCACAGAAGCGGTTTTTATTGTTGGCGGATTCACGGCTGGAGTTCTCTTATTTCAAGCTTCGTTCTTTAGATCCTAAGATACTAGGCTTCCAGGACGTTTTCTTCGGTATCGCGATTGGATTCATCCAGCAGCCGCAGGCCTTCCAGCAGCAGACCTTGCGTGGATTGCGTGGTGGATTGTTCATTGCTGGCGCCGGCAAAATCAATCTCAAAGCTGCCGGCAGTCCAGGTGAGCACCTTGTAAACGGCGGGATCGCCCTTTAGATCGCCGTAAAGCGCGTGGTTAATCTGGCCATCGGTAAAGAACATCTTGCACTTATCGCCGTTATTGGCCAGAGTAAGCGCGCAGGTCTTGCGTCCCATATCCAGAGATTGCAGCAGGTCAAGCACGTTCATCTGCGCCAGGCTGCCGCGCAGCACAGACTCTCCCGGAGCTTCCTTGGCCATTTTTTCCAGCGAGATTTTGTCCACAACCTTCTTGATCCTGGCCGCGGCTTCCTTCAAAAAAAACGGCTTCTCAATAAAGTCTTCCACTGTGTCCTGAATGGCTTTAAGTTTTTCATTGATATCGGTTTTGCTGGCCATGAGCATTACGGGAATGCCCGCGCTGGCGTTGCGGCTCTTGATCTTTTGCAGAAGCTGGCGGCCATCCATGCCGTTCATGGCATAGTCAGCGATGATCAGATCTGGTTTGTCTTCAATCGCCTTGAGCAGCGCGTCGGCCGCGTCTTGCATGGTCTGGACAGTAGAAAAGTGGGCAAGGGCCTGCCGCAGCATCTCCAGGATCATGGGATTGTCATCGACCAGCAGGACCTTGATGTTGCTTGGCATGAAACTTGTTTTCCTGAAGCGATCACCTGGTGTTGGTGCGCCGGAATTCTCCGCTCTTTCCGCCTGATTTTCGCAGCAAAACGATTTCGCGAATGGTGATGCTCTTATCGAGCGCCTTACACATGTCATAAACCGTCAAGGCGGCGACGGTTGCTGCCATGAGCGCCTCCATTTCCACCCCGGTCTGGGCGGTTGTGGCAGCTCTGGAATAGACCTGCACGCCATTTTCGCATACCTCAGTGGTCACATCAATGAAACTCAGGGGCAGCGGATGGCACATTGGTATTAGCTCGCTTGTCCGTTTAGCGGCGGAAATCCCAGCAAATCTGGCCACTTCCAACGGATTTCCCTTTGGATTCTGCGGCAAAGCGCGCAGCACTTCGGCTGACATCTCCACAAATGCTGAGGCCTCTGCCTCACGGCGGGTAGCCGGCTTTTCTGAGACGTCCACCATCTTGGCCTGGCCAGTGGAGTCGTAATGAGAAAGGGTTTTGGGCGGCTTCTTTGGCATATTTTTTCTAACATCCGGAGCGAAGCGATGGGTCCTATGACTACGACTATTTTTTAGGACCACTAAGTCTTAATTCCCCAAATGATTATGAATGAAAACAACTGTTTTGCTGCTCGTAAACCTTTTACTTATCGCGGCAATAGGGATCCCTCACCCGCTCAGCCACCCCGCCACGCGCAAAAACCGCGCGCGTCGGGGGCCCCGGTAACGCCGGTTCGGGATGTTAGAAAAAGACCACCGTCACCATTTCACCCCGAGCCAGCTTTTCCCGATCTGGGGGCACCACAAGATAGCAGTTTGCCCGCGCCACGGCCAGCATATCGCCTGAACCCTGCCACGGCACGATATCAACCTCAGAATCTTCTAATCCACCCGCAAGCGCGGCAGGCAAAAATCTGGTTAGCCCTGTTTTGGTTTTAAATTCCTTTTTCAGGCGAGCCTGGGCCGATTTCAGTCGCTGCGGCTCAACCCCGCTCAGCGCTTCCACAATCTGCCGGGCGAAGAGCTCAAAAGTTACCATTACTGAGACAGGATTGCCGGGCAATCCAAAGAAGGGCGTTTCACCGCGCGCCCCAAATACCACTGGTTTGCCCGGCTGGATCATAGCGCCAGTAAAGAAGAACTCCGCACCCTGCTCTTTGAGTACCTTCTCCACCAGATCAAATTTCCCCATGGAGACGCCGCCGGAGAGCAAAAGCAGATCGGCCTTTAGCCCTTCCTGGACCAGCTCGGTCAGCCTGCCTTCCTCATCGGGGGCGATTGGCAACTGTACGGGTTCTCCTCCGTTGGCCGCCACCAGCGCAGCCAGAGAGTAACTATTGCTGTTGCGAATCTGGCTTGGGCCCGGCTTTTCCGCCACGTCCACCAACTCGTCACCGGTAGAGAGAATGGCTACGCGCGGTTTGGCGAATACCTTGACTCGCGCCTTTCCTGCCGCAGCAGCCAGGGCAATCTGAGCCGACCCTAGCCTGGTTCCTTTGGACAGCAGTTCCTGTCCGGCTTTGGCTTCCGCTCCGGCAGGAACAATGTTTTCTCCCGCCACTGCTGTGCGCCGGATCTCTACTAAATCTTCTGCGGTTCCTGCTGGGCTTTCCTTGGCGCTCTTTGGATCGCAAAAGGGATCGTGCAAGGGATCGCGCAAAGCTTCTAAAACATCATCGTCGCCATCAACGGAGGCTTTTGCTGGAGTCTCTTCTTGCTGCGCTCCATCACGTTCGTCGACGCCAGCTTCTGAAGGGCTTTTACGCGTGGTGTATTCCACCATCACCACCGCATCTGCGCCCTGTGGGATGGCCGCGCCGGTCATGATCTCTACCGCTTCGCCTGAAGCTACAGGCAGGTCATAGCTGTCTCCGGCTTTCACCTGTCCCACGACCCGCAGCAAGGCTGATCCATTCTGGTTCAGGTCGGCTGCTCTCACGGCATAACCATCGCGCGTGGAACGGGGAAAAGGAGGAAAATCGCGATCGGCGACAACTGGCTCGACCAAGACTCGGCCCAGGGATCCAAGCAATGGCACTTCTTCCGCCTGAGTCTCCTGCCGCTGAAGAATTCGCTGACAATATGCCCGTACTACTCCATACGCTTCTTCAAAGCTCAGCACCCCAGCGGTCTGGATCGCCGAATTCATATCTCGATTGTATTGCAGGTCAACAAGTTCCCTTTCGATACCTGAAATGCCGTTCCTTTTTCCAGTGGAATCCCGTAAAATACTGGTTTGGCAGCCGTTTGCAGCCGTGGCGATCACGCTAAAGCTTTCTTCGGCTCTCGATCATCTAATAATCCCATGAGATATTGGCGTCAATTTCTGCGTTTTATGGCTGCTCTGCAGCTGCTGCCCGCTCTGGAGAGCGGAGAAGAAACCCTTGTCGGCGGGCAGGCCGTGATGGAGGGCGTAATGATGCGCTCACCGCACGCCTGGGGCATCGCCATACGCAAATCCAGCGGCGAGATCACCACGCACAGCGAGACGCTGCTCCGCCCTTCAGAGAAGCGCAAGTGGCTGGGCTGGCCCTTTGTCCGTGGGCTGGCAACGCTTGGCCAGGCCATGCGCCTGGGCTTTGTGGCCTCAAAGTTCTCCCTGAACGTGGGATTGGACGAAGTTGCCAAGGAAGAAGGCGGGAAAAAGCCGGAACTCGGCACCTGGGCCATCGTCGGCAGCATGGTGGTCTCCATTGGCTTCTTTATCTTCATGTATAAATTTGTTCCGCTGGCTGCCGCCACGGGATTGAAGGCCCGCTGGGCGGCGCTGCACAACAATTTTCTTTTTACCCTGGTCGATGGCCTGATCCGTATCTTGCTCTTCCTGCTCTTTATCTGGGGAATTTCGCTTTGGGGCGATATCAAGCGCGTCTATCGCTACCACGGCGCTGAGCACAAGACTGTATTCGCTTTTGAAAATAACGGCATGCCTTCGATTACTGAAGCGCAGAAGTACTCCACTTTCCATCCGCGCTGCGGCACCAGCTTCCTGATGACGATCATGCTGATCTCGATCTTCGTCTATGCCGCATTCCCGGTCCAGGGATTTTGGGCCAAGTTTGCCCTGCGCGTGGCTTTCCTGCCGATTATCGCCTCAGTTTCTTATGAGATGATTCGTTTCTCCGCCAAGCATGGCAAATCATTCTTTGCCCTGCTCACCAAGCCCGGACTGTGGCTCCAGCGCATTACCACCCAGCCTCCAACGGACGAGCAGGTGGAGTGCGCCATTAAAGCGCTTGACCTGGCTATGGAACTGGAAAAGAAGAATGGTGGCGAACTGGTGATTGCGTAGGCGGTCCCCCCGCGAATTCTTGCCTTCAATTTCATTTAGTCGTCCAGTGAAGGAGGAATCGCTTTGCCAAATCTCGCCACAATGTTGATCACGCTTGAGCGCCTGAACGCAGGCTTTCGCAGGCGTTCGCTGCAGATTGGCGATCATCGCGTGGTCTATTCCGAAGGCGGCAAGGGTGAGACCGTAATCCTGGCCCATGGCTTTGGCTCTTCTCGCGATAGCTGGAACCGTTTTGCCGGACGCCTCACGAAACAGTATCGCGTGATCGCGCCTGATATGCCCGGCTGGGGTGAATCCACGCGGATTGAAGCTGAGTCGTATGGATATCCAAAGCAGGTACAACGCTTGCGCGAGTTCATCACCACGCTTGGCCTGGGGCGCGTGCATCTGGTTGGGCACTCCATGGGTGGATTCATCTGCTCGGCTTATGCGGCCCAATATCCTGACGAGGTAATCACCCTGGGCCTGATAGCGCCGCATGGCGTGGCTGAGCCGGAGCCAAGCGAGCTGTTTCGCGATGTGGCCAAGGGTGATAACTGGCTGGTGGCGTCCTCGCTCCCGGAATTTGAACGTCTTTTGGACAAAGTGTTTGGCAAGCGTCCATATATCCCAAAATCAGTTCTTCGCCAGGCGGCGAACCGGGCCATTGCCGGTTCAGCCAAGTCGGCCAAAATCTTTTGGGAGACGCAGAAGAACGATCCGCCGCTGGAAGCAAGGCTTTCGCAGATCAAGGCGCCGGCGCTGATTATCTGGGGCGAGCAGGACCGGGTCCTTCACGTTTCCTGCGCTGAAGTTTTCCGCCGGGGCATCAAGAACTCTGAAGTTCTGCTGCTGCCCGGCTCCGGCCACATGCCGCTGATCGAAAATGCGCGCCAGTGCGCTACGGCGTGGCTCAAGTTTGTCCACAGAACGCAGCCAACAGCCTCTGCCGCAGCATGAGAGCAGGCTAGAATATAGGTATTGCAATGTTTGAAAGATTGAACCAAATCGAAGCCAAATACGACGAGCTGACCCAGGCGCTCTCTTCGCCAGAGGTGATCGGTGACTCGCAAAAGTACCAGAAGACTGCCAAGGCGCACAGCGA
Organism: Candidatus Angelobacter sp.; assembly: GCA_035710845.1. Lineage (GTDB taxonomy): Bacteria > Acidobacteriota > Terriglobia > Terriglobales > Acidobacteriaceae > Angelobacter. The sequence goes on from DASTCT010000063.1 coordinate 5,463, forward strand.
CCTTTCTGAGATCGTGGAAAAGTATCGCGAATATAAAGACCTGCAACGCGGCATTGAAGAGAGCAAGGCCATGGTGGCCGATGAGTCTGATGCTGAGCTGCGCGCCTACGCTCAGGAAGAGCTGACCCGGCTGGATGAGCGCTTAGTCCAGGTGGAAAATGACCTGAAGATTTTGCTGGTGCCCAAAGATCCCAATGATGAAAAGAACGTGGTGGTTGAGATTCGCGCCGGCACCGGCGGCGACGAAGCCACGCTCTTTGCCGCCGAGATTTTCCGCATGTACAGTCGCTATGCTGAGGCCCATCGCTGGAAGGTGGAGGTGCTTTCAACTTCTGAATCCGGCGTGGGCGGGCTGAAGGAAGTGATTGCCATTATTGAAGGCAAGGGCGTCTATTCACGCATGAAGTATGAGAGCGGCGTGCATCGCGTGCAGCGCGTGCCGGCCACGGAACAGCAGGGCCGCGTTCATACCTCTGCCGTTACTGTGGCTGTGCTGCCGGAAGCTGAAGATGTTGACGTGAAAATTGAAGCCAAAGACCTGCGCATTGATACCTTCTGCTCTTCCGGCCCCGGCGGGCAATCTGTGAACACTACGTATTCTGCTGTGCGCATCACGCACCTGCCAACCAACACCGTGGTGAGCTGCCAGGATGAAAAATCGCAGATCAAGAACCGCGAAAAAGGCATGCGCGTGCTACGCGCCCGTCTCTATGAGATGGAGTTGGAAAAGCAGCAGCAGGCGCTGGCTAAAGAACGCAAAGCCCAGGTAGGCAGCGGCGACCGCAGCGAGAAGATCCGCACTTACAACTTCCCGCAGAACCGTGTTACCGACCATCGCATCGGATTAACACTGCACCAACTCTCTGATGTTATGGACGGCAAACTCCAGCCGATCATCGATGGCTTGGTTACGCACTTCCAGGCAGAAAAACTCAAGCAGCAAGCGGAAGTGGTGGCTTAGGGGACTGCGTAGCCTTATCTGTGGGATGATGCCACGTGATCTGTTTCTGCAATCCCGAAGCGAAACGAGGGATCGCTACTACCACCTATGTCGCGTCAGGGATTCTACCGAAACGCTCGCTTTTCTCTGCAACCAAAGATTAAATTTTAGAAACAGAAGAGGCATCGAGAGAACTCCCTGAAATGGCATGGTCCATTTACACATTCTCGGGATGCTTCGACTTGCGCTTAGCATGACAAGATTGAAAGCGCATAGCCAACCTGAAACACTACCGAATATCCCTAATGGTTAGGAGTTCAACTTTTTTGATGTGCGCCTTTTCGGGTCGAGAAAGTAGGCACGTTGTGCCAAGTTGTCTTTGAAAGCTAACGCAAGAAAATTGGTGCTGATCGTTCTCAGCCTATTGCAGAATTCTATTGTTCCATGGCTCGCGTCACAACATCGAGCCCGGGCCGGAGCGGTCCATGGCAGTCTTGGAGAAGAATCATGTTGATGCGTCTTGCAATCGTGTGCTTGGTTTTGAGTATAACCGCGGATCTTCACGCACAAACTAAGGACAGGGAGAAGGAAATCCGGTCGGCATACGACGCTTACTACGCCGCTATCCGGCAGAGGGACGTAGATGGCGCCATGAAGCTCTTCACTTCGGATTACACCGAGCGTCTGACGGGTGGAGTCGTGCTCGATTATGCAGGAGAGGCGGAAGGTCTTAAGGAGCTGCTGTCGGTTGCAAAAACAATCGGAGACCCGCGGGTCGATATTAAGGACTTGCAAGATCAGGGTGGCGACGTAACAGCCACAGTCCGTGAGGTCTTCTTCTATGCCGGCTCACCGGACACCAAGCCAACTTCCTTCACTGACCAGCTCATGCGTGAGACATGGACTCCAACGCCCCAAGGCTGGAAACTGAGGAAAATTGTCCATCTGAGAGACATCAACGGCTCTCTCACCCCGGCCAGCGTTCCTCCTCAAAGCCCGCGTTTGCAGGCGCTGCTCGAGGACTGGAACGCCGGCAAGAAAGAGGCTCTAGCCGCCTTCTGGAAGAGTGTTGAGGGTAAAGCGCCGCTGGTGGAAGAAATAAAATCGCAGCCGAAACAGGGTGATCGGCCAATGCTTCTCGTGACGTTTCTCTGGCGTAGCAACTCGGCTCAGGAGGAGGTTGCGTTGGCCGGCGGTCTGCCTCATGAGCGCCCGGCTCCTCTCACACGACTGGCGGATACGGATGTCTGGTATTTGTCCGAGCTTATGCCCGCTGACTCACGCGGCACTTATGCGTTTAGGGTCGAGGGTTTTTTCAATGGACCCACTGAGCATTTCAGCGCGACCGCGCCCGATCCTTTGAATCAGAATGCTTTCGATCAGGGTTCTTACTTCGAACTTCCGAACGCGCCGATGGAACCCTATATCAAAGAACAGGCTGGAGTGCCTCATGGGAAACTGTCCAAGCTCAAGATTAAGAGCACGATCCTGAACGAAGAACGCGATTACGCTGTGTACACACAGGCTGGGTACAGCGCGAAAGACCAACCCTATAATCTTTTGTTGCTTTTTGACGGGGAAGTCTGGGGCAACGGCGTGAACAACTTAGTGCCTACTCCGACGATACTCGACAATTTGGTTGCGCAAAGGAAAATTCCTCCAACAGTTCTGGTCTTGGTAAACGCTGGTTCACAGCGGGCTCGCGATCTATCTTGCTCGCAAAATTTCGCTGATTTTCTCTCCAAAGAACTGCTTCCGAAGATAAGGAGCAGCTATCGGGTCACTGCTGATCCTAAGCACGTGGTGGTTGGAGGATCGAGCTTAGGCGGCCTGGCCTCGGCGTGCGCGGGACTCATGCATCCGGAAGCCTTCGGCAATATCCTCTCGCTCTCAGGATCTTACTGGTACATTCCCGGCTGGGAAGAGTTGGGTGGCGCTCTCTACCTCGGCAACTCGGGATGGGTGATGCAGCAATATTTGCAGAGCCCGAAACTCCCGCTGCGTTTTTATATTGAGGTAGGACGATACGAGGGCCTGGAGAAGCAGCTGCCAACGAACCGCAATCTGCGGGATATCCTGAAGCTCAAGGGCTATCCGGTAACCTACTCCGAATATGACGGAGGACACGATTATCTTTGCTGGCGCGGATCGATCGCAGACGGATTGATTGCCCTTTTCGGCTCAGGGCGTTAGAGCCGGGGCAACTGGCCTAACTGTTGAAGCGGATCAATACAGATATCAAGGAGCAGACTGCGGAGTAGTCACTGCCAAATTCCTGCCTCGCAAGTGATAGATGATAAACCAATTTTTTCGCTTTACTTTTGCCTTAAATAGCGCTAGGCTGCATCAGCAATCCTATTAACAAAGTGGTAAATTTGGATGCTGGATACGAGCGCAGGAAGGCCGAACTGGCTGGGATTGCGGTCTTGGGTCAAACCTACGCCAAACTGGGATCACTGGGATATATGGGGAGGGGGAGGGGGTAGTAACTAGAAGATAAATTTTGATATTTTGGCGGATTGCCAAAATCGCCGGAATTGCCAAAATTGACAATTGGAAGAGCTGCTCAGGCAGCTAGAAAGAACGTTCTTTGAAAATCTGGTACTGAGCCGATCGCACGGCTCCCACCCCACCACGCGAAAATCGCGCGAGGCGGGGGCCCCGGCTCGCTTGAGCGGGGTTGAAGCTGCCTATCGGGCTTGAGGCTCGCCTGGGGATGATGAGCGCCTAACTAAGAAGGCCAATTTTTCAGGAACGAGAGGGAACCTAAACGCATAGGGTTCCCTCACTTCGTTCGGGACAAACCAAAACCTAGAACAGGTTCCACAAGAACTGGTTGTAAACATCGTGATGGTACTGGACTTCAGGCGACTTCACGAACGTACCCAGCAGGCGCGGGCAGCGATCGGCTGAGGCCTGCTTCAGATCGGCGTAGCGGCTTTTTACGTCTTCACCAAAGAGCCGTGTTGTCCACTCAGCTTTGCGGAAGTTCTCAATGGCCGTGTGGATGTTATCTGGCAGGTAGCGTTCTGCCTGGCGCAGGTTCTTGATCTTGGCGGTATCACCCTGGATGCCGGTTTTGAAAACGGAATACATCACCAGGTAAGCGTTGGCGTCCGGGGCAACGGAGCGCACCTCAACGCGCATGCTCTTCTCATTGCCAATGGGAATACGGATCATGGAACCACGGTCTGTTGCAGAAGCCTTGATCTGGTTAGGCGCTTCAAAATGCGGATCGAGCCGGCGATACGCATTCACGCTGGGATTGAGCAGCAGGCAGATGTCATTGCCGTGCGTGAGGATGCGGTCAACAAACTCCCAGCCAGTCTGGCTGAGTTTTTCTTCACCCTTGGGGTCCCAGAAAAGGTTTTTGCCGCCTTTGCTGATGGAGACGTTGGTATGCATGCCGCTGCCGTTCACGCCCACCACTGGCTTGGGCAGGAAGCTGGCCGTGAAGCCCATCTTATTGGCTACCTGGCGGCAGATGAGCTTATAAAGCTGGATCTGGTCGGCCGCAGCCACCACTTCTCCATAGCCGTAATTGATTTCAAATTGTGAAGGCGCGACCTCCGGATGGTCTTTCTCATTCTGGAAGCCCATGGAGCGCTGCACTTCAGCCACGGTGTCAATGAACGAGCGCAACGGATCGCCGGGCAGCGAATGGTAATAGCCGCCGGTGTTTACGTAGTCGAACTTGTTGGTCTCATGGTAACGGCGCTCCGCGTCTGCGCCTTGAAACAGGAAGCCCTCAATCTCGTTGGCGGCGTTGAGCGTGTAGCCTTCTTTTTTGTGCAAATCATCGGCAAACTTTTTGAGCAGCCCGCGGATATCTGCGCCGTACGGCTCACCGCCTTTGTCGATCACATCGCCGAAGACCAGAACTTTGCCGGGGCCAAAAATATCTGCGGGAGCCCAGTAAAAGGCGCTCCAATCCATGCCCAGGCGCAGATCGCTTTCACGCTGTGCAGTAAAGCCGCGGATGGACGAGCCATCAAAAGTAAGATTGTCCCAGCTTTTGATGAGGAACTTTTTGTCATAGTCAAGCATGTGCAGACGGCCTTCAAGGTCACTGAACAGGACGGTGACAGCCTTAATGCGCTTTTCGTCAGTCAGGTACTTGATCCGATCTTCCTGGATTTTGTGCGCAGCCACGCGGTTCTTGCGCTGCTCTTTTGCCTGCAGGTTCAGTTGTTCCAGTTCGTCATACGACAGGGCCAGGAAACTGCGCAGTTCGTTTGCCATGAAGCTCCTTCAGCAAGATGATTGAATTTTGGGCTTAGAGGTGATCACCGAATCGGCAATCAAACGGTTAGCATATCGCGCCGGAACGTTCATCGCCAATCAAAACGAATGATAGGAGCCATCAAACCCATTTATAGCCGCAGCTTGCACAAGAATTTGTTCAGATATTTTGCACACGCTGCCAGAAGTTGCCGTAATCCATAACCAGGCCGTCACTATCAACCAGCAATTCAGCCGTGAAACTTCCGCCACGACTGGAGTAACGATAGCGATCTTGGGAGATACGAAGATATTCCTGAGCCAGCGGCTGCAGAGTGAGTTCAGGGAAGCGCACCCAGGCAGCGATGATCTCACCGCTTGAATGGCCGGGCGCGAGGTTCAGGCGGCGGATGGGCAGAGTGTTAGTGGAAGGGCTCCAGCTCAAGTCGATATCGATGGCGCCGCTTACAGAGGGAACTTCCTGGCCATTTGCGAACCAGCGGCCGTGCTCGGCGGTAATCTCAAGCGTTTGTTCAGTGGCGGCTGTGCGAAGTGAAACAGTTGCGCGGCGGGTGTGGAATAAATGATCGCAGGCAAGCTCGTATCTGGCTTCTGCCGCTGCTTCACCGGACTGGGTAAGAATGGCGCCGCGAAAAATCCATTCTTCGCCGGCGCGGAGGAACTCAAAGCGCTCCATGCCCGCGCCTTGAAGCCATCGCCAAAGGCCGGTGCGGATGAGGTGAGTATTCACAAGGAGGTTCCTAAATGGGTGCGCTCAGGCGCCGTGGCTTTCAACATCTTTGTGGGAACCGCGCAGATCAAACGCCAGGCGCAGGACGTAATGCACGCCGGAAATCACGGTGAGAGCCACCGTGATCCAGACGGCCCAGCGCTTGCCCAGGCGGAACAAGTTCGAGCCGTAAATCTGGTAGATCAAGGCGATTGGTACGGTAACGATTTGCGCAACGGTATTGGCTTTGCCAAACCAACTAGGGCGAAAGATTTTCATGATCCCGGTCGCGTAGAGCAAAGTACAGACAATCAGGATGATGATGTCGCGGCTGAAAACCATAATCGTAACCGGCCAGCGAATAATGTGCGCGATGGCGAGCATGAGGAACATGGTGCTGAGCAGCAATTTGTCGGCAATGGGATCAAGATATTGCCCCAGCGTGGTTTTTTGCTTCAGGACGCGAGCCAGCAGGCCATCCAGCCCGTCAGTGACTCCTGCGGCAACAAAGATCACCAGCGCTACCTTATATTTTTGCTGCTGGATTGCCACCACCACTAAGGGGACAAAAATCAGCCGTGTGAGAGTGAGCAGGTTAGGAGCGGAGCGGAGTTGGCGGAGCATTACTGCGGCTCCTGAAAATATTTATGTACGTTGACGCCAGTTTTGGAGGCAAACTGATCGGCCAGCGAAGGGAGCTCGCCGGCACGCGCGTCAACCTCCACGCGCTGGACGCGGTGCATCGGGAAAAAAACTACGTTGGCGCTGATGGGTTCGCCGGATTTCACCATTTGCGTAAAGTCTTCCAGAGATTGCAGGTCCACGCCGCGCAAGCTGAGGCCAGCGGGAGTGAGCGAAAGAATCACGCCCCAGAATTTCTCTCGCGGATTTTGCAAGGTGACCAGGACCAACTGTCCGGAGTTCATGGTGTTTGCGGGCCTTCTACCCTGTTCCAGCAGCCAAAAGCGGGTAAGAATTTGCCTTTTAGGGTATCACGCAGAAAGGAGATCAAGCTCAGATTGTGCGGGAATGGGCACTATCCTAAATCTGGTTGTTTTCGTGGAGCAACAGGTTTAGGCCAGTACCCGGGAATGCGCCGGCTCCGCCGCCAAAGCCTGAATGCATTGTTCAGCCATGCGCGCTGCTCCGGCAACATTCGGATGTCCAGCGGACGAGAGCAAGCATTGCCGTTTTTGCAGCGGGCCAGCGCCTATCACTTCACACGCGGCGCATCTCTCCTGCGCTACTTCGTCGGGTGCTTTTTCAGCATGTTGAAGATCAAGCTCCCACAACAACGATTGCGGAGCATATGCGGCGTTCACTTCCGTTATACCGGAATCGACAAAGAGAGCGCGCGTCCGTCCAGCCTCGCGATTTACGTGATCAACCGCGCCGCGAAGCAGCCCGTTGGAAAGCTTCCAGAAACGCAGACAGTGCTCAACAATTTCATTCCGAAAAATCGCCGGCTCAGTGACCGGAGCAAACTGCACGCCATGCACCAGAGAATAAAGCGCCTCAACGCCTTCAGCGCGGCTTTCATGGCTCAAGCCAGGATAATATCCCAGCACAATTACCTGCGCGCGCTTGAAGCGCTTTGTTACCAGGCGCAACACGGTCAGCAGGTCGCGCCCACAGTAATTGCGCGTGTGCAACTCCAATTCATAGAGAGGGGTCATAGGATTAAAGACGCGCTGAATCTCGACGTCATTAATGCCGCCATTCATCAGCACCCACTTTACCACAGCAGCATCGCCGGTAAAGCTCCTGACCTGCTGAAGGATAGTTGGGAAAAAGCACGGAATTTCTCCCGACGGCATGTTGACGCTGTAAGAATCGCGTATGCCGATCTTCGCCCCGGCATGAGCCAGCATGTGCACCGTTGCGCCCAGATGACGCGCCACGATACAGGCGGTCTTGTGTTCTTCCGCCAGTCCCTGGCCCCATACAACCGAGTCACCAATCACCAAAAGCGTACTCATGCAGGCGAAAACAAGTCTATCAAAAGCTTTTCACGGCATTTTATGCGGAATAGGTGGCTTTAACCTGGGCGCAGATGCCTGCTCTACAAAGAGCGATGATAAAATAAGTGCACCACGACGTTCTTGTAGGCCCGTAGCTCAGTTGGTTAGAGCGCTTCCTTGACACGGAAGAGGTCGATGGTTCGAGTCCATTCGGGCCTACCATATCTTTTTGCAGTTACCGCACGGCGAAGTGCGCAAATTCTAACCCACAGCATTCGATGTCTCGGGGCTCTACTCTCACCTTAATCCGTTCGGCTAAGACCCACCCCTGCTCATCTTGAGATATACTCGTTACCACTTTTGTAACATTACGCGTTCCGCGAAGGTTCCCGACGGAGGAAAAAAATGAAATATTTCCTATGTTTCCTGTTGAGTTTGAGCTGTGTTGCAGTCGCCTTTGGGCAGAACCAGGCTGGGCAGAACCAGCCTGATCGTCATCGCCAGACCTTTGAGAAAGAGAAGAAAATCAAGGCGGCAGCAACCAAAACGCCGGTCATTCTTTATCACGGTGGCCCGGTCATGGTCGCTCCCAAGGACCTTTATGTGGTTTATTACGGTAGCTTCACTACCACGCAGCACGCCATCCTGGACAATTTCCTGCAGAACCTGGGCGGCTCGGGGGCATTCAACGTGAACACTGAGTATTCTGACAGCACCGGCGCTGTTACGAATATTCTGAACTACTCGCCCACAACAGATTCTTTCAATGACGCCTATTCGCTGGGCAAGAGCTTATCAGGAAGTTTTGATACCACCATCATTCACAACGCCATTGCCAATGGACACCTCCCCAGCGATGCCAACGGTATTTACATTCTCACCATTTCGCCGGATGTGTCGCTGCCAAAATCGGTGTGGTGCGCGTATCACACGCATTCCAGCAATATTGTCGCAGGTCAGGATATCAAGTACGCCGTGGCGCCGGATCCGCCGGTGGGCTCGCTGCTTAATAGCTGCTCGGGCAACATAGCCAACTTCGGCGACACCACTAGTCCGAATGGCGATATCGGCATGGATGCCGTTGCCGACGACCTGATTCACGAGCTCTCAGAAACCGCCACCGATCCCGATTTGAACGCGTGGTTCACCAAGAACGGACAAGAGAACGCCGACCTGTGCAACTTTGTTTACGGCACAACGTTCCTCGCGCCCAACGGATCGCATGCCAATCACGTTTTTGGGACCCGCAATTACCTGGTGCAGACCATCTGGGACCGCGTGGGCAGCTTCTGTGCGCTGAGTCACTAGTTGGCCATCACTGGAAGAGACTACTGATTGATCTGCGACTTTGCGTGTTATACCCTTCCGGTTGGGACTGCGCCTGCACGCTCGTAATTGATGAGAATGACGCCTTTCGAGGTGACTGTGCTTTCCGTCACCTTGAAAGCCGCCGGAATCGTGCCATCGGCAAACAATCGCTTTCCACTGCCCAACGTAATTGGAAATATCTTCAGCCAGAACGCATCCACCAGATCATGTTTGAGGAGCGTCTGAATGAGATTTGCGCTTCCATAAACGTGCAAATCCGGCCCTTCCTGTTGCTTGATATTGGCGATTTTTTCCGCAATATCTCCGTTTAAAAACACAGTCGGCTGCCATTTGTGGGAAGTCAGAGTATTCGAGGCGACGTACTTGGTCGCGGTATTGACAGCCGGCCAAAGGTCGTTATGTTGCGGCCAGTATCGTGACCAAATGTCAAAGGTTTTCCTTCCTATCAACAAATCAAATGGCAAGTTCATCTGCTTTTTTATGGCCGTTGAAAGAACGGGGTCGGAATGCGGACCTGTCCACCCGCCATACGCGAAGCCACCACTGGTATCTTCTTCTGGCCCGCCTGGGGCTTGTATAACACCATCAAGAGAGACAAATTCGAGCACATTAATTTTTCGCATGATTCGGGTTCCTTCCACGGGTGAGATCACAGGCCTACTGCTTCAAGTAACGAAGCGCAACACACCCTGATTTGAAAATCTTTGATTCGACAAGTTTTAATTTCAATCGCTCCGGCAGGCTAACGTCCTCGAACAACCGTCTTCCTTCTCCGGCAATGATTGGGTGAATGACAAAACGACATTCATCCACCAGACCAAGCTCAATCAGTTGTGAAGGTATATTTACGCCACCGGTTAAGATATTTTTGCCTGGTTCTTGTTTCAGTTTAAGTATTTCGTCGCGCAGGTCCGTGCGAACAATTCTCGTATTTTTATCTTCAGCGCTGTCCAATGTTCGTGAAAAAACAACTTTGTTGGCGGAAACAAAAGCGTCAGCAAATTCGTTCTCTGCCTTTGTCTCAGAATGGTTTTTTGCGATGTCAGACCAATAAGGAACCATCAATTGATACGTTTTACGCCCATAGACGAACAGGTCAGCCTCTTGCACGAGCCGCGTATAGTATTCAAGCAACTCTTCATCGGCAATCCCTTTGGTGTGGTCGCAGCAGCCATCCAGCGTGATGTTGATTGCGTAGATTAACTTTCTCATTTGATTGTCCTGCCCTTGTGTATGAGAGTTTGAGGCCTTGCGTGCTGGATCGTCCAGCCTAACGTTGTCGTACGCAGAAAAACTGGGAAACCTTCCTTCCGCGTTTCATCAGAAGATTGATGCAAGTGCGCGCCATGGCGCATGTTCCGAGGGGTCGCAGCGACAAGATCTGTCGCCCGTTCAGTTGCTGCTGCTCCGTTAATGTGCGTGAACTGCTGTACTGTCTCTTTCCGCTGAATCCATAGGCTTCTACCTCATCCAGCTCCGCTGCATCTACTTCCCTAGAGGAGAGATCATGCAGAATGGCGGCTATGAACCCCTCGATTCCGCACATAAAGCGTGGCTCGCGATTGGGCTTACGTGGATTGCCGGCTTTGTGGATATTGTTGGCTTCATTGTCCTTGATCGGATTCTGAGCGCGAATATGAGCGGCAATACGGTTGAGATTGCCTACCGTTTGCTCTGGCATGGCAACATTGAAGCACTGGCGCGTGGCTGGGCAGTGCTGATGTTTGTCGTTGGCCTAATCGCCTGCGCTTGCATTCATGAGGCATGCGCCCGGCATGGTGTCCTTTCCAGCGCCGCTGTTACGCTTGGACTGGAAGCGCTATTGTTGATCGCCTTTGTAATTGCAGGCGGAAGATTCATGGGCAGAGCAGGCGTGCAGTCAAGCCTCTCACCACATAGGTTCTACCTGCTCCTGGCATTGGCATGCGGCGCAATGGGCATGCAGAATGCAACCCTTACGCGCGTGGGTTCGCTAAGCGTCCGCACAACACACGTAACCGGAACGCTGGCCAAGTTTGCCGAATCATGGTCGCGCTATATGTTCTGGTTTTATGACAAGACGCGCGGCCCAGGAAATTACCGTTTTCGTGAAGCTCTTCGCTTGTCAGCTCACCATGAAGACTTTAAAGATGCTGCACTCACCGCTGCGCTCTGGTTCGGGTTTCTAGCCAGAGGACTCTGCGGCGTGTGCCTGCTTGATCGCTGGAATTTGCATGCTCTGTTTTTGCCCGTTGCAATCCTGGCCGCATTCACCATCACTGATCTGGTACATCCGATCAGCATTGGTAAAACAGTGAGCAGCAGAACATAAAAATGAAGCGTTAGGCAGACAGCTCTTTCCCATCTTACTCTACTGGCTTTAGCGCGATTGCAATCGAGCGGCGCGATCAAACAATCCGGTTGCATTCATGCGGCGTGCATATTCACTAAAGTCCGGGTGCGGCCCTTGCCAGCGAAGATCGTCAACGTTGTTAAAGACTGGAACATCAAGCCGCAGCGTAGCAAGGGTGCGAAATAGCAGAGCGCTCTCCCAATCGCTGAACAATGCTTCAGCAAGCGACTGTGCGCGGCGGATGGAACCCCACTCCTTCCAGTCTTTGGGAATTGACTCAAGATGGATGTATTGAGACAAGACGGCAGCAGCGGTCTTAGCGCCCCGCCGGCGATTCCCGGATAACCATCCGCGCTGTCACCAACCACGGCCAGATAGTCCGGAATTGATTTTGGGCCTATGCAGAATTTGGCGATCACTCCAGCTTCGTCGCGCACGATGTTGCGCATGCGGTCCCATTGCACCACCTTTGTGCCTGCAACACACTGGGCCAGGTCTTTGTCTGGCGTGCAAATCAGCACCTGCTGCACTCGATTGTCCTGAGCGGCTTTGGCTGCCGCCGAAGCAAGCGCATCGTCGGCCTCAAACTCCACCATCGGCCAAACCACTACACCCATCGCCATGAGCGCTTCTTCAAGAATAGGGAACTGCGAAAGCAATTCCTCAGGCACGCCTTCACTGGTTTTGTATCCAGCATAAAGTTCGTTGCGGAAAGACTCCACCACGTGGTCCGTAGCAACGCCAACGTGGGTTGCGCCGTTCTCCAGCAGCGAGAGCACAGACGAAAGCACGCTGCGAACTGCGCCTATTTCGCGGCCATTGGCATCGCGAGCGCTGGGCACGGCAAAAAAGTGCCGAAAGAGTTCGTAAGTTCCATCAATCAAATGAACATTCACAGGCTTCTCTAACAGTAGTATGAGTAATGGTATACGAGCTTGCGACCAAATACGGTTTCGGGCATCTAACTGGCCTGTTGCATTCCTTGTACTCACAATTTCTGTAAACTTAACCGAGCATGGCGAAACCGATTTTACTCAGCGTCGATGACGATTCGGACGTATTGCGAGCCATTGAGCGCGATCTTCGTTCGCATTACGGCGCCGAATATCGCGTGCTGGCCAGTGATTCTCCGCACGCAGCGCTCGACCTGCTGAAGCAGCTCAAGATACGGAATGACAGCGTTGCATTGCTGCTGGCAGACCAGCGCATGCCCAAAATGGATGGCGTGGGCTTTTTGCAGGAAGCGCAGCAGATTTATCCCAATGCCAAGCGCGCTTTGCTGACTGCCTATGCGGATACCAACGCCGCTATCAGCGCGATTAATGAAGCCAGCATCAATTATTTTTTCCTGAAGCCATGGGACCCGCCGGAAGAGCATCTTTACCCGCAATTGGATGATTTGCTCGATGACTGGCTGGCAGCTTATAGACCGGCTTTTGAAGGGATTCGCGTGTTGGGTACGCGCTGGTCGCCGCGATGCTACGAATTACGCGACTTTCTGGCGAGAAACCATGTGCCTTATCAGTGGATTGATGCCGAGCTTTCCGCTAATGATCCAGAGACCAAGCGTCTGCTGGATGCGCTGGGACCTGAGGCGGCCAACCTTCCCGTGGTGCTTTTTCCTGATGGCACCAAGCTGCTGGAAGGAGCGCCGGCGGACGTAGCTCAGAAAGTTGGCTTGCGCACCAGAGCACAAACCAATTTTTACGATCTTGCAATCGTGGGCGGCGGGCCTGCTGGATTGGCAGCAGCGGTCTATGGCGCGTCAGAAGGTCTGCATACAGTGATCATTGAGCGTGAAGCTCCCGGAGGCCAGGCGGGAATGAGCTCGCGCATTGAGAATTACCTGGGATTTCCCAGCGGGCTAAGTGGCGGCGATCTGGCGCGGCGCGCGGTGGCGCAGGCACTCCGGTTCGGCGTGGAAATTCTGGCGCCGCAGGAAGTGGTGAGTGTCCGCACTGAAGGCTCGTATCGCATCATCAAGCTGGTTGACGGAAGTGAAGTCTCCTGCCATGCGTTGATGATTGCATCCGGCGTGCAATGGCGGAAGCTGGAAGCGCCCGGAGTGGACCGGTTGCAGGGTGCGGGAGTTTATTACGGCGGTGGCGCAACAGAGGCGCTGGCATGCAAAGGCGAAATCGTATACGTGGTGGGCGGCGCGAACTCCGCAGGCCAGGCGGCCATGAATTTTTCCCGCTATGCAGAGCGCGTTGTCATTCTTGTGCGTGGTGAATCGCTCGCCAGCACCATGTCACAGTACCTGATCGACCAAATCAAGGAGACACCCAACATTCAGATCTGGACCCGCGCAAGCGTGGCGGAAGTTCATGGCGGCACTCGTCTGGAAGAGGTTTCTGTTTTGTGTTCAGATACCAACAAGGTTGAGCGCGTGCCGGCCAGCTCCATGTTCATCTTTATCGGCGCGTTGCCGCGCACAGATTGGCTGGGAGAGCTGATTGAGCGTGATGATCGCGGCTTTATCCTGACCGGGCCAGACCTTTTATGGGATGGCGCTCACCCTAAAGGATGGACACTGGAACGCGATCCGTTCCTGCTGGAAACCAACGTGCCCGGCATCTTTGCCGTGGGTGACGTGCGCCACGGATCAGTGAAGCGCGTAGCTTCAGGCGTGGGCGAAGGTTCTGTTGCTGTCCAATTCATTCATCAATACTTGAGCAAGGTATAGCAATGGCGGAAAAATCAGAGCTGCTGCGCTTGCCAATTTTTGCAGGCCTGCCCGAAGACCAGATCGACTGGTTCATTCAGCATTCGCAAGAGATGACGCTGCAGCCTGAAGACGTGTACCTGCACCAGGGAGATCCAGCGGACGCGATGTTCGTGATCCTTGAAGGACAGTTGCAGGCGCGCGGTGAGCTTGGCGGCGAAGTGGTAGTAATCGCGGCCAAGCCAGGAGACGTTACCGGCGTATTGCCCTATTCACGCATGAAACAGTTTCCGCTCACGGCGAAAGCCGTCACCGCCAGCCGCGCTTTGCGTTATCCCGCAGCATCGTTTCCTGATCTCATACAGAAAATGCCTGAGCTGGCCAGCCGGCTGGTGGCGTTAATGTCCGACAGGATCCGCGAAACCACCCGGCTGGAACAGCAAAAAGACCGGCTGGCTGGGTTGGGCAAGCTTTCTGCGGGGCTGGCGCATGAGTTAAACAATCCGGCGTCTGCGGCCAAGCGCGCTGCCAGCCAACTGCGAGGCTTGCTAAAACAGATCAAAGAAGCAGCGCACACGCTGGGCGCGTGCGAGCTTATGCCCGCGCAGAAAGCTGAGATCGATAGATTGGAGGCCTCGCTCATCCAGCAGGACGGGCCACCGCCGGATGCGCTTACCGTAAGCGCACTGGAAGATCAGCTAGACGCGTTGCTGCGTAGCCACGGACAGAGTGATCTGTGGCAACTCTCAGCAAACCTGGCCCGCAAAAATGCCAAACCGGAGCTGCTGGAATCACTTTTCGATTCTCTCGATGCTCAAACGGCGCGGGCCGCGCTGGTGAGGATTTCTGCGTCGCTGGAGATCTGGGGCCTGCTGACTGAGATTGAGAGCAGCACGTCGCGCATCTCTGATCTCGTTCGCGCGATCAAGGAATACACGTTCATGGACCAGTCTCCGGTGCAGAACGTGGATATTGTAAAAAGCCTGGAGACCACGCTGACCATCCTGAACCACAAGCTCAAAAAAGGCGTGAAGGTGGAGCGTGATTACCAGCCTGTACCGCTGCTGGTGGATTCATTTGGCAGCGAACTGAATCAGGTGTGGACCAACATTATCGACAATGCAATTGATGCGATGGACGGCAAGGGAGAGCTGCGAGTCCGTACGTATCGCGATGATGGCTGCGTAGTGATTGAGATTCGCGATAATGGCCCGGGAATTCCAGCAAACGTGCAGCCGCACATCTTTGAGCCGTTCTTCACCACTAAAGGAGTGGGCCAGGGCACAGGGCTTGGCCTGGATACGGTGCAGCGTATCGTGAGGAAGCACAAAGGTAGCATCCAGGTAACATCAAAGCCGGGCGATACATGCTTTCAGATCTGGCTGCCGGTGGCTGAGGCCCATGCATAGCAGAAGTATTTCGGACAACCGAATCTAATCAAGCCTGCCTCTGACCTTGGTAGTCCTTTCTTTTCAGCGCCGCTGAGCACACTTGTGCGTACCTAAAAAGTGCAATGATCGGCAGCGCAGAGTTAGGATAAAAGAGTTGCCGGGGCTGAACTATCCTGCATTAATCTTTCACGCTATTCATGCCCGGCCAAAAAGGACACCATGGCGACGATTACTCTGCTTATTAATGGAAGTGAACGCAAGGTTGAAGCCACGGAAGACGAACCGCTGCTCTCAGTCCTGCGTAATCAACTGGGACTGACTGGCACAAAATTTGGCTGCGGCGTTGGCCAATGCGGCGCTTGCACTGTGATGCTTGACGGCAAGGCGGTACGCTCCTGCCGCTTGCCGGCGACCAAGGTAAAAGGCAAGGTCGTTACCATTGAAGGGCTGTCAGGCAATGGCAGTCTGCAGCCCATACAGCAGGCTTTTCTGGAAGAAGAGGCCTTCCAGTGCGGGTACTGCACTTCAGGGATGATTATGTCAGCTCAGGCGCTGCTTTCCGCGGTACCCAAGCCTTCTGACGATGACATTCTGGAGTACATGAACGGCAACATCTGCCGTTGCGGGACATATCAGCGGATCATGGCTGCTGTCCATCGCGTTGCGGAGAAAGGCGGCAAAGCATGAAGACGGATTTGGCAAAGAACGCAGCCGCCCTCGAGTCATCTACTGAAGCCAAGATGCTTGAGCTCGAACAGCAGATCGTGAAACCGTTGCGGCATCTCTTTGAGGTCAGCCGGCGCGACCTATTCAAGTTGCTGGGTTCAGGATTGATCGTAGGTATCTGCGTAAAGAACGGTCTGACGCAGGAATCAGGCAGAGCGACCAATAGCGAAGATGCCGCCACTGATCTGGCTTCATGGCTGCATATTGGCGAAGACGGAAAAGTCACTGTCTTCACCGGCAAGGCGGAGATGGGGCAGAACATACGTACATCACTGACGCAGCAGGTAGCGGAAGAACTGCGCGTGCCCATGGCTTCCATCACGCTGGTCATGGGCGATACCGATCTCACACCGTTTGATATGGGAACTTTTGGTAGCCGCACCACGCCGCAGATGGGAACACGCCTGCGCAGCGTTGCAGCCAATGCGCGAGGACTGCTGGTGGAGATGGCGGCAAAACATTGGAACGTGGATCCTGCAACCCTGCTTGCCAAAGACGGCATGGTAGTGAGCTCAAAGGCAGGCAAGAGCATCTCCTACGGCGAGCTGACGCATGGAAAAAAGCTGGTGGAGATTAGTGAAAGCGATCCTGAGCCGGAGAGTCCTAAGCAGTGGCACATTGCTGGTTCTTCCGCAAGCAAGGTGGATGGCAAGGCGTTTGTCACGGGCGCGTATCAGTACACGTCTGACATAACCCGCCCTGGGATGCTGCATGGAAAAGTTTTTCGTCCACCGGCCTTCAATTCCAAGGTGATTTCCGTTGACACCAAGAAGGCGGAGCAGGTTCCTAATGTGACAGTGGTGCATGATGGGGATTTCATCGGCGTGGCCGCGCCTGAGCCGGAGCTGGCGCAGAAGACGCTGGCGTTGTTGGATGTCCAGACGCAAGCGACTCCGCAAATTGATGATGCGGCTTTGTTCGATTATCTGCGTAAAAACTCTGACAACGAAGAACACGGCAGATTTGGCGGACGAGGCAGCAGCACAGCTGGTTCAGTGGAAACGGGCATGGCTTCCGCTGCCAAAACATTATTTCAGACTTATACGGCGTCTTATATCCAGCATGCGCCTTTAGAGCCTAGAGCAGCCGTAGCGGAGTGGCAGGATGGCAAGCTGACGGTGTGGACAGGAACACAACGACCTTTTGCAGTGAAAGAAGAGCTGGCTTCAGCTTTCCACATTTCTCAGGACCACGTGCGCGTGATTGTGCCCGACACAGGTTCAGCTTACGGTGGCAAACACACTGGTGAGTGCGCGGTGGAAGCCGCACGGCTGGCCAAAGGCGCAGGCAAACCGGTAAAGCTGGTGTGGACGCGCGAAGAGGAATTTACGTGGGCATATTTTCGTCCGGCGGGCGTGATTGACGTAAAGAGCGGCATTACCGCTGATGGAAAACTGGTGGCCTGGGAATTTCATAACTACAACTCTGGTCCGGCGGCCATTGACACGCCTTACAGCGTGCCTAACAAAAAAATTGAATTCCATCCGGTAAAGAACCCGCCGCTGCGGCAGGGATCGTACCGCGGCTTGGCGGCAACGGCCAATCACTTTGCGCGCGAGAGCCACATGGATGAGCTGGCGCAACTGACTGGCGTGGATCCTCTGCAATTTCGTTTGAAGAACATCACCGATTCGCGCTTGCGAGCGGTGTTTGAAGCTGCAGCCCAGCGCTTTGGCTGGGGCAGGCAGAAAGCCACGCCGGAACTTGGCTTTGGCATGGGCGGCGGTTTTGAGAAGAACGGATACTTTGCCACGTGCGCCGAGGTCGCCATTGATCGGGCGCGCGGACAGGTGCGCATTGTCCGCGTTGCACAGGCGTTTGACTGCGGCGCGGTGGTCAATCCCAACGGCTTGCGGAACCAGATTGAAGGCGCAATTACGCAAGGGATTGGCGGGGCCCTGGTTGAAGCAATACATTTTGCTGACGGTAAGGTGTTGAATGGACGCTTCAGGGATTACCATGTGCCTCGCTTCCGCGACCTTCCGAAGATCGAGGTAGAGTTGGTTGACCGCAAGGATATTCCGCCTGCGGGCGCGGGAGAGACGCCGATTATGGGGATCGCTCCGGCTACGGCGAATGCAATCTTCAGCGCGACCGGCATCAGGCTGCGCGGGCTTCCGCTGATAGCCAAGCCGCTGGAGTTGAAAGCGTAAAAGGTTGCAGGGTCTAAAACCCTCAGTCAAAATGGCCACCAATGGCCCGACTAAAGTCGGGGACCCTGAACTTGTCTTCTATCCCGACGGCTTTTTTATCCCCTCGTCGTGCCCGAATGCTCAATCTGCCAGACTTAGCTGAGAAAATAATTTGAGCAAAAACAGACGAACCTGCCCGGCTGGTTTGTCTTATTGGTGAGGCTAAGGTCTTGCGGTCCAGGAACACCAGCATTACCGAGATCGAGCAACTATACCGCCAGCATGGCCCGGCGCTGCTGCTGTTTGCCAAGGCGATTACGGGCGAACGAAGCCGCGCGCAAGACGCGATCCACCAGGTGTTCCTGAAGCTCCTGGAAGATGAGGGTCTGCAGCAGGCAAATGATGTGAAGGCATATCTGTTCGCGTGCGTGCGCAACGCCGCGCTGAATGACGCGCGGGTCCGCGGACGGAATGTTGAGCTGGCAAATGAAGAGCTCGCGTGGTTTGAGCCGCGGTTACGCGACTACGCTGAAGAAGCAAGCTTGCGTCACGCGCTGGCAGAGCTACCGGACGACCAGCGGCAGGTCACGGTACTGCATATTTGGGGCGAGCTTACGTTTGCGCAAATCGCAGACCTTTTAGATATCAGTGCCAATACAGCAGCCTCGCGCTACCGTTATGCGCTGGCCCGGTTGCGTGAATCAATGTGCGCCAAGGAGAATCCCTGTGCCGATCCGCGATGACGAGCAATTTGAAAAATATCTGAAACAGTTTTCTCCGGTAGAACCAGAACCGCTGATGGCGAAAGAGCAGGTCAAGATCAGACGGAGGCTGATGGTTTTTGCGGCGTGGGCAGCAGTGGCGGCGACGATTGTGATTGCTCTGATGGTGTCAGCGCTCCTCCACAGGCATGCTTCGCCGGTAAAAGAAGCCGGACCGAGCATGCCACCCGTGGAGGAATTTAACAACCCGCAGCCGCTTACCATCGCACGCGCCGACGCCCTGCTAGCCCAAGCTCCTTCATTCAAGGCCGCAGTGGATGACATGGCATTCCGGTCCGAGTCCAAACCAATTTCAGCGGGCAGATATAGCGCGCTGGCTCTGCTCAGCAAGGAGGAAGTAAAACAATG
>DASTCT010000064.1:0-7693 GCA_035710845.1 Candidatus Angelobacter sp.
GGTTGCTGGCCATGAAGTTGACGTTGTCAGTCAAATCCTTCCACGTTCCAGCCACCCCAGGCACTTCGGCCTGGCCGCCGAGTTTGCCGTCGTTTCCTACTTCGCGAGCGACGCGAGTAACTTCTCCGGCGAACGCGTTGAGCTGATCGACCATCGTGTTGATGGTGTTCTTCAGCTCAAGAATTTCGCCCTTCACATCCACAGTGATCTTGCGGGAGAGGTCGCCTCTGGCCACGGCCGTGGTTACTTCAGCGATGTTACGTACTTGGCCGGTGAGATTGCCTGCCATGGCGTTGACTGAGTCGGTCAAATCCTTCCATGTTCCGGCGACTCCCGGCACGTTCGCCTGTCCACCAAGACGCCCGTCAGTTCCTACTTCGCGGGCCACGCGGGTTACTTCGGCAGCGAAAGAGCGCAACTGCTCCACCATGGTGTTGAGCGTTTCTTTGAGCTGCAGAATTTCACCGCGCACGTCCACGGTAATCTTCTTGGACAAATCGCCGTTTGCGATTGCCGTTGCTACTTCCGCGATGTTACGAACTTGGCCCGTGAGGTTGCTGGCCATGAAGTTGACGTTGTCGGTCAAATCCTTCCATGTTCCGGCCACTCCGGGCACTTCAGCCTGGCCGCCGAGTTTGCCGTCCGTTCCTACTTCGCGGGCCACGCGCGTTACTTCTCCGGCGAACGCATTGAGCTGATCCACCATCGTGTTAATGGTGTTCTTCAGCTCAAGAATTTCGCCCTTCACGTCCACCGTGATTTTGCGCGACAAGTCGCCGCGAGCCACGGCAGTCGTGACTTCAGCGATGTTACGCACCTGGCCAGTCAGGTTTCCGGCCATGGAGTTCACTGAGTCAGTCAAATCCTTCCATGTTCCGGCAACTCCGGGCACGTTGGCCTGACCGCCCAACCGTCCTTCTGTCCCCACTTCGCGGGCCACGCGCGTCACTTCGCCGGCGAACGCGTTGAGCTGATCGACAGTTGTATTAATCGTCTCTTTGAGCAGCAGAATTTCGCCGCTCACGTTCACCGTGATCTTCTTGGAAAGGTCGCCGCTGGCAATGGCCGTGGATACTTCTGCGATGTTTCGCACCTGGCCAGTCAAGTTGCTGGCCATGGAGTTCACCGAATCTGTGAGGTCTTTCCACGTTCCGCCGACGCCGGGCACCAACGCCTGACCGCCCAGCTTGCCGTCAGTACCCACTTCGCGCGCTACGCGGGTAACTTCTGAAGCGAAGGAGCGAAGCTGATCCACCATCGTATTAATGGTGTCTTTGAGTTCCAGAATTTCGCCCTTCACGTCCACCGTAATTTTGCGGGACAAGTCGCCGCGGGCCACTGCGGTAGCTACCTCAGCGATGTTTCTAACCTGGCCTGTCAGGTTGCTGGCCATGAAGTTGACATTATCTGTAAGATCCTTCCACGTTCCGGCCACGCCTGATACTTGCGCCTGACCGCCCAACTTGCCGTCAGTTCCCACTTCACGGGCTACGCGCGTCACTTCACCGGCGAACGCATTGAGCTGATCGACCATCGTATTGATGGTGTTTTTCAACTCAAGAATTTCGCCCTTCACGTCCACCGTAATTTTGCGCGACAAATCGCCGCGAGCCACAGCCGTCGTTACTTCAGCAATGTTACGGACCTGACCGGTCAGGTTGCCGGCCATGGAGTTGACGGAGTCGGTCAAATCCTTCCATGTTCCGGCGACGCCCGGCACATTGGCCTGTCCGCCAAGACGGCCTTCAGAACCTACTTCGCGGGCCACGCGCGTTACTTCGCCGGCGAACCTGTTCAATTGGTCCACCATGGTGTTGAGCGTTTCTTTGAGCTGCAGAATTTCGCCGCGCACGTCCACGGTGATTTTGCGGGAGAGGTCGCCATTGGCGATTGCGGTTGCTACTTCAGCAATATTACGGACCTGGCCAGTCAGGTTGCTGGCCATGAAATTCACGTTGTCAGTAAGATCTTTCCACGTTCCGGCCACGCCGGGCACTTGCGCCTGTCCGCCGAGTTTTCCTTCAGTTCCCACTTCGCGGCCTACGCGGGTTACTTCGCCTGCGAACGCATTCAATTGGTCCACCATCGTGTTGATGGTGTCTTTAAGTTCCAGAATTTCGCCCTTCACGTCCACCGTGATTTTGCGCGACAAGTCGCCGCGGGCCACAGCGGTTGTCACTTCCGCGATGTTTCTCACCTGCGCCGTCAAGTTGCCGGCCATCGCGTTTACTGAATCGGTCAAATCTTTCCACGTTCCGGCCACACCCGGCACCACGGCCTGACCGCCTAGTTTTCCGTCGGTTCCCACTTCGCGGGCAACGCGGGTCACTTCTGATGCAAATGAGCGAAGCTGGTCCACCATCGTGTTGATGGCTTCTTTGAGCTGCAGAATTTCGCCGCGCACGTCCACCGTGATCTTGCGGGACAAGTCACCACTGGCTACCGCATTGGTTACTTCAGCAATGTTGCGGACCTGGCCAGTGAGATTGCTGGCCATGGAGTTCACAGAATCAGTCAAATCCTTCCACGTTCCGGCGACTCCCGGCACCTTGGCTTGACCGCCCAGCTTGCCGTCTGTTCCTACTTCGCGAGCCACGCGCGTTACTTCTGACGTGAACACGCTGAGCTGCTGGATCATCGTGTTCACGATTTTTGCCGAGCGCAGAAACTCGCCTTCCAACGGGCGACCATCCACGTCAAGGCGTACTGTCTGCGTCAAATTGCCCTGGGCCACGGCTGCAATCGCTCGGGTAACTTCAGCGGTGGGACGAAGAAGGTCTTCTACCAGCGTATTCACTGAACCTTCCATCTCTCCCCACGCACCCTTGAGCTGATGGAAGCGCGTCCGCTCGCGCGTTTTGCCTTCTTTACCCACGGCTTGGCCAACACGCTTCAATTCATGCGCCATGTGCTCATTGGCAACCACAATGTTGTTGAACGTATCCGCTATTTTTCCCGGCAGTCCGATCCATGTTCCGGGTAGGCGCACGGAAAAATCGCCTTCCTGCATTTTTTGCAGGCTCGCAAGGAGAATAGTCAGATCTACGGATGGAGATTCCGCAACCGCGACATTATGTCCATTTTGCTTTGCGCCGCTCTTTGTTTCTGGGGCGGTCGCAGTTGCTGTCCCGCTATTGGGACTGCTTCGTTTCATATCTGTTTCTCCTGAGGGAAGTCAGTTCGCCTGACAATAAGGACGGGAAAGATAGATTCGAAAGGCCATTTGCGAGCGCGCGTTGCGGGACGTAGCTGCCGCTATTTGACAATCCTGAGCGCTGACGCTTGGAAACCGGGGCCATAAATTTGCTTAGGAAGCTGGGGAATGTTGGTTATGAAGCCTTTAATTCAGAATACACTGAAAAAACACCTTCAATCCAAATTTTCCTTACCTAATACGTGCTACGCAGCGGGCCTTAAAAAATTGGAAAAACGACTGACAAATTGTTGCCAACGTCTGGTGCTGGGGAGGGATAAAAAATGCAATCTCTTCAATTCGTTAGATGAGAGTAGCTGAATTGGGGTTGGCTGAAGGCGGCTAGGGCGATTAGAGGTGAATCGCAGCATCTGGAGGCATTTTGGGTGAACTAGAGAGGACGGAGATTTCCCGCTGGCTTAGCGGCATCATCGGTAACCGCTCGCGTTTACATATGTTGGGATGATGGCGTCAGTCAAAGGACTTGCAACGTAGCGTCGTGGAAGTGCTCGCGTTTCCATTACATAGAATAACGATGGCCATATGCAACTTGGCAAAAATTGTGGGTAAATTACTTGTTTTCAATCTCTTAACAGTGGAGCTAGTCGGGATCGAACCCTTTCCGTGGATTGAAAACACGCAACTTGCTGATTCTACAATGTGCTCAAAGGGCCTGAAAGGCACAAATTCCCATTCGGCGGTACAAAACGGTACAAATTGGCGCTCGTAACTCGAGCAAAAAATGATCGCGGCTATTGGAACCTATCTCGGTGGTGCCCACATGGCCGATTTTCATCGAGAATGCCCCTTGTTCTTCTATGGATGGTCTACGACTGCATTACATATACTTTCTTGTCTCCTGAACCTTGTTGCGTTCTCAGGGATTTGACATCGCTCATCTCGCCAAGAAACCTTCAAAAATCCGCAAATTCCCCCGTGCTGCCTGTCTTGAAAACCGAGCGGGGTCTCCTCACCCGAATGGCGATGTCCAAAACACAAAATTCGGTTATTGGGAAGACCTCGCCATCTCTCTGACAAATTGGGGGAGCAGGACTAGCAATGCCTGACAAGATCAAATCGCGCTTTTATAAATTTGTTATCGCACTCGTTTTCATTCTGGCTATCTCCGCCATTTACCTGTATGCCTTTCCATCACCCACAATCACTTATGCGGGAATCGTGCTGCTGCATACCGGAGCAGGGATCGTTGCGGCGCTGTGTCTCATAAACTTTTTGCGGCGATTCCTGCGGCAGCTCAGCCTTATCGCAAAGATCGGATGGCTGCTCTTCACGTTGGGTGCAGGCTTAGGAGTCGCGCTGATATTTACCGGAACCACGCGCCCGGAAATGAAGTGGCTCAATATGCATATAGCAGCCGCGAGCTTGGCTGTAGTGGTGCTCATGGCTGAATTCATCTCTCGCCGTCTCACATTGAAAACTAATCTTGGGCTGGCCAAACTGCGCGTCGCCACTACAGTAGTACTGGCTGCTATAGCTGTAGGCATAGCCGCTTCTGCGCATGCCTTTCGTGACGGACGCTGGCTCTCAAGCCACGTTATCAAGAATCCACCGATTGCCCCACAAAGCATGGATGGCGAAGGTGACGGCCCAAAGGGCAATTTCTTCCCCAGCTCAGCCCAGGTGATAAGAGGTGGGCATATTCCAAGCAAGTTTTTCATGGAGTCCGATAGCTGCAAGCGCTGCCACCAGGACATCTACAACGACTGGAACTCCTCAGCACATCATTTCTCCTCGTTCAATAATCAGTGGTATCGCAAAAGCATTGAGTACATGCAGGACGTAGTAGGCACAAAGCCTTCGAAGTGGTGCGGCGGATGCCACGATCCTGCTGTGCTGTACAGCGGGCTTATGGATACACCGATCAAACAGATCGTTCACAGGCCAGAGGCGCAGGCAGGACTGGGCTGCATGATGTGCCATTCCATCGCGCAGGTAAAGAGCACCATGGGCCAGGGAGATTTTTATCTTGAATATCCCAAGCTGCACGAGCTGGCAGCCAGCAAAAATCCGGTCATCCGCTCGGTGCATGACTTTTTAACTTATCTCAATCCCGAGCCGCACCGGCGCACCTTCTTAAAGCCTTTTATGAAGAACCAGTCGGCGGAGTTCTGTTCAAGCTGCCACAAGGTACATCTGGATGAGCCAGTCAACCACTATCGCTGGTTGCGCGGGTTCAGCGAGTATGACAACTGGCAGGCCAGTGGCATTTCCGGCTATGGCGCGCGGTCGTTCTATTATCCGCCGAAATCCCAGGAATGCTCTGATTGCCACATGCCTCTGGAACATTCGCAAGACGCCGGCAATATTAATGGCGCGATCCATTCGCACCGCTTTCCGGCGGCCAACACAGCTCTGCCGACAGCCTACGAAAATCCGCAGCAATTGAAAATCACAGAAGATTTTCTGAAGAACAAGATCCTCAGTGTCGATATCTTTGCATTATCGCCGGCCCGTCCTTTAAAGAACATGGGCACAGGCCCGCAGGCTGAATTCTCCACTAATTTCGCGGTTGGAGAAGAGGCAGAAACCAAAACGGCAGCGATGACAGACGGTAAGGTCATGCCTGTAACTGCGCCCTTGAATCGTGTGCAAGGTGTAGTGAGGCGGGGAGATACAGTGCGAATCGACGTGGTAGCGCGCACCCGCACCATTGGGCACTTCTTCCCTGGCGGCACCATAGATGCCTACGATACATGGCTGGAATTGAAGGCCGTGGATGATAAGGGCCAAACCATCTTCTGGAGCGGCAGCGTAGCCGACGGCGGCAAAGGCCCCGTCGATAAGGGCGCGCACTTCTATCGCGCGCTGCAAGTGGACGAGCATGGGCATCCCATCAACAAGCGCAACGCATGGTCAACCCGCTCTGTGGTCTATGTGCGCCTGATTCCACCAGGCGCGGCGGATACTGTCCATTACCGGCTGGTGGTTCCGAAGAACGCAGGAAACAAGATCACCCTTCACGCGCGCATGTGCTACCGCAAGTTCTCGTGGTACAACACGCAATTCTCTTTTGCCGGCATCATTGATCCGAAACAGCCAAAAGCTGACGTCACGCAGGACTATGATGACCGGCAGATGGTCTTCACCGGCGACCTGAAAGGCGTCTCTGCTAAAGAAGAGAAGATTCCTGATGTTCCCATAGTCGCCCTCGCAGAGGATGAAGTTACACTCCAGGTGATCGATCAAAAAGCCCCGGCGCCTGTCCCGCAAGTCGCGCTCAATCCAAAAGAGTGGCAACGCTGGAACGATTACGGTATTGGGTTGCTCCTGCAAGGCGATCTGAAAGCCGCCCAAGCGGCCTTTGAGAAAGTCACCCAGGCCGATCCGAAAAATCCCGAAGGCTGGGTCAACATCGGACGCGCCGCCATTCAGGAAGGAGACATGGAGCAGGCACGTACCGTCTTAAAGCAGGCCCTTACGATCAATCCGAAACTGGCCAAAGCCCATTTCTTCTATGCCAAGATCCTGCGCAACGATGGTGATTATGACGGCGCAGCCGACCATCTGCGCCAGGTCATTGCGCAATATCCGCGTGATCGTGTGGTGCGCAACGATCTTGGGCGAATTCTCTTTCTGAAGCGAAACTACTCTGAGGCCGTCCAGCAACTTCAGGCTGCGCTCGATATTGATCCGGAAGATTTACAAGCCAATTACAACATGATGCTCTGCTATAACGGTTTGGGAGATCACAAACGTGCCGCGGATTACCGCGCTCGATACATGCGCTTTAAAGCAGATGAATCCGCGCAGGCGATTACGGGCAGCTATCGTCTGCTGAATCCCGAGGACAACAACGAGCGGCAGGCCATCCACGAGCACGTCTCCGCCCCATTGAAGCCCGAGCAGAAGAAAACAGTTGTGGCGCAGCAGAAGAAGGCCACGACGGCCTCCGGTTCAGGATTGGATTAGAGCGTTTGATGGAAAATGGAGTAGATACGGTGCTCAGCACCATATCTACTCTGTTACCTTTGGCGTCCATTGCACTACAGATATTGAAGTTCTGTATTGAAAAGTTCTTCGCTTTGGCTCTCGCCTAGTCGCACTAGAGTTGTACCAGCTTGAGATCTCACCCACTTCACCCATAACCACCCTCAGTAAGAAGGGGTGCTTGCAGTCGCAGACCGACCAATCATTACGAAGGTCCTGTCCAGCTACATATCGGGCGTGCAGGGCGGCTGCCGGTTCGCAACGGTAAGTGTGCTACGTCAATAACGACCTGTTTAGTTTTAGTGTAGGTTTTTTTAACCTTAGGCCATGCTGTATCTGGAGTCCGCTGATAAACCAGGAACTTCTACGATTGAGCGCCGCAGGCGCGCAACAATGGTAGCCCAGCGCGTAAGAGGCTGTTACGAAACTCGCTATAGCTGTTCTCGCAAGGCGCATATTTAATTCTGCAACGAGAGCGCTGGATGTTTAACATCCCTTCAGGCGAGCGCGAGCTTTACCGTCAGCAAGTACCCGCCGATAACGTTGATCATG
>DASTCT010000065.1:0-6685 GCA_035710845.1 Candidatus Angelobacter sp.
AAAGTGCATCCAAAAATAAGTGAGAACACGAACGAAGTGATGTCTTTTTATTGGCGTAAAGCATTTTTTCCTTCTCTATTGTCGATTTTCGCTGTCTTGGCGTTAAGTGGCTGCGGATTCCGCACATCGCACCCGGTAAAGGTGCGCGCCAGCACAGCTACGCTCCGCACGGCCACTCTCGAACAACTGCTTGAGACTAATAACAGCAACGCGGAAAAGCTGAAGACCCTGAAAGCGACGGTGGATATTGACAGCTCAATACTTCAGCAGAAGAAGAATAAGGTAACCGATAATCCGCAGATCTCAGGCTACATTCTGGTCCGCAAGCCGGAAATGCTGCGCATGATTGGATTGGTGCCGGTGGTGCACAACCATATGTTTGACATGGTGAGCGATGGAAGTAACTTTGAGCTGGCCCTGCCCACGCAAAACAAATTTTTTGTTGGCTCTAGCAAGCAGCCGTCAAAACCCTCCCCCAATCCGCTCTACAACATGCGCCCGCAGCATATTGCTGATGCGCTGTTGCTGAAACCGATTGATCCTGAAAAAGAAATTGCTGTTCTGGAAGACACTACAGAACTCGTAAAGGACCCCAAAACGCATAAAGAAGCGGAGCAGGCGGCATACACGGTATTGGTAATCGACAAGGACGAGTCCGGCCCGTATCTTGCGCGCAAAATCGTCTTTAGCCGGACTGATCTGCTGCCCCATGAACAGTACCTATACAATCGCCAGGGTCAGTTGGTCACCTTTGCGCGGTACGAGAATTTTTCTGACAAAGCCGGCATCATGTTTCCCGGCATGGTTTCAATACAGCGTCCCATTGAGGGGTATTCGCTGGTCCTGAACATGGTGAAGTTGGATGTGAACGTACCGCTGACCAACGAACAGTTTGTGCTCACGCAACCGCCGGGTTCGCAGCTGATTAACCTGGATACGCGTTCGTCGGCTGCGGCGCAAGAGAACGATGGCAAGCAACCGCAATAATCGCTGTGCCCGAAACAATTCTTTTTCACCGGTAAATGATCTATGAACAAGATGATTGTGGCCAATCTGGTTTACCGTCCTGTGCGATCCGTGATCAGCATTCTTGCCGTTGCCATTGAAGTCACCATGATTCTGTTGATGGTCGGCCTGATGCTAGGCATATTGCAAGACAGCAAGGACCGGCAGAAGGGCATGGGGGCAGACGTAATCGTGCGGCCTCCGGGATCGGCCAACTTTGGCGCTTTCAGCGGGGCACCGGCTTCTCTGCGTTATGCCGATCTTTTGAACAAGCTGCCTCACGTTGTTGCCGTTGCTCCCGTAGTGCTGCAAACTACTACCAGCCTGACCAACATTGAGATCCTGAACGGCATTGATCTGCCTTCGTTTGAAGCTGTAGGCGGACCTCTGAAATATCTTAAAGGCGGCCCGTTCGAGAGACCGTATGACATGATCGTAGACGATGTTTATGCCTCCGCGAACAAGGTCCACGTGGGCTCCACCATCAACGTCTTGAACCACGACTTCCAGGTTTGCGGCATTGTTCCGCACGGGCGCGGCGCAAGACGCTACATACCGATGAAAACACTGCAAGACCTGATTGGCGCGGACAATAAAGCCTCAGTTTTCTACGTAAAAGTGGACGCTCCCCAAAATATTGATGCAGCTGTCGACGGCATCAAGGCCAAGTTGCCGGACTTCGTCGTCACTTCCACTCGCGAATGGATGCAGTTGATGACGCCGGACAATATCCCCGGCCTTTCCACGGTCATCAAAGTCGTGATTGGGATTGCCGTGGTCATCGGATTCATCGTGATCTTCCAATCGATGTATACCGCCGTGATGGAGCGAACACGCGAAATTGGGATCCTGAAATCACTGGGCGCGTCCAAATCTTATGTGGTACGCGTCATTCTGCGCGAAACGATCCTGCTGGCGGTAGCTGGGATTATTGTCGGTTTTATCGTCAGCATGCTGGGTAGATTGGGCTTGGTACATCGCTTCCCGACGCTTACCGTGTTGCCCATTACTTGGAAATGGGGAATGTACTCCACCCTGATTGCGATTGGCGGGGCATTGCTGGGCGCAATTTATCCGGCGTTCAAGGCAGCACAAAAAGACCCGATTGATGCATTGGCGTACGAATAAGCATTCAGTCATCAGCAATCAGCCATCGCCAAAGCGATTTTGAATTTTTTGGCTGAGTGCTGATGGCTAATAGCTGATTGCTACTCATGCCTCAACGCTTGCGTCGGATTTACCCGTGCTGCGCGGGCAGCCGGAATATAACCGGCCACCAAAGCCACAACGCTCAGAATCGCCACTGCGGCAACTACAGCCAGCGGATCCAGCGCGCCCAACCCGTAGAGATTTGATTTTATGAGTTGTACGCCAATGGCAGTAAAAATCACGCCAGCCACCACACCGATAACAATCATGACGCCGGTTTCACGCAGGATCATCTGGATCACCCGGCCTTTGCCTGCGCCCAGCGCCATGCGAATGCCGATCTCATTCGTGCGTCGCGCAACACCATAAGAGAGCACGCCATAAAGCCCAGTCGCCGCCAGCAGCAAGGCCATCACGCCAAAGATGGAGCACAGGCGCGCCACCATCCGCGGCTGGGCATTGGTGCGGTCAACCGATTCTACCAGCGGACGCGCGCTATCGAGCGGCAGGTCTTCATTCACGCTCAGGATGGTCTTGCGCACGGTAGCAATCATCTGCTCCGGATCGCCTGCGGTGCGTATCTCAAAGATGGCCCACTCATTCGGACCTTCCATTCCCTGGCTGCCGGGGACATAGAAGCGCGGCGGCGTGTCTCCGCGCAAACGATGGTCGCGGGCATTCTTGGCTACGCCCACCACTTCCAGCATGTCCTTTCTATCGCCAAACCTTTGCGTAATGTGGCGGCCAACCGGATTGCGGTCCTTGAAAAACAACTTGGCAAATGCCTCATTGATGACGCAGACGTGCGGCGATGCTGCCGTATCCTGCGGGCCAATCTCCCGGCCCAGCAGCATAGGAATGCCGACCGTAGAAAAATACTGTGGCCCCACCCTGTCAAAGCGTGAGAATTTTTCGCTGTTTTTGCTCGGCGTAAAGCCTTCCACATCCACTTCGTCCGCCGACTCCGATCCGCTGAACAGCCCATTTTCAGAATAAGTAACGCCCTGCACGCCGGGCAAAGCGCGCAATTTCTCAGTCAGCTCGCTCCACAGGCTCGATAGCCGCGCATCTTTATAGCCTGCGCTTACTCCGTCTGCAGTTATCAGGAGCAGATGCTCCTTGGGATAACCCAACCCGACTGACTGCAGGTTCCAGAGCGTGCGCAGGAAAAGTCCCGCGCCTGCCACCAGCAACATTGAGAGCGCTACCTGCACAATCACAAGACCCTTTGCCAGGTTCAGACGACCGCCTGAAGCGGTAACGCGTCCGCTATCGCGCAACGTGTCATTCAAATTGACGCGCGTGCCCCGCAGGGCCGGCACCAACCCAAAGACGATTCCTGTGAGAAAAGTTACAGCAACGGTGAACCCTAATACCCGCCAGTCAAGCGATGGCGACAGACTGAAGTCTTCACGGCGTTCGGAAAGCAATAGCACCAGCGCGCGTGAAGCGCCCCAGGCCAGCAGCAATCCCACAATGCCGCCCAGAGCTGAGAGCACCAGGCTTTCAGTAAGAAACTGCCGCACCAGGCGAGCGCGTGAAGCGCCGATAGAAAGACGCACGCCTACCTCTTTGCCGCGAGCAGCAGCGCGGGCAAGCAATAGGTTGGCCACATTGATGCACGCGATCAGCAGGACCACAATTGAGGCACACAGCAGAACCAGCAATTGCTGGGTAAAACCCTCACGGCCACCGAAGGCGCCGGTGCGAGCGTCATGCAGTTTGAGGTGCTGATCCAGTGCCTGCTTGCGCGTCTCCGGCGCAAGCGTGGTGGGATAGCCATTCTCAATAATCCCGCGGAAGAGCACATCGATTTCCGTTTGAGCGCGAGACATGGTCACACCTGGCTTCAAGCGGGCAAAGGCGTGCAGCCACATCACCTTCTGCATGCTCTTGGCCAGATCTTCATGCAGCCAATCCCGGCCCGGCATAATTGCCGGTTGCATCATCATGGGCACCCAGAGATCAGGCTTTTCTCCCACGCTCTCGCCGGTAAATCCCGGCGCTGCCACGCCAATGATCGTGAGGGTTGCGCCGCCCAGCATCTTGAGCGGCGTGCCCAGCACAGAGACATTTCCTCCAAAGCGCTTTTGCCAGTAGTCATAACTGATTACGGCAAAAGGATCCTGCCCCGGCCCCTTGGCTTCATCGCGATTGAAGAAGCGCCCGATGGCGGGATCAATTCCCAGGACGGAGAAGTAATCTTCTGAAACCAGCTTGCCTTGCGCTTCTTCCTGCGAACCCCCGCCAATTTTCAACTGCCAGCGGTTCTGCTCTGCTTCTGCCACGCACAAACCGGCCAGAGTCGTAGAGTGATCGCGAAGCTGGACATACTCGGCATAGCTCAGCAAGCCCCGCTCGCCCGTGCTCATCCCGGCGGAAACGCCGGACTGGTTCGGATCAGTCAGCATCACCAGGGTCTGAGGATCGCGCACCGGAAGCGACTTAAGCATGGCTGCGTTCAGCACGCTGAAGATGGCTGTGTTCGCTCCAATGCCAATGGCCAGTGATGCCACTGCCACCAGCGTAAAAACAGGATTACGGGTAAATTGACGGCCAGCGTAACGCAGGTCTTTCCAGAGGGTCTCAGTCCACGCAGCGACATTCATGGCTCTTCTCCCAGAGAGGCAATTGTATCCGCCTATCAGACTGGCAAGGTGCTAATAGGTTAGCACGGATGGCAGGATATTATTTCAAAGCGGCAGATTTACGGAAACAAACCACGACACCCAATCAAAATGCCTGCAAAATCCTACTTGAACTCGTTGAAATCCAGTCTCAGTAAGTTGTTCACGATGGAGAAATCCGAGCAACAAGAGTCAGCCATGGTCCTATTCAAGTATGGTCACTATTGGGACGTGCCCAGAACACTTATTTTCTGGTACAGAAGGCAACTGTTCTTTTTATCCAACAATTTTGATGAAGAGTTGGACGACTATGAACCCGATTATTCGATCTATCAACTGCCGTCGTGGGTAGCAAAACCTATTGTTGAATCATCTTCCTGGCAGGTACTTGACGAAAAAATTGGGGCCAAGTTCCTAGGCACAATCCCCGTCAAAAGCGTGACTTTCGATCGAACGCACCGCTCGACGCTCGATCCAAGTTTCATCGATGCATACCTCCAAAAGGACAGCGCACCGGCGAAGCCAGGGACTTCTTGAACTTCACCAGTTGAGTCTCCGCTTACGCTTCCGGTAACAACTCCGGCTGCTGACTGATAGCCGATTGCTGATCGCTGTTATCCCAGATACTTCAGAAAATATCGCGGATCGCTCTTGTCAAATCCTGGGAACACGCCAGACAATTGCTTATTGCCAAGATGGTTGGCCACGGCTTCACTCAGCACCTGGCGGAAATCTGTGGTGACGGCCAGATCGCGGCCTTCATAAAGCTGTCCTTGCTGCAGGCCGGGCCAGCGGCCATAAACCCTGCCGCCTTTCACTGGCCCGCCCAGAACAAACATTACATTGGCGTGGCCATGGTCGGTGCCGCGATTGCCGTTCTCCCTCGCCGTACGCCCAAACTCTGACATGGTGACGATCACGGTGTTTTCCGCCAGGTCGCCCAGGTCAGTCCAGAAGGCGGCAATCGACTGTGAGAATTCGCGCGTGATGTTGGCGATCTGCCCCTGCACGCTGCCTTCGTTCACGTGATGGTCCCAGCCGCCAATGTCAGCGAACGCGACTTCCACACCCAGATTCGCTTTGACGAGTTGCGCTACCTGGCGCAGGCTGTCTCCAAATTTTCCCCGCGGATAGTTGGCTCCGGCGGCTGGCGCATACTTCTCCGGATCGGCCGAGCGCAGCATTTTGACCGCCTCAAACGTCTCATTGCCGGTGCCGTGTAAAACCGTATCGACCGACTGCTCATACATGGCTTCAAAAGTATTGCTGGCCGCACTGGGAGTGGGACCGCGCCCGCCGACAGTGAATCCGCGAATATCGCTCATGGCAACTGCCGGGACTGAGCCGGCCAGAGTGCGCGGCAGCGCACCGCCCATGGCCACGGCGCGGAAGGGCGAGGCATCAGGCTCCTGCACGCCTGCAATCGCGCGGTTCAACCAGCCGTCTTCCGTTGACTTAACGCCCGGCGTACCGGATTCCATGTAGTCCTGCGCATCAAAGTGCGATCGCGTGTTGTCCGGCGAGCCGGCGGCGTGCACGATGGCCAGATGGCGCTGGTCCCACAGCGACTTGAACGCGGACATGGAAGGATGCAAGCCAAAGAACCCATCAAGATCAATAACGCTCTCCTGCCCATTGCGCGGACGCGGAATGGCAATGCTTGGTCGCATGGCGTAATACGCCTGCTCACCGTGCGGGACCACAATGTTCAGGCCGTCGGCAGCCCCGCGCTGGAAAAGCACCACCAGGCGCTTTGATCCTGGAGCAGCAGTCTCAGCAGCGTAAACTGCCCGCGTCAAAAAGCTGGGAACAACACTGGTGCCCACGATAGCGAGCGCACCATTCTTCAGGAAAACTCTGCGGGTAATGGACATACGTTGCTCCTCAAGCTCACTACTGTTGAT
>DASTCT010000066.1:0-1448 GCA_035710845.1 Candidatus Angelobacter sp.
AAGATTCTCTCTTGTTAGTCAAGCAGTTTTTTTCTTTGGAAAGGTGCAGGAAAACCTTTCTTAGGCTGCTAAAGCAAGATTGAGAGATGGGAACAGGCGTGAGCCATCATAGACGGTTCCCCAGCGAAACATGCCGAAGAGAGCGTGCAGGATCTTGCGGGCCACGGCGATCAGAGCCTGCAGTTTAGCTTTATGGCGGGCGATCAAGGCTTGGTAAAAGGCGCGCAAAGAGGGATCGTGGCGCACCGCGACCAAGGCAGGCATGTAGAGAGCGCGGCGCAGGTAGCGATTGCCGGCTCGGCTGATGCGGGAGCGTGGATGCACTGAGGTGCCGGATTGATGATGGGCCGGATCCAGCCCACTATGCGCAACCCATTGGCGGACGGTAAGACCGGGAGCCAGCAGCGCCAGCTCTCCTAGTAGATTCAAAGCGCTGATCTTAGCAATACCAGGCATGCTTAATAGCAACGCAAAACGTGAGCGTAGATCAGCATTCTGTTCGATCAGGGCCAGAGCATGGCACCGCATTTTTTCTATCCGGCGGACCAGATCACGAAGGGAACGTTTTAGATCCTGCTGCACACAACGCGATCCGGTCAGGGAAGCAGAAACAGCATGCAGGCGATTGGATTGTCGGGTGTGTTGTTGGCCGAGAGCAGCAATGTGGCGTGTGATCGCACGCAGTTCAAGCGCAGCCGCCTGAGGTGGATGCCAGGACTGGAACGGCATGCGACGGGCATATTCGGCCAGCACTTGCGCATCGGCCGGATCGGTCTTGCTGCGACACAGCGTAGCCGCAAAACGGTTGACCATCTTCGGATTCAGAACCGCTATTTCCAGGCCCGAAGCGGCGTGCAAGGCCAGTGCTATATCGAGGCTGTAGACACCGGTAGCTTCCAAACAAACCCGGACTTGAATGCCACTTTTTTGCAGCCATTGAATCAGCGCCTGGTGGCCGCTGGCCCGGTTGGGAAAACTTCGTTGCAGCCATCTTCCGCTATCGCCTTCTTCCAAGGCAACGACCAGTTGGGCTGCGCTGACATCCATTCCACAGCAGAGAAAATCTTCCTGCGGCAACTTGTGCATGAGAGGCTCCTAGAGTTAATCTGCGGTTCCGGCTTCCGCCCCGGGCAAACTCTTGGCGCCGACCTTGAACATGCAGGCTCACGCGGCCTTCGATTCTCCACGGCGTCAAAAAGAGAGGGGCGGGGGCCGCTCTTCGCTCAGGCTCAAACGCGCCTTAGGGTGGGACGACCTCTCCGCCGAAACGCGACCTAATATTAGTCACGTCTGGAAATCGAAGATACAAGGGTGGGGTGAGCTAAAATCTTTCGCCATGCCAAAGGACTGCAACGACGATGGAGAAGATGACCTCCACTAAAAATTCACCCTTCAACTCGCCCGCTCTACTCCCCGCGACTCGCCATCCCGAGTCGACGCAGTGAAAG
>DASTCT010000067.1:0-10137 GCA_035710845.1 Candidatus Angelobacter sp.
AAAACGGGTTACCATTTCCAAACTCCTGAGAATAAAAGCACTAAGAAAGACCGCTCGATGACGCCACTTACAACCTTCCTGAATGGAAGACACAAGGCGGGCCAACTGCAGAGCAGTGAGTTCTAAGGATACTCAACTTGACGCAAATATGTCAACGTTCCACAATCCACTCTTTTCCCCGCTGCTCCTGTAGCGTTAATGGCCTTTCGTTCATCGCACTTTCGACCTACTGATGCCAGGCCCGGCCACGGCATCAAGATTCCTCAGATCCGTCCCAGCAAAGGAGGTTATTGTTAGCCCTTAAGGCTAATCTGTGCTAATGAGCAACTTGTGAACTGCTTGGGCATGCGCCGTGGTATTGAAGTACCCATTCAGTTAAATCAAATGCCCAATACTCGAGTTGAGCGACCAGCGTTACCGCCGCCGCCCCGGGAACCTCCAGCATCAGGACTAACTTTTGGAAGAGCCAAAACAAGATTGTCCATTTCCAGGCGAAGGCCATCTTGAGAACGGTCCAAAGGAAGCCCGCTTGGTAGAGAACACCGAGGAAGGTGATTACAGCGGCGATGACACGAACCGGCGTCAAGGAAGGCAGCGTTGTGGCCAACTGGACCAGGGCTGCTTGGACCCTTGGGTTCGCGGTAAGCATATTGTAAAGTTTCCCGGCTATTGCGGTGGAAGTAACAGGCAAACCAAGAGCGCCCAAAAAGCCTATGATGACCTTGTAAAAGAATCTGGCCCACCAGATCTCGCAGTCCGTTACGGCTGCTCGCGGAACACGCAGGATTTCAAAGTCGCCGCGCGGGGTGTGATGTGTCAAGACCACATCATTGCCATCGCGCCTCTCCGAGATGGGTTGCGCGAGGCTGGGATCGCGCTTGTAATTCCTGATTGCCTGGTCGAAGGCGCTGGTGTATTCAGCCAGCAACTGATCGCGTCCCGGGGTCTCCATTGGCACCAGCGCCGCGAAATCCTGGAGAGATCTGGATCGGTAATCGGCGCTGAACAAGTCTACGGTTGCTGCTCGGGCCGCGTTTGTAGTGGGAACCTGCGGAGCGGGCCGAAGAGTAACCTTGGCGCTTTCGGCCGGCCTCTCCGTTCGAGTGGTGCGGGCCTGCGGTGGCGCCGTCCAACCCATATCCACGTCTTGCCGAAGAATGGCCCCCGTTGCGCCGTTCATGAGGTTCACCGGGTGGCGCGTGGTTGCATCCGCGGGAGGCTGGATTGAAAAATCGAAATCGGCGATCAGTTCTTCCTCAGCCGGGTCCCAGAACATCCATTGCTGGACTTCCAAAGTCGACAAGGCACGCTGCCAGATCCGGATGCTCTGAATATTTCCCTGAAAATTATCCACCGGAGAGGGACCTCCGGCGGCTGCGCCAATAAGCGTGTGGATCTGGGGAGCGGCCTGCGCTTTCCAGTCCGCGGCCGTTGCCAAATTCCCGTTCAGGTAGAGGCGCATCTGATCGCCGTCGAAGGTCACGGCGAAATGCTGCCAGGCGCCGGACTGGATTTTGTACGGACCGGAGTCTATCTCGGGCTGGAGCGAATTATTAAAGACGCGCAGAGCCTGGTTGCTTTGATGCACCATGTACTCCGCCAACATGCCGCTGGAGTACTTGCTGATCAAAGCCCCGGAGGACGTGTTGGCGGGCAGGAACCAGCCATCGATAGTGAATGGCTTTGTGCTGCCAAAGCTCAAATCCGGATTGTTTCCCACGTCGACGTAGGCGTTTTCGGGCAAAGACAGGGTGGGAATAAGGAGGCAGTTCGATACCGCGCCAGTCAGGCTGAATGTCAAATCGCTTCCGGAAATTTCGGCTGGAGGAAGCAGCGTGAAGTCGTAATAGGCCTGAAGCGAAGGCGACTGGCTTGGGCTCACGTCCCACAGAATGGAGTCCTGAAAGATCTGGAGCGGGCTGTGGGCCTTGTTCCAGATGCGCAGGCGTCCAATCAGGCCATGAAAATCGCGCCCGATGGTGGCCGTCGAGAAATTCCTGGGATCTGCCCAAGGGCAGCGACCCACCTCGACGCTGTCGAGATAGAGGACCAGCGCCGTACTCGAATCTCCTGTAACGGCCACGTGATGCCAGGTGTTCACGGTCAACGGGGTGGATGCAACCAGTGGCAACAGAGGAAACGCAATCCGGCCCTCTTGGACACAGAACGTATAACCTTTGTGAATGATGATTTGTATCCCGGCTAGGGTGTCGACTTGTATCCACCCTTCAATGGTGAACGAATTTCCCAAATCGAGCTTGGCCGAATTGCCGCATGCGACTGAACCACCCGAGAAGCGCATGCAGTTTGACCACCAGCGGGGCACCGGGGCCGGAGGAGTAAAGAGCTTCCAGTTAGGGCCGTCCCATTCACTCCAGTTGTCTTCACCGCTGACCCGGCTGGCGCTCGATAATCCCTGGTCGGCGGTGCCGATCCAGACTTGTGCACGGCGCATGTTGCCCGTCGCGGCCACCGCCAGGCAGCCGTCCGATGCGTCGTTCCAGTCCGGTCCTTGCCACTGGCTTGTATTGCCATTGCTGTACAGGACGATACTCCACAGGGAATGCTGCTCGTCTATTAAGAAGAGTTGAGACGATCCGTCCGGCAAGCTGCAGGCCGCTATTTCGTGGAATTTTACCGGAGCGCTGGGCCAAGCGGGTTGCTGCCATCCCGAAGAAGATTGGTATTGACAAAGCTGTTCGTTGCTAAGGCCAAAAAGCCGAAAACCACTAGTCTGACGGCAGGCTGCAATCTTCGTTATAGTCCCGCCAGGCATCGTCATAATCATCCACGAACTCTGTTGCGACGGCGGCGGTGGCGAAGTCTGATAGAGCTGGTTGTTCGCATCCAGGGCCAGCAACGCGCACGTGCCATTGGACGATAGAACTGCGCTAATGTCTTTGAGTTTGCCTGGAGGCCCATTCCATCCGGAAGCCCAGGAGCCCCAAGCCCCGCTACGGCCCGCCTGAACCGCGCTCCACAGAGTGCCTTGGTCGTCAATCGCCCACAGTTGCACACTCCCGTCCGATATCTGCGAGGCGGTGATTTTTTGCAGATTTTGGGGAGCGTTATTCCAGTAGGGGCCGATCCACTGATAGTTGGGGGCTCCCTGCCAATCGCCGTTAGCTATCTGGGTAATGGAGCGCAACTGGACGTCTCCGGGTCCGACTCTTATCAAAACCCATAATTGAATAAGTCCATTGAAGTGGGTCGCCGCCGCACAGGACAAAACGCTCATCTACGGACTCCTTCCGCCTCAGATTCTCAGCGGGTAAGTCTATACTCAAATCAATCATCACCGGCTCGGTTTTGCTGATGCTTCCGGTCCAATCTGTCAGGTATCCGCCCGGTCTGTACCAACGTCCCCCTCCCCCTATGTTTCACCCAATTTCACCCAAGGTCACCCAAATCGACCCAATGCTGAGAAGATCAGCAGCAGGTCGCAAACCGTAGCTGAGCGCGGAGTGCTGGTTTTTCAGCAGTAGGTTGCAAATCTTTCATAAAGCACAAAACGCAACGGAATTTCCGTTGCGCCTATTCTCGTGTGGCACAGCCACTCTCTGCTGTGCTTCTTATGCTTGAGCAGAATAGTAGAGATCAAGACTGAAGACAAGCAGATTTGGAGCGCCACAATACATCCGCTACACTGCTTAATCATGAATCGCCTCGTGTATTTTTTATTGCTGGTTTTGGGCCTCACTTCTATTCCTATCCTTCACGCTGACAGCCTGAAGGACGAACTCAACCAGCACTATAAAAACAAGGTCCTTGCCCTTCGATCTCCTTTTGTTTACGGCGATCAAAAATTTGATTCCGCCGGTCATCCTCTGAGCAGCCCTTCCGGCGATTGGCTGGTTTATGGGGGCATATTTGTTCGTGATCTCAGCCTCTCTCCAAAGGAATTGCGCCTGAAAGGCCCTCGCGTCGCGCTCATCCAGACCCAGGGAGACGAAAAACCGTCTGCGATACCTCTTGGAAAGGACAGCATAAAGGTGGAGATCAGCCTTGACTCTCCGCTCAACTCCATTGAGGAAGCCGAGGCTTTGCTGAATCGGGTCTTCTTTCTCGATAAGGATGGTCTCCTCCACGCCAAGCCGGAATATAGGCGTGCAGGCGAGGAAGCAGATGGACCGATCTACAAAGTCGGCATAGGCAAAGATGATGTTAAGCCTCCAAAGGCCACATATACCCCGGAGCCTGAATTCACTGACGAGGCTCGCAAGTCCGGATTCCAGGGAACCGTCGTACTCGGTGTTCTTGTAAACAAAAATGGGCAGGTCTCCAGAATCAGGATTGAAAAACCACTGGGCAAGGGATTGGATCAACAGGCGGTGGAAAGCGTGAAGACATGGCGCTTCAACCCGGCGACTAAAGACGGCGAATCTGTGGCGGTTGAGATGAAAGTGGAAGTCTCATTCCAGTTATATAAGCACGGCTAAAGATTTTTCGATTGCGCGTTGAGTCTCCGGATCAGCCCCAAATCCCGCGAACCATTCCACTTCCGGCTCACGCCGAAACCACGTCATCTGCCGCTTGGCGTAGTTGCGATGTCCCTGCTGCGCCGCCGCAATCGCCTCTTCCAGAGTCATCTCGCCGCGCAGATGCTGGATCGCCTGCTTGTATCCTAGCGAGGTAAGCGGACGAGCATCTGGATAACGCTCAAGCAGCGCCCTGGCTTCCTCGATCAATCCAGCGGAGAACATCTCTTTGGCTCGTGCATTGATGCGCGCATAGAGCGCTTCCCGGTCGGGGTTCAGCCCAATGCGCACGATGCGAAAGCCGCGCAGAGGCTCGCGCCCTTCCTGCCACATCTGCGTCATAGGGGTTCGAGCGGTGATACTTACTTCCAAAGCGCGAATCACCTTGGCAATATCATTCGCATGGATGGACTGCGCTGCTTTGGGATCGAGACGGCGCAACAGCTTGTGCACATAGTGTGGCCCGCGCTCTTCCACACGCGCACGCAAACGTGCTCTCAGCTCTTCCGATCGCGATGGCCCGGTGAAAAGCCCTTCCAGCAGCGCCCGCAGATAAAGCCCCGTGCCCCCCGCCACAATCGGCAACCGGCCGCGTGCGCTGATCTCATGAATGGCATGTCGGGCCAAACGAGAATAATCACCTGCGGTAACAAGATCGTTTGGACTCGCTATATCGATCAGATGATGCGGCACCCGCGTGCGTTCTTCCCGCGAGGGCTTGGCCGTGCCAATCTCAAATTCGCGATAGACGGCAACGGAATCGCAACTGACGATCTCTCCCTGAAATCGTTCAGCCAGATGCAACGAAAGCCCGGTCTTGCCGCTGGCCGTAGGCCCAAAGATCACCACCAGCAAAGGCTCGCTCATCCGCCGCTCCACACGCGCAGAACTACCAGCAGCAGGATAAGCAGGGCCAGCAAAGCCAGACCCAGCGCCTGCTGACGTTGTGCATCCATGGCTCACATTGTAACCAGTGACTATTCACTTCTCACGTTTATCAGTTCGGGGTGTGGTTGCATTCCTCGTAACTGTGTCCTTGTTTAGTGGACGTCATCTCGAAGGGCGTGAGCGAGCCCGCGTTGTTACCAGCGGGCGAGTAGCCCTGAGAGACCTTGTGTTTGAACCCACAAAAATAGACGTGCGAAAACGCAAGGTTCCTCAGGCCTACTCGCGCGCTGATGAAAGCGCGCTCGTGAAAAACGGCCCTCAGGATGACGAAATTGAGAGAGTTTGCCTGATTCCTGCTTCGACTGGACCATCACAGGTTGTCATCCGAACGCATCTGCTCCAGTTCAAGATGCTAAACTCTAGCCCGGTATTCGAACGTGCCA
The DNA here is from genome assembly GCA_035710845.1 of Candidatus Angelobacter sp. Classification (GTDB taxonomy): domain Bacteria; phylum Acidobacteriota; class Terriglobia; order Terriglobales; family Acidobacteriaceae; genus Angelobacter. Next base: position 5,810 of record DASTCT010000067.1, read on the forward strand.
GTGGCCAGATACAAATTCGACGATTTTGAGGCCGACCTTCGCGCCGCTGAACTGCTTCGCAACGGATCGCGCGTGAAGTTGCAGATGCAGCCATTTCAAGTTTTGGTGGCGTTGCTGGAGCGCCCAAAGGAAGTAGTCTCGCGGGAAGAGTTGCGGCAGCGTTTGTGGCCGCAGGATACTTTCGTGGACTTTGACCACGGCCTGAACACCGCCATGGTCAAACTGCGCGACGTGCTGGGCGACTCCGCCAGTTCGCCAAAATATATTGAGACCATCGCCAAGCGTGGTTACAGATTTCTGCGTGAGCCGGAAGCTGTCCCGGAGCAAGCGCCTGATATCGCGCGCCATGCGATTGTAGAAACGCAGCCAAAACCAGAGCCATCGCCTGCCAAAGCAGAATCACAAGCGCAATCGGCCAATCGACCGCCGATAGATGCACCAACGAACGCGCAACCTGTTGCAGATTCCAGCCTTCCCCGCACCAATCGCAGCACCGCGCGGCTTCTCTTTGTGCTTACGCAGATCATGTACCTGATCTTTTATCTCTCTGCGCTCTTCCGCTGGGAGAACACTTATCGCGCTTCTTACATAGCGTGGGGCCGCACCGGTGCAACCGCGTTTGCAATTTATATGTCCACTGCGCTGGTTGGCTTGGCGGTGCGGCTTTACCTGATCTCCGCTACGGCCATGGATTACCACTTGCTCGGCAACAAATTCCGCATTCTTACGCCCGCGCTGTTTGTCCTGGACATGATCTGGGCCATGTCGCCTCTGCTCATACAGGATCGCATCGGCTTTGGCTTCGCGCTGGCCGCATGCGCCGCGCTCATCTATATGCCATTTGCACAGCGAACGTTGATGAAGATGATCCAGGCAGGAAAATCAGGACAATAAGCGGCTTTGCACAAAAAGGAAATCTCACCACTGATTAGCACTGATGACACTGATAAGAAGGGCCAATTGGATCAATAGATAACATGCGGGCGAAGCATTGGTTTTTGATCAGCGTTATCGGTGGGAATCAGTGGTAAATGCAGTTTTTGTGCAGAGCAACAGTAAGCAAGGCTATCTCATGTCAGCTTTGTCAGGATTGTAGTAGAAGCGGGCGCGCAGCTCAAGATATTGGCCGGCAAACTGTACAGGCAGTTTGGGCAACGGGATGGCGTCTGTGATTGCGCCCCACGCCGCGCGGTCCAGCGCGGTGTCACCAGAACTGGAGATCAATTTCATGCCTGTCACCCTGCCGTCTTTGCCAATGGAAAACTGAATCACTACCACGCCCTTCTTCATGACCGGTGGTAGAGCAGATTCCGGGATCAATGGGTCCCAGTGGTTTTGCACCGTGTAATGCAGGCGTTTCATGTACGGGCCAAAATCCACTCCCAGCGTGTCACTCAGGATCTCCATCCCTTCGTTTCGCTCGGTCTTAGGATGCAAAGCGCTGCCGTAATCACCGCTGGTGCCGTAGTCAATGCCGGATGAATGTCCGTTAGCCACAGATTGAATAGCCTGGTTCACGGCACTGCCGGGTGACGTAACAGTAAATGGCGATTTGTTGGGCTGGCTTGGCTTTGGAGCTTCAAGCTGGGCTTGCTGCGTCGTCTGCTGCGGCGGTGGTGGCGGAGCTGGAGCTTGCTCAGGCGCTGGGCTCTGCTGCTGTGCCATCTGCTGGCCCGGAGGCGGCGTGGGTGGCTTTGGCGTGCCGGCCCGGCGCGCATCAAGCAATTTGCGCAGTTCTTCTTTTGACGGAGTCTTTGTACTGGCAAGCCGGTTTTTATCGGAGACTATATCTGTTTTGGGCGGCGTTTTCGGATGAGAGAGATCATCCGGCATATAGATCATTGTTTCCTGCTTCTCTTTAAGTGGGATAAGGACCGCCCGCGTTCCCATCCATTTAGGTATCAAGAGAAGCAGAGCGATGATCACGCCATGCGTGGCCAGTGATATCCAGGCTGCTTCACGCCGGCGATAATTGGAGACGACATCTTCCGCCAGATCGGCATCCAGCAGGTGCAGATGCAGCTCCGGCACTGAAGTTATCTGCTTATCTTTCTCCTCTGCCGTATCGCGTTGTGCTTCCATTACGGGTATAAAACACCACCAGCCTCAAAAGGCGCTGTTGCTCCGTTGGTTACTATTCTCTCATTAGAATGCCCATTCTGAGCTGTTCTTGCAGGTACACGGGAGGAAAAAGTGGCTGTACTAATGCAAATAACTGAATTATCAAGGGAGCAGGCTTACTGCTTAACACATGTTTACAGAAATTTTACAGCGAATGCAGTTTGGCCCTGCGTGTGTGCTCCTCAATGGCAGAAAGGATGCTCAGCGCGGTGCTGAGTGCGCGGCGCCCATCCTCCAGGGCGACTATCGGCTTGCTTCTTTTTCGCACTGCTTCCACAAATGATTTCAGCTCTGCGTGCAGCGGCTCTTCTGCTTGCACCGAAGGCCGGTTCAAAGTCACGCCGGGAATCGGCAGGTTTGTGGGTGCTTCAGCAAAGGCCATCAGGCTATGCAGCGGGAGTTTCTCATCCTGGGTCACGCGGATTTGGAAAACATCCTGCCGGCCGTAATCGATGGAAACATATTCTTTCGGCTGAAAGAAGCGCAGCTTGCGCACGCGCTCCGTGCTGATGCGGCTGGCGGTAAGGTTGGCCACGCAGCCGGACTCAAATTCCATTCGCACGTTAGCGATATCCACTTTGCTTGTGACCACCGGCAGCCCCACAGCATGTAACTCTCGCAACGGCGAGTTCACCAGTGACAAGACAACATCAATGTCATGGATCATCAGGTCCAGCACCACGTCCACGTCAAGGCTGCGCGGGCTGAAAACACTCAGGCGGTGGACCTCAAAAAACATGGGCCGTGTGATGAGCGGCAGCGTAGCCTTCACCGCCGGGTTGAATCTTTCCAGATGGCCGACTTGCACAACGCGCTGGTTCGCCTTTGCCAGGCTGATGAGATCGTCTGCTTCGTCCAGGGTTGAGGCCAGCGGCTTTTCAATCAGGACGTCAATGCCCGCCGCCATCAGCGCGGCAGCCACGTCCCGATGATGCACTGTGGGCACCGCGACAGAAGCCGCTTCCACGCGACCAAACAACTCTTCTACGTTGGTGTAAGCAGAGCAGCCAAACTGCGATGCCACAGCCTGCGCCTGCGCTGCGTCCTGGTCAACTACTGCAGCCAGTTCCACGCCATGGCCCTGTTTCTTTAGCTCGTGATACACGCGGGCATGGTTCCGGCCGAATGAGCCTACACCAACGACTGCTACGCGAATTGGACTTTCGTCAGCCAAACTTTTGATTTTACCGGGAGCCGCAGCAAATCAGCAGGTTATCATTCCAGCCGAGGAAGAGACCAGCATGGGACGCGCCTTTGGCTTTGTTACCTTGATCGCGGTTGTGGCAGTCGGCGCCTGGATTTACATGCGCCAGACCCAGAGCGTAATGACTGCAGGCACTTCCAGTCCTACGGCGACCGTGGATTTGATGGGCGTGCGTAGCGATCTGCTGGCTATCGCCCAGGCTGAGCGCAGCCACGCGGCTCTTCAAGGCAGCTATGTATCGATAGACGACTTGCGCTCTCAAGGCGATCTCACTATGCAACGTAATAATCGCGGCCCATATACCTACTCTGCTGAAATCAGCGATTCAGGCTTCCGCATCGTCGCCACATGGACCGGCCCTGAAAACGCGGGCATGCCCAAAACCTTGAGCATTGACCAGACCATGCAGATCAGTCAGGAATAAACTAAGCCGCTTTGCGCTGGCTCAGCTTCTGCGCTACCACTTTCAGATCGTCAATAAACTTTCGCATCTCTTCATGGCGGGAATCATCATCTGTCGCGCGAAGAATGGACGACGGATGCACTGTCGCCAGCACGTGCGGCGCGATCTCTGATTTTGTCCATTCGCCCCGATGCTGGGTCACGCGAAAATCGCGGCCCAGTATGCCCTGTGCCGCTGTCGCGCCAAGCAAGACCACCACTTGTGGCTTCACTACGCGGATCTCGGATTCGAGCCACGGACGGCAGGCGCTGATCTCAGTGATATTCGGTTTTTTGTGCAGGCGGCGCTTGCCGCGCGGCTCCCATTTAAAGTGCTTCACAATGTTGGTAACGTAAACGTCATTGCGGTTGATGCCTGCAGCCGCCAAGGCTTTATCCAGCACAGCGCCCGCCGGGCCAACAAACGGCCTGCCCTGAAGATCTTCTTTATCGCCCGGCTGCTCGCCCACCATCATTACGTGCGCGCGTGCGCTGCCCTCGCCAAAAACGGTTTGCGTGCCCAGCTTCCAAAGATCGCAGGCTTTGCAGCCCGCCGCAACTG
>DASTCT010000068.1:0-10404 GCA_035710845.1 Candidatus Angelobacter sp.
GAGCGGAACTTGATCTTTGGGTTGTTCTTGGACAGCACCTTGGTGATTGCCGCCGTCAAGGTCGTCTTCCCGTGGTCAATGTGACCAATCGTCCCTACGTTTACGTGCGGTTTGCTGCGATCAAATTTTTCTTTAGCCATTTTTAGCCTCTAGCTTTTAGCTCTTAACCTTAACTTTGCATCGTCCGGTAAAACGCGCCCAGACGATTTTCCTGTTCCGTTAAACCTGCAAACTCTTTGTCCAGCCGCTCATACTCGGCCAGGTTCAACTGGCGGTAACGGTTGAATTCTTCTTCCGTCTGCCAGTAATCCAGCGTGAGAAAGCGAAAATCAGAAGTAACATCTCTTACCAGCTCCGTTTTAATGTAGCCCTTGGAGCCACGGAAGAAACGCGCCCATGCTCCTTCAGGCCCGTACTTCTGAACAAACTCTGCTGCTCTTTCCTGCCGTACCCGGAACTCCCAGACAATCACGTATTGAGTACCGGTCATTTCTTATCTGGCCGCGCTTTTGCCCTGCACCTTGGCGATGATCTCTTCCGTCACCGCACGCGGCGCTTCGTCATAGTGCGCAAAGTGCATGGAGAAGGTCGCGCGTCCCTGCGTGTTTGAGCGCATGTTGGTCGCGTAGCCAAACATCTCCGCCAGCGGCACCAGAGACTTGATCACCTGCGAACCGGCGCGATGGTCAATGCCTTCAATGCGTCCACGGCGCGAGTTCAAATCGCCAATGATGGTTCCCATGTACTCTTCCGGGACCACCACTTCCACGCTCATGATCGGCTCCAGTAGCACCGGAGAGGCCTTGCGCGCAGCTTCTTTAAAGCCCATCGACGCGGCGATCTTGAACGCCATTTCGTTCGAATCGACCTCGTGATAGCTGCCGTCGTAGAGCGTGGCTTTCACGTCGACCAACTCGTAACCTGCCAGCACGCCGCCTTCGAGAGCTTCCTTAATTCCCTGCTCCACGGGCTTGATGTACTCTTTCGGCACCGAACCGCCGATGATCTCGTTGACGAACTCAAAGCCCTTGCCTTTTTCATTGGGTTCAACGCGCAGCTTTACGTGACCGTACTGGCCTGAACCGCCGGTCTGGCGGATGTATTTGCCCTCGGCTTCCGCGTGCTTGCGGATCGTCTCGCGATACGCAACCTGCGGCTTGCCGACGTTGGCCTCAACCTTGTACTCGCGCTTCATACGGTCAACGATGATTTCGAGATGCAGCTCGCCCATGCCGCTGATGATGGTCTGGCCGGAATCAGGATCGGTTGCGACCTTGAAGGTCGGGTCTTCCTGCGCCAAACGATGCAGCGCCACACCCATCTTTTCCTGGTCGCCCTTGGTCTTGGGCTCCACGGCAACCGAGATCACAGGAGCGGCAAACTCAATCGACTCCAGCAGGATCGGCGCTTTTTCTGAGCAGATGGTATCGCCCGTGGTGACGTTCTTCAGTCCCACGCAGGCGCAGATGTCGCCGGCGTAGATCTCGTGGATCTCTTCGCGTTTATTGGCGTGCATCTTCAGCAGGCGTCCAATGCGCTCACTCTTGCCGCGGGTCGTGTTGAGCACGCTGTCACCGGTCTTCAACTGGCCGGAATAAACGCGCACAAAGGTCAGCTGCCCGACAAACGAGTCAGCCATGATCTTGAACGCCAGTCCGGAGAAAGGCTCGTTGTCCGCAGTTTTGCGTTCAAGCTTCTTTTCCGGATGGTCAGGATCAACGCCTTCGGTCGGCGGAATATCCACCGGCGAAGGCAGGTAATCAACCACCGCGTCCAGCAAGGTCTGTACGCCTTTGTTCTTGAAAGCCGTTCCGCAGAGCACCGGAAACAGCTTGAGGCTGATCACGCTCTTGCGCAGCGAAGCCCGCAGTTCATCGGCGGAGATGGCCTCGCCTTCCAGAAACTTGTGCAGGATCTCGTCATCGTTTTCAGCCACCGATTCCACCAATTGCGCGTGGAACGCTTCAGCTTTTTTCTTGAGATCGGCGGGAATCTCTTCCACTTCGTACTTGGCGCCCATGGCTTCATCGCGCCAGTAAATGGCCTTCATGCCGACGAGGTCGACGACGCCTTTAAAACCTGCTTCTTGTCCGATTGGGATTTGGATCGCTACAGGGCGGGCATTCAATCTCTTGCGGATGGTATCGACGGCGTGCTCAAAATCGGCGCCCATCTTGTCCATCTTGTTGATGAAGCAAATTCGGGGAACGCCGTATTTATCGGCCTGGCGCCATACGGTTTCCGACTGCGGCTCAACGCCATGCACGGCGTCAAAAACGGCGCAGGCACCGTCGAGAACGCGCAGCGAGCGCTCCACCTCGGCGGTAAAGTCTACGTGGCCGGGCGTATCAATAATATTGATGCGAATGTCGCGCCAGAAACAGGTCGTGGCGGCGGACGTAATCGTGATGCCGCGCTCCTGCTCCTGCTCCATCCAATCCATGGTGGCGGTGCCTTCATGCACTTCGCCAATGCGGTGCGTGATGCCGGTATAAAACAGGATGCGTTCAGTCGTAGTGGTCTTGCCGGCATCAATGTGGGCCATGATCCCGATGTTGCGGCAGCGATCTAATGGTACTTGTCTTGGCATTTCCCTAAATCTTCATTTCTGGGGGAAGACGCGATCTTCTGCGTCTCTAAAAAAGTTAAAGTTACGATCACAACTGAGACGCTGCAATCAGCGCCTCTTATCTATTTCTATTTACCAGCGATAGTGTGCAAACGCCTTGTTGGCTTCCGCCATGCGGTGCACATCTTCTTTCTTCTTGATCGCCGCACCGCGACCATTGGCCGCGTCCAGCAATTCATTGGTAAGCTTATCCACCATGCCTTTTTCGCCACGCTCGCGGGCATAGCCCACGATCCAGCGAATCGCCAGCGAGGTGCGCCGGTCTGGATTCACTTCCACCGGCACCTGATAGTTCGCGCCGCCAACGCGGCGGGTCTTTACTTCCAGCAGCGGCTTGGTGTTTTCCACGGCCTTCTTGAACAACTTCAGGGCTTCATCGCCGCCCTTGGCCTGCAGGTTTTCCATGGACTTATAGAAAATTCCCTGCGCCGTTGATTTCTTTCCGCCCCACATCATGGTGTTAATGAACTTGGTCACCAGCGTTGAGCTGTAAATCGGATCAGCTGCGGGCTCTCTTTTTGGAACGTGTCCTTTTCTAGGCATAGTGCTTAAATCCTCTAAATTTCAAACTCTTTTTTACTGAGCAATTGGCAATTAGCAATTAGCCAGAGTCTCGTGCGGTTTGGCTATTTGCCATTTGCCAATTGCTAATGGCTTACTTCGGCCTCTTCGCGCCGTACTTCGATCTTCCCTGCTTGCGGTTGGCAACGCCGGTTGCATCCAGCGTTCCGCGCACAACGTGATAGCGCACACCAGGCAGATCCTTCACGCGACCGCCGCGGATCAGCACAATCGAGTGCTCCTGCAGGTTATGGCCAACGCCGGGAATGTAAGTCGTGACTTCGATCCCGTTCGTCAGGCGCACGCGCGCAACCTTGCGCAGCGCTGAATTCGGCTTCTTGGGCGTTTGCGTGTAAACGCGCGTACACACGCCACGACGTTGCGGTGAAGCCTGCAGGGCCGGGCTGGCCGTTTTGTAATTCGGCGCTGTTCTTCCCTTACGGACCAACTGATTGAATGTCGGCATCGTTTCTCCTAGGGCTATGCGCAAGCCGCTCCGCCCTCGTGCTACGTTCGCGCGGGACAGCGCTCTCTTCGCACTTCACCCGCTCTCCTAAGGGCTCCGCAACCTTCGCTGCTTCGCCCTGAATGCTTAGGCAGACACATGGCGGCACACACGCACGCTCTCCAGTCCGCTCATCCCGCGTTGCAGGACTGGCTGCTGAAGCGTGCAGCCATAAATCCGCCAAATGGCGGAAAATGTTGAAATTACCTATCAGTGGTTGGGTTACGACGGTGGCACCGAGCCTTGAAAACCGGGGGCGCTCCGTTTCGTCATCCCTGGTTCGCATACCCTTCCTGAGGGAAGGCAGCGCGAACCATTTTTCAGCGAGGTATGCCCTTTTGACTGCTTGATCTTAAGGGCAAAATCTTTATTACAGCTCACTACAGACAAGCTAAATTGTACTCGCGGAACCTAGTTACTATAGCAATTGCCTGCACATTCCGTCAACCGTGCCTCCCTGGCTTCGTGGCCCAGGCAATCCATGAACCAAAACAGTAACATTGGCCAAGGCTTTAATGACAAAACCGCCTTTTATTCCTGAAAACGGGCGCCTGTCCCAAATTAAATCCGGAGAGCGTAAGCATGTTGATCCATTTACCGGACTTCCTTCTCACCTCTTCAGTCGAGCTGAAGCGCTCCCAGGCCATCGTTAAAAAGCCCCGGCTTCCTTGAAGAAATCCGCGCAAGAATCTACACTGAAAACTCTTCTATATTTATGTCAATTCAACGGATTCTCAGCCAGAGGGGCCAGAGTGCCCGGCTCTCGATTTCTGTTTCACGGTCTGCCGCCAAATTGGCAGCCATGGCTCTCCTTGTAGGTCTTGTTACGGGCTGCGGCGGATCCTCATCCTCCTCAAAGAAAAATACTACGGTGGCGCAGGTACTGGTGACCCCCACAAGTGCCTCGCTGGTAGCCGGACAAGTATTGAGCCTCACGCCTTCCGCGGTGAACTCGTCCAACGCTCCGGTAACCACTACATTTACCTTCAATTCTTCCAACACCGCGGTTGTAAGCATCTCTCCATCGGGATTGGTTTGCGGGGGCGTCTGGGATTCGACTTTTGTCGTTTGCAATGGCAATGATGCATCGGGGAACCCGATCAGCGGATCGGCCACAATTACCGTTACCGCTCAGGGGGTCACCAGTGGACCGGTTTCAGTGGCGGTGCATCCTTCTGTGACATCTGTGAAGGTTGATCCGGGTCCATCTAGCTGTCTTTCCAATGGCCAAACACATCAGTTCGTAGCACATGTCTTACACAATGCCACGGACATCACTAATCAGGTAGGCGATCTTACCTGGTCAACTTCTGCCGCTTCAGTGGCCAGCATTGATGCAAACGGCTTGGCAACAGCCAAGCTTGGCGGAATTGCCGGGATTGTAGCCACGGTAGGTTCAACCACTTCGCCGGCAGCGTCTTTTACAACTTGCATGCCGGTGGACATCATTCTTCACGTTGCTGGTGATCCCGCAGGCGCTTTCACCTTTTCGGCAAACATGAACGCCAGCGATACGCGGGCCCTGCAAGTAGACATGATCGATGAAAAAGGCGTGGTTACTATTGCCGCCCCGCTGACTTTAACCGACAACAATCCTGTTGTAGCCAGCCTCAGCGGAACTACCTTGACAGCCAAGTCACCTGGGGGCGCAGGTCTGCAGGCCGTGTGCGCTCCGCCGGGTTGCGGCGTAGGAATTAACGCGCCGGTTTACAGCAATATATTCAACGTCACGGTAAACGGCACCAGCCCGGGTAGCACAGTTTACGCGGCCAGCTCATTCCCCGTTCCCACGGGACAAATCATGCCGCTGGTTCCTATTGATACCAGCAAGAATCCTCCGGTCGCAGGGAATCCGATCGCATTGCCTGGTGTGCCCAATTCCATTGTGTTTGATCACGCTGGCGACAAAGCTTTTATTGGCACCAATGAAGGATTGGTTACCCTGGACGCCACGGCCAACACAATCACTCTGTCTGTGGCTGTGGCCATAGGTAAGGTTCTGGCTGTCTCGCCGGACGGCACCCAGGTGATCGTCTCCAATGCGGCAAATGATCCCGCCACTGGCACACCGATTGAGCCCAATCCTGCCAATCAGCGCGTTTGGGTTTTCAATAGCACAGCCAACACCCTTACCACATTTCTTGCCACGGGAGCGGTAGCGGCAACCTACGATAATGACGGCTTCCGCGCCTATATTGTCAGCAACAACAACACTGGCAATTTTTATGTATTTTCACCATCGCTTACTTTCCTGACGACGAACTTTGGCGATACCAGCAACAGCACTGGCGCCGCGACTCTATCCTCCGGGCCGTTTGCCTATGTGGTGAACTCAGCCGGTGGTTTAAGGACAATCTCCACTTGCAACAACGCTGTGCAGGCTGTCTCGCCGCCCACCAATACCGCGAACATTCAGTTTGTTGCCGCTCCGTCAAACCAGGACCAGATCTTTGCCATGGATACTTCCGGGGTTGATGTTGAAACTGTCACCGTTACGCCGCTTGTTGCTCCTTTAGCTTCACCCTTTTCAGCAGCCAACTGTACGCCCAACGTGAGCTACAGCAACCATTTCTTCGATTTCGGACTGGGCGCCTTGACAGCGAACCAGCTCATTGTAGCCAGCAACAGTTCGCACGTAGCCGTACTTCCCAAAGGGCGTGGCGCTGTCCTCACTCTTGTCCCGACGCAAGGTATCGGGATTGCCACACTAGCTGGCGGCGCATCCACTGAGCCGGTAGCTGGCGGTATGACGCTTGACGGCAGCACGCTCTGGGTTGGCGTCTCCGGCAGCAATACCGTAGACCGCATCAACATGCTGGATAACCTGGATGAACTCCAAATACCCATGACCTTTAAGAAAGTTGATGGATCTCCTGCTCCGCCGAACCTGATCGCCGTTCAACCGAAGTAATTTCAGTCAAAGTAGTCAGTACCGATTTTGAGCAATTAGGATTGATTTTGGAAATGTCCACTAGGCGCGCATGAATACCTCATCCATGCGCGCATATCGTGGCCGGCTCGCACCCTCCCCTACCGGATTTCTTCATCTTGGCCATGCCCGTACTTTTTGGATAGCCTGGCAGCGCGCCCGCGCTGCCGGCGGCAAACTCGTCTTCCGCAATGAAGATCTCGATTACCAACGCTGCAAGCCTGAATTTGTCAGTGCCATGTATGAAGACCTGCGCTGGCTCGGGCTTGATTGGGATGAAGGCCCTGACATCTCACAGCAGTCTGACAAAATCGGTCAATCTAGGAACCCCGATCTCCCAACCCAGTCTGGTAAAGGTCGGGTGCCCCTCGATAAGAGCGAAAGCCTTGTCAAGCAAAAACTACGGGATTATCCCTTTGACAAACCCACTTAGGCGAACGAACCTAAATTTCTAACTTCCTGTATTCCATTCGTGGCTGTGATTCCGGTATGAAGTGAACGGGCCAGCGCCGTGTGTGACCACGACGCCAGCCCTAACCAACGCACCTGTATTGGAGGCACGATGGCTGTCCGTAAGACTACCCGTTCCCGCAAGCCCCGTTCAAGGATGCTTCGCTTTTCAGAAGTGAAAGGCAAGACCCTTGAAGCTGTCGAAGTTGATCCAGACGTTACCGCAATCACCATCCTGTTCGAGGACAAGACCGCGCTCAGTTTTGACCTTGACCCCATGCTGCTTGTGTTCCCTGAATTGGGCAGCCTGAAAACTGGCAACTGGCGAAGCCGCAAGCGATGGCCAGTCATGCGCAGCAAACCCGCCATGTTGAGATGGCCATAACCCCGACCCGCCGAAAGGCGGGTTTATTGTTTTGATGCCAAGCAACCAAAGCTGTTGGATTGCCGTCTAAAATTCAACCTGCCATGCCGTCTAACAAACCGCATCTCGTCTCCAGCAAAAGGCACAATCCCAAACCGCCAAACACCCGCCTAAGTGTTGGCCCGTTCATCGCAGATATTTTTGTGGATTCCCGCAGCTATGCCACGGTCTATCACTGGATCGTCCAGCGCATCGGCTCTGCGGAAATCATTGCATGGAGTCAAGAAAACAGTTTTGAAGATGCAGAACGGTGTATGCGTGAATGTATCGATGGACTAATGGAGCGGGAAAGTTCCCGTTAGCGTTTCGGCTTCTTTGACTTCTTCTTGTTTGGCGGCTTCGGTGGGGGCTTCACCTTCAGCAGATCAGACACAGCCTCTTTGAATGAGAGCGGGCGCAGGCTGATATTCTTGTCACTCTTCGCCATGATTTTCAACTATAGCACTGCCATCCAATGAGCGCAGTGCAATGTGGCCGCTTTGTGATATTGCGGCGACAAACGGGCCTTCATTTCTGCTGCAAATATTCCGCATTTTTCGGCGAACCTTTACCAGCAATTCTCCGATATTGCCAACGGTTGCTGATGTAAAAACAAACTCGCGCACTTTGAATAAGACAATAAGTTGCCGTTCTAATGGACGGGTTCTTTGTCTCTTATCGGCAGTAATCAATATCCAACGTCTCTGTCCGACTTTTCTCAAAAGCTCTGTATCTGGCGCATAACTTCTGAAGTGATTTCGGTGCCGCTGAAACCTGATTCCAGCTCGCTGCAAGGCTTCAACTACTTCGTCGTAATCCACACAGTTACATAAATACAGAGTGAAGCCTTTAAGCAGCGGCTTTGTGGACTTCTTCGAGGTAGATCGCCTCTTCGATCTCTTCTTGCGTTCTCCCATAATCATCGGCTAACTGCCGAATGGAAGCTCCTCCGCGCTTTCTGCTGAGCAAAAAAGAAGTAGAGATTCGGGAGCCTACTAACACTGGCTTCCCAAATGCCACATTAGGGTCAATGACTACGATACGCGGCGCATCAACGGGAGACTTCTGATGTTCAATCCTGGTAAAAGGGAACAGTCTTTCAGCAATCCCGCGTGTATTCCGATCCACCCTTTTTAGGAATGGATCGAGAATTTCTTTGAATGCATGTTGGCCGCCAGCAGTAAGGCTGACTAACTCATCGCCCTCGCCTTCCAAATAGATTTTTCTTCCCCGCGTTGCCAGTTGGTAATCGGCAAGCGGATACTTGGATGGCTTTTCTCTCCTCAGTTCTTCTACATCCTTTCGTATGCGACCCAGTCCTATATCGTGAGTGTGTCGAAGGCTCTCCAAAACATAGCACTCTACGAGATTCTTAAAAGACAACAGAAGTGGACTTCTGCTGTATACCGTTGTAAGGGGTGCGGCTCCCGGCTCGCCAATAATCCAATACCTGATTGTGCTTTCTGGAACATGCAAATACTTGGAACCCTCTTCGATGCTGTAATTAGGGGTTTCACACGGATTGTACTTTGGGCGCGTCACGGACGGAGAAGTATATCGGAAGTGAGGTTGTTTAATTTGATTACTTTCGTTTTTTCTACTTCCGTGATGAGTTGGCATTTCTGGCCTCCTTGTGAGACACTCCAAGTAGGCCGTCCCGAAGCGAGTGCTGGCACACTCATTCGACAGCAGATGGTCAAAAGATTTTTTGTCCTAATTCAGGCGGGCTTATTTGCCCGCCTTTACCTTTTTCAGAAATTCTCTGCTTGCTGCCTTGAGTCCCGCAGCATCAGCCGTTTTCCACCTACTTGCTGAATTGCCATGACGGTACGCTCTCCGTCTTTCAGATCGCGGGAGTTGTAACGAAAATCAAACTCTGTCAGATAGCGGTGTAGGTGCTGCTTTCCAACAAAGTGATAGACGCCATTTATGCCGCGTTTCAAATTGGCAAAGTAGCCTTCCACGGCATTCGTCGTAATGCACACTCCGTTTTCATACCGGACATATTCTTTCTGGGTATGGTTAACGCGGTCATGTTTCACACACACGTCAGCCTTTTTCAGCACTGTGGAAGTGTCCGTCATAAGGTGCGCGTTTTCGTCAATCATTTCCCGCAACATCGGCTTTAAATTCTCTGCCGTGACTTTTTCAACATGGCGGGATTGTACACGGCCATTGCGCTGCAAAACGGAAACCACAGCCGCCTTGTTAGCTACGGGGCTAAGGCGGTCATGCGGTCTTTCTCCCGGCTTTACGCTCTGAGCACCGCAACGCAGCTTCCCGCCGATGTAAGTCTCATCCTCTTCAATTATGCCAGTGAGCTTTGATGATAACGGCTCCTGAGTCATGGCGTAACGAATGCGGTGCATCATGAACCATGCGCTCTTGTAGGTCACGCCTAACATGCGGTGAATCTGATGCGCGCTCATGCCTTTTTTGGAAGCGCAGAGCAGATGAATTGCCATGAGCCACTTATTTAGCGGGATGTGAGAATCGGCAAAAATTGTTCCAACGGTGACGGTGAACTGCTCACGGCACCCGCCGCACTTCCACACGCCTTTGCGCACTGCCTTTTTGGAACCCGGCTTCGGCTCAAGACGGTAGGCGTTATTCACTTCGCCGCAATGAGGGCAAACCGGGCCATCGGGCCAGCTCTGCTTTTCTAGGAACTCCCGCGCCTTATCCGGGTCTGCGAAGTGCTCTGCGATGTTGGTTAGATTGATCTTTTCGGCTACCATGCAAAGAGTTTACAAAAATGGCATGGGTTTGTCAAGTATATAATCCCGAAAAACTATCCCTGGCGATGCGCAAGCATCGCTGCGTTAGCCAGAGATTGCTGACGACGGAAGACACTGGAAAGCATCCTTAACTTGAATCACCCTTCAGTGGAAGGTTTTGCAGTTGCTTTTGCTGTTGCCGTTCCACCA
>DASTCT010000069.1:0-2404 GCA_035710845.1 Candidatus Angelobacter sp.
TGGCGTGATCTTTACCGCCATCGGCGTGCAACTCATAAAATCAAATCTCTATGGTTTGGGCGCGCTCGATCCGCTGGCTGTAGTTGCCGCGGTGGCGATTCTGGGCATTGTGGCTTTAGTCGCTGGTTATATTCCCGCTGCCCGCGCAGCGCGAGTAAATCCGACACAGGCGTTGAGGCATGAATAGCAATCAGCTATTAGCCATCAGCACTCAGCCCAAAAATTCAAAACCGCTTTGGCTGATGGCTGATTGCTGATGACTAATTGCTTACTCGTACGCCAGCGCATCAATCGGATCTTTTTGTGCTGCCTTGAATGCAGGATAAACTGCGCCCAGCATGGCGCCGCCAATCGCGATCAACGTGGCATAGGTTCCCCATTTCACGTTGATAGGCAATATACGCAGTGTCGGGAACTGGTGTATCAATCCAATTCGCCCGACTGTGCTGACAATGAAGCCAACAAGGATTCCAGCCACAGCCAGCAAGAGCGTTTCACGCAGGATCACGCGCACCACGTAGGACTTGGACGCGCCCAGTGATTTCAAAATTCCGATCTCTCGCGTTCGCTCCATCACTGCCGTGTACATGGATTGGAAGATCACGATGAAACCGATAATTACCGCAATCCCGATCACTACACGGATAAATATATTCAGGCCAGGGATATTGTTTGCCGAGGTTGCTGCAAGCCACTGGCTGGTGGAGAGGATGTTGTAGCTCTCCATACCGGGAATTTTCTTCATCTCGTCCACGGTTGCATCGGCATTCACAGGGCTATCCAGCTTCACATAAAACATTGAAGCCTTATTTTGAGCTCCAATCAGATCCTGCATGGTGGTTATAGGAATAAAGCGACGCGCGCCGCGTCCGTGCGGTGTGATTCCGCAGACGCGGAAGGTATGGTTAAGCACGTTGACAGGGTCGCCGACATGAACTTTGTTGCTGGCAGCAAATAGATCGTCCACGATCATGTCATCGGGCCCGGTGAACGGGCCGCCTTTCAGATACCGTATAGGACCGCCTACGGCCTGAAATGATTCCAGATCAATGCCATAAATAATTTCGATATTGGTGGTGGAGATCACCTGCATAACTACAGGAGCGACAGCGGTAACGTGTGGCTGTTTGCGCAGGATATCAGCAACTTTCACGGGTACAGGAGCGCCGCCGAAAGCAGCAAGATTGGAAGACCCCGGCGGTCTTACAGTAAGGTCAGCGCCAATTCCCACCTGGCGCTCGCGATTATCAGCCAAAATGCCCAGTGCCAGCCCCACGATAAGCAGAATCAGGGTCACTTCCACCGCTACGGCGACGATACTGATGATGGAGCGTAACGGGCGGTAAACCAGATTGGCCACAATCATCTTGTTCATAGGTCATTTCCCGGTGAAAAAGAATTGTTTAGGGCACAGCGGTTATTGCGGTTGCTTGCCATCGTTCTCTTGCGCCGCAGCTGAAGAGCGCGTATCCAGATTAATCAGCTGTGAACCCGGTGGTTGCGTGAGCACAAACTGATCGTTGGTCAGCGGTACATTTACATCCAACTTCACCATGTTCAGGACCAGCGAATACCCTTCTATGGGGCGCTGTATTGAAACCATGCCCGGAAACATGATGCCGGCCTTGTCAGAAAAATTCTCGTATCGGGCAAATGTGACCAACTGGCCCTGGCGATTATAGAGGTACTGTTCATGGGGCAGCAGATCAGTCCGGCTAAAGACGATTTTGCGCGCAAGATACGGGCCGGACTCGTCCTTGTCGATCACCAATACCGTGTATGCCGCCTGCTCCGCCTCTTTATGCGTTTTGGGGTCTTTTACGAGCTCCGTAGTATCTTCCATCACGGCGATTTCTTTTTCAGGATCAATCGGTTTCAGCAGCAACGCGTCAGAAATATGCTGCGGGCGCATGTTATAGAGCGGATTGGGTGACGGTTTTGATGGCTGCTTGGTAGAACCTACAAAGAACTTGTTTTCCGGGGGCAACGCCAGCGAAAAATTGGTCCCGTTGCTCACCATATCAAACATGTGATTGTGCACCACGGGCACCAATCCAATCATGCGCAGCATTTCCGGCTTGCGGACCAGAATGTAACCTGAGATTTGCGGATTGTCCGTTACCTTGTTCTTTTTCTGCTCAAGCACAGAGCTGTCAATATCCACTGTGGCTTTCAGGGTCTTCAGCTTTTCCGCGTTGCTGTTATTGGTCTCAAGCAATTGATTCAGGGTGGCTTCCCGGAGCGTGGCTGAACTGGCCCGGATCTTTACCGGGTGCGATGTGCGGAATCCGCAGCCACTTAACGCCAAGACAGCGAAAATCGACAATAGAGAAGGAAAAAATGCTTTACGCCAATAAAAAGACATCACTTCGTTCGTGTTCTCACTTATTTTTGGATGCACTTT
>DASTCT010000070.1:0-112313 GCA_035710845.1 Candidatus Angelobacter sp.
TTAAATTCTCTGTGACGCCCAATCCAACGGTCGCGCCAGCGGGAATGCTTCCGAAATTGCAACTGACCAAAGCAGCAGTGACGCACGTTCCCTGGCTTGGAGTGGCAGCAAATACTGAAGCCGCGCTGGTTGTGAAACTATCCGCAACAATTACCTGAGAAATGGTTGAGTTGCCCAGGTTGGTTACGGTGATTTGGTATCCAGCGCTGGAGTTCGACAGCAAAGCGTTCGGGCCACTGATTGTAACCAAAAGATTCGCAACCCCAGGCGTCGGCGGCGCTTGCGGCGTGACTGTGTTTGAAGGCGCTGAAGCCGGGCTATCGCCGGTTGAGTTAACGGCCTGAACCACGAAAGTGTAAGCCGTTCCATTGGTCAAACCGCTAACGGTTGCGCTGGTATTCGGCGCGGCAACGGTCATCCCGATCCCTACTGGCGCGCCTGCGCTCAATGCCGTCACTCTGTAGTCGAGGATGGCTGATCCCCCGTTTGACGCGGGAACATTCCACGAGACAGTCGCAGAAGCATTGCCTGCGGCTGCTGCAACGCCGATAGGCGATGAGGGAGGCGTGAGCGCCTGAGGCACAATCAGATTGCTTGGTGCTGAAAACGCGCTGGTGCCAAGCGAGTTGGTAGCGGCCACGGTGAATTGATATCCCACGCCATTCGTGAGTCCGGTGATCACAGTTGTGCTGGGGACCACGGTGGTGCCGGAAATTGGGCCGATGAAAGTATCGGGAATAGTAAACCCGTTTGACGCAAATGAATTGTGCACAGTGTAGCTGGTCACCTGCTGGCCATCGGAAGCAGGCGTCCAGTCCACGGCGGCTTGTTGGTTGCCAGCGATCGCGCCGACTCTTGTGGGAGTGCCGGGAATTGTGGGAGTAATTTGTTGCTGTCCCACTGCCCACCAATGTCCCTGGCCATTCACTTTTCCTGCAGTCGGATCGTCAGCCGCATACAGTGACAGGTTTGTTGGATCGAGCGCCATGCCGCTCAGGAACTGAAATCCGGTGGCGTAATTCATGGTGACTTTGAGATTGAGCGTATCCACCAGAGTGATTGCGCCGGGCTGGCCGACAAACAAATTTCTACCGTTCTGCGCCGGATAGAACTGGTCAGTCATTACATAAGTAGGCGCAGCCGTCTGTCCCACCAATATGTTGGTGCTCTGGCAGGACTCCGGATTCAACGAAGTCACGCAGACATCAGCGCCAACCATGATCCATGCCGATGTGCCGTCACCGCCAAGAAGATCGTGGCCAATCCATCCCAGGCCAAAATCTTTTTTATTGTCAGGAGTGGTGCCGATAACCTGAACGTTTTGGCAGGGCAATGGTTCAGTCTGCGGGGAAGTTACGCGCAGAATATCGCCGCTTGCTTTGAACCCTATATAAAGGTTGCCGTCCGGACCGAGCACGGCTGAGTTGGGAATATTGCCAGGGATGCCGCAATCGGCTGGCAGCGTCTGGTGCACAGCGCCGGGGTTTCCGCCCAGCACTTCAGCGTGCACAGGATCGAGCGCGCCATGGCCGCTATCGCCCTCCGGCAGGTAATGCAAGCGGAAAATTCCCTGCGTGTTGGCTTGCATATCCACCGCATAAAGGTTGTTCAACAAAGGATCAAACGCCAACTCACCGGGCTTGAATGCCGTGCCCGCAACAGTCGCCATGCAGGTAGTGGGATTGATAGTGTGCGGCGGCGGCGAATCCATATCAGGATCGAGCCGGCAGAGACCAAGACCTCCTGAATCACTGGTCCAGAAATGACGATACGGCTGGTTGGTATTGGGATTGATCGCCGAGCCAGCTATGATCACGCCGCCGATTGGCGCAGTTACTCCAGATGCAAATAGAGTGAGCGTTCCCGGTACGCGACCTCCGTTGGCCGGGCCGTTGCCAATGTAAAACCATCTTCCTTGCGCTGGCAGTTTTCCCGCAGCAGGATCATCGGCCACATAAAGAGCCATATTTGTCGGGTCTATCGTCATGCCGCCCAAAAAAGAAAAGCCGCTCGCATAGTTGGGCATCGCTTGCAGAGTGACCGTGTTGATGAGCGTGACATCCTGGGGATTACCAATAAAAAGATTCACGCCGTTGGTCGCTGGATAAATCTGATCGCTTATTACAAATGAGGGGAGGGCAGTTTCGCTTTGCAAAATGCTGATGCCGCGGCAGGGCAACAGCCCATTTTGCGGAGTCATACAAACGTCAGCGTTGGTCATAATCCAGAGAGCGATGCCATCGCCGCCGTAAAGATCGTGGCCAATCCATCCCAGGCCAAAATCTTTTGTCTGGTCTGCGGTTGTTCCAATCACCTGCACGTTGGCGCAAGGCAGCGGCTCAGTTTGCGGCGCAATGACGCGGAGAATGTTTCCGCTGTGCTTGAATCCTATATATAGGTTGCCATCCGGGCCGAGCACCGCTGAATTGGGAATGTTGCCGGGAATACCGCAAGCGGAAACGCTTGACGTGCCGCCCAACACCTCTACGTGAAGCAGATCAAGCGAGCCATGTCCGCTATCGCCGCCGGGAACAAAGTGCAGCCGGAAAATACCCTGCGTTTTGGCTTGCAGATCGACGGCATAAATATTGTTGAGCAGCGGATCAAAAGCTAATTGTCCGGGATTGAAGTGCACTCCTCCGATAAAAGGAATACAGGTGTTGGGATTGATGGTGTGCGGGCCTGGCGTGTCCACGTCAGGGTCTAGACGGCACATGCCAAATCCTGCCTGGTCGCTGGTCCACAGATGGCGATAAGGACTGCCGGTGAAAGGATTGATCGCTGTGCCACTCAACACCAGGCCGCCGATAGGTGCAGTGACTCCTGTGGCAAATGGCGTTTGCACCTGAGCGTTGGCAGTGGGGGCCGCGAGGCTGGCGAGCATCACGATTCCCATCCAGAGCCTGGAGACAAGGCTGCCCAAAATATTGATCCATGGCTTGGCCGATGCGATAAACGTTCCGTCTGAAGTGCTTGTGAGATCCAGCATTTTTCCTTTCTCCTGCTCCCTCGTGCTGCCATTTGGCTTATCAGGGCGTGCAGCCCCATCAGCGCGCCGAGCTGCCAAAGCTCGTCACGCTTCAACTTCTGGGAGAACTGTTTCCTGCCGCAGCGGCGGGAGAAGTCACCGCGCTAGCTGATGGGAGTTGACCAGGAAAGCTGCCGAACTACTCAAGGATCGTCACGCTTGGGCGCCGGGTGTTAAATTGCTTGCCTTGCTGGTCTATGCTGCCATTCAGGCTGCGGCATTCTTTGACGGGTCCACCCAGGAGTCTGAAAAAATTTTTCAGTCATGATGTTTGGCGGGAAACCGGTCGTTTCTTGTCTTGACCAGCGCGTGAGATACCCGGAAGCAACATCAAATCCGTCGATGCCAAAGAACAAAATCGAACAAACTTACAAACCGCTTAGAAAATCATGCGTTCTCCTGACCTAAAAAACCAAACCTGTTCTTGCTACGGTCGCGACCAGCCTGACAAAACCAGTTGAGTAAAAAGAGAAGTTGGATGATCGCCGTTTTACTCAAGAACAACCATCCAACTCCAAAGTCAAACAGGTTTCATACTAAGGTATTGCTACAACATCCTGGCCGCGCTCCAGGAATTTTTGAGTGATTGCTTTTTGTTATCACTCAGGACGATTCATGTCTTTGCTCAACATGTGCCCCCCTGAGAGGTAACTTTCTTTTTCAGAAGCTGGGTAATTTGCAGGACAGAGAGGACGGCCCTCAAATTACCCAACCCCTTGCAGATTGATACTAAGGAGCGATTTAAGTTTTTAGGTCTCTAGAGACCTCCTTTCCTTAATTGCCGTTGTTGATTTCAGGTTTGCGTTATGCGCCGGCCGCATCCGCAAAGGAGAACTGTTGCTGACCCGGAAGCGCTGTCCATGTGCCGCCGGTCGAAAAAACTGCCAGGCCCATCCATAATTTTTTGATCAAAGATGCCCGCACGTGGATCCAGGGCATGCCGGATTTTTCAGGAGTGCTGTTTGCAGTATTGGTGATAAGAGCCATTGTTGTTTCCCCCTCACGCCCCGCAGGCTTTCTGCCTTGGGTCCAGTCAATTTGTGGGCGAAATTACCGCCGCATCAAAAAAAAATCTCATTCCTGGTTGTGGAGGTGTGCACGCTCTGGGGTGTTTAAGCAACCACCTGGCAGTGGTGTTTTTGACCGAAAGGAAGCCGGCGTGTCTATTCGTGGAAAAATCTCACGCTAGGAGCCGGGTGTATATGCTTCCCCTTAAACGGTGCGCTCTTCTGCCAGTCAGGGCGTTGCACGACGGTCCCACCCAGGAGTCTGAAAAACTTGCTTTCAGTTTCGATGTCTTTAGCGGGAACCGGTCTGTGGTATCTGACCAGCGCGTGAGATGACCCCGGAAGAAAACATCAAATCCGTCAACACAGAGAGAATGGACTTTCGTAATTAGAAACCCATTAGACCCGTATTAAATTTCTTAAGAAACCAATTGATTTCAGCTGATGAATGCACGCAGCAAAACATCGGCCCAATAGGTCGATGTGTTTTTGCTGATGGTTTGCTGGGTGGCACAGGCAAAAGATGGAATTGGGTAATTGCCTTAAAAGCGAATTACCCAACCCCAAAGTCTCGCAGTCTTTACAGACAGTTTGTTGCGAAACATCCTGGCCGCGCTCCAGGAACTTGCTCTACTAAAGAAATTGAAGATGACAGAAAAAGAAAAAGCGTGAACACGATTGGAAACGGAGTCCCACCGATTATCGGAACAAAGAGATTCGCTTACGCCGAGCCAGGCGATAGAAGCGAAATCGGTGCTCATCCAATGAGACATGTAATCACCGGCAAACGCCCGCAGCGTTTTCAAAGGTTCAATGGCCCTACACAGATGCTTCTATTTTTTTGAAACCAAACCGAGTGATGCGAGGGAAGCAAAATCAACGACATCAACTGAAGCGATCCCGGAAGATCTCAATCCGTGTATGGAGAGACTATGAACCTGTGAGGGCAGAGCTAAAATTAGAATAAAATTAAAGATTCTAATAATGCGTAAAACCTGTGCAATGGTTTGGTCTATGTAAATATCTGCAAACAAAAGACATTATATGAAGATCTGACTAAGAGTTTCTAATGAATGTTGGGGATCTGGAGTGGGATCTCTTAGGAAAGCAGCAGGTTCTCTTAGAAAAAGGACAGGTTGGGTAAATCAAGCGGGAGAGTTACCCAACCTTCACACTCCGGCAAGCTTTAGGGCAGCTTCGAAAATTCCTGTCCGTCGCACAGGGAAACCGCCACTCACTTGCAGGAAGACCAGGAACAGAACCCGCTCGGTCTCAGGCGCCGTCCCGATTTCTGGCTTACTTAAAAAATCTGATGAACGTATATGAAGACAAGCAATAAATCTACTTGGCAAAAACTCTTAGTTAAGACCCGCCGGGTGCTGGTTGACATGTGCCAGTTCTCACAAAGAAAAGGAAGACGGACCAGAATATTTATTTACGAGTAGGAACCGATGCCAGCCTTAACCTTGTGGTGCCGAGTTTCCGTTTGAGACTGGAGTCAGGAGACAGAGAATAAGACACACTCCACGCCAGCCTCTTCGTTCAGCTACCAACTAGCGCCGTGCCCGATTACCGTCGTTTTGGTAGGAAAGTAACCTTTAAACCAACCAGAGCAGCAGCCCGCAAAATCAACCACTGTCCTGGTGACGCCACATGGCCATATACGAACGGTCAAATGGTGCACTATGAAAATGGACTTGGGGGGTTAAAGCAACATTAAGTGGACATTAAAATTTCTAATGTTTCCCGGCGTCACTTTTACTTCCTCCTGTGTTTTGTCTGGTTTCTCCAATACAGCGCCTGCATTCGCTGGTCTGGCTTAAGAATTGTTCCTAATCTTTCCTGGCTCCTACCTGCGGTACGACGGCGAAAATTCATCCAGCACTTTGCGTGGAAACCTGAAATAAAAACCGGGCACCGAAGCATGACCCTGTGCTGATGCGCGGTGCCCAGCAAGCGCCAATACCCGGAGCCCGGTTTTGCGCCGGAAGCCCGATTCCGGCTTCCTCACCGTCCTGGTGAGGACGGTAAAGAAATCAATCTGATGAATATTTTTAAGGTCTCTTACCGCAATCGTTCATCTCATCGCGCCTGCTTGCGCTAGAGGAGAAATGGCGCGGACATTTCGCCTGAGGCGCGATGAGAAAAACGGTTGCGATGTGAGTGGAATTGGTTCCCTGGATCGCCTGCTGGATTACTCTGCTCATTCAAAGCTGGTTCCGGAAAAAACAGGAACACAGCAGCAGAGATGCAGTTTTACAGGGTTAAATTGGTTTAGCGCCTGAGAGGTATGGCCATTTGCGGAGGAATGAGCGAAGCCGGGATTACCTGGGCTTCAAGCAGAGCCAGCGCCAATGCAGGCGCTTGTTGCTGCTCAATTACACTTTGGGAAGCATCTGTGGGGTTCGTGCCTTGTGACTTAAAACTGCGTACGTTCTCCAACTTGGGTAGAACGTAATTGTAGTGGACCGTGACCACCGGTGGAATATCGTCGTAAGGATTAGGATCATAGGAGTCAGTCGTGAAGGCAGCGGCAACGGCTAGAATAAACATCAAGCCGAAAACCGTGGCGCGACCGATCCTGTAAGCCATACTCATTTTCGCTATTCAACTTATGATATCGCCTGGGAGTAGCTACACTGGTGCGAAGTCCCAAGGTGACACCCCAATATTAGCAGACAGTTGAGAAAACATTAAACTTTTTAATTTAACTTCCTCTTAAAATTCTGCTCTAGAAAGACGCTCAGGGAAAAACTTAGGTCAGTTATAACAACCCGGAATACCTGCAAAGAGGTCCATGGCTTGCCTCAAGAGTTTTGATGCAAAATATCGCCTTGGTTGAGGCGTTGGCGAAGAAAACTGTGGAATAGCAGCACAGGTTAAAATAGTTTTCATGGCCCTGTAGCTCAGATGGATAGAGCGACGGTTTCCTAAACCGCAGGTCGGCGGTTCGACTCCGCCCAGGGCCTCCAGATTCCGGACTTTTTGACGTGGCTCAATGTCTCACAAAATTCGCAGCGGTCCTTGCCGGCATCTTCTTTTGTCTTGTTGTCTCGATACCTAGAGCGGCTGCGCAGAATACTTTCCCATCACTCAATGGGCCATTCGGCGATTCAAGTTCATCATTCTTAATCTCCCGTACTGACGCCTCTTCCATCAATGGTGACGGCGGCGTACGGGTCGCAAATTTGCAGAGCAGGATATCCGCCGCGGTACCTGGTGTTGCGGCCACAACGCTCACGCTTGGCAGCCTGGAGCCTGCACACGGTGCAAACGCTGACGCAGGAGATGCGGTAAAGGCCGTGCTCACTGCTTATTTTGACGAGTTGAACCAGCGCGGAGGAATCTACAATCGCCGCATTACTGTCCGCTTTGCTGATGCTGGCCTGGACCGTAACGCAACCCTCAAGAACGCCACACAGCTTCTGCATCAACCTGTATTTGCTTTGGTCGCGCCGTTTGCTCCCGGAGCTGAAAATGATCTGGCCGGCCTGGCGCATGAAAAGAAGGTGCCGCTTGCGGGCCTGCTGGCGCTCTCCGTGCCAGATGACCCAGCGAACCGCGAGGTCTTTTATCTTCTGCCGGGATTTGAGCAGTTGGTGCAGGAGCTGGGCCGGTTTGCCGTGCAGCACCAGAATGTTGTCCCGGCAAAGAGCGCGGTTATCTTCAGCGATAAAGATTTACAGCACGAGCTTGGCCCTGCTATGCAAGCCATGTGGAAGGAATCCGGCGCGGCGATGCCGGCTGAATTTGTTTCCCCGGAAAATCCTGCTCAACAGATTGCGCAGTTGAAAGGGCAGGGAATCGATACTATCTTTCTCTTCGGCGCAAGTGATGCTGTGGCTCCATGGATTCAGGCTGCCGACGCGGCCAAGTGGTATCCGAAGGTTTTTATGTTGGGACCGCTGCTTGATGATTCGATTTTGACCGGGCCTGCACCGCTGCAGGGCAGGATGTTTGCCGTGTATCCGGCGCTGGAGCCGAATCTTGAAGGCCTGTCTGAATTCGATCATTTTCTGGAGCGCCATAACCTCAGCGGTGAGCACCGGCTGCTTTTGATTTCAGCTTACT
The DNA here is from genome assembly GCA_035710845.1 of Candidatus Angelobacter sp. Classification (GTDB taxonomy): domain Bacteria; phylum Acidobacteriota; class Terriglobia; order Terriglobales; family Acidobacteriaceae; genus Angelobacter. The sequence goes on from DASTCT010000070.1 coordinate 8,107, forward strand.
GCGCCGCGCAAACGCTGGAAGCCGCACTGAAGCGCGCAGGTAAATATCTTACGCGAGAAAAATTTCTCCTTGCGCTGGAGCAGTTGCACGACTTTAAGACAGGCCTATTGCCGCCCATCACGTTCGGCCCTGACCGGCACATCGGCTCGCACAAAGCCGAGTTTGTCTGCGTCGATCTGCTCACGCACTCGTTTGAGCCAACCTGCAGCCAGCCTGCAAGCGGCAAGTGATCGCCTGTTTGCTTAACGCAGTTCTCAAAAATCTTTCAGCCCATCAACACACGCAAGAAACGTTCCGTCTTCCAAACGATGAGCATCAACATGGTGCATGCCAGAAGCGTTCCAGCCATCGCTTTCTGGAACCAGCACCGGCGATTGCGTCACCTCATGCTCTGCATAAGTGCTAGAAGTTAGCTCCGTGATCGCAAAAGCCCTGACTTGCTTGCCATAGGTGGGAAAACAATCCTGGGTGAAGCGAATCAAGTTCCCACCATGAAGCAACACTCTTCCTCCCGGCCGTGCAATGCGCGGGTTGCCGGTAATCAAAGGGCTTTTTGGGTGCTCTATCCAGGTAGAAGTGAGATCGGGCGCGGAGTACAGAGCCAGAGTGTCATGCTGGTAAGGAACTGGACACGTAAACAGCCACCATTTCTTATCGTGGTGAAAGATGGAAGGATCGGCATGCGTTCCAGAAAAGAAATCTTTGACGTGTGTCCATCCTGTGGGAAATCGCTCTGCGCGATAAAGCCGCACGGTGTTCGCGCCCAGCGTTTCAGGAATCATGTAGTAGTCGTCTTGCCAGCGGAAGACATATGGATAAGAAAGATGAAACGGCTCACGCAATACGATTTGCTGATATTGCCAGGCCAATCCGTCTCGGCTGGTGGCCAGCCCAATTTCGCCGCGATCATTTTGATTGTTCAGGACCTCAAAAAACATGTGCCAGAGGCCGTCAACCCTCAGCATGAACGGGTCGGCGACAAAGCGCGTAGGAACATCCGATACATCGCCGGCGGAGATCACCGGATTGCGCGTGGCGGGCGAGAGCTGCAACGGCGATTTTCCAGCATAAATTCCAATCGACCAGATACATGGCGTTTCAGAATGGGAAGAACTCGCTTTGGGCGCTGCGTCGTTTGCATCCATGGTATTCATCTTTATCTATCAGTGCATCTTTAAATCTATGAATTAGTGTACCTGCTGGTTTCGGCATGGAAATTACGAATCTTAATGCAACAAATCCAGAATTCCTGCGTTAAACGTACTGAAAGCGGAAACTGGATCATAAATACATGACAATTTTTGTCATGCATTTAATGAAATCCAGTGAAACGAAAAAGGGGTGGCGAGCACTATCTAACAGGTACGAAGGTGCAGAGCCTTGTGATTTAACCATCGACGAAAAGGGCCCAGGTTGTTCCGAAGGTTGCTGGTTTTCAAAATCAAAAGCAACCACGGGAGGAGATTGTGAAGATTTTTGACGCTTTGTTCGGATGCTGGCACAAACGCATCAGTTTCCCCCAGACCAGCAAACGGGGACAGCGCCGTTGTGAAGCTGCAGCGCAGACAGGAACTTATGTGGTGTGCCTTGATTGCGGTACCGAGTTTGCTTACGACTGGAAAAAGATGCGCATTCTCTCCCTCAGTGAGATGCGGCCCTTTGCCCATGCACGTGTGGAAGTTGAGGCAAACGGCTAAAGAAATGGGAGAGGTAACGGGCCATGAAACGCGCAGTATGGGCCAAAGCAGTTGAGTCGCTGGCACTGGTTGCCGGGTATCTTTGGTACAACGTGAGAATTCATTGGATTTTGACCAGAATGCTTTCTTAACCTGATACGCAGGGATAGCCGCTCTTCCGCTGGCTGTCTTTAAGAAATGGCACAGCCCGTATTTTCGGCTGTGCTTTTTTAATTTCTTTTTGGGGATGTAGACACCCTGCCTGCGATCTCTTGTCGCCAGGAAGAAATCATCAATGCTGAGCAAGCTTCGAACTTGAATTTGCTTCAGCTACCCGCGACGGCTGTTCCGTCTCCAGAATCGCGACCCACTCGCCTTGGCGCGGCGGCAAGCTCTGCGCCCGAAAAACAATCCTGCCGCGCAAAAACTCAGCCGCAAGTTCGGGCGAGACGTCGCGATGATAACCAAAGAAGCGCCGGTTGAGATTGTCCCATAGGCTGGAATGGATCCAGGGTTGAGATTCATATTTGGTAGAGAACAGATAAGCCACCTGATACTGTGAGCGCATCTGACGCGCCTTAAATAGCTCTTCCACATCAAAGTTGTTGACGGACAAAGCCTGAAAAGGCTGGTGAACATAGCCCAGGTATGGACGGGTAAGTTCGTCAGTTACGGGCCAGGCAGAAAGAACCACATTGCTCTGCTCGTGCTGCTCCAGAAATTTTGCCGCCTGGGAATGGAGTTCAACAAAATCCTTATAAGAAAGATTGTCCTCCGGCGCGATTCTGTATGGCGGATCAAAGAACAGCCCAAGCACAAAGAAAATTACCATCAACGCCGCAGGCCACTCCCATCGTGCAATGCGCCGGTACAAAGTTGACATGCCAATCAGGATCACCAGGGGATACGCAGCCAGAAGATAACGCGTGAGCAGCGCTCCACCAACCAGTGAAAAAGCAACAATATGCGCCAGCATGATCAACGCAAACATGAGCTGTACCGGAATGGCAATGCGCGGGCGTTCGCCTTCCAGGTCTTTCACCGGGGGAAAGAACATGGCAGCGCCAGTGGCGGCGGTGAGCGCCAGCATGTTCATTGCGCCAAAGAGATGCCAGACACGCAGCGCCAGAGCCAGCACAAATCGTAGAGGACTTAATGCCCCGGTAACGTTGTACTGGTAAAATTCCGCGCCGCCAAAAAACCTGCCCGTAACATGGCGGTGATAAAACAGCCACAACAGCAAAGGCACAACGGGAATGAGATTCATCGCCGCGTGCGCAAAACGGCTTTTGCCTGCTTCTGTTTTTGGCTGCAACAATTCCCACAACGCTATCGCCAGCGGTGTGATGATTGCCGTTTCCTTGCTCAGCACAGCCAGGCAGAAAGCCAACTGACTGGGCCACATTCGCTTTTCCAGATAGAGCCTGATGCCCCAGAGCGTGAACGCAGCGGCTGCCAGGTCAGCATGAGTCAGCGAGCTTTGCACGAAAAAGATTGGATAGACCGCGGTTGCAATGGTTGTGGCCATGGCAACGCTGGTGCGCGTGAGTCTTTTCGCCAGCAGGAAAACGTTGGTAAGCGCAAACCCGGCCAGCAACAGCATGGCAATGCGGGCAACTGCCGGTTTCCATCCAATCAGAGTGAACCACAATGCCAGGTATGCGGCCGAGAGCGGCGGATGCCCCGTATCGATTGTGGTGCGCGCAATGAGCGTATGCGCGTGCGCCAGATCATAAGCCGCAGGAACGTAGAAACCGGCTTCATCCCAGAAAAAAGGGAGACGCAGTAGCGGCGCGTGCGTTATTAAAATCGCGACAAAGATCAGAGGAAAGATCCACCACGCAGAAAGTTGTGGTGGGTGGCTGGATTTTGGCTCCATTAAATTCTCTGGTTCTCTAATGCGCGTGAAACTGAGGGATTTTGCACTCAGTTAATCTGCCCCTGCTGGGCGGTGAATCCAGGATCAAGCTTGATCTCTCCAAACGTGCCTTCATACTGGCGCACATTCTGTTCCAGGATGGTGAGCAGGGCCTTGGCCTGTTGCGGGCTGAGATAAATTCCCTGGAAATTTTGCACTTCCACTTCCTGAGCAGTAATGGGCTGCAAGCGCCCAAAGACCAGCAGAAAGTCCCATACGCTCACACGGATCTGTACGGAATTGGCATAGCCGTCCCGGTAGTCTGTGGCATTTGTCAGGCGGATATTAGGCTGCGGGGGAATAGACATACTTGGCGCTCCTGTTGCTGCGAGCTTTGAACATAACAGAAAGTCACACGAGTCGCATAGCCCAGCAAACAGGAGCAGCGGATGTTCCTGGCCGATTTCTGGTATTAACTGCATCGGCACTTACGTAAGTTGCAGGGTGAACAGCATAGCGTAGACTATGAACACAAATTGCCGGATTAACCGGTCCAGAGGAGGCGAAAGATGCGATATCTGACGCTCGTGGGGGTAGTTGTAGTGATGATCATCCTTTGGAGGCCTGCTGTGCCCAGTGCTGGGGCGCTGGACAGTCCTCCGGGAACTTACCAGGAAAGCTGTAAAAACATTAGCGTGCGCGGCGACGACCTGCGCGCCCGGTGCAAAGACAATTACGGACATTACCATAATACGGTGCTCGATCATGCTGACCGTTGCTGGGGCGACATCAGCAACAACAATGGCAATCTGACGTGCAATCAAAGTGGCAGCCCCAACGGCTCGTTCACTCAAACCTGCAGAGACATCAGCGTGCGCTGGGGCGTACTGCGCGCTCGCTGCCAGACCCGCGATGGTCAATGGGTTGATGCCTCGCTGGAGCAATATGCCCGATGCAACAATGACATCAGCAATGAAGACGGACAGCTCCGCTGCGGAGGCTATGGCCGCGATCGTGACTATGACCACGACAGAGACGGTGACCACGATAGAGACGGTGATCGCGACAGAGACCGCGATCGCTATAGAGACCGTGGCTATGTGCCTAGTGGGTCTTACTCGCAAACCTGCCGTGAAATCCGTACACGCGGCGATGATCTTATCGCCGTCTGCCAGACCATGAGCGGGCAGTGGGTGGAAAGCACGCTTGACCACTACGACCGCTGCGCGAACGAAATCGTAAATGACGATGGGCAACTCCAGTGCACGCGGAGAGGCGGACGAGTGGTGCCTGTGGGTTCGTATTCACAGAGCTGCCGCTATGTTTACGTCCGTGGTGATTTTCTTCGTGCCCAGTGCCAGGACAGGGACGGCAACTGGAGATGGAGCCAGTTGGACGATTGGGACGATTGCCGCCGTGGCATTATCAATGATGACGGCCGCCTTCGCTGCAACCGTTAAAAAGCCAACCAGAAATACTAAGAGGAGTTCCTGTGCGGAGCTCCTCTTGTAGTTTATCCCTCTTGCGGCGTACCCAGAGCAGGCACGCCATTTTTATCTTGCAAAACGTGCTTTTCTAGTCCTGATCGTCGTCCTGTTCTTCATCATTGCCGGTGCTCGCGCTCGATGTTGCGCCCGCGCCGGACTTAATGGTGATCGGCCCGCCTGCAAACAAGGTGCTTGAACCGTGCTCAGAGGCATTCTTGTTGAAGTTTGCCACCTCAGTGTTCAGGAAGGTGTTTACCTGCGCCAGTTGCGATTCCAGTTCCTTGTGGACTTCACCTGCTTCATTCACCAGAAGCTGACTTGGAGCGTTATAGTAGCCGCCCATTACGCCACGCATTACGCCTTGCAGCCTGTTCTGGAAGCGCTGCAGGTAATGAATGTCATCCTGGCTCCCGGCCTGGATTTCACTGTTGTACAGCGGTTCTTCCATGGCTGTGATCTTCTTGTCCAGCGTCCGCGCCTCCTCCAGCACCGGCTTGTAAGACGCGTTGGTCGCGCCTTCCTGGCCTTCTTCTGAAGTCAGCAGATCCTGCAGACTGGTGATCTGCTTGTGCAAGCTGTTGAGCCGGTTCAGTGCTTCATGCAATGCTGAAACCTCATCTCTCAGTTCCAAAGCCAGCTTCATCTGCGCCTGCATGGCGTTGGGATCAAGCTTGAAGCGAGGATCGGTTTCCACTTCCACATTCTGCGACTCGGTTTTCCCTTGCACCGTTACTGCAACCTTGTAGGTGCCGGGTAAAGCGTTCGGTCCGCTGTTAGGATCGAAGAAAGATTCTTCTTCATCGCCTTCACGTGGCGGCAGGAAGTTAAGGCGCTTGGGCCCGTCATACCGCAGGTTCCAGGCCACGCGATTCAGGCCGTACTTTGTGGTTCCGTACATTGTGCGGATCACCTGCCCGCTGCTGTCGCTAACGGTGATCTTCACCGGCGTCTCACCCTGGCGGCGATGGCCCGCCCCACGCTCATTGTTGTTCTGTTTGATCTCGTTCGGCAGCCAATAGGTAATCACTGCTCCGCTCAGCGGATTCGGCGCAACATAACCGCCGCTTGCAAAGCCGTGTTTATTCCAGTTGTGCCAGTTTGTTGCCGGGGCGATAGGGAACAGATGGAAGTCGCTCTTGGCCAGCTCTGCTCCAGCCTCTTCCAGCGGTGTAATGTTATCCAGCACAAACAGGCCGCGACCATGCGTGGCCACCACCAGGTCGTGCGTCTTCTTGATGAACTGCAGATCGTAAATCGGAACGGTGGGGAAGTTGCTCTTGATCTGCGTCCAGTGCGCGCCGTCATCACTTGAGTAGAACAAGCTTGTGTCTGTGCCGAGCGCCAGGAAGCCCTTATGGTTCGGGTCTTCACGTACTACGCGTGCAGGATCATCCTGCGGCAGCCCCGCGGAAATTGATGTCCAGGTCTTGCCGCTGTCGTGCGTCTTAAAGACGTAAGGTTTATTGTTCTCTACTTCGTGGAAGTCCACGGCGATGTAAGCCGTGTTCGCATCGCTGGGCGCGGCTTCAATCTGCTGCAGGCGTCCCCACTGCGGCAGATTGGGGATGTTGCCGGTGACGTTGCTCCAGTGCTCGCCGCCGTCGTGCGTTACCTGCACAACGCCGTCATCAGTTCCCACCCAGATTGTTTTGGGATCGACAGGAGAAATGGAGATTGAGAGAATGCAGCCAAAAGTTTCTGCGCCGCTGATGTCCCACCAGATTGGCCCGCCGCTGGTCTGCTGCTTGGTCTTGTCATTGCGCGTCAGGTCGGGACTGATCGGGGTCCAGCTTTTGCCGCCATCAGTTGAGCGGAAGAGCACGTTGCCGCCCAGATAAACTTCATTTGGATTGGTCAGAGAAACCGCGATGGGCGAAGTCCAGTTGAAGCGATATTTCAAGTCAGACGGCTTCATGGATTGCACGCCCTCTAAATAAGGACGGACAAAGTTCGACATTCCGTTCTCATTGTCCAGGCGCTGAATCGATCCGTTCTGCGAATCGGTATAAACGATGTGTGCACCTTTGCCGCGCGCCGGCACAGCATATTCACCGTCTCCACCGGTCACGGTGTACCAGTCAAAACCGGTGATTCCGCCACGGCTCAGGCTGTCGGATGGGCCACACCAGCCATTGTTGTCCTGCAATCCGCCGCAGAGGTTGTACGGTGTCTCATCGTCCTGCGCGACAGAGTAAAACTGCTCAATTGGCAGGTTGTCCAGATAACGCCAAGTGCGTCCTGCGTCAGAGCTAACGTAAACGCCGCCGTCATTGCCATTGATCATCCGATTTGGATTTTCAGGATCAATCCACATGGCATGATGGTCAACGTGCACGCGCGGTGAAGTGCTGCGCGCTGTTTTTCCGCCATCCTCTGAGACCATGATGTTGAATGAGAGAAAATAAACCTTGTTTTCATCGTTGGGCGCAACTTGAAGCTCGCTGAAATAAAATCCGCGCGCTGCCAGATTGTGATTGTTGCTCACCATCTTCCAGTGGTCGCCAAGATCAACTGAGTCATAGAGCGTGCCCTTCTTGTTTTCAACCAGGGCATAGATGTGATGTGGATTGCTTGGCGCTGCGCCCAAGCCGATGCGCCCCGTTGCATCCGTGGGCAAACCTTCCTTCAGCTTCTTCCATGTTGTACCGCCGTCCGTCGAGCGGAAAATGCCGCCGCTGGTGCCACCGTTATCGAGCGCCCAGGGATAACGCCGCACGCGCCACATCCCGGCGAACAGCACCATTGGATTGCCCGGGTCCATCACCAGCGAACTCACACCGGTGTCTTCATCGATGAACAAAACTTTCTGCCAGTTTTTCCCGCCGTCAGTGGTGCGGAAGACGCCGCGCTCGGCGTTCGGCCCCCACGCATGTCCCAGCACGCCGACTAAGACGATGTTCGGATCATTGGGATCAATGACGATGTTTGCAATCTGCCCCGCATCGCGCAGCCCCATGAATTTCCATGTAGCACCGGCGTCAGAAGAAAAATAAACGCCTTTGCCCGTAACCACGTCATTGCGGATATTTTTCTCGCCTGTTCCCACCCAGATCAGGTTCGGGTTGGATGGCGCCAGCGCAATCGCGCCGATGGAAGCCGTGGACTCTTTCTCAAAGATCGGCTTCCATGAGAGTCCTCCATCCTGGGTCATGAAAACGCCGCCAGCCGCCGCGCCCGCGTAGTACACGTTGGGCTTGCCGGGAATCCCTACCACCACCGTCACACGGCCGCCGCCCACAGCGGGGCCCAGATTGCGGAAATGGATGTTCTCCAGAGGATCTTTTGTTTTTATCTCTTCAGACGGTTCTCCCACCGGCTTAGCTTCTTTATTCTCGACAGTGGTTTTCTTATCTGCGCTGGACGCAGTTGCGTTCGCGTCTGCGTTTTTCTTAGCGCGACTTCCCGTTCTGGTCTGCGCCATCAACATGCCGGTAAGGCCCAGCACGAGCGCCAGAATCACGATCATTTTATGCAGTGTTTTCATAGGATGTGCTCCCGCGAGTAGTAGGAAGGCGAACCGCGAATCATACCGCAAATGCAGGGCGATTGTACAAATCGAGCGGTGGTTCGCAGGCGATCAGCGCAGGGATTTTACGTCTTCAAACAGCCATGCCACGCAAGGAACAGGATGAGCGCGGCAACGCCGGAAATGATACATTTTAGGTGATTGCTTTGCCGCCCCTGGCATGTCAAACAGTGTGACATTCATACTTTCTGCTTAATCGCTGTCCGGCGCGGGCAAACTCAAGGGGGACTGACGATGAAAAAGTTTTTTGCGCTTCTACTTTCCGTCTTCATGACTTCGACTGTGGTCCTGGCGCAGGAACATGAAGATGACCGGCTTCGCCACGCCGGGGAAGTCATGATGGAAATTCTCAATATTCCAGATAATATTCCCAAAGACATTCTGAACAAGTCTGAATGCGTGATCGTAATCCCTTCAGTGAAGAAATTTGCTCTCGGCGTAGGAGGGAACTACGGCCGCGGCGCTATGACCTGCCGCAGCGGCAAAACTTTTACCGGTCCATGGGGCCCTCCGGCGATGGTGGCTCTGGAAGGCGCCAACATTGGCTTCCAACTCGGCGGCCAGGCAACTGATTTTGTGCTGCTGGTGGTCAACCCCAAGGGAATCGATTCCATTTTGCGGAGCAAGGTGAAATTAGGCGCGGATGCCGCCGCTGCTGCCGGTCCAAAGGGCCGCGATGCCCAGGCCGCTACCGATGTGCTCATGCATGCTGAGATCCTTACTTACTCGCGCTCGCGCGGACTCTTTGCCGGAATCTCTCTGGATGGTTCAACCCTGCGCCCTGACAATAGCGCCACCGAGAAAGTTTATGGCCGCAAAGTTTCCGCGCGTGATGTTGTGCTGGGACACAAAGTCAGCACGCCCAAGGCAGGGCAGCTATTGGTTAGTGCCTTGCAAAAAGCATCGCCACGTAACACCTCTGATCCCAAATCCCTGCAGGAAGCGGGCTCTGAAGGAAAAAAGTAAGGCAACTATGACTTACGCTGAATTATTTTCCCGTGCAGGACTGATACTGGCTGCCACTGTGGTTTCCGCTGGGTTTGGATCGTCGGCAATTTCTCCTTATGAGAAATCGGTGGAAGATTGGCGCCAGCAATATGAAACGAAGCTCCGTGCTGACGATGGCTGGCTCACGGTCTCCGGCCTCTTCTGGATTCATGAAGGCAAGAACACCTTTGGCTCCGCAGCTAACAACGATGTTGTCCTTCCTGCGCCGGTTCCTGCTTCGGCTGGATATTTTGAGCTACACGATGGCAAGACAACCGTGCATGTGAATCCCGGCGTGCCCATCACCATGGGCGGAAATCCCGTAACCAGCGCTGAACTGAAGCCCGACTCCAAAACAGACCGTCTTGTCATCGGCGATCTAACTTTCTTTGTTCATGCCAGCGGGCCGCGGCTTGGCATTCGCTTGAAAGATAAGAACAGCAAACTGCGCAAAGAATTTGCCGGCCTGCATTGGTTCCCGATCAACGAGGCTTATCGCGTCAACGCGAAGTTTACGCCGTATAGTTCGCCGCGCGAAGTTGATATTGAAAATGTTCTTGGCGACCACGATAAAACCGAGATCGCCGGCTATGTGACCTTCGCGCTGAGTGGAAAAGAATACCGGCTTGATGCGGAGCAGGATGACAAGAGCAAAGAGCTTTTCATCGTCTTTCGTGATCTCACCAGCAAGAAGGATACCTATCCGGCTGCGCGCTTTCTTGATACTGATGCGCCAAAAGACGGTACGGTGGAACTCGACTTCAACAAAGCTTATAACCCGCCATGCGCGTACAACCCATATACAACGTGCCCGCTGCCATCGCCGGGCAACCGCCTGCCGGTCGAGATCCCCGTGGGTGAGAAGCGCTATCATTAGTACAGGGTGCCTGCCAGCATCCACTGCAAACAAATCTGCCAATCTTCTGTTTGAATGCACAAGCGAAACGGCAGGCGCCATAAATGCCTGCCGCTTCAGTTAACTGATGTGGGTTGTCTGATTATGGGATAGTGATGAAGCTAAGAACGGTAGAGGGTAACGGTGCAGTCGCGCATCCATGGCCTGCCGTAGAGCGGGGCACAATTGTGGGATCCAGCATTTTGGTCAAATCGATGACCGCTAGCCTATCAGCAAACTGGTCTGCCAGGACTGCAATTGCGTCGCCTCCGTTAGGGCTCTGATACGCAGTAACCGTGTGAGGATCAAAGCCATTCTGAAAGCCGTTGCCGATATTGCAGCTTACCCAATCCGTAATGGCCGGAGTGCCAGTGCCGGACGAAATGGGAAGAGCTATCGCTGTCAGCGTATCTCCACCGAACTCTCCGGTGACCACGCCGGTATGCGTGCCCTGCGCAACTGCAACTCCGCTCGCTCCAGCTGCAAGGAAAGATTCGGAGAGAATCTGAAGTTGAGATGCGGCCGTCCATGAACCTGGCGTTCCCGGGGTAAAAACGGCTTGAGTCAAATCGGCGATGAATACCTGCGATGGTCCGCTAAACTCTGCCGGAGCAAGAGCGATCCCTGTGGTGCAATCCTCCCCGGAAGAATCCAGTTCAAAAGTAACTCCAATCACGGGGTTTTCAAAGAACGCAGGGCTGGTTGAAGTGGTCACATTGGCAATTTCATAATTATTATTTTCCGCAGCGGAAAGCAGCAGGTTTTGAATTGGATCAATCAGCGGGTCTTCTGAGATGCTGCCCGACGGCGAGACTATCGGCGGCTCCAGCGTGGGAGTTGCGCCCAAGTCAAGAAACTGGAATCCAGCCTGTCCGGCAAGACTCAGGCCAATCACAGCTTTGTTGTGAATGGCATCCATAGCGACGCCGCAATTTGTGCAGTCCCCGCCGGAAAATGAGAGTAGTCCAGATCCAGCGCTGGTAAGAGTATTGGTGAGGCTGGTTCCGGAAAGCAGGTAGATGTCAGTATTGTTCGCAGTGCAAACGGTTTGCCCGGAAATAGAGTTGGAAGCGCAGGAATTAACCACGTTTGGGGTTGGTACCAGAGTCGGCGTGATACTTGTGCCTTCCAGGTTGGCCACAGAGACGCCGGTTACAGGCGTGACGCTCCAATTCCCTTTCGGCACGTAAGCCACAACATTGCTTCCGCTCGTTAATACGGTCAGCGAGCTGGAAGGCTGGCAGGACCCTGCCGGAGGTACCGTTGCCACTTGCACCCGGAAACTGTCGGTTTGTGCGTCCTTTTGGGAGAAGTTGATCACTTTGGGATCGGTCGCCGAAATAGAAGTGGATGAGGTCTGCGCGATCAACCAAACCTTAAAGACCAATCCTGGGTTCGTGGTGGTTGCAAATGGCGCGAGTTGCACCGGCGTCATCGAATTAGCAGGATTAAACGTCCCATTCGTGTGAGGGCAGGGGGAAGATGCGCCCACAATCACGCCGCCGGCGACTGTCAGTTGGCGGCAGATTGCATTGTCACTGGAAAGGAGCTGTTTCCCACTTGGATCAGTCACCTGGAAAAAATATTTTCCATCTGCCAGGCCGGCATGTGTCTGGTTTTGCGGGCCGCCACTGATGTATACATCGGTGGATGTGTTGAACTGGTTCTGGTTTACCACTGTCCCGGTTTTATTCGTTGTGAAAATTGATGCGTGCACGTTAATGGACATGAAAGTAAACATCAGTACACTAAAGTGCAATAGTTTGCGAAGGTATCCGGACATAGTCATCTCCTCTTATCGCGCAGGTGAGGCGTTGCTTCGCGCGGTTGCGCTTACACCGGGCAAAGCGGGCTGGCTTGCCCCAAAGGCTCAAGTTGGACCCAATGATGGATGACCGGAAGCAGCAGACGAGAACAAGTACTTACCGGGAAACTACTCAGAGAGGATATTTCCAGAATCGGTGACGCTAGTGCTCGTATAAGTGTTGTTTCATAGTAATAGTGATATGAAGCGGGAAAATGTTACAGATTTTGCTGAAATTTGAAGCCGCTGCGCCGATCCATCTTTGTCACTCTCATCTGTCATCTGAAAACGGCTCCTTTGCTAAACTCAAGTATGGCCAAAATCGCTTACCTTGAATGCACAAAATGTGGAGACCACATCGCCCCTTCTCGTCCGCAGACCATCTGCCCCAAAGACGGCGGCTCACTTTATGTCCGCTTTGATCTTGCAGCGCTGAAAGGCAAGTTCACGCCTGACTCTCTTCGCGGGCGTGCCGCCAACATGTGGCGATACCACGAAGTTCTTCCCGGCGATTCGCCTGTGACATTGGGTGAAGGATTCACGCCCATGCTGCGCAGCCGCGAAAATCCAAACGTATGTATAAAGGATGAAGGCCTGAATCCCACTGGATCATTCAAAGCTCGCGGCCTTTGCGCCGCTGTAACCATGGCCCGGCAATATGGGTTGAAGAAGCTGGCCGTACCTTCCGCCGGCAATGCCGCCAGTGCGCTGGCTGCCTATTGCGCTGCCGCTGGAATTGAAGCGCATATTTTTATGCCCAAAGATGTGCCGCTCGCCAATTTTGTGGAATGCAAATCGTATGGCGCGCACGTCACCCTGGTGGACGGCCTGATTTCTGATTGCGCCAAAATGGTCAATGAGCGCAAGCAGGCTGAAGGATGGTTTGATATCTCCACGCTGAAAGAGCCGTTCCGCGTGGAAGGCAAGAAGACCATGGGCTATGAAGTGGCCGAGCAGCTTAACTGGGAACTGCCCGATGCCATCTTTTATCCCACAGGCGGCGGCGTTGGCCTGATTGGCATGTGGAAAGCCTTCGACGAAATGGAACAGCTGGGCTGGCTCAGCAGCAAGAAACGTCCCAAGATGATTGTGGTCCAGGCTGCCGGATGCGCTCCCGCAGTGAAGGCGTGGACTGAACACAAACAAGGCATGGAGGTATGGCAGAATGCGCGCACCGCTGCTGCTGGATTGCGCGTGCCAAAGCCGTACGCCGACTACATTATTCTCGATATTCTCAAGCAGAGCGGCGGCACGGCTGTTGCTGTATCTGACGATGAAATTTTTGGCGGAGTAAAAGAGTGGGCAAGCAAGGAAGGGCTTTTTGCCTCGCCGGAAGGCGCAGCTTGTCTGCCTGCTTACCAGCGACTGGTGCGTGAAGGTTTTCTCAAATCGACGGACAAGGTTGTGATCTTTAATACCGGTTCCGGCCTCAAGTACATTGACGTAATTGCTGATGCCTTGAAGATCAGCGCGGGCAAACCGGCAGAGCCGCACCTTGCAGCTCCTGCAAGCAGAAATATTGGCGGGATTATTCAGCCTTACTAAAACATCCCGGAACAGAGCGAGAGAGCACTATCGGCTGCGGAACTTTGGAGATAACTGGGTATCAAGAAGGCCATCAGCTCTGGCCTGATTCGCATTGATTGGCGCGTATTCACGTCTACAATTCTCTTAACTCTCAAGCCAATGTAGCAGGAAAGGATTTGCACGTGAAAAAGCAAGCCTTGATTTTTTCTGGGCTCCTTCTTGTTTTTGCAGTTCAATCTTCCATCGCCGCTTTCGGGCAGATGCCCGACCTGAAGCCGTTGCCACAGACCGGCACGCTGCCGTCGAGCAATGTCACGCAGTTTACCTTTGTCGTGTCCGGCGATAATCGTCCCGCAAAGAAGGGCTGTAAGCAGCCGCCTACTCCGGGGAAAATCTTTGCTGCCGTAAAGGCATTGAATCCGTCTGCGGCTTTTGTGCTGTGGACCGGCGATACCATCTCCGGCAAAGCCAAACATCCAAAAGATCAGAAGGATGCTCAGCAAGTCGCCGCTGAGTACGCCGAATTTATCGGCATCGCCAAGACAGCCGGCGTCCCAGTTTTCAACGCACCGGGAAATCATGAGATGGATGATGGAGACAACAAGCCGTCAGACACCATGAAGAAGCTTTACGAAAGCAATATGGCGGGATCTTATGGGGCATTTACCTACGGCAACTCGCGTTTTATTGCCCTGGATAGCGAGCATCCATTTCAGTCATCCCCCTGTTCAACCGAACCGGCTGCAGCCGAGAAGAGCAAAACTGACGCGCCTGGATCCATCACCCAAAAGACCCTCGATCTGCTGAAAGCAGACCTGGATGCCGATACCAACCTGGCCCATGTCTTCATCTTCATGCATCATCCGGTGTTTCCTTACAAGTGTGAAGATGGTCTTGACCCGGAAAGCGTGCAGAGTTTGCAGACCCTCTTTGCCAATTACACGAATGTGTCTTATGTGATTGCAGGGCATGAGCACATGTATTACAACCCGCTGGGCAAAGGCGCGCTTATGCTGCCGCCCACCCGCACAGATCCTACGAGTCCCACAACGCCGCCTTACTATCTTGTTTCTGGTGGCGGTGGTGCTCCGCTTAAGAACAACACCACAGGCTCGTTCTTCCACTACATTGTTTTTCAGGTGAACGGGGCAACGGTCACGCCAACGTTGTGGGTGGTTGAATCGTACGATCCATGCGATACCGGAAATGAGACATCTCCGCAGTGATGGCGCGGGGTCTGGAGACCGCTGGTTTATATTGGAACCAGTATGACCGAACGGCTCTATTACCACGATTCTTTTCTCTACGACTTTGATGCTCGTGTGCTGGAGTCTATCCAGCGTGAGGGGAAGCATGCCATCGTGCTCGACCGCACAGCTTTTTATCCCACCAGCGGCGGACAGGTGCACGATCTTGGTTTGCTGGTTTCGGAAGGAAAGCAGATTGCTGTTACGGACGTCACGGACGAGGAAAATGGACGTATCCTGCATTTTGTCGCAGAGCCGCTTGCTGCAGGAGTCGCGGTGCATGGAACAATCGACTCAGCCCGCCGGCTTGACCACATCCAGCAGCACTCTGGCCAGCATGTGCTCTCAGCAGCATTCATCCAGCTTTTTAATATGCCTACGGTCAGCTTTCACATGGGCGAGGAAAGCTGCACCATTGATCTCGAGACCAGCGGCCTTACTGCCGTTCAAGCTGAGAAAGCGGAATTGCTGGCGAACCAGATAATTGCGGAAGATCGTCCTGTAAGCATTCGCTTTGTTCCGCTGGAAGAAGCGCGTCAACTTGGCCTGCGCAAGCTGCCGCCCAAGCAGACCGGCGATCTGCGTCTCATCAACATCACCAATTTTGATCTCACGGCCTGCGGCGGAACGCACGTCCGCGCTACCGGGCAAATTGGCAGCATCCTGCTGCGCAAGATTGAAAAAGTAAAGCAAGGTATGCGTGTGGAGTTTGTCTGCGGTCTGCGCGCGGTGGCCACAGCGCGCCGTGATTACAGCACGCTCACGGAAGCTGCCGCAGTTTACTCCAGTCATATCTATGATGTGCCGGAGCAGATTCGCAAGTCGCTGGCAGAGAGCAAGACCGCAGGCAAAACGCAGCACAAGCTGCTGGAAGAGCTTGCCGAACTCTATGCGGAGCGTCTGCTTGTCCAGTCTTCTGGTTCGCCGCGCATGATTACACAACTCTTCGCTGAGCGAGATGCTGTCTTTATCAAGCTGCTGGCACAGAAGCTGACAGTAGGGAAGAGTGACGTGGTCGCTTTGCTGGCTTCCGGAGCAGGCCAGCCAACGCTGGTCTTTGCGCAAAGTCCAGGGCAGAAATTTAATATGGGTCAGCTTATGAAAGATGCCATGGCCCAACTTGGCGGCCGTGGCGGCGGCTCTACAGACCTTGCCCAAGGCGGCCTCGCTGCCAACGCTCAGACTTTGTCAGAAGTTGAAGCTCGCCTGCACCAGATTGCAGCGAGTCTCAAAGGATGACAGGCCACGCTAATCAGTGAGCATTTATTTTGGATAGGGCTGCAGATTGTGCGAGCGCCCCTGATCAGAGGCGCCCTTCGCAAACAACGCGTTCCCGAAAGTTAACGCGTTGCTGCTTCTGCTTCAGCTTGCGCCGGCTTCTGCGGTGCAGTGATCGCGCGAGGAATCAGGAGCACTGCTCCAAGCACCACAAACGTAATCACAATGATGGTGGTGTTGGCGAACCCGGAAATATCAACTGCGTTGTTCATATCGGGCTCCTGGGACATCGGCATGAAGCTTACCGCTGCCATGCCCGTATAGTGCATGGCTGGAATTGCAAATCCCATAATAATGGCGCAGATGCCCTTCAACACTTTGTCGTGTTTCTCATCGCGGAACAGGAACGTCAGCCCCAGAGCTGCCAGAGAAACCACCAACGCAATTGCCACGGAGAGGACGACAAACGTCGTGTCCCACTGATGCATGGCAGAGGTCCGCATTGAAGCCATCCCCGTGTAATGCATGCCGGAAATGCCAACGGCCATCGCAACACTTCCTATTGCTACATGGATAGCGCTGACCTGCGGGCGGCTCACTACAAGCAGCGCCACGAATGAAGCGCCTATCGCGGCCACCAGTGAGAGCATGACAGTTGGAATGTGGTAATAAACTGCGACTGGTAAATGATAAGCAAGCATTCCGGTGTAGTGCATGGACCAAATGCCGATACCCATTGCCGTTGCGCCGCCGATTAACCAGGCAATGCGCGCGTTATTGCGAGCCGCTGTGACTCTTCCTGCCAGATCAAGCGCGGCATAGGAAGCAAAGATGGCAATCACTACCGAAAGAATTACCAGACGGAGGTCGTACGTAGCCGCTAACGTGGATGAATTCACGCGAGACTTCTCCTTAAGTTTTTTACGAACATACGTGCTGGGCCAAGATTGCAGAAAGATTAGATCGACGCTCTAAGTCTTTACAAGTTACCGTAGTAACGGCAGGTTTTTATATTTAATGGTTCTAAAACGGGAAATACACCTCATTCAATAAGAATTAGGCGGGATGTTTTTGGCGTATTCCAGCGAATAACGCGCCAATAAAGGCACAAAAGCCTGTAAACTCTTGTGCAACAACCACCCCTGAATTGCGAAAAGAATAATCTTATGGACTTCAAAGATCGGCGGGTCTGGATTACCGGCGCATCCTCCGGCATTGGCGAAGCGCTGGCTGTGGCATTCCATGGCGCCGGAGCCAGGCTGATACTTTCTGCACGGCGTGAAGATGAGCTTCAACGCGTGCAGCAACTATGCGGCGGCGAACCCGACGCGCGCGTGCTTCCGCTTGATGTAACCAACGCGGAGCAGCTTACGGAAAAGACTGCCCAGGCGCTGGCGATGTTCAACGGTCTCGATATCCTGGTGCTCAACGCCGGCATTACCCAGCGCTCGCGCACGCGTGAAACCGATGAGAGCGTCTATCGCCGCCTGATGGAGGTCAACTTTTTTGCCCCGGAAGCTATGGCGCGCGTCGTGCTGCCCGCAATGCTGGCGCAGAAGAGCGGACATTTTGTTGTGATCTCCAGCGTGGCCGGCAAATTTGGCGTGCCCATGCGTTCCGGTTATTCAGCCACCAAGTTTGCCCTGCACGGTTTTTTTGAAGCGTTGCGCGCGGAAGAAGAGCGCAACGGCATCCACGTCACCATGGTTTGCCCTGGCTATATTCGTACTGATATCAGCCTCTCCGCGCTCCGTGGAGACGGCCGCAAGCACGCCAAAATGGACTCCGAACTTGCCCGCGGTATGCCTGCCGACGAGTGCGCCCGGCAGATCCTTCATGGAGTGGCGCGGAAGAAAAATGAAATCGTAGTCGCGGCTGCGCGAGAAAAAGCGCTGGTCTATCTCAAGCGCTTTCTGCCCGATCTGCTGACGCGCATGGTCGGCAGACCAGGGTAATTTAAATTACCTGAATTAAAATCAGCAAAATTGAAGTAAAGTTATCGTAACTTTTCTGAGGGTGTTTTCATGATGCGACGTAAATTTCTGCTGGTGTGCCTGCTTGGCCTTCTTGTACCCATGACGCAAGCCAAGGAGACTCCTGGGCAGACGGTTGTGTGGCCTGAAAACGGCCAGCCTATTTTGCGCTTTGTGCTTGGAAGTTAAAGAGGGGCCGTCCTATGGCCGGGAACGCAATTACATGTGTGAAACCACGGCGCAGAATCTCTGGAGCAAAAAGATTTCCGATGCCGTGTTTAACCTGTACTTGTTTGACAAAAACAACGTGCGCATCGGCGAAGGCTTTGTCCAAGTGAGCAATATAGGGCCTGGTGAAGTGGTCAAGTTTCAGACCACATTTCATGCTGAGGGAAATCCTGTAACGCTGAAATTGGTGGCGCAGACCATGCCGGCTGAACTGCGTCCTCTGGCTCCGCCCAAGACCATCAGCATCACCATTAATTCAGTGCCGCAGGGCGCCGCGCTCAAGGTGGATGGCGAAGATGCGGGGACTACGCCGAAGATTGTCCGCGTTACGCCCGGCAAGCACTCACTGGAGTTCAGCAAAGAAGGATTCAATCCCGGCAAGTTCCCGCTGGAAATTGGCCAGGATGACGCCAACGGCGGTAGTGTGAGCTACGAACTGGGCACGCTGTCACATGACACGATGGAACTTCGCGACGGCACCGTTCTGGTGTGCGATATTGAATCAATGTCCGCGACCGAAGTGGTTTTACGAGTTGGCGGCGACTTGCAGCACATGGATCGCAACAAGATTAAGCGCATGCTGCTGGTGGAACGCGATCCGCCGCCGGCACGTTAATTGAGGGCGATGTTGGGCAATCATCCTTCGTTGACCACAGGAAATTGCCTAATTTTAGGACATCCTCCCGACGCCATAGCGATTTTGTCCAACCGCTCGGCGCTGGTAAAATCTAACAGTACCTTCCTTTGCTCGTGGGGCTATAGCTCAGCTGGGAGAGCGCATCGTTCGCAACGATGAGGTCGTCGGTTCGATCCCGACTAGCTCCACCATTCTAATCCTCTGAAAACACGCGAGTTCTACGCGGTTTGATCGAAACGTACAATAATCGTACAGTGCCTTCGGCAAATGCTCCTCTGCAAGCCCGGTCTGGAGGCACATGCTCAGCGTTTACACGCGCCATTATCCCCCGTGCAGAAAAACGGACGCGAGTTACCGCAGATGCCGTTGTCCCAAGTGGATTAACGGCACCCTGCCGACCGGCCAGTTCATACGAGAATCTGCGCGAACGCGCAGCTGGGAAACAGCGGAGCGCAAAGCTCGGTTGATGGAGTTCCAGGCGGATCCCCTCCGTCCCGCTGCTCCTCAATCGGAGTGCAGGATCACCATCGTAAAGGCCGTTAAGGATTTCTTGGCTGATGAGCAAGGACGAAAACTGGCCAACACTTCCACCTCTCAAAGCAAGACACTGCTCGAAAAACAACTGCTTTCATGGGCTCAATCCGAGTCTCTGAAATTCCTCGATGAACTGACAACTTCCAAATTGCGTGACTTTAGGACTTCGTGGGGCAACGGCGCATTGACCACGCAGCGAAAGCATCATCGTCTAAACGGTTTTTTCGCATTCTGTATGGAAAATGACTGGATTCTGAAGAACGCATCCAAGAGAATGAAACCGGTAAACGTCTCGCCCAAGCCGACCGACTACTTCACCCCTGAGGAGTTCTCAAGGATCATTGATGGAACCTACGCATACGGTAACTGGAGAGGTGGCCGCGATTTTAAGCATCGCCCTCTGCGTCTTCGCACACTGATTTTGTTGATGCGGTGGTCCGGTCTATCCATTCTTGATGCTGTCACACTTGAGAGGCGCAGACTTGAGAGGAATCGCTTGTTTCTTTACCGGCATAAGACCGGAGTCCCGGTTTATGTGCCGATTCCTCCTGACGTCGTCAGTTTGCTTCATGGGTTGCCCAACTCGAATCCACGGTACTTCTTTTGGAGTGGCAACGGCGATCCTCACACGGCCAAGAAGGGCTGGCAGAGGACGTTGCGCCGTTTGTTTAAAACGTTAGCTCTCAAGACTGAAGATGGCGAGCCGAAACGCTGCCATCCTCACATGTTCCGCGACACCTTTGCCGTGGAACTTTTACTTGCCGGGGCGCTAATGGATCAGGTTTCACTTTTGCTGGGCCACAGCAGTATCAAGATCACCGAAAAGCACTACGCGCCTTTTGTAAAAGCTCGGCAGCAACAGCTTGAGGCAAGCGCACGCATGGCGTGGAACAACACCGATCAACCACAAGTCTCGGTCGGAGCGGTGATGTGAAAGAAAATGGAACGATTAACTAGCGACCCGTAGCTGCCGATGTACCCGCAGCACTACTGTCTCTGGTATTCGGAGGGTGGTATATCGCCTCCTGAAGCGACTTTCCGCGGCTCCCCATCGGATTACTCCTGGTTCACCTTCAAACATTCGTCGTATGGTGTTCTCACTCAACTTCCAAATGGTCGCCAGTTCCGAGACAGAATAGTGTTTTTCAACCGGAATCTTTGCGTTCTCTGTTGAATCCGTAGTGCGCTCGTGCCTTATCTCCGAAAGCGAGTTCTGGTTGGCTGGTCTCATTCTGCGTGCACCTCTTTGAAAGCCTTGTACTCCAGAATCATTTTTCGCGCAAAAACGGGCCAACAGCGCGCGATTTGACCGAAAACTGGTTTGGGCTTACTTTCGCAAACGCTTGAGACAGGTTCAGAACTGGACCTGCAGAGGAGGAACAAGTGTTTGCATCTCCAGAGGTTCTGTCAGATGGACTGCGGAGCACTGGTTATATCGCTGATAAGGAGATGGCCATAGTCCTGTACCTCGCCAGCAGACTTCATAAACCCGTAATCATGGAGGGCCCCGCGGGAAGCGGAAAAACCCAGTTGGCCTATGCGATTGCAGCCGCCGCAGATACTACTGTGGAGCGGCTGCAATGTTATGAAGGGATCAACGAGGACAAGGCAATCGGTAAATTCGATGAGTCCCTGCAAAGACTTTGCGTCGAATTGAGAGCCAAGTCAGGCGGGGTGGACTGGGGTGCGTTGCGAACTGAACTACACAGTCAAGAGTTCTTCAACGCCGGTCCGCTCATGCGTGCGCTTCTTAGTGATAGACCCTGCGTTTTGTTGATCGACGAGATTGACAAGGTTGACCAGGAATTTGAAGCCTTGTTGTTAGAGCTCTTGAGCGTGTGGCAGCTCAGCATTCCAAAGCTTGGAACCGTGAAAGCGCGCAGCATTCCCTTCGTCGTATTGACTTCAAACGAGGAACGGCGCATCGGCGATCCTTTGCGCCGGCGTAGTTTCTATCTGCGGGTAGAGCACCCGACAGCCGACCGCGAGGCACAGATTGTGGCCCTCCGAACGCCTGATTCCAGTGCGGAGTTTCATGTCGGAATGGCGGGACTCGCGAAGGCCCTGCGCGGTTGGAGTCTTGAAAAGCCTCCATCAGTATCGGAAATATTGGATTTAGCGGAGGCTCTCAAGATACTTGGCCATGAGCAGGTTACGGCTGAGATGCGAGACATTCTGTTGCCGCTTTTGGCCAAAACAGAGGCCGATAGAAAAAAGCTGCTTCTCCGTGATGGTTTTGCCAGCCTGGTTTATGACGCGCAGCAATACACAGCGGAAGCCTTGAGAGGAAAAGTCGCATGAGGCACATGATTCTAGCTTTATTTTTCATGGGCGCGATTAATTGTTGGGCGCAGTCCGCCTATTCTCCCTCGCGACTCGAAGCCGAATATTACGTCAGGGCTCACGCCCAGCACTATCGCCTTCCGGTTGCTTTGGTCGAGGCAGTCGTAGAGCGCGAATCAAATTGGCATCCGTGCGCGATTTCGCCGAAAGGCGCTGTGGGTCTGATGCAGTTGATGCCACTGACAGCCGAGCGCCTGGGGGTGCGCGATCGCTGCAACATCGACCAAAACGTCTCAGGCGGAGTTCGGCATCTGGCGTGGCTGGTTCAACGCTTTGATGGAGATTTCCGTTTGGCTCTAGCCGCCTACTACGCAGGTGAAGACATTGTCACGAGGCGTGGGCTGGAGTACCGCAACCGAGATGTTGTTGCCTATGTGTCTGGAATTCGAAGCAGTTATATGCGCATTGTCCAGGCGCAAACGTCCATTGCTGAGGTAAACGAGAAGGGAGATATACGATGAAAATCTGCCGAATTTTGATGCATCTCATAACGCTTTCTGCCGGACTGGCACTGGGGGCTGCGCAGGCCCAAACAGCTCCGGCGCGAATCATCAGTTTGGATCTGGACCCCCACCAAGTCACCACATTGCATCTTCGTCCTGGCTACGTGACTTCGGTGCGGTTGCCGGAAAGCGTCAGCTCGGTTGTACTCGGGGATCCTGCCACATTCAAAGCTGAGCATTCAGAAGCCGAACCCGAACTGGTTTTCTTCAAGCCTGCGGCTCCGCAGGCGACGAAGACCAATGCGCTGATCACGACCCTTACCGGCCGAGAGATTTCGCTGACTCTGGTAAACGAAGGCACCGGAGCGGCCGTTGATTACCTGCTCGAATACGAACGCCCGCACAGCTTCCTGGTTCCGGCTACGCAGACGACTTTTCTGATCGCAGATACCAAAGCAGTCGATGCGGAGCTATCGACCAGTCGCAAGGAGAGCGAACCGGACAATTTGCTGAAAAAGCAGGCTAATGCTGCTCCCCATTGGGAGGGAAAGGACCTGCAAGTCAGCGTTGGGCGTTGCGGTCAGAAGGGAGATGAGATGACCGTAGCTTTCTCGGTATTGAATTCTTCGGCCAAGACAATTGAGCTGCTGCCTCCACAAATCGAACTCGATGGGAACACCAAAGACAAACACAGGAAAGCGATTAAGGCAGAGCCGATGCCCGTCAAGGATTATCGCCTGACTTCCCGAAAGCTCTCGCCGCGCGCAAGAGTCGATGGAGTTGTGGTTTTCGAACGGCCGAACTTCAAAGAAGCGCGAGAGCGCTTGCTACTTCACATCGCGCAGACAGATGCGGTTGACCGTCCCGTGCTCGCAGCGATTGCGTTTGTTCCCCAGGAGAAAGGAGTCCCGAAATGAATCCGGCAAATGGTTCTCAAAACGGGCACGGAGCGACCGTGCTCGAAGAGCACAGTCCGAGTCTCGAAAAAGCACAATCAGATACGGCTGCGGAGCAAGCATCGCTTGCTACACGAACAGGACAGCGCGCAAGGCAACAGTTCAAACAGAACCGATTCGTCATAGTTGCGGCTGGTGGACTGGTCTTCGCGCTTCTGATCCTGGCCTTCGCCAGTGCTCCGAGACTCAAGCGGGGAAACAAATCGATTAACGATGCTCGGGCCACTGCCCAGGCGAAGGCATCGCAGTCAGCACCACCCACAAACGAGAGTCTTTTTCCGGTGATCGATTCAGGACGGCCAGCACCAGCCGAGTCGCATGATGGAGAGTTGACCGAGCAAGATTTAGATCGGACCGTTACGAGACGTGCAGCAAAGACATATGGCTCTGCACCACCAGCGGCAGGGGTAGCCTCACCGGGATCGCTCGGCTCGATCCCGCCCTTCGGCGAACAAGCGTGGCAGGCGCCGCCTTACCAGCCAGGTATCAGCACGAACGCCGGCATGACAAATACGAACGTAACGAGAATTGAGCGTGAACCAGAGGTGAAAGCTTCGCTGGTTTTTGTGCGCAATGTTTCTACGACGGCAGCCTCTTCCGAATACCGTCAGAGCAGCGAGACCGCGGACAGACAATTCGGGCTAGGCCTTGCGGTCGGCAGCCGGCTTCGCGCACGGCTCGAATCAGCGGCAAGCACCGCAGTGCGGACACCGGTATTGGCCGTGATTGAATATAACTACGAACGCGACGGAGAGATCGTAGTCCCGGCCGGCAGCAAGGCCGTAGGGCACATCCAGGAAGCGGACCGTTCTGGATACGTTCGCATCGAATTCGATTCACTCCTCATGCCTGATGGATCATCAGTCTCTATCCAAGCGGCAGCTACGGATCTTGATTTGCGCCCAATCAAAGGCAAAGTTGAGGGCAAGAATACGGGAAAGAATGTGCTTATGCGCTCGCTTTCGGGCATAGGCCAGGCTGGCGCACTGCTGGTCGGCCGCGGCAGTTTGAACCAACCGTTTAGCGAATCCGATGTCATTCGGGAGCGCGTAAGCAGCAACATCGGCGAGGCCGGGGACGAACAGATATCGCGGTTGGCAATCACTTCGCGAGTTGTGGTTAACATCTCGGCAGGTACACCGATCTATGTCGTGCTAGAGCAGTCATCGAAGCAGGTTCGAGGCCCGGCGCAGCTAAATCCGCAAGCGCCGCAAACACTCAATCAGACAAACATTGACAAGCTTCGCCAATTATTGCAGTTACAGCAGGAACTGAACCAGAGCGCCGCAAGGACGGAGACTGTAGCACTGCCACAGAACCAGTGAATCTTATTTAGGGAGTCGGACGGGTAGCGATCACGACTAGAAAAGAACGTTCCAGTATTTCCAACAGACTCTGGCGCAACCTCGTTGCACTTTTTGCCCGAAAAATTACAAACAACATCTTTTTTTTCGATTACGCTTCCTATGTGGATTGTGTTCACGTCTGCGGGAGGCCAGTGACCTCATGTCCCTTCGAGATCAGCTAGGTGCTATTCAACAGGACATTAAATTCAGCGCACGAATGTTAGCAAAGAGTCGTGGCTTCACTTTAGCCGCTATTCTCACCTTGGCTCTCGGAATTGGCGGCAACACCGCTATTTTCACCGTGACCAATGCTCTATTGCTTCGCGCGCTTCCGTATAAGGACCCTAGCCGGCTGGTATTGCTGAGTTCGGTGCGTCGCGGAAGTTCCGATGAGGGCGGCAATTTTTCGCTGAACCGGTATGAGTTGATCCGGGACAACAATCATTCATTTTCCGGGGTCGCCGCTTGCACCATCGATTCCTTCAATCTCACCGGACGCGGAGAACCGGAGCAAGTGCCCGTCGCGCGAATAACCCCGAACTTTTTTGATTTGCTTGGAGTGACACCGCAGCTCGGCCGCACTTTCAGTGAAGAAGACGGCCAGATGGCGGGACCACCCGTGGTAATGATCAGCGACGGCTTATGGCGAACGCGATTTAATAGCGATCGCAGCATCGTCGGGCAAACGGTCGCGCTGGATTCGCAGCCTTACACGATCATCGGGGTTCTACCAGCCAGGATTCAGTTTCCATTCATTGGGCAGGCTGACGTCTGGTCTCCTCGCTACTTCGAACTGACGATTATGCCCGCCAAATACATGCGGGCAGGAGTCGGATATCTCACGCCCATCGCTCGCCTGAAACCAGGTGTTTCAATCAAATCGGCGTCCGCCGAGATGGACGTTCTGCATCGGCAGTACTCACAGGAATTTTCCAAAGAGCCCGAAACCGGACCCGACGTCTCGGTAGTTGTTGGAAATCTGCAAGAACTGACCGTGGCTAGCGTTCACACCCTGTTCGTGGTTCTTTCGATCGCGGTTGGCCTGGTATTGATGATCGCTTGCGCCAATGTGGCCAGCCTGCTGCTTTCACGCGCTCTGGCTCGGGGTAAAGAGATTGCAATCCGGACTGCATTGGGAGCGCGGCGCGGCGTTATCATTCGCCAGCTGTTGATTGAAAGTACGCTGTTAGCTCTGATCAGCGGTGCATTAGGCCTAGTCCTTGGGATTTGGGGGACAAAGACACTGGGACGCTTCGGTGAAGCCAGTCTACCGGGCGGCTTTGAATTTTCGGTCGACGGGCGCGTGCTGCTGTTCACTCTAGGGGTGACCCTGCTCACTGGTCTTATCTTCGGAAGCTTTCCCGCATTTAAGCTGGCACGGACCAATATCAATTCTGAGCTGCGTGATGAAGGTTGCGGAACTACCGGCGGTCACAAGCGCGTGCAAGCGAAAAATCTTCTGGTGATCTTTCAGATTGCGGTGTGCACGCTTCTCCTGATCGGAGCGAGTCTGATGATCCAGACATTCTTGAATCTCGAACACGTACAGCTCGGCTTCGATCCTACGAACGTGCTCTCGATGAACATTTCTTTGCCCACGGTGAAGTATGCCAAAACAGAGCAACAGATCGCATTCTTCGACGAACTCTTGCGCAAAGTCAACGCAGTGCCCGGCGTGCGCAGTGCGTCGATCTCCGCCGCGTTGCCACTCACGCCTAAGCGCATCACGCCGATTCTTCCCGAAGGCCAGCCGGAGGTTCCACTGGCGCAGCGGCCATTCATCATCATTGAAGCCATTGGCACCCAGTGGTTTCAGACCATGCGCGTGCCCATCAAACTGGGCCGGGCCTTCACCGATACTGACAACGCGCAAGCTCCGCGAGTTGTGATCATTAACGAATCGCTCGCCCGGCGCTTCTGGCCCAATGAGAATGCAATTGGCAAACATATCGTCGTGGGACGTCAGACCCCGGCGGAAGTCGTCGGAGTGGTCGGCGACGTAAAAAATAGCGGTCTGGCAGTGGACACCAAGCCTCAACTTTATCTCCCGTTTCCGCAACTCTCTTGGGGGAACATGAACCTGCTGGTGCGGACGGCAATTGATCCCCATCAACTGGTTTCGACACTGCGGCAGCAGGTGTACTCGATCGATTCAGATCAGCCGATCACGCAAGTCCAGACCATGGACGAACTCCTTGCCGGTTTCCGCGCTCAACCGCGATTCACAGTGTTTCTTCTGACTTCACTTTCCTCGATGGCGCTAATTCTCGCAGTGGTCGGAATTTATGGCGTGATAGCTTACACCGTCGCGCAGCGCCGCCACGAGCTGGGGATTCGGATGGCACTCGGCGCGGAGAGGAGCGACGTGCTGCGCCTGATCGTCGGTCGCGGCATTTTTCTCACGCTTATCGGAGTCGTGATTGGTCTGATCGCAGCATTGGCATCGACGCAGGTAATGGCCAGCCTGCTTTATCACGTGCGAGTACGCGATCTGCCGACATTTGCTCTGGCGGCTGTGCTTTTCGCCTTTGTAGGATTCGCGGCCAGTTATTTCCCGGCACGGAAAGCATTGAGTGTGGATCCAACAGAAGCGCTGCGTGCAAGCTAGCCGCTTCTTGTTTCCACAATCGGCGTGGCACTGCTTACCGCCGGATCATGGGCTATTAGATGACACAAATTTCGCGCAGATTGTCATCTTATAAGGGGAGGCATCACGAATCCTTATCAGATGATGAAAATTTCGAACAGATTTTCATCTCATAAGAACTCAGTCTCTGAAACCTGATCTTCGGCTGTCTTGCGCCTGTTCGACCCGAGAACACGCTTGGTACAGGCAGTCCGCTGCGAACGTTAGACCTTATCAGATGATGAAAATTTCAAACAGCTTGTCATCTCATAACTCTGACCCGGAAGTGTAAATAGTTCGGAATCAAAAACCAGAATTATTGCGTAGCGGCCTACAGACCTGAAAATGCCAGTCATTCTTCTTCGCAGGCGTTTGATTGAGACCTGAAACGATCGTATGTTCTCGCCTGCGGCGCGAAATTAATTCAGCGTGCCGCAGAGGAGAACTCACATGAAAGTTTCGAGTTGGGGGGCGACGCGCATCCGGCTCGCTCTTGCTTATCTCCTGGCCATGGTTTCTTTTCAGCTCTTGCCACTGATGGCGTCCGCGCAGAACCTCGGCCAGCAGCCGGCAACCGGCCAGGCCGTTCAGGGACAAACCGCAGCTCAACCGGAGGGCGCCGTTCTGAACCTCGTGAACTGGGTCGGCAATGTTATTGCGCCCGTAGGCGCAGCCCTGGCTGTGGTCATGGCTGTAGTCTCGTACTCCCAAGGACGAGGCGTAATGCGTTGGTCGGTCACGGCGGGCGGCCTTCTGGTTGTCTCTGGCCTCACGCGCCTCATTGAATTCTGGATTCAAAACGGCACAGCGGGCGTGCAGTAGGAATTGAATCGGAGATTCACAATGACGCTGCCGCAAATCCTCGCTGATCTTATGAAGCTGCTGTTCGACATGGCGGTCCCGGTCGCCCTCTGCATGATGGTGCTGGCCGGCCTTGCCTTGCGGCAGGAAGGCGGCGTTAATTTCCAGTTAGGTGGCGGCTTTCAACGGTGGGCCCTGTGGTCGGTGATCCTGCTTACTCTCCCCCAGTTCCTGTCCTGGTTCGCGGCACAAGGGATCTCGATGCCGCCCCAGGGCGGGAACATCAGCAGCCCCTGGATCAACGGAGTGGAGAGCGGTGTAACGAGCTTTGTTTCGAACGTTGTCGTCGCCCGGCTTGTACCTGTGCTCGCCGCGTTCTCGATCTTGAAGGCGGCCCTGGACGCTGCCCAAGGTCAGAATCCCCTCGGATCGATCATCGCTGGAATTTTCCTGCTCTCCATCTCGGGAACCGTGCAGTTGATGCAAACCTGGAATAGCGGAACAACCCTAGCCACGGCCGACATGCTGACATCGGCTTGGAATTTCCTTGCCGGGACGATCCTGCCAGAAGCTGCGGGCCTCGCGGTTGCCGGGGCCATTTTCAACTACGCGCGCCACCGGCCATTCATGCCGCTGGTTGCATCCGGACTCGCTTTCCTGAGTGTTTCCGGAATTTGGAAGCTCGTTCAAGTGATGGTGGGCTAAAGGAGTGAACGTGAACCTCGTCAATGGACTGCTTAACCTCACGAACTGGCTAGGCAACGTGATAATGCCGACTCTGGCTGGTCTCTTCGCTGCGGCTGCGGTGTACAACTTCAGCAAAGGACGGCATTATCAGAATTTTGCCTACGCAGCTATGGCCGCGCTGATGTGCTCAGGGCTGATACGCGTCCTTGAGTCCTTCAGCAATCAATCCGCCTGGAACAATCCTGATCGCTTCTGGATCGCATTGCTGACGCTTGTGAACTGGGTGGGGAATGTTTTGCTTCCGCTCTATGGAGTGCTGCAAGTCGTTTTAGCAGTTACGCATTACGCGGGACTACTCGAGCGAATGACGATTGGCGAGGCCTGGGTAAGGAATCTTGTCGCGGCCATGTGTTGCTTCGGATTATCGGGACTCCTGCGACTGGGAGAGTTTTGGATCCAGCACGGTACCGCCGGTGTGCCATAGGAAGGAGATAAGCAATGCCATTGCATGTAACGCCAGTCAATCGAAACCTCCAAACGCGAGTCACGTTCATGTTTCTTGAACTGGAGGACCTGTTTGTCGTACTCGGAGCAGCGGCGGTGATGAATGTGGTGGGGCATTTTGTCGGCGGCTCAGTTGCGGGGATGCCCATGAACCTCGTGCTCCAGTACGGCGTTCCGCTTCTCATGGTGCCGATTTTGATGGCCTGCAAATATGGCAAGCCGCGCGGCTATGTGCGAGATCTCGCGCTCTGGTATACGCGCCCACACGCTTATTCCGCAATTTCACGCGATCGTGAACTGCGCTCAAGCTACATCAGGGAGGACTAGCTGTGCCTGTAACGGTTGAACAACACGAGCGAAAGCTCCGGGAGCCTGCAGTATCCGAACTCCTGCCGGTCAGGGATTACCTCGACAACATCCTGGTCCGCACCGATGGAAGCTTTGTCGCCGGTTACGAGTTGAAGGGGCTGACTTCATATTTCGCTAGCGACGAAGGCCGCGACCGCGGGAAGTTGATGATCGAGGCTCTTTTGCGCTCTCTTCCCGAACAAAGCATGCGGGTGCAATTTCGCTACGAAGTAGTTGAAGACCTTGGGAACCTGCTCGACAAATATATTGCCGGTCAGCATTCGGAACGAGAAGAAGTAATCGCGCTTGATGCTCTTCGGGTCGAGAGATGGAGCAGCAAAGAGCAGGCCCGGGCCTACATGAGGCAGATACTGCACGTCTATTTCATCTGGGACCCTGCGCTGCATCATCGCATTATCGGCAAGCCATTAAGACCTCAGGGAAACATCTTCAACCTATCGTCGCGCAAAAACATCAAGCGCACCAGGCAGGAACACCAGGATCTCCTTGCGGAATTTGAGAGCCTGCTCCGGGGCATCGAAACGGCGCTCGAGGCAGCCGAGCTCGGAGCAACGAGGTTGTCAGACCACGAATTGTTTCTTGAAGCCAAACGCGCTCTGAATCCGCTCACGCCTGACAGCCGCCCATACCGTAAAGCCGAAGAGCAATTGAGATATTCAAGCGCGCGAGACCAGATCGCTGACATCGATATCGTTGATGAAACGGACACATATCTGAATGTTAGCGGTGTCCTCTATTCATTTGTCAGCTTGAAGGAATTGCCGGATGCGACCTTTCCTGGTGTACTTCGTGAGTTGATCGGCCTTGATTTCCCGCTGGTCGTGACGGCCCAGATTACTACGCCGGATCAGGCGAAGGTGCTCAAAGGTTACAAGAGCCGGCTGCGCAAAATGCAAGCCGCGCAGAGGGACGCAAACGGCGGTTATCGCGTGAATGTCGAAGCTCACGTTGCCGAGGAGCAACTGGTGCGCGTGCAGCAGGACATCATTTCAAGCTCGGTGAAGGCGGCCAAGCTAAGCCTCGTCCTTGGCACGCGTACCTCTCGACCCGCGGTCACGACTGCCGAGCTCGAAGCAGCCGAACGGACCATAGACAACCGCCGTCAGCAGCTACTTTACGCAATTGCCAGGATGAACGGCGCGAAAGCCGTCTCGGAGACCCTGGCTAAACGCCGGCTGTTCTGCAGCTCACTTCCAGGAATGGCCGAGGCGGACAAGCGGGACCAGGACCTGCTCACATCGAATGCAGCCGACCTGGTGCCGGTCGAGATGCCATGGCAAGGCACACCACGTTCTCCGCTGTTTCTGTTTGAAACCCCTTATCGCCAGCTCATCCCCTTCTCTTTGTTCGATCCAGGCTTGAGCGACGCGAACATGCTCGTAATGGCTAAATCGGGAGGCGGCAAAACATTCATGGTGCAGCAACTCCTGTTGATGGCTGCGCGCGACAATCCATTGATCTCGATCATTGAGCGCGGTGATTCCTACAAACCAATCGTTGAGTTGATGGGCGGCCGCATGATCACCATGTCGCTCGATTCCGAGCAGACAATCAATCCCTGGGACCTTACAGCAAGCGAACGAGAGCCTAGCAAGGACCAGGTTGCATTTCTCAAGAATCTCACGCGCCACATGCTCGGGGAAGGCCGCGCTGAAGATACGGAACTGCTCGACAACTTAATCACCGAGGCGATTCTTCGGACCTATAAACGGGCTGCAATACGGCCATCGAACCCGATTCCCACATTTTCAGACTTGCGGGATGAGCTCGCCCAGTGGCGCGACGAGGAAAAGAACGAACGCGTCATGGATGAGGCACACCTCGCGGCGATCAAATTACGCAGTTGGACGGGTGAAAAGGGCGTGTACTCAAAACTTTTTGACCGCCCAACAACAGTCTCGCTCGACAATCCCTGGCTCTTTTTTAACGTTGAGCAGTTGAGCGATGACCGCCGGCTTGAAACGGCGATGAGCCTGCTGATCGCCCACGCTACGGCACAACGCGCCTCCGGCGCTCAGGGGCGACGCAGCATCACCGTTCTCGACGAATGTTGGTTCCTGCTTGATTCACCAGTGCTGGCACCCGAAGTCGTTCAACTCTTTCGCACTGCCAGAAAGCGCAATGCCAGCGTGTGGGGTATCAGCCAGACGGCAGAAGATTTCGTCGGCACCGAATCCAACCCGCGAGTACATGGCGCCGGCATCGTCAAGAACTCGAGTACCAAAATCGTCGGCCAGCAGCCCGGTGATATGACCGCCTTGCGGGAGCACCTGCACCTCAACGAAACGGCGCTTAACCAGGTCAAGCACTTCAGTTCACCCATCAAAGGTAAGAGCGCCGATGCGCTAATCGTAGTGGGCGAAAAAGCGGAAACAACGCACACCATCCGTATGTCTCCGACACCGATCGATTACTGGATCTCTACGACCTATCCGCGCGAGCGTCTGTATCGCTCCTGGTGGTTACAGCAACACCATGGCAAGCCGCTGATCGAGGTGTATGCCGATTTGGCGGAAAGGTTCCCGTTCGGTCTTGCCAATTGCGAACTGCTGCCGGAAGAACTCTCGGGGCAGGTGGCGAAAGGAGTGGCCGCATGAAAAAGTACCTTCAAAACTTTGTTTGGTTTGCCGGGAGGTCCCGGCATCTGAAGCACTCGTTTGCTCTCGTTGTTCTCGCACTGATTCTTTTGCCGGGAACGGCCCGAGCAGCGGGCCTGACAGACATCCTCACGCTCCTAACCACCATTACGAGCACGATTCAGAACGCCATCGGCGGCGTCCTGACGGGAATTCAAACGCTCAACAATTCCGTTAACAATTTTCGCCAGCAGATCATCTGGCCGGTCAATGCACTCAATCAAACACGAGGATTCATCATTTCCACAAAGGCGCAGTACCAGGGGCTGATGAACCAGATCCATCAAGTCAAGAACAACAGCGCCACTCTCGCAAGCCCTGCGCAGTTGGAGTCCCTTTATCGAAGCACGCAGGCAGGAAGCATCGCTCAACTCGAGAGTTCCTATTCGACTGTGTACTCGCCTGTTCCTTTAGCTACTGACGCCAAACCCATTCAACGGAACCTGATGGATATGGACGATGCGTTAGCAATGGGCTCACTGAAAACGGCAGTTCTATCCGACCAAACGACATCGGGAATGCTGGGCCTCGCCGATTCGATTGAGCAGCAGAGTGCAACTGCCGCTCCGGGCTCCGGGCCGATGCTGGCGACCGAGGCGCAGATTGCCAGCCTTGAGAGCCAGGCGTATCTCACGAAAGTGCTCGCCTCCGAGTTGCGGCAGGAGGCAGCGAAGCTTGCGCACGAGAACACTCTGCTGAAACAGAGTGCTGCGAATACGCGCAATTTAGAGAACCAGGTTCAGCAGGTGCTGACGCACCCGTAAGGAGCAAATGAGATGTCCGGTCGTATATGGAAACTTGCACGGAATATGGTTGTCGCTGTTGTTAGCTTCGCCGTTGTGGTAATGCTTTTACCCACAAAGGCCCGGAGCCAGTTAGGCCTTGATCCTTGCTGCGCGATCATCTCGGCCGGCCTCAGCACGATTTCAAATCTTTTAAGCAGCTCAGTCGCCAAACCTCTGAGTGCGATCCAGCAACTCGAACAACAGGCCGCGAACTTCGAGCAGCAGGTGGTGTTTCCGGTTGCGGCGATTAACCAGGCGCGTGGCTTGGCCCTTCAATTCCAGGGACAGTTCACACAGATGAAGCAGACGTTTCAATTGCAGGTCGCAAGCGCCACGCTTCCTACTCCGCAACAGCTCGAACAAACACTGCTGTCCCATAACCCCGGTTCTGTGCCACAGGTCACGGCCAATTACGCTGCCCTCTACGGAACGGTGATGCCGGCGACGGATGCCCCGCAGCAGGTTAGGAACCTTGTCGATATGACCGATGCAGAGGCCCAGGCCGCGATGAAAAAAGCCGTTGAGATCGATTCGCTGGCTGATCTTGAACTACAGGCGGCCGAGCAGATCAATCAACAACTCACGACGGCAGCGCCGGGCAGCGCGGCGATTCTTGAGGCGCAGGCTTCGGCATGGCTGGTTCGCGCCAACGCCTACACGCAATCGGCAATGGCGGAACTCGTCCGTGTGCGCTCGATTGAACTGGCCAATCGCGGAGCGCAACTGAAGTTCTCAACCGCTCACACCACGAATTTGCATTCAACCGGAAGCCAGATGCTCCAGGGAGCTCATTGACGTGTTCTATTTCGAGCATCTACTGAATACGGCAATGGGAGGGATTGACGCAACCCGCGTCATTCCGACCATTACCAACATTGCCTTTGCGATCCTGCTCATCGGATTCCTTGTTGGGTTATACCAGGCAGCACTTCGGGGCGGGAATCTGCAGGCGCTCGCCATCACGGCGATCAAGTACCTCGTCGTGGCCATGATCATCTCCAATTGGGCGGCGGTTTTTCGCGATGTGAACGGGTCGTTTACCTCAGTTGCCGATTTCATTTCCAACAGTTCCGGAGCTGGCGACATGTTCATGAACTGGATGACGCAGCTCGGGCAGCAGGCCACAACGAATCCAAGCCTAACGTTTTGGGACCTTATCACGGGCGATATATCGGGAACGCTCACGGTTGGACTGCTGCTGATTGCTTATCTCATTTACGCCTTGGCCATCATCATCTTCTGTTTCTTTTACACGCTGTACGGAACCATTCTGTACGTTGTAGGCCCGCTCGTACTGGCGCTGATCCCTATCTCAGGAATCGGGTTGCTCGGACGGACATATGCAATCAACCTGATGATCTGGAATGCCTGGGCGATCCTCTATTCCGTTTTCGGCGCACTTATCACGGCAATCCATTTCAATCAGGTCAACAACATACTCGGCAATGGGTTTCTTGGCTTTCTTCAGGGAGTGCCAGATTCCGCGATGCTCGGTTTGGTGAGCATCTTTTATGCGCTGGCGATCGCAACCGTTCCGCTTATTGCGAAAGGCATCATCTCGGGTGATGTGGGATCAACAGTTGTTGCCTTGGTGCGCGCTGCAGCAACCGCGGTAGGCGCAGCTCTGGCCGCCGTCAGCGGTTTTGGCGCTGGGGCTGGCGCCGGAGCAGCTGTAACGCCTGCGGCCGCGGGGGGCGGAGCAGTCGGAGGCTCATCAACTATGGCCTTGAGTTCATCAATGCCGCCCCCAACACCGGCCGCATCAATGCCGGGATTTCTGCAATCTGGCATGTCAAGCCTGGTGAGCAGCGACACGAGTCCCACAGCCCCGGCCATCACCGTGTCAGGGAACGGCCATTCCGGGAACCAGAATAGAGCGAATGGCGCAGCAGCCCGTCGGTCGAAATCGGGCTATTTTTATTCGCCGCGATCAGTGACGCAGGCCGTGACTTTCAATGTAGCCCGAGCACTCGGGCGTGCGGCAGGAAGGAGCCGGCCGGAGGACAACTGATATGCGTGGAGGTTTTTATGTGGAGACAACCACCGATTTGGGAGCCGGAAGGCACAAGGTTCCGGCCTTACAGCATTACCACCCTGATCTTCTTTTATATCGGCAAACTCTTTGGCCTGCTTTTCAGAAAACGGTGAGAGAGAGGAAGTAAATAACGATGTGGATAAAAGGAAGCAAAGAACAGGACGGCGAACTGCCGGAAAAGCTCCGTTACAGCCGCTACTACGAGCATGATGGCGCGTTACGCGCCTATGCCAACCGCGCGATGCTCCTGGCACTTCTTACCATTCCTACTACTCTTCTAGCCGTAGTCTTTGCGGTCTATGTTCGCTTGCAGCCGCCGACCGTGATTCGCGTTGACGAAAACGGCCAGGCTGCAGTTCTAGGCCAGGCAAAGCCGGCGATTTCAGTTACGCAGGGAGTTCCATCTGAACCCACCGACTTTGAGAAAAAGGCATTTGTGCGGCAGTTCCTCGAACGTTATCTCAATTTCTCTCCCTCGAACGTGAGCCGCAACTGGGCCGATAGCCTCAACATGATGACGGCCAATCTCCGCCGTACCGCTTTTGGCGGGATGCAAAAGGAAAACCTGATCGGCAAAATCGAGGACGATCAAACCACTTCCGACTTTCAGTTGCGTTCGCTTGAGTCCACAAAAGAGGAGCCTCTGACCTACACCGCATTTGGCGTGAAGCAGGTCCATCACATTCACGATCACAACGAGACCGTAGATAAGGTCGTGAGCGAATTCCACGTGCGGTTGGTAGTTGAAAGACGTTCGGAGCAAAACCCAAGCGGGCTGCTTATTGGCGAGTACTGGGAGCGGGCGATTGAGGGCGAGAAGCGCGATTGGGTATTGCAGCAGGCAGGTCTCACAACTCAGAGGCAATGACCGGGAGGTGGAGATGGAGATGGAAAACAAAACGGGCAGTGTGGCCCAGCCAGTTACGACTAATGATGGCGCGACTGGTAGGCGTAAACGGCGTAACAACGGCGATGTGACGCTGCGCTATTTCCTACCGAAAACCGGCCCCTCGTCGGGCGCCGTTGAACTCGGGCAGGAAGTGGCAAGCGAAGGTGAGGCGCTCATTGAAGCCTTTAAGCATGGGCAACAGTTTTACACCGTAGCGGTTTGGAAAGCAGTTCCGGAGGTGAATGGCGGCGGCAGTCCGGTGATCGTGAAACAGCCCGCCACACAGAAATAGTTTCTCTTTGACGAACAGCACTCAAGTTCTCAGACGACCAAAGGAAAGTGATTTTGGTCCTTTGAGCACCCCACGGCTTTATGTGGGGAGATGTGCTGACCGGGCTTCTCGCTTGTCGAAGCCTTGGCCGAGCGACCCCGAATCGGGAGGCCAGGCGAGACGACGAGGAAGCTAGCGGTCACGCGAACTCCTTAACTCTCTCCGCTTCCCGGGGAACAAACAAATAGTTAAGGAGAATAACAATGACGAAGAATACAACGACGAAGAATTACAGAATTCCGGCTGACCAGATCGAGAACCTTGAGATCGACCGCAACGGCAGAGTGGCACCGCGGCTGCACGATCTTGAGCCCTTGAAAAACACGCTGCTCAGCGTGCTCTATCCCGGAATCAAGGTGGCCAGCGTCAACGTGCCGACCGAGATCCTCGATGACTACGAGGAATCGCAAGTCGAAAATCGGCTGGCAAAACTTGTCTGGAACGGGATTCACTACAAATTAGTGGGCGCGAGCGGTTCGGCAAAGAAAGGCAAATTCTACTTTGTCGACCAGGAGCACAGCCGAGCGATTGCCGAGCGGTTTCAACGCTGGCCGCAGGCGGCAATCGTCTATTTCGGAATACTCGTTTCCTCATGCAAAGTCATGATGGAGGAGCCCGATGCGCGCGTGCTCGTCGTGCCCGATGGCAAGCTGGGAACGAACGACTGCCGGGGATGGATCAGGCGTTCGCTTTTCTCAAAGCTCCAACAAACCCATGAGCAGCAACTCGTCGCCGACGAGATCGATCGGCTGCTGCGGGAACGTTATGACAACGTTCCTAAGCAGGAATCTCTCAACGAGCAC
Source organism: Candidatus Angelobacter sp. (assembly GCA_035710845.1). Lineage (GTDB taxonomy): Bacteria > Acidobacteriota > Terriglobia > Terriglobales > Acidobacteriaceae > Angelobacter. The sequence goes on from DASTCT010000070.1 coordinate 45,258, forward strand.
GAGTGGCGGGAACTGGCTCAGATTGCGAAACAGGAAGTCCGTCACAAGGTCCTTCCCGACGGACGCTTCTACCAGTTTCGCATGGCTTTTTCTGCGACCCAGGCAAAAGGCTCATTCAAAATCATGGAGGATGATGTTGCCGACGTACTTGAGGCGGATTTCATTCTGCCGGAGAGTGCGGTCAAACCAGGATTGAAGGTTCCGGCGGTGATGTACTCGATGTTCGGGCCGGGCAGAAGATTTCGCGGGCTAACCGTGACGGGTATCCGCGAATTCTCCCGCCAGCTCGACTTTGAGTCCAGTTACACGCTTTTGGAACATGCACCTGAAGACTCAATTCAGTTGGAAATTTTACCACAGGCACTCAACCAGGTGCGCCAACTGAGTGGAGCGGTAAGCGAGGGCCGCTATGAGGAACTTTTAACAATTCTTGGCCGCCATCCGGAGAACCTTCCCGATCTCGACCAGGACACCAGCGAAGAGTTCCGAATCGTCGAAGGTCTGCTGTTGGCCGACGCGAGCGGCGAAATCGTTCGTCATCCTTACGTCAACAATCAACTGAACAAATTGCTAGCAAGATGGGCTTACAAGTTAACGACCGGAGGGGGCTTCCGTCTGCCGGCATTTGCATTGATGGACGACGGTTATCTCTTCTTGAAAGATGGCAAAGTGTTCCATGGCTCTGACTGGGTTCCAGAGCACAGTGCCATCGTTTCCTTGGCCTCGAAGTGGGGGCTATGCGTACGTTACCCAATTCGCATGTCGGATGACCTTTTGCCCTTCAGGAACTTGAATGATTCACTCATCATCAAGCATCTGATCGAACACCTTGCTCTCCAAGGTGCCGAATTGTCCGGGGCTGAAGCTCACGACCTCATCGCGCGGCAATTGCGTCTGGAGGGCACCTATGTTCTCCATTCCGAGACGGCTAAAAAGAACGGCGGCGATTTCGATTTTGACTGGATCTGCGTGGTCGAAGCGGACCGCTTTCCGCGGTTTGTGAAAGACCGGTACTCGCGAGGTTTCGGCGCACAACAGGGGAAGAACAAGGCCAACAAAGCCCGCGACCCCTGGTTCAATCTGGAACACGTGGCCATGAAGGCCAGGGGAAATCACATCGGCTCGATCACCGACCTGATGACCTCTTGCCGGGCCTCAGGCAAAGAAGAGCTTGCCCAGGTCCTGGCCAAAGAACTCCAGAACGCGCTCGACAGCCTCAAATGGCAGGTCCAACCGGACTTGAAACTTGTCTCCGAAATTCGCCAGCAGGTACGACAGGCGCCTTGGCTTCGTTACAAGAACGAACGCCGGGTTTCTGATCTGCCGCTCCATCTCGATGTCGAAGATTCAGACCGCATCGGGAAACTCTACAACCACGTTCGCAAGGAGATCGAAGATCTCGTGACCAGTAAGGCCTCGATTGAGGCATTCAAGTCCCTGATCGTGGGTGAGCAAGTCACCCGCGAGATGCTCAAAGAATGCCGTTTCGTCAATCAGGCTTACGCGGCCATGATCGCGAAGATCGCCGCGCGACGTGACCACCTGAAAGCGCAACTTGAAAAGTCGAAAGCCGAGTGGGAGCAGGTACGTCAAAGTGCTGACAAGGAACTGCGCCGCAAGAAGCTATTTGCCCTGAACCAGTCTTATGGCGCGTGCCATTTTGACGAGGAACGCGGCAAATATGAGATGAAGTCGGTCCTCGCCTTCATCCGCATCTGGGCGCAGAACAAGGCGGAGAACCGGTTTGGCTGGCTGCAAGCGTTGAACCGCATCGTTTCACGCGGCGAGCGCTCAAGCGGCTCGATTCTCTTTCTTGCCTTTCCGCAGGAACTCATCGTGAAGCTGGCCGAACGCACCGGAGGCAAGTTTGTCCGTGTGCACGTGCCCAGGCTTTACGAGGGATTCGTCCGCACCGACCCATCCGGCCGTGTTTTCCTGGTGGACGCAATCAAAGGAGGAGGGCAGAAACACACGTTCCTTTTCAAGCTGAAGGACGGGAACATCCTCCTCGACGATAAACCCGAACACACCGAGAACGATACATCAGCAACAGCGCAAGAGGGCGAACACGCCGCGACAGCAGCGACGGATGAGGACCTGGAATTCCCCACGGTCCTGCCTGATGGCGATGTCAATGATGTGCCCTGGGTCATGTGAGGCACAACCACTCTGAGCGGGACCTATCCAAGGTTCCGCTCGGGGCCAAAAAGGAAGTTCATGAAGACGATTCTTATCCTTATCTATTGCCTATCCTGTCTGCCGCTAGCTGCCCAGAATCCAGATTCCCCGGCCCAGAATGCTCTGCGCGTGGCAACGGCATTGAATCACTTGACCGTACTCGAATTTCACGAACCGGTCACTATGGCCGCCGCCGGCAGCTCCGACTTCCAGATCGAGCGCCAGGACAACAAGGTTTTCATCAGGCCGACCAAAACGGGAGCATCCACCGATCTCCTCGTTTGGGCAGGATCTCGCCGTTTCGCCTACGAGCTTGAAACCACACCCGAGGTAAAGAACATGAACTTTGCAATAGATGCAGCGATTCCTTCTGCGCCGGTAACGTCCGCGATGAGTCCGGATGACGTTGCGGACATGATGCTAACACGAGCATTTCTGGGTACAATCGCGATCCAGAACAAACACCGAATTTCCGAAGACCGAATTAGCGTTCGTATCGAACAGGTGTTTCGTACGCGTAGCACCATATACGTCCATTACTCAGTTCAAAACAACGCAAGCACTTCATACCATCTGGACGCCCCTGCTGCCTTTGAACTAAAACCATCGCGTTCGCCGATTTCATTGGCCAGCTTCGCCCATACCCAAATAGATGACCGGGTGGTCAAGAAACTCGGCCGGACGGAACAACGTCCGCTCATTGTCGCTCGCAATGAGAGCGAAGAACACGAACTTGAGCCGGGCTCTTCTAGCGAAGGCGTGCTGGCGATTCGGGAAGGTTTGAGATCGCCCGCTCTTGTTCAACTCGTTTTCGATGGTGACTTGAAAGCCACGTTTGTGATGTAGCTATGAAACGCGACATGAGGACCAAGGGAATGCGACACCGGCTCGCAATCTATCTTGAGCCGGACGGCTGGAACAATCTCACGGCCGCGCTCGGGCGCCTTATTGAGGACCCGATTCGCCCTCGAACCGACAGGGGACGTTTCCGGGTAAGTCCAATCCTGCTCTTGCTGGCTGTGCTATCGGCATTCTCATTGGTCGTCGTCTTGTATTTCAGCCTGGTGCGCCCATGATTCCCGAAAACGAATACAGCCTTGGCCGCGGTGCTTATCAAAGGCGCCGTGAAGAAAGCGCCGGATTCGTCGCCGCTGTAGTTCTCCTCGCCATAGTATCGGGTGGGGCCTACATTCTTGTTGCGCGCTATCATATCCGCCCCGCACAGCTCGTCGAAGGTGGTCTTTATCTGCTCTTCGCCGCAATCGGAGTAAGTGCCCTAATTTGGCACTTCGCGACCATTCGTCGCCGCCGCGAGACTTCCTGGCCCCACCCTCCTTTATATATATCCCCGGCAAAAGACCGGAAGGCCGTTCAAGCAGCTTACGAACAGAGCGCCATCGTGCTTGGGTATGACGTGCATGGAAAACCGTGGCTCTGGCCAGACGCGACCCGCGTCATGCAATCGGTCGTGTTTGGCGCCACCGGATCGGGCAAAACAACACTCCTCAAGAACATCATCACTCAGGACCTGTTTCGGACAGTGGGACCTCCAAACGATCGCCACCGCATTCCCATGTTGATCTTCGACGGCAAGGGCGACCAGGAGTTCTTGTCTGACCTCTTGCCCGCCATCGAAACCGCGGGCCGGATGCACCAGTTGCGCGTATTGAACCCGTCGCGCCCGGACATTTCCGTTCGCTACAACCCGTTCTTCAGTGAGCATGGTCTTTACCACGAACATGCGAATTTCGTCTTCCAATCCTTTGATCTTAAACCGGACTTCTTCTCCGGACACCAGGCTAGCTATCTCAACGATCTGGTGCGCATTCTGGCGCACACCGGGCAGCGTTTCAACATCCACGACGTGCTCGTGCTGGCCCTCGATGAAAAAGTACTGAAAGAACAAATCGCCCTCGCCCGCACGCGTTGTAATACTGAATCCGGAATACCGAACCAGCAGCGACTCAATCTAGAAGCATCCATTCACAATCTGGTCAAGTCGTTCGATGACCGTGATCGTGTACCCAAAATTCAGGGCCTCTTGAACGAACTGATGACGTTTCTTGAGGACGATCTCTCGATCGTGACCGGCGCATACGATGGAGTGCTTTCGCTCGATGAAGTGATCGAGCAAGAGCTGATCCTCTTCGTCTCGCTCAACACCAATAAGAATTCAAAAGCCGTCACGGCTCTCGGCCGGATGCTGCTCCAGAATATGCAATTGATGATTGGCAAACGTTACGAAGACGAACAAAAACGGCAGCAGCCAAATCGTCCGATGGTGAGCGTTATTCTCGACGAGTTCGCCCCTTTTGCGTACTCGAATTTTGCCCAGATCCTGCAGACAGCGCGCGGGACCAACACAGCATTCTTGTTTTCGCTGCAATCTCTCCCGCAACTTCTCACCGTCGGACGCGGCTTTCGCGATGATGTTGCTTCTGCCCCAAATACAACCATGCTGCTGCGTACCCGTGATGAAGAGACAGCGCAATATTTTCTGAAAGCTTCAGCGCGCGTAAAGCAGAAACGGCATACCGAAACCGTACAGCGAACCGGATTTATCGAAAAGAAATACGAGCCCATCGGATTCGGCAGCGAGACCGATATTAAGGACACCCGGTCACAAGACGAGCACGTTAAGAATCTTCCCATCGGCCAGATGGAAATCCTTATGACCGACAACCGGCAAGGTACGCTCCATTCACACCTGCATGTACGCGTGCCGCGCAATTACCGCTTTCCGGGACTGGAGCCGATGATCTATCCACGTCTCCATTCTGTTCCGCATGTGAATGGAGCAAATCTGCGCTTTAAGGACCCAGAACTTGTGCGCCGCCATGGGCGTCTGGTAGCGAAGACAGGCAGGGCTGCATGGGTGTGAGGCGCCGATTCTTGCTCGTTTTCGCGTTGCTGCTGGTAACCGGTGTGGCTCCTATTTCTACCGCACAAGCGCCGCGCTCGAAGTACGATCCGGCGGCACCCACCCGGCCAGCGCACCCACAACAAAGCTTCCTCGATTTCACACTAAAGAGAATCAATTCCGGCGATCGCGATTACGGTCAGTGCATAGACGAGACTCGCAAGCTCTTGCTGGCCGAAACAATCGATGACCGTTACTTCTGGTCGAGCCTGGTGGGTTCGGGGATCCTGGTCTTTTTTTTCATCCTCATCATCTTTCAGGAAAAGAGGTATAGACGCGCCGAGTGGATGACGGCGGACGCGCTCGCCCAATACGAGCATGCCCTGGCCCTTGCCAGAACCGAATTTGCCAACGCCAGCAAGAGAAATCAGGAGCTAATGAACTCCTCCCCGGTCATAGTGGAAGATCAGCGCACGAGTGTTCCTGAACCGCCTGCGCGCCCGAGTCCGATCACTCCTTCTCGCGTATCGACTGCGCCAAAGAAAGCCAACGGTGCAGCGGCGAGCAGCAACAATGGCGAAACAACAGACCCCAAAAAACATCCTGCTAAAGCCGACACTGACGGACAGATCAGATTGTTTAATGCGGATGGCGACCTGGTTATGAAGATCAATTCCCAAGAACAACAGATAACCAGCTTTCGGGAACAGGTGAACCTGCTGCGTCGACAACTCACCGAGTCTGATCGAAAGCTACGGGCGGAACAGGAGAGGAACCGCAACTTAAAAGGCGCATAGTTCAGCGCCGGACTTTTGCGAAAGAGGCACACAACAAATGCAGGAGAAGGATGGAAAGACACACAAGAGCCAGGGACTCGGCCGATGCGAACCGGGCGGTGATCTTGGACCGATTACGGATCGCCGTGAGTATGAGAACCATATCAACGCATTGCCGGATGACCAAAGGCAGCTTGCACAGGAGCTTTCGCGTTTCGCAGACCTCTGCCAATTCTTTGAGCGCGAGAAGGTGGATGTTCCCGTAGAAATCATTGACGAACTGAAAGGTGCATCCCGGCTTCCCGTGCCGAAGCGTCTCGAAGCAATGAAGAAACTGAACCAGAGACTAATGGAGTGTTTACCCGATGTTGGTGATGGTCATCGGATTCGGCAGTAATTGGTGGGCGCGGTTCGGTCGCGATCCTAACGATCGCTACCGCTTCACCAGACATGCGGCGTACTTCAACTCGACAGGTGTAAGTTGCGGGAGCAAGGTTCAGCGCTACTGGCTTGTTCCCGGACTCGTCCGCTTCAACGGAGTTGGCGACTTCACACCGGGCCACCCGAATCGGTGTCTGGGTAAGACGTTTGAATGTGCTGATCTCAAGTTTGCCTTGGGCGGGAACAGGTTGTTGTTCATCCGCAAAGCCGTCGATAGCAGCGCTCCAGACTATTACCTCGTTGCAATCTCGAGCAACCAGCATGGGTACTTTGAACCGCGGAGTCCGGCCTGGAAATCGGAAATGTCCATCCCGCTCGCGGTGAGTCTATTCCGCAACAGGTGCGAAGGCTTATTGCTCATGAAATCGGGCGATTGGGTACAGACGGTGCTCGGAATTTGGCAGCTAAACACGGTTGACGTGGGCAAACCGCCGGTGCTCGCTCTGCGTGCGGGATGAATTGAGAAGTCGGTTATGCGATACGCAAAAAATGGCTTGGTGATTCAGCCGGAACGCGACATTCCGGTGTTACGTCAAGTCAGGAACTCGAAGTTTATAACTCACGATCAACTGTTTAGCTTGACCAGATTCAGCGGGTTGGAACGTTCGCGAGACAGTTTCAATTGGAGGCTTCGCCGGCTGCTCAAGGCGGGCTATTTGGGAGTGTGCGAGGGGTTCTTTGGCGCAGGTTCTGCCGTGTATCGGATTACCCGCGACGGCCTCCACCTGCTCGAACACCACGGGGAATTCGCTACTGTTTTGCATTCCAGCACGCAGCATCTTCCCCATACCTCACAAATCTTTCATTCCCTCCAACTGAACTCAATTCAGGCAGCTCTGGCCAACCAGAATGTCCTTGCCACATGGCAGTCAGAGATCGAAATCGCGTCATTCAATACGATTTCTCGATCACCATATCAGAAGGACTATGACGCCGTCGTGGAGGTCTGGGTCGGCGCAAGAACGGTGCGGTTTGCGCTCGAATATGAACGCACGCTAAAGAGCGCCAGAGATTACGAACGAGTGCGAGATGCGCTCCGTGCGGAGTGTCAAATTGCTTGCGTCCTTTACTTAAGTTCGGGCATGGAGGTGCTGGTCCACCTCCTGCATGAATTCGAATCAATCGATGCCAACATTGCGCTCGCGAACGCGAACGACTTTGGCCGCCAACTGCTGGATACCCGCGTACTCACGCCTTCAAATCTGGCGGGGCTGCCCTTTCGGGAGTTGCTGCAATGACCACCCCACACGCACAGCCTCCTCTTTCCGGCTTCTGTTTGCCCTTTCCTGGCCTTCTGAGTCGCCTTTTTTCGCATTCGAAGTCGCCTTTTTGGACCTCTCGCAACTCGTCGCGATTCAGGTTGTTAGCTTCTGACTACCCTCTATGTTTGGCGTTCGTCGGATACCCGTTCCAGAACAGGTATAAATGGGCAACTGCGAGTGCTACCGCGTTGGGTAGTCATTTGTCCTTATGTACGCGCCCACCCTCAAATCCTAACCCGGATTCAACCGAGTATTTAGTTCAGTTGCCAAGTTGCGTTGGAATTGAAGTCCCCGGACTTCTTTCTTATTTCCTCGCTTCACAACTCAGATCGTTGTCGACAACTCGGAAATGTACCCGCATTCTCCCTGTGCTTTGCCAAAATCCGCTGCAAATAATGCCCATAACAACTTTGTTGAAAGGAGCTACACCAATGTCCCTGAGTAGAGGAGTACTACGCTTCGAGCCCTTGTTCGCATCGGAAGAACTTGGCCTCAATCCGGCCGCCAACATTGAGCACGTAATCAAGGCGTTTCTTGTCGCTGCCGAAGGCGTTGCCATGCGCCGGATTGAGTTGCCTAAATCTGTTTTGTTGCTGCAAACCATTCCCGGCAACTCCGAGTCGGGCGGCATCTATTTGTACGACCGTGAGCGGCAACATTTCTACTTGGCTGTGTTCGAAGAAGGCACTGATGATCGTTTTAGCGTCGGCGACTTCGAACAGCTCGTGGACGAATACGACCTGCTCAGATATGCAGAAAATCCACGCATGCTCACGCGGGTCAGTGCCGCAGGTTGTGCTTAGTTAACACCGATAGCTTGCTGAATCAGGTCGTCATGTCTATGACAAATTCGGTTGACAAGTTGAGCGGTACTGCCGCTTCGAGAAGCCTCGAGTTGGCGAGACGGTATTGCACGTTGTTCGTCAATCGGCTGGCCTTCACGCTGCAATCACGGAAACCGGCTGAGAACGGGAAGCACTACTATTTTCGTCCCAAAAACAATCGGCGTCTGACGCTGGACATCATCCGCGATCACCTGGCCGAACGGCTAACAATCGGCCTTTATTCCCTGAATCCCAAGACCCAGCGCTCGAAGTGGGTTGCCATTGATGCCGACTATGACAACGCAATTGAGGATCTACTCAAGTTGCAATGGGAGCTGCATCGCGACGGTGTTGAATCGGCCCTGGAACGTTCCCGCCGTGGTGGACATCTGTGGATATTTCACGAGAAACCGTTGCTGGCAAAGCAGTGCCGGATTTACATCTACAACCTCGCACTACGTCTGCGTGTTCCGCTTAAGGGCGCGGCCGGTCTTGCCGAAGGCATCGAAGTTTTTCCGCGCCAAGACGTGCTCGGACCAGGCGAATTTGGCAATGCTATTCGTGGCCCCCTTGGGATTCACCGTGGCGCAGGAAAGCGGTTTTGGTTCTACGGAGCTGATTACGCCATCGACGCCCAGCTCAGTTATCTCGAACGGCTGAAAAAGATTTCCGAGCCGGACATGAACACTTTCGTTCAAGGCATGGAAATGCCGGAAGAATTTCGCCCGGTGCCGAGGATTCAAGTGCCTCATAATACTGCGGACCGTCGCGAATTTCGCATTCTCGACTACGTTCGGGCAGCGCGCAAGCGGTCCAGAAATTACTGGGCACGCTGTCCTTCCTGCGCTGAGCAAGGGCATGACCGAAGTGGCGACAATCTTGCCATCTCTGTTCGCGACCCGCGGTTCTATCGCTGCTGGGCCGGATGTTCGAAGGAGATGATTCGCGCTGCTCTTGGGCACCCAATCCGGTTCAGGAGGACGTTTAGATGAGCGCACATCGCAAAGCTTCAGAGCAGAAACTTGATCCTCGTGAAGTACTGGCCAGGCAGGGTCTGAGGCTTCCTGCGCTTACGCTCAAACAGCTCCGCGGCACGGGGATTTATTGCCAACCTTCAATCTCGATTGAACATCAGCATTTGGCCAGACGGTACGTCCTTCGTGGCGTCGAATCGGGTGGGGCGGTTGCTGAGTTTGGAACTTATTCGAGCTTTGTGGGCGAACACGGGGAGCCAATCGGCTGGTTACAGCGGATTGATAGCGTTGGCGTCAATGGTGTACACGCGATTGTTATCGCCCCGGTGCTGGTGCGGATCGAAATGGTACGCATCCAGCGGACCTACGATCTCCTCATCACGAGACACATTCTCGTTGCCTCGACTCCCAGCCCAAAACCGAGATTGCATAGCGAGATCATTTTCTTTGGCCGGCGCGGCAGCCTTGAACTCGAACTCTGGGGCAAGGACATTGCGTTCCGCGGCTCGATTGCCCCGGTGTTTTACACGCGAAGCGGTGAAAGTGCAGAGGTTCCCAAGGAATTTCAACGGGCAGCCGCTCTGATTACCACCGCTGTCTGTTGTGTTGGCTGCAGGCATTGCCACCTGTTACAGCCGAAACCAATTGAACCGGCAAGTGAGTCTGTTTCGCCAGACCGAGAGATGGCGACCGCGAGCAGGCCTGCGTGAGCGCAGAACAGCAATCTCGGAGCCTGCCCAGGATCTCTACGGTGCTCGAAGATCCAGCAGCTTCTTTTTGGCTCAAGGCTGCTCTCCGCTCTGCTCTGGCTCGCGACCCGGTTGATGCCGCGAACGATGCTGAATTGCTCTACGGGCTACTTGCGCATAGATGTGACGAGATTCTGGCAGGTTCGTGACTGTAGGGCCATCCTCCGGGACACGGTAGTTTGCGGTCTATGATGTGCGCCTCAAGGATTCGTTTGTCCTGCTTCCTCATGCAGAAAGGGCCGCCACGGAGAGTCTGCCCGGGCCGGCCCTTTCTATTTGATCTATCTCCGTTCGTGTTGATGCGATAAGAGACAAATCGTGGATTTTGGCGGCATACTTCTTTTACTACTGGCCAACGAAGTAGTCCTATAATGTTGGCCGCGTTTCGGTCGGCCCGGCTTGCCACTCAATCTCGAACAGGAGCTCATCATGCGTACAGGCAAAGGTCGAGTCTCCGACGCTGCAAAGCAGCGCATCCCGCGGATATCACGCACGAAAGCAGGGGAGGTCCTAGCGCACTGCGATCAAACACTCAACGATTCTCGCGACGTCCTCGCCAACCTTTCTCGTGTTGGGTTTCCTCAGTTGTTAGCTGTTTTGAGCGACGATATCTTGCGGCTTGCGGTTCAGCCCGATGCTTGGGGTGAACGCGTCCGTGCACGGTTGCTGACAGACATTGCCCCGGCACTCCAGGGCGATCTCGACGGCAAGCTCGGGGTCAGTGTGGAGGACGTCTCTCACTGTGCAAGCATTGTCATGCCATGCCTTTTGCTCGAACTTGGCCGTCGGTTTGGACATATCGAAATAGAGTTTCCCTCTGACCCTACTAACTCGGTCGCCCGATTTAAGTTCCGTGCCGGAAGTGGCCGGCCGGTCCACTCGATTGACAACCAGCAACTCCTTTTCATCTCATCGAGGTACGGCCCAAATCTTGTCGGGCTCTGCTATTTCGGAGATGAAGAGAGCCGTGTCCTGATAGAACGGGCTTTCGAGAACCCGCAAAATGTCGCCGCAATGTATCCGGACACCACCCGTTACAAGCAGTAAGCCTCCCACTTCTACTACTAAAAAATAAAGCGGTCGCAGGCGCGCTTGCTAGGCGAATGCTTGCGCTGTTAGAGGTGCATTATGCCCAAGAGTGTGAACAAAGTGATTCTCGTCGGAAACGTCGGACAAGATCCCGAAGTGAAATACACGCCAAGCGGTACTCCCGTAGCGAAGTTCAGTATCGCCACAAACGAGCGATTCAAGGACCGCGGCGGAGAATGGCAGGACCGGACCGAGTGGCACAACATTGTCGCGTGGCAGCGGCTCGCCGAAATCACTGGCGAGTACATCCGGAAAGGTTCCAAGTTGTACATCGAGGGCAAGCTGGAGACATCAAGCTGGGATGATCGGCAGAGCGGAAGCAAGCGGTACCGAACCGAAATCGTCGCCCGCGATATCGTGCTGCTCGGCCCGCACGACGATGCAGAAGATAGTGGCAACGCGAAGAGGAACGGTCGCGAACACCAACAGACCCATCCATCTCCTTCCGAGATTACCGACGAAGACATCCCTTTTTGAGCGGTCTTTTCTGCCTTCACCTTGGATGGACGACGACTATGATTCGCCAATATGGAGCCCAACGATTTACGTGCTGCCACTCTCCTGCATTCGCCAACAGACACATCGGTACGATTCCGGTTGGCACCATTGTTTACATCCAGGATGGTGTAAGGCCGTTCAGCGGTTCGCCTTTCCCAGTGGTCTGTTGTGAACCTTGGATCGTCGAAGCTTGGCTGCCGCGAGACTACTCGAAGTGGGATCCCCGCCTGCAGGAGTTCCGTCTAGTTAGGATAAGCGGAGGACATCTTGCTCAGGTGAGAAGTTTGAGAGATCGGCGCCGCGTAAAGCAAGTTGCTGACTGGATACTGCTGCGGTCGATGGACGCCGGCCTTGAAAAAGCAAATCTGCCCATGCCGCAAATCTCATATCACAAGGCAAACCGTATTTCTCGACCCTCACTGAACAGTATTACCCGACCTACGACACCGCCTTCCAAGACAGTTTGCGAAACGGCGGGGGTGCCGAGATCGACTTCAACCTTTATCTCGTGAGGGTTGACAACACTCTAAAGATTGTTTTCTAACCCTCGTTCCGGATTACTCCATTCATTTGCATTTTGAGAAGGACATCACCATGAGTGCTCCCAACGGACATGCCGGAAATTCTTCTGCAAGCAAGCCGAACGGCACGGGACTTGGCTCCGAAGAGGTCAACAACGAGTTTCGATCACACGTCACTGGAGAAAACCTGACGCGTTTCATCGTGGAGCTGCAGGTGCCGTTTGATCCGTCTCTGATCGATTGGCGTGTGACTAACACCGCCCGCGACAAAAAGCGCGGCCAGGTAATCCCTTACGCAGACCAGCGTGCCTACACAGATAGGCTTAACGGATTAGTCACACCAGCAGGTTGGACTCGTAAATACACGATCCAGACGAGCCCAAGCTTCGAGCGAGGTAAGGACCAGAAGACAGTGGCGAAGATTCTTGTGACGTGTGAGCTGACGATCTTCGGGATTGGTTCACACTCCGCCACCGGCGAAGAGTGGGCCGACGATGACAACGCAGCAACGGCTGCGGAAGCACAAGCATTTAAGAGGGCCTGTGTCTGCGTAGGGCTCGGAAGGTATCTTTATTATTTCGAGGGAGTGTGGGTCGATCTGGACCAGAATAAGCGTCCAAAGAGGCTTCCGCAACTTCCTTTGTGGGCAACCCCTGATGGATGGCGTCGAGGACTGCGACCGGACAAACGCACCACAGGCTCGACACCAGAGACTCCTAAAACGCAGAGCACAAATTGTGCCGACAAGGGTGCGACGCATGTCTCCGATCAATCCATCGTTTCGCAAATTGAAGCCATGGCACAACCGCTCGGGAGAGCCCTGTATCGCGGAATATTGAAGTCGGTGGCCCGGGTGTGGAGTCCACGAGGGATCCACGACGCGATCATCGAGAAGCGCGTTTTACAGCACATGCTGGCGGCCGACCGTGGATTGATTCGCCTAAAGGCAGCCGTGGAGAAGACCGGGCCCGAGCATCTGCGGAAGACCCTGGCTTTCCTTAACATCCAGTGCCTCGAACGCATCGACACTCTTGAGTTGCTAAAGAAGGTTGTGACTTCGCTGGAATCGATCGACCGGAAGGCATGATGATGGCAAGGCGAACTGGCCTAGAAAAGAGACGCCCGGGTGCGGCCTTTCATGCCTATGTCGCTTTCAGAAGTCCGTCGTATTGACTCGACAAATGCTATGTGGTATTACTTTTAATGAAAAGTAATGGGAACCGAAATGGAATCTGCAATTACGATTAAGGGACAAGCCACCATCCCGAAGGAAATTCGCCAGCACCTCAAATTGAAACCTGGCGATCGCGTTAAATTCTTTCTTCACCCGGATGGAAGCGTCGTCCTCCTGCCCAAAGTTCCGGCTGCGAGCTTGCGCGGGATGCTACCATCCCGGAAACGGCGGACTGTGACTCTCAATGAAATGACGAAGGCAGCAGCCGCGGGAGCCTCTGCCAGCCATAGGCGCCCCAAACGTTGATGACCGGTCTAGATACGAATATTCTCGTCCGCTATCTCACCCAAGACGATCCCGTACAATCCCGCAAGGCAATTGAAATCATTGAGCGCCGTTTGAGTCTAACGGACCCGGGATTCGTAAGTGTAGTGACAATTGCAGAGACCGTATGGGTTCTCGACCGCGCCTACAATTTCAGCAACCGGGAAATCGCTGCCGCCGTTGAACGGATGCTTCAGGTGGAAGTCCTGGTCATTCAGCACGAACAAGAGGTCTTCGCAGCCATGATTGCGCTCAAGCAAGGCCGCAGCTCATTTTCTGATGCCCTCATTGCTGAGCTGGGAGCCCAGGCTGGATGCCTGCACACGCTGACCTTCGATCAGAAAGCGCTCCGATTTCCACGCTTCCGGCTTCCCTAATTCACTCTCCCTCCCGACGCTCCGAAGGAGCGCACGCCATATCGATATGACCGAATTGATTTCTCCCCGTCAATTTATGGATGAACCCTTCATGTCAGCCGCGGAAAAAGACTCGGTACTTAAGTCCTGGGTACGTTTCCTTAAGGGAGGCTGCGCATGGCATGACTTCACTACCGCTCTGTATGAACATTTGACACTCCACTGCTGTTTCATTGCGCATTACAGCCGTTCTGGATTCTACGAACACTATTTTTCCAGTCCCAGCCAGCACACACTGCGCTTTCTGAATCAATTCGATCCCGCCAAACCAGGCATTTCCGCTGAAATCGGCATGCTCGTCTGGCTGAACGGGCCCACAGCTGCGGACCTGAACCGTGCCATGCGAGACGCAGCGGCACCTTATGTCGCGAGATTGAGAGAACAGTTTTCATTCGAGAAGAAGCGAAGCGAGCTTGCTCTCGCCACCGCACTGGCACGGGCGCACGGCTTCGCTTTGATGGAACAGGCCGATCTACCGCAACCCGCGATACTGGAGCCTGAACTCAAGTCGCCTGCTTCCGAACTGCCGACACAACAGGTGCTCTTCTCTGAATAAGACGAATCTGGCCACGCAGTATTAGCCAATAGTCGGTTCCTCCTACGTTCTACAGCCCCCACCTGATTTCCACTTTTGTCCGGCGACATCCAGGAGTTCTTGTGTGAGCACATGTGTGTCTGCAGTCCAGCACGTTCGTCCTTTGCGCGGCGGATCACAAGCCCATCTCATCCGCGCTTCTGACAAACAGTACTACGTCACAAAGTTTCAGAACAACCCTCAGCACATCCGCGTGCTCGCGAATGAAATGCTGGCTACGCGCCTGGGCGAACTCCTTGGACTTCCCCTGCCACATGTGACTGCAATTGAGGTTTGTCCGTGGCTCATCGAACACACCGACGCGTTGCGCATCGATACGGCGGGTATCCGAACGGCATTTAAGCCGGGCATTCATTTCGCCTCTGCATATGCAGCGGACCCGATGCAGGGTCATCTCTTCGATTACTTACCCGAGAGTCTGCTGCAGAAGGTCGTCAACGTCGAAGATTTTGCTCGTGTACTCGTACTCGATAAGTGGACCTCCAATTCCGATGGGCGTCAGGCGGTGTTTTGCCGGAAATCGAAGCGTAGCCATTACCGCGCCGTTTTCATCGACCAAGGCTACTGTTTCAACGCCGGCGAGTGGAGTTTCCCCGACTCCACTCTTCGAGGTGTCTATGCGAGGAACTGTGTTTATCAACACGTGAGGAATTGGGAGGCATTTGAGCCAGCTATCACCCGCGCTGAAGAGATTGACATTGATTCAATTTGGCGCATTGCCGCTGCCATTCCATCCGAGTGGTATGAGCATGACCGCGCAGGGTTAAATCGCCTCGTAGAAGAGTTGTACAGCCGCCGATCGAAGATTCGCGCCTTGATCACCGCTTTCCGGGAGTCGAGCCGCAATCCGTTTCCACTCTGGACCACAGCTTGAACCATGGCTGCGCATGTCTGATTTTACGGAAACCAATGGCATAAAACCTTTGCAAACGGTGATTCTGACACTCCAATACTGCCTCAAAACGTTTCAATCCACATGTCAGTGCGGACACTGTGACCTCTGCGCACGTGGCCAACACGATATCCGGCAGGCGCTCGACACACTTGAGAAGCTATACGCTCCCTGGGGCTCCTTGAGTGCATTCGGCGCATTTTTCAAGCATCGAGAAATATGGAGTTTAAGGGAAGACATCCATACTTTGGGTGCCCACAGAAGGGCCAGACAATCCCCGTTAGTGTCATCTGTAATGCGTAGGGGAGCGGCTATTAATAGCTTAACGGCATCGTTGGAACACCTGCCGAGGGAGTTTCAGTTCCTTATCCTAACGTCTGGACTTTCAATAACGGAGCTAGAGGCATTAGCGGAGTTTCAGAAGAGGGACTGAACCAATCCTTTATTCCACGCTAGATCAATGGCGGCTGCCGTTTTTCTCACTCTCGGCCAACGATGCACCGAGCAGTTGTCTTCGAAACGACGACCTCCAATCGGGACAATTGAACCTCACTGTAAATCTACAACCCTGAACACGAGCGAAATCGGGAGGATGCACGAAGAGCCCACGAGGACGGTTGCAGCCTTGCCGGTTTCTCCTCTTCTGTCACTTACCTAGGAGCTGGCGAAAGAGGCTGAGGGATGTGCGGCGAAGTGCCTACTGGGACGGTCCGCACATCCCGCCCTGGGTTTCAGGGCGAGAGGACACTCCATGTCAATCAAATCCTTGGTAGCAGAGGACCTAGACCAATTCATTGGTTCAGAAAATTGGTATCAACACAATCTCGTGCGTTCGATTACCTACACGGACGGCGCGAAATACGTTGCCGAGAATGGCGGCGCGTACTGGCTGCTGGATGAAATCGCACTGGCCCAGAAGTTCAGAATGGCAGTCAGACACGAACCTTTCCAAGTTTGGAAGTTGACGGTCAGCGACACCAAGGGTCTCTTAACCTGCGAAAACGGCAATGGCAAGATCGTCTACTCAAAAGTAATTCCATTTACCGACTTTCCCTTATCCGAAATCAAGTTCTATTTCACGGACAACGTGATACTCCTCCCGAGCGAGTACTGAACCCGCTTGAGTTTTATCTCCCCGTCTGAACGCTTCCCACCGCCAGGAAAACTCCATGAAGCAAAAGATCCGCGTCACCACACGAGCAAGTGAATTCGCGAAACGGAAACAGGAACATTTGCAGGTTGGCTATCAGATTGAAGATGAACAGCCATTCCCGATAACGGGTTCTGCTCCTTCACCGCGTTCCGCATCATCACCGATGACGATAGCGCCATCGCGCCAACTCATCAGCTGAGCAATTAAACAATGAGTGAATTCACAGTCCTAAGCCTTGGGGCCGGTGTGCAGTCCACCGCCCTGTATCTGAAATTCTTGCGCGGCGAGATGCCCTGGAAATTGGATGCGGCGATCTTTGCCGACACCCAGGAGGAACCAGAGGCGGTCTATCGGCACCTCGCCTGGCTCAAATCTCTGGGTGGACCACCCATTCTGACCGGCACAGCGGGAAAGCTTGGCGACGATCTGATACACGGCACGAATTCTAGCGGCCAGCGTTTCGCCTCCATTCCCGCTTTCACAACACCCGACGGCGGCAAAACTATTGGACAAACCAAGCGCCAGTGCTCGAAGGAGTACAAGACGGAAGTGATAGGACGGGTCCTGCGTCGTGAGATTCTGGGATTGCCACCCAAGACATCGCCTAAACGCGGCGTGTTGGTTCGGCAGATCATTGGCATTTCGCTCGATGAGGCAGGCCGCGCGCATCGCATGCAGCGCAATATCCCCGCGCCCAAATATCTAAAGCGACATTTTCGTCTTATTGACAAGTTCGAGACCCGCTGGGATTGCGTCACTTACCTTGCGGACAAAGTCCCGCACGAAACCCCGCGTTCTGCCTGCATGAACTGCCCGTACCACTCCGATTACGAGTGGGACAGGCAGAAGAACGACCGACCCGCAAGCATGGAAGCGGGCTGTGGAAATTGATAGCGCCCTTCGCACGACCGGCTGCCGCGCTAATCGCGACATGAAACAGACGATGTATCTGCACCCGGTCGTGCAGGCCTCTTGAACTGGTGCAACTCGACCCCACGCCGCCTGTCCCGAAAGCCGTCCAGCTTCCCATGAATTTTGCCGGCGAGTGCGAGGGAGTGAGCGGTGTTTAGCCGCTCAGAACTATTCGAACTAATTCCCAGTTAGAACCGATAAGGATGTCACCGTGAAAGGCTGGATTCGTAAATGGAGTGTGCCCGCCTCATCTGGCGGCTTGTGGACTGTGAGCCTGAAGCACGATGGAAGCTATGGTTGTTCATGTCCGGCATGGAAGTTTGCCAGAGCTCCGAAACCGGATTGCCATCACATTGCATTCATTAAGGCCAATCCTTCCTATGGCGCACTGTCACCCAAACAAATTGTCCTAGCCAATGTCTGTGAGGTCACGCTCGGCGAGGACAATGTCCTCCTCACGCCGCTTGTTCCTCTTGGCGATCTCCATTTCAGCTTGACTGTAGCTTGTGATTTGGCGCGACTGGGCGCCAGCCCGGAGAACGTTGCGAAATACTTGCACGGAAACCGGCTTCCATCTGCTCAAGCCTATATCGCCGAGCACGGCAGAAAAATCTATGGCCCCTTGAAGCAAGAGAGCCATGGTCACGAGGGCTATCTGATCATTCGGGAGAAACGAGCCATACCGGATTAGGTACGCACCCCGCACGGAGATACATAACGGGAGGGAGGCCAACGTGTTCGAAGAGAACCCCCAAAGCGAGCCTCTATCGCCCGGTATTCCGATCGTTCAATTGCCGGTCGCACTGTATGTGTCCAATGAATTGATCTTTGAGCTCTATGACGGCGGACAGCCACGCCGTACATTCGTGATTCGATGGGAACGGCTGCACCCATCAAGGAGTTGGAGGTAAGCAAGTGAGTAAAGGCATTTCGATTAGGGCGGAAGTACACCAGGGCATCCTTGCAAAAGCGGACCGCCTGTTCAGGAACGACGATGCGGGAGTTTGGGTTGAACTCCTCCAGAACGTGCGGCGCGCGGGGGCATCCTGTGTGGACGTCACCATTGCTGACAGTCAATCTGGACCCGACACGTGCAATATTACGATCCACGACAACGGAAGGGGTATTTCTGACTTTCACACTCTGCTCAGTCTGGGCGGGTCAGGCTGGGACGGAGAAACACAGACCAAGGAAGATCCTGCAGGCATGGGATTTTTCGCATTGTGCCGTTCTGAGGTTCAAGTGCAGAGCGGAAACCGGACCGTAAATCTTTCTCCTGCCGTCTTTCTCGGCCAACGTGATGCCGAGGTCCGCGAAGTTGCCAATAGCGTACAGGGCACGCGCATTTGCTTTGCGCGAAACTCTTCAAAAAGCGCTCTGATAACGTCGCTGCAAGAAGTGTCTGAATTCTGTCCTCTAGCTGTATTTCTGGACGGCGAACAACTGCCCCAGCATGACCTTCTTGATGGCGCTCGGCACCGCGAAGTGATCGATGGAATTGAAGTGGGATTTGCCACTGCCTTCACGCACCGATGGAGCACATATCACGACAAGAATTGGAACTTTTACGGCGCACTAATTGGCTACCCGATGGCTGGTATCGAGGGCTTCTTTCCGCCCGAAAAGGTCTCGCCCGTGTCGCTCTACGCGCGTTTCAACGTCCTTGAGACAAGCAGAATCAAGCTTCAGTTGCCTGACCGGCGGGCGATCATTGAAGACGAGTTCCTGAAATCATTTCTTCGCAAAGCGCGAGCCGCTGCTTATCGTTTCTTCGAGAAGCAGGACCGGCACGCCTTGCCCTTTAAGAACTGGCGCGAAGCAAAGGAATTGGGCATCTTGCTACCGGAATCCGCCTGTCTCCTCTACACGTGGCACGCGCCGCCGCTCGATGATGCGCTTGATCCCTTGTTTGGCTATCCCGAGCGGACAGTCCTGAACGATCGCGACGGAATTATGCTGGTCGCGAGTGATCTGCCGGATGAGCACACGCTTGAAGGCGCCCTCAACTCGGGGGCATCACTCCCAAATCGTCTATATAAAGAAGAGCCCCAATTCGTGGGCTACGCTTGGTACGACGCATTGCAAGTGGTCACTAATAGCGCGATTTTCATCGACGGAAGAGCGTATGAAGAGTGGTGCAAGTCGTCCGAAGAACGCCCACAACAAATTGACATGGAACTGACGGTTGAGAACCCGGCTGGGAGTTCTCACGAGACCCGACTGCCGGCATTGATCCACGTCGATTCATCGAATGGGTGTGAATTCGTGGCTGTGAGACACAGCCCCTGGGACAACGATGATCTGAAAGGCCCTTTTTCGGTTACCGATTTTCTGATCAATGCGACCTTCCGTGCCTCCGATGATTGGGGTGAAGCAGACAGTTGGGATACCCAGCACGATGCGTACAACGAAGATATCGAACGCCAGGTGAATGCCTACTTTCGTGGCCCACGGGCTACATTGTTGGCGATCCTACGCAAAGCCATTGAGTGGGAAGCAGACCATCTTGCGGAACAACTTGGTGTAACCGAACTCCGTTTCCTGCGCAAATCGAAGCATGACTGGGACGTGCAATTAGTGGCAAAAGAGGCATCCTTGCCTTCCGCCTAGTCCATCCCCTCAATCTGCTCACGCTAACCCAATCCAGCATAACCCGACTTCAACTGTCACTTGCCTTGTGAGGGCTGCAGCAGACAACACGGAGTTCCTATGCTCAACAAAACCCGGCCTGAAGATTGCAATCCTCTCTCCGCAACTGTACGGGCATGCTTACCGGAATTAGAGGCCCTGGCCTTGAAGATCTATATCTATGGGGATCAGACTGACGAGGAAAATCTCCGGGGCATCATAGCCAGATTGCGGAGTGCATCGCGCACTCAAGAGCAGACAATCAAGGCTCCGACGGATTTTGTTGTCAACGGCACGCTCAAAGTCAGCCGAAAACAGGTTGCTAACACGCTTTGGCACGCCTTTACCGGACAAATTAGCTGGTTCAAGGTTATTGAGACGGTCCCGCCACCCAATCTGAGCTTTCGCTCAATCGATCAGACTAACCCAGGAATTGTGGATTATCCATTGAACGAAGGCGGCACCGTCCGCATCGCGACGACCACTCCAAAACCTGAAGTATTTGAGCTCCGGCTCGATGCTATGGCCCAAGGTCTCGAGGTTCTAGCGTGTTACTATCCCAGGCATTTCGCCGATCTTGTGACTGAGAACGCGGACACGATCACCGCAGATGCGCTGCTGCAATGCTGTGTTTTCGGAGAGCTCATCTATAGCTAAGGATTCCGCGGCATAGAGCATCTGGTGGAACTACCTCTTCCGCGTCTTGTCCCGTCCGCTTCTCCCGAGTGCCGCTTTACGTTTCCTGCTTGGCATCACAGGATCAGTCTTCTGGATACCTGAGAATCTATCGGCAAAGCGCGCGAGATGCTCAATCTCTTCTCTACTGTTCTCAGGGAAATCCCAAGATCTTGTGTAAAGAGAGCCAGCCTTTACGGTCGGCAGGAACACCTCAGGACAATGTGTGCGGATCCATAACAAGGCGTAGACCTTGTTCACCGCGTTCTTCATAATCCGCTTCATCTCATCTTGCGTGATATGCGAGTACTCGCTTTTTCCAGCGCAATGTGGGCATTCAATCCCCGCGTGAACATCTTCTATTGGTCCATTGCGGAATGCTAGCGCCACAATCGATTTCGCTTCTTCTGCCAAGCCTTCATCAATAGTCAATTCCTTACCAACGTCGGGCATACGTCCTTCCGCAAACATCTTTTTGTTCTCTTTTGTCACTGTGAGCGTAATTGTATGCACATTCACGGAAAAACCAAGCTTGGATTCTTTCCTCTTCCAATATCGGAAGCGAGGAGACTAAGGAATTACCTGTCACTTCCAAACGAATTCTCCGCGCTTGATCCCTGCGCGGGAGACGGAGTCGCCTTCACAGCATTGCTCGAGGGTGCTTCGGCACGCCGCTACGGAATTGAAATTGACGCCTTCCGAACCGAACAAGCCAGAGCAGTTGGCCTTGACGTGTTGCAGGCTAACACCATGGACGTCCGCTGTCCGGTGGAGTCAGTCTCACTGTTGTACCTCAATCCGCCC
The DNA here is from genome assembly GCA_035710845.1 of Candidatus Angelobacter sp. Classification (GTDB taxonomy): domain Bacteria; phylum Acidobacteriota; class Terriglobia; order Terriglobales; family Acidobacteriaceae; genus Angelobacter. The sequence continues at coordinate 67,003 of DASTCT010000070.1, forward strand.
TACGATTGGGAATCGGGCCAGAGCGGTAATCAGCGGCTCGAATTGGTCTTTCTTGAGCACACCTACCGCTGGTTGAGAGCGGAGGGCGTCCTGATTTTTGTCATTCCCCAGGGAAGATTGAAGCTGTGCGCCCGCATATTAGCTGACCACTTCAAAGACATCCGGCTGTATCGCTTCGGTGATCCCGAATGTTTACGATTCAAACAAGTCGCGGTATTCGCCGTGCGACGCAAGAGATCGGAAAGGCTGGGAGATTCGGTCCTGCGCGAAGCGGAGCGCTATCTGGAGAGGCTTGCATTACAAGACAATCTCGCCCTGCTCACAGATATTGCGGATGCAATCTATGCAGTTCCCCCGTCCGGCCCTGCCGAACTTACCAATATCGGACTGCCGCTGGATGAAGTTGAAGACCTGCTGCTCCGATCCGGAGCATACAGGCAGGCTGCGCGTGTGCTCATTCACGAACACAGCAACGTACGTGGACGGCCTCTGACACCGTTGCACGGAGGCCATGTCGGCCTGCTCTGTACCGCCGGCCTCCTCAATGGCGTATTCGGAGACGGGGATCAACGACACATCGCTTTTTGGCGCTCCGTGAAGTTTGTGGACCACTGGGAAGAGGAAGATGGAGAGACAAAAGTCCTCCATGATCGCGAACGGTTCTCCCAGGAACTGACGCTGATCTTTGCCGATGGCAGGACACAGATTCTGACCCATGAAAAGGCGCAAGAAGCATGAAAAACTCGCACCTTCGTTTTGGATGGCTCAGCTACTACAAACGCACTGAGAAAACGACAACAAGCTTCAAGGTACGTCTTGACCGGTTCATAGGAGAGGTCGAGCCGGATTCGCCGCGACGCGCCAAGGCACATCTGATTTCCGTTGTTGGTGGGGATACACAGATCGCTGCGATCAATGCAGCGATTTCGACTAATGACAGTTTTGAGGTCGAAGGTGCCAATGTGGACCGCATCTCGGTTTCGCTCGGCCGCAACGCCCAAGTCTACAGAGCATCCGTGCAGCTAGCCGATAGAAAAAGACCGCTGCGCCATTTAATCGGGGTTTCTGAGGAACTGGTGAACAATGTAGGCAGCACAGGGCGGACGATTCTGGCGCAGTCCGAACCCGCGTTCCTGTGGATGTCCCTGGCGCAAATCCACGGCCTGCCTGGAACGCCAGAGTGGGCCGAATGGTTTTGCCAGAGATTAGAAAAACACAAATCCATAGTTCCTATGCTCGGAATCGGCTGCAGGCCGGTGATGGTCAAAGGCAACAAGAAACGATTTCTCGAATGGCTTGGTCTGGGAGTGCAGGGCAGACAGCTCATGCTCCCGGCGAGCGCAGGCCGCATTGAATGGCCGCGTGCCAGTCTCGCAGAAATCTTCACACCAGAAAGTATTGCGCCAGAAATGCGCTGAATCCGAATGGTGGACGCATCGCGCTCACGCAGGCTCCCATGAACCAGCTGAGGCGGAGCCGGGCGCTATTATCGGCCGCTCGGAGAAGTCGTCTCTACGGGCGACTTATTCGCATTCGATAGGAAGAGATTAGGCGGCACGTTTTCGAAGCGCATGAACCAAGTATCCGGTTGGGAACAAGAAAAGAGCGACTGTAGCAGCCGATACGTCCAAGTAATGCCCCGCGCTGTGTTCGAGGCCCCAATGCATCCACGGGAAAATCTCGAGTCCCTCGCATATATGAGCAAGAATTACGATCACGAGCGCGCCCGCGCCAATTACCTGCAGAAGCGACGCTACTGATTTTCCTCTGAAGAACGTGATCGCTGCACCGAAGAACAGCGCTGAAGTCGGCACCAGTCCTACCAATGACTTCGCCAGAATCGGATTCATTTGTCCGCCTCCAAGACGATCATAACTGGCACTCCTTGACAGCACGATGATTCTTAAATTTAGCGGTCCCTACGGCTCAACTATCGATCTCAATGGAAGCGGAGAGATTCAGGGCTATGAGTTTCTTGATCCTCCGGTTGAATACAGATTTCTTCGGGCGGGTTTGCCGATCTCTGACTGGATGTTCCCCGAGATGCACTACATCACACTGCTGCATCCGGTACGCAGCGACAAAGATGTCCGGACCATAGGGTTCGATACGACGGACGTCACAATTGAAACGCGTGGGCTGGCCGGCACCTTCATTCTGCTCGTCTGGCAGCGCGAGTAATCCTGCCCTTTGGAGGTCGCCGTCTGTGCAACTGGACACCATTTATTCTTACATGCGGGAATTCTCAGCCGAGCTAGGCCAGCGGATTCTTGAAGAATATCCCGCACTTCAAAAGCTTGACGATCCTGTTTCGCCGCGAGTGGAAAGTCTATTGCGGCGACCATTCCCGGCCCAGAATGTCGCGATCATGTCCGTCGCGAAACGTTGGGAGAAATTTCGCACCGCCTTAATCGTTGCGGAATGCGGGACGGGAAAGACACTGATTTCGCTTAGTGCGATTCACGTTCACAGCCAAGGCGAACCTTACACCGCCCTTGCGATGGTTCCGCCACACCTGGTTGAAAAGTGGGCCCGCGAGGCGTTGCAGACGATCCCCGGCATTCGCGTGTTTCTGATCGACGACATGCGGAACGGGGGCGATGAGAAAACGCCTCATGGCGTGAACGAAGTGCGCTTGCGCCGAGGCCAGATTATTCGCGAAGGCCTGCAGACCACGTTGAGCGATTTAAGACTTCGCAAACAATATCGCAATTCCCGCGAGCGTTGGTTTTCCTTATGCCATCGGTCTGCATTGTTCATCGTGGGGCGGGAGCGCGCGAAACTAGGATATTTTTGGCGGCCCGCTTATGTTTTTGCCCGCTCTGGGCCAAATGCTGGCTGCCTGGTGAACGCGGAGACTGGCAAACCAGTCATCATTGATGAAAAGCGGCTGACCGCGACCGACTTCGCCCAGGTCAAAATAGCCGAAACCATTGAAAGCCGCGACGACAAGCCCTGCAACGTCCTTCACAGCCCACTCTGGCAGGCTGATCCAGACAAAATCCATCGCATGGCGCCGGTCGAGTTCATTGGTCGGCACATGCGGCGCTGGTTCGATTATGCGATATGCGATGAGATCCACCAGCTCGCTGGCGAAACAGCACAGGGGAATGCTCTCGGGACTCTAGCGTCCTGCACCGACAAAATTGTGGGGCTGACGGGAACCCTACTCGGCGGTTACGCCGACGACATTTTCAACACCCTTTACCGGCTCGAAGCGGCCCACATGAAAGAGCGTGGGTACGCGTGGGGCACGTCCGGAAAAGCAGCCTTTCAACAGGATTATGGCGTCCTCGAAACCGTGACACGGGTTGAGCCAGCCGAAAACGCGTGTTCAAAGGCCAAAACAACAGTCACCGTGAGACGCAGGCCGGGAGCTTCACCGCTTCTCTTCGGTGAATTCCTCATGCAGCTCTGCGCGTTTGTCTTCCTGGAGGACATTTCGTCCGAGTTGCCTCCCTACGAAGAGTCGTTCCTGAGCGTTCCGATGGATGAGCCAATGCGGATTGCTTATCAGGCTCTGGAAGACGATATCCGTGACGCGTTGAAAAAGCACAAGGGCAATCGTTCGGTGCTCAGCAACATGCTGAACGCCTTATTGCTCTATCCCGACCATCCTTATGGCCTCGGAACGATTTATGGAACAGAATTTGACCCGGAACTTGGGCGCAAGGTCAAGTTCGTCATTGCCGAAACCACGGACCTGCCGCAGGACACATTGCAGGCAAAAGAACGGAGACTGATCGAAGAGATCAAGAACGAATTGGCAGAAGGCAGACGTTGCCAGGTCTTTGCTGTGTACACACAGAAGCGCGACGTCACGTCGCGACTGGAAAAGCTTCTGGTGCGGGAAGGTATTCGTGCTGCAGTACTGCGGCGCAATGTCCCTACTCATAAGCGGGAGGCCTGGTACGCGAGAAAGATCAAAGAGGGTGTTCAGGTCGTGATCGCCCATCCAAAACTGGTTGAGACGGGCCTGGATCTTCTCGATTTTCCCACAATCATCTTTTACGAATCCGGCTACTCACTGCATACACTGCGTCAAGCCGCGCGGCGCTCCTGGAGAATCGGGCAGAAACGCAAAGTTCGCGTGAAGTTCATGTGCTACGAGGGCACGATGCAGACCTCCTGCCTAAGACTGATGGGCAAGAAGCTGCTGGTTGCTTTGACCATGGAAGGAAAGTTCGCGGGCGAAGGATTGCAGAGTATCGATGATGATGACGACATGCTCTCAGCCATGGCTCGTGAACTGGTTGAGAAGAACGGCATTGGCGATACCGCCGACGCGATCTGGAAGACCTTGCACCAGGAACACCAGAAATTGTTTGCTACGCGCACCCAAACGGCGGATGCTTCTGCCCCGTCCGACGACTCGGCTGTCGAGAATCACGATCCAGAAGACCTGATCACATCCGCGATCGATATGCAACCGGTCCTCATCTTCGGACAGCGGCCCGAGTCGTTCGCCTCCACCCGTAAGCGCTCCCGGCAACCCGTCCCGGAGCAGCCCTCACTGTTCGGATGGAGTTAGCACCAATTTAAGGCGCAAGCCCGGCTATAGAATCGCCGTTACCGCCTGACTCCGGTCCTATCACTGTCGACATCTGTCCCGCTCTATGTAAGTTGATACGCTGGTATGTGATGATCCACGCGATGCACGTGAAGATGAGGGTTTGGCGGATTTCGCGAGATGCGATCCGGTGGTACGCCGGAGCGTCGGCGCTGCTGCTTATCCTCTTCTTCCTATGTCCCTGGGGTTGGAAGAGCCTCTCCGACGAGTATTTTCCATATTCGGGTGTCGTGGTTGAAAAGGGCAGCGACTTTGCAGGTTACGGCAGATATATCATCATCGAAGACGCCCAGGGGAAAAGATCCAAGAAATACGTCGATCCATACAGCTACGCTTACGTGAGGATCGGGACACCGGCGATCAAGGAGAGGGGCTTCGGTAAACGCGCGTTACCCGTCGGCGAAAAGTCGCCATTCCAAACACTCCAAGAAATCAAACAACGGCAGAAATTGCGCCACTCACAAGATCATTGAGTCCTTCCATTCCCTTTTTAGAGTCAGCGAATAGCTAAAAGATCTTCCGAATCGCTCACCGCCGCGCAGAATTCCGACAAGCGTAGCCTCTCATCGATTTCGATTCAATCCACCACAACCAAACAGGAGCTAAATCATGACCACTGGCACACTTGTCGCCGGTTCGCTCGCCAAGATTGGCCGGGCGGAGCTGGCGCAAATCCCCGTACCCCAAGCAACAGCAACCCACAAACCAATTCCTCATGACGAGATTGTTGAAGCGCTGGTCGAAACCCTGAGTTTTCGTCATATCGGCGTCGTTGGCGAGGAATATGCCGTTTCAAACGACGGTATGAAAATGTTCGGCGTGCTTGATCTCGAAACGCAAATGGACGGATGTCGCTTTTCCATTGGCATCCGCAACTCACACGACAAATCGCTGCGGCTGGGCTTGACCGCCGGCCTGCGAGTTTTCGTGTGTTCAAACATGGCCTTCAGTGGCGACTTCACACCGGTGCTGGCCAAACATAGCAAGAGTTTTAACTTGATTGATACTCTTGCTGTCGGTGTAGATCGCATCCAGAGAAATTTCGAGCCGATGCAGCGCCAGGTCGAAAGCTGGAGGCAGACACAGGTCACGGATGAACGCGCGAAACTGATCTTCTATTCGGCTTTCATTGACGGCAAGCTCGAAGCTCCGCGCACCCTGCTGCACGAGGTACACAGACTGTATTTTGAGCCGCAGTATCCGGAGTTTTCGCCACGCACGATGTGGAGTCTTTCGAATGCGTTTACCAGCGCCTTCAAGAAGCTCGATCCTGTGCCGCAGTTTAAGGCGACCGCCAAGCTGGGCGAATTTCTCAACGAGTTGCCGGCCTAATGCTCCAACAAACCAGGTCCATCAAGGGTGGGCATTGCCCAGGGCAATGCCCTTTCATAAACATAACTTACAGCAGGAATGGGCCACGAAGTTGGGTCTTCACCGGGCATCTCTGGCCGACAACTTCCGGTTTGCTGACCATCTACGAATTCACCTGATCGAGCATTTTGAGTGTTATGTGCGACCTAACAGCAGTTACGCGCTAGTTCAGGCGCAGGCCTGCGGTACGGGAATGGCAATTAACCCAATCCTCGTCCGCATAGAACCTCACGGCATACCACTGCTTCTCAAGACGAACTACGCTGGGCACTTCGCATGGAATCCCGCCAAACCGCCCCGGCGCTTGGGACCTCGCAGCGTTCGCAAGCGAGTCGTTGGGATCAAAAACGACATAGGTGAGATAGAAACCGGTTTGGGCGAATCCCCATGTGTCCCATACAACGTGTTTGAATTCCTGATTTGATGGGTCCGGCTGCGCTAAGACTTCGGCTTTGTACTGCCGCGACCAAAGAAACCATCTGAGCGAGGGCCGCAGCGTAGGCTCATTTCTCTGCAAAGCGCCCGAAATCGCAGCAAAGCCAAGCAGTGCTAGCAGTACTGAAATGCACTGACGTTTTCTCTTGCGAAGGAAAGCTACCAGCAGCCAGAGAAAACAAACCAAGAAGACGCCCGGAACTATAATGCGGAAGTACATGATCGTGCCATGTACGCGATCTGTGCCGTGGATCATCAACGAAAGCAGCGTGATGCCTGCGCCTACCACAACCGACAAGGGTAGCCACCAGATGACTCGGTCTTTTGAGAGAAGTTCCTTGCTCCGATTTCGGAGCGCAAGCAAGATTGCCGACAAGATCGACACGAGAACAGCTGCGACGCTAATGAAGGTTATTACGTCGATCACCGTCACAGTCTACGACAACGGTTACTGCACACTCCGGCACTTCAATAGCATATTGAAACCGGCCTTTGCTCCGATACGAAGGTGGCCAGATTCAGGGCGGATCACGGGCAAGCCTCACCTAATCGGATTAGGGAAGCTTTGCCGGCGACATGACCAGAGAACTGCGAAGTAATCACGGGGACAAGCACCAAAGCTGCGATGGACAATACATCTTCTCGCGCGATTTGTTTTCGTGAGGACACTCGACGCTTACTCCTGATTCGCTGTATTTTGCCCGCAGAGTTCGAATTTATCCTTCTGCGATTGCGCTTCGTCCTTCGACAGACAGAACCGGTCCAGATCCATCGGTGCCAGAACCGGCCCGGGAAAATACTTCTTCATGTCGGCGACGCGAGCCTGCTGCTCCGCTTTGTTTTGCGGGTCATAGTGATAGAAGAGAACCGATTGTACTTGGGCCTTCGAGGCAAGTTCTCCGAGGCTGTCCACGGTGAGATGTTCCTTCTCCATGTGTGCAGCAAACTGCTTCTTGCGGGCAGGCGGCCAGTGGTTCTCAGTAGCCATCTGGTCAATGAACCCGCGTAGCTCGTCCGAATTCTCCTCGACTTCGGCAACGAGAACGTCGGCACCTGTCGCAAGTTTCACGACCGCATCACTGGGTCCGGTGTCTCCGGTGAATACCACCACACCATGGGGAGTCTGGATGCGGTATGCATATGACTTGAAATGCGCGCGGAACTGCGGCGGCATGAGCGCATAATGCGAGTTCTCTGCAGCGGTGATCTGAATTTTGTCGTCGCGGTAAACAACTCCCTCACCATCGACGTCATGGGCGATAAAAGGACTCGTCAGGCCATGGTTTGGCTGGCCAAGCTGGAACCCGGGCTTTTCCGCGGCAAACACTTCAAAAGGAATGCTGATGTAGTGGAAAGCCGCTCCGACCAATTCGCTCGTCTGAGGTGGCCCATAGATATTGATCTTCCGCGCGTCGGAGGAGAGGTCAAGGTGGAAGTAATCGTTGGCCATCACATCGACGAGGCCGAGATCATGGTCCGGGTGCAGATGGGTAAGGAAGATCGTTCCAATCGTTTCCGATGGAATCCCAACCTCGACCAAGCGCCGGACGGTTCCAATGCCACAGTCGATTAGGTACGGTCGCCCATCGACGATGAGCAGCGTGGCCGGCTCGGAGCGATCCTTGCGCAAAGGCGGTCCGCCCGCAGTACCGAGCATCAGCAGTTCGGTATCGTTTGCGCGAAGCGCCGCAGTCTGCCGTTGAGACGCAGCAGGAACGCTGAAGAAAGTCAGCCCCAGCGCTAGAACTGCAATGAACGTTTTTCCACAGTGAGATCTATTCACGCGCGGACACCTCTGCTCAGATAATGACTCGCCGACCCCAGCGAATCATAGCGGGGCACAAGTATAACGCAAGATCGCCGACGAGATCGACACGAGAACAGCTGCGACGCTAATGAAGGTTATTACGTCAATCACCGTCACAGTCTACGACAACGGTTACTGCAAACTCCGGCACTGCGATGGTTATTAAAGCCGGCGTTTGCGCCGATACTAAGGCGGCCAGATTCAGGGCCGGATCGCGGGCAAGCCTCACTTAATCGGATCCCAATGGTTGACTGTCCATGTCGGGCTCAGTTGGAATGCGCTCACGTACAATACTTCCTGACGAGGAGACCATCCTTTGGATATTCGACAAATCATTTCAGAACTGGAAGCGGAACGGGACCGGATCACCCGCGCTATAACAGCGCTTCAAGGAGTGCCTACGACTAATGGCAGGCTTACATCATCAACAGCAACAAAGCGCAGGGGAGGCCCCCGCCGTCTTTCAGCCGCAGCGCGAAAACGGATTAGTGAGGCTGCGAAAAAACGTTGGGCGAAGGTGAAAGCAGCGGGCAAAAAGAAGTTGTAGCACCGAAGGCACTGGCCGTGCAGATAGGCACGTTTTTCGCATCAAGAAGCCTCGCACCTTACTCCGGCGATACGGATTATGCGTGAGACCGCCAGTCACAGGGCGTTAATATCCGCATCATGGTTCGCAACAATCGCCCTGCTGTCCCTCGTGCTCTGGTTTCACCCATTAAAGATCGCGGGCTCAGGCATTCTCCTCTTGATTGTCTTGCCAACCATCTCCGCCGCCATTTCCGCGGGCCTTTGGGGTGGACTGATTCTGGACCCGACTAGGACGATTACGTTACGCCAATCACTGCTGAGAGGCATCGCTGTCGCGATGGGTGCGTTCTTCATCTTCGCCCTGCTCTATGCAATCGCGCTTCCATTTGCAGAGCGCGGATGGTCAATTGGTCAATCGGGCGGTCTCTTCCTACTCACTGCAACATTCGGCATGTTGTTGGCCTTTCCCATCATCCTTCTCGGGGGCATGTTGGGCGGCGCGACCCTCTATTTGTTCGGTCGCAGCATCCTTGCGAAATCGTGACCGCTCGGATCTTGAGCGTTTGCTTGGTCGTAAATCTGCCATTTCTGTTATTTCTCGTGACTGGCCCATGGAAATCCCCATTGACCCCACTATCACCATTTCAAATTTCCCCTGACTAAGCGGTTCTTTTAATTTCAATGCATCCAGGAGTTAAGAATGTTCACAGAATTGGTCCCATTGCTAAAAGTACGCGCTCTGACGATCACTGTAGCCGGTATCGAAGGTGAGCAAATCAGAGTCAATGTTGTGCCACATGCCCGGCCTGAAGACAAGAAAATCAACGAGCAGATCAGCTACTCACATAAGAATGAAGTCGCATCTGTACCCGACGAGGCCGTCAAAGCACTCACCACCCCGATTTCAATCACTGGAACTGCGGAGGAAATTGACGAGAAATTTCCCAGTGTCCTCACCAATTATGTTGAGTCCCATGTTGGCTTGCAAAACAGCTTTGATCGGGCGAGCAGCGAAATATCCGCTGCTGTGCAGGCGATCGATCAGCGCAACAAGGCCAAGACCAAGGAAAAGCAGGCAAAGAAAGACGAGAAGAACAAAACACCGGAGCCCGATATCACGAAAGACGATACCCTACCCCTCTGGTGGACCGATCCGAGCGCGTCGGCACCCGGAACGACACAGCCCGCATCAATTGCAGCGTCTCCATCGGCAGCTCCTGGACAACCGACTCTTGTCTCTCAAACAGCAGAGGTGACCCAACCATGATCAAGGTAGAAAAAGCCGAACGTGAATTCGTACTCGACGGCAAAATGTTGCCGGACCCCAATCCGTCGATGTCTGTGGAGCAAGTCCGCGAAATGTACATTCCTGCGCATCCCGAGATCACGACAGCCGCAGTGACCGGCCCTGAGCCGGTGGACGGGAAAATGCGCTACACCTTCAGTCGTGCGATCGGAGCGAAGGGATAGCATGCCCCGAACGCGACAAAGCCGAAGACGACGTTTGCTCAAGAGTCTCACTGCGCTTGCCGATTCGGTTCGAAGCCAGGACATGAAGAAGCTAACGGAGCTCGAGAAATGTTCAGAGTGCCCCAAACTTACAGTCTTGTTGGCCGACGCTCTTGCTCAGTGCGATCACCCATCTCGAAACGGCGGCAGCCTCTTTCCCGATGCAAGCTGGGTCCATCCGCTGGTTTAATCGCGCCATCGCGGTCTCTGACCTTGCCCTCAATAGACGGTGTGCAGAGTCGCTATCAGTTTTCCCTAGGGGGAGAGGCGGTCATTCCGCTAGTGCAATACCTGATTAAAGAAGATCTGACCAGGGAAAAACATTTGCGGGCGGCCACCACACCTGCTGAAGCACTACAGTCGACGCTCACCGAAATCGTCGGCAAAGGACTGAAAGGATGTGCCGACCAATTTGGAATCGTACTCGGCATCTCCGATGGTCTGGACGAACACCGCAGGCCAAGCGAGCAGGTGCTCTTTTTTACCTGGACGAATACCGCCGATCCACAGTACATCCCTCTACGGCCGATTTATGAGCGATTGGAAAATAACCCAAACCGAGAATCGCTCATGGCCAGTCTCTATTACTGGCTATACGGTACCGCGTCAACCGTGTTTGAGCCCTTCGGATTTCCAGAAGCGGAAAGCGGCTATCAATTGCGCCGAGATTGGTATCTTTCGGAGCGCGAGCAGGGCGAAGATGTTGATCTCGAAGGCGAGGTGGAATTCGCCGATCCCGCGAAAGTCGCGCCTTACATTCGCGAATCTAACGAGCGGAAATTGAAAAACCACGAAATCGTGCCCGCCATAGCGTCGATCTCAAATCCGGCACTGCGTGATGCTTTCCTAAAAGCCCATCGAATCTTTCTAGCATCGCGCGCGATTCGTCTACCGAAAATGAGCAGACACTGCTACAGAGTCTTGGACGAAGCTGCTTACTACATGGACGCATCGCCGATGCCCGCGTTAGGAATCAGTCATTGGCGTGACGATCCCATTGTGGCTTGGTTCGATGAATTCTGCCGGGAACAGTTCGAATCCGGCGAGACCGGCCGTGCCCCCATCCTGCTTTGCTTTCCTCCGTCTGACACCGCCTTCTTCGGAAAGGTTGTGAGAAACCTGCGCGGAATGGCCAGGGCCGTGGCTGAGCTGAGTGAATGGGTGCGATTTGCCGAGGAGTTGGAAAATGCAAGTCACTACGCAGATCGGGAACAACCATGACTTTCAGCTCAAACAGGCGATATTGATCTATGAAGATCAGATCTCGCGACGGGCAAAGTTTGCCACTGTGCATCGCGTCACGCAATCAGGAGTCGGACAGCCACCGTCGTTGGCGCCGGGAACTCTACTCACCGCTCGCTTTCTCGAACACCTTCTTCATGGGCTTCAGAAACCTGCGCCAGCGGTCCTCTTACCGGAAAACGTGCTCGCCTACACCTCTAACCTCTTGGTCTGGTGGACACCGCCTCGCCTTCATCGCATGTTCTTTTCTGATGGAGCTGAAGACCGGCGCACGATCAGTGGCGAGACATGTCCGCATCCAGCCCTCGTCTGGAAAGTGCATCGCGGTTGTCTATTTCTGCGAGCCTTGGCAGAGCCACTTCGGCCGACGGCGCAAACAAAGTTGATGGTTGCCCCTTACTGGAACACCGAACCAGGCCAAGGCGATGTCTGCGAAGGCGACATGCCCCGTCCACGACACACCGACGTCACAAACATGCTGGAGTGGGAAGAGGGTTTCTTTAACAGCCAGTTCACACACCCAAGCGGCATGGGAAAGCTGACCGCGCATGCCGGCGGGTTTATCGGTCTGTGGACGGAATTAAAAGGTGCGGAACGATTCCCGGGTGAATATCTGGTCCCGTCCCGTCAGACCCTGCGCCAGTTCATCCAGGAAGTGTAAGGTTATGGCCCGAACAGTTCACCGGTTGAATCACGCTCGCAGCCTTTATCGTATGGTGGTGATCGGCTGTGGCGGGACTGGCTCTGCCTTAATTGGCGGCCTGCCCTTTCTGCATCAAGCGCTGATTGCATCAGGCCATCCCGGCCTGCAAGTGATCGTCGCCGATGGGGATAGAATCTCGCCGACAAATTGCGTACGCCAGCCCTTTTCAGAATCTGAAATCGGTCTTTACAAGTCTGTTGTGATGGTGAATCGTCTGAACCTGTTCTGGGGATTGCAATGGCAGGCATCGACCGACTTCGTGACGGCAAAGACTCAGGGCAAGACCGACCTTATTATTTCCTGCGTCGATACGCGTGCAGCACGCCTTGAGATCACGAAATCGGCTCTTTTCAAAGAGTGCGTCTATTGGCTGGATCTCGGCAACAACGCCGACGGTGGACAGTTTGTGCTCGGGCAGCCCAGGAACGGCCGTAATAGAAAGACGCGCAGGCGGCTCCCAACAGTAGCGGAACTCTTTCCTGAAATCGTCACGCCTTTGCTTGACAACGCAGACGATCTGCCGGCCTGCAGTGCGGTTGAAGCGCTTGAGCGGCAAGAGCCGTTTATCAACCAGACGCTCGCCTATCATGCTCTCGGGATGCTGGCTCGACTCTTCCGTCACGGCGAGATCATGCATCACGGCGGATTTGTGAGTCTTGCGAATGGAAGAATGGCTCCCCTGACCATACCAACAGCTCGATCTCCTCGGGGTCTCAAACGCGCAGCCTGATGGGCTTTCTGGCGGGTCGGGAATTCCTAATCAGGAGGCTTCTGCGCCCTCACTGAGGGTACAATGCCGCTAGTTGGTATTCCCAACGCAAACCCTGGTGAAAACAATTACAGAAATGCCCGAGTTCATCGATGGGGAGAGACGGCCATCACGCCGCCGCCGGCTCTTCCTCATATTTGTCCTGATTGCCATCATCCTTTTCAGCAGCCGGGCGGGGGTTTCGTTTTACGTTGATGCCCTATGGTTCAAGTCTCTGGGTTACGGAGACGTTTTCCGGCGGACGCTGAGTTTTCAATGGGAAGTATTTGCGGCATTTTTTGCCGCGACATTTTTTATCCTATACGGGTGGTTTCTTGCGCTGCGGCGGGCGTACCAGCTCAATTTGCTGAGCGGGAGCACGATTTACTTTGGCCAGCAGTCGTTGAGGCTACCGGTCGAGCGTATCCTGCGTCTGATCATGCTCGTCGTCTCCCTCGCCATTGCCACGGCCACTGGTGCGAGCATGATGGCGGAATGGCAGACGTTCGCGCTCTATTGGTATGCCCCGCGCGCCAGCGGTATTGCGGATCCGATTTTCGGCAGGCCCCTCCATTTTTATTTATTCACCTTGCCGGTCTGGCAGTCCATGACCGGCTGGTTGCTGATGATGACAGTCATTGCCTGTTTATTGGCCGGTTTCTTTATCCTCATTACCGGCAGCACCCACGTATTCGCCGGCCGTCGAGGCGGGCCCATCCCGTTACCGTGGCGCGGATTCTCGATTGCATTTGGGTTCTTCTTGCTGATCCTCGCGATGCGGGTGTATATCAGCCGGTTTGAAACGTTGTTCGACGAGCACACCATTTTTAGCGGAGTCACCTACACAGATGCGCACGTTACCTTGACAGGTCTGCTGGTTGTGTGTGCCGCGCTGGTTCTCGGTGCGGCCATTGCAGCCGTCAACCTGGTGGCAGCGCCGCGCGTCCGTTGGCTTGCAGCCGCGGTAGTCCCAGCCGTGCTCTGTTATCTCGCTATGAACGTGATCGGGTGGTACGTTGGCAACTTTATCGTGAAGCCGAACGAACTGGTTCGCGAGCGGCCTTACATTGCCAACAATATCAAATGGACGCGGCAGGCTTACGGATTAGACCGGGTTTCGCAGCGCGAATTTCCCGCTGAGGCCACCGTGGAAGCGGCTGATCCAGCGGACAATCAGCCTACCCTGCGAAACATACGCCTATGGGACTGGCGCGCACTGCAAGACACCCTGCGTCAGATTCAGGAAATTCGGACCTACTATGACTTTCCGGATATCGACATAGATCGCTACGAAATCGACGGCACGACGCGTCAGGTCATGCTCGCTACCCGCGAACTGAGTATTGATAAGCTCCCGGAAAGCAGCCGCAACTGGATCAATGAAAAGCTCATTTACACGCACGGCTACGGGATCACGATGAATCCTGTCAATGGATTCACCCCGGAAGGGCTGCCGACTTTGCTTCTGAGTAACATGCCGATCCAAAGCACGGTGCCGAGTATCGCCGTAACCCGTCCTGAGATTTATTTCGGGGAAATGACCAACAGCGACGTGTACGTGAAGACGCGGCAACAGGAATTTAACTACCCGCAAGGGCAAACCAACAATCTGACGTCTTACGAAGGCAACGGGGGCATCCAACTGGGCGGATTCCTGCGCCGCATTCTCATCGCATTCGACCGCGGCGACCTGGCGAAGCTGCCGTTTAGCGACGACATCAACCCACAGAGCCGGCTGCTGATGCGTCGTAACGTGCGCGATCGGGTGACGGAACTGGCGCCATTGCTCTCTTACGACTCCGATCCCTACATGGTTGTCGGCGACGATGGCCGCCTGTCGTGGATGATGGATGCGTTTACTACATCTGATAGCTATCCCTACTCGAGCCATTACCGTTTCGGCGACAATTCCATCAATTACATGCGTAACAGCGTGAAGGTGGTCATCGATGCTTATGATGGAACCACAACCTTCTACGTGTTCGAGCCACAGGACCCAATCATCGCAGCCTATCGCCGGCTGTTTCCTTCGCTATTTAAGGATGCGAGCGACATGCCCCCAGGACTGCGAAGACACGTACGATATCCCGAGTTGTTGCTTAAAATGCAGGCGTCGGTGTATGGCCTTTATCACATGACGGAACCGGAGGTGTTCTACAACCGGGAGGATTTGTGGACAGTGGCGTCCGAAATCGGCACGAGTGAATCCGGAGAGCAGAAATCCCAAGCCATGGAGCCGAACTTTGTGCTGATGAAACTACCGGGGGAAACGTCCGTCGAATTCGTGGAGATCCTGCCCTTCACCCCAGCCAATCGAAACAACTTGATCGGCTGGTTTGCAGGCCGCAGCGATGGCGCGCACTACGGTACGTCCGTCGTGTATGACTTTCCAAAAACGAAACTGGTCGACGGGCCGCTGCAAATCGAAGCCCGAATCGATCAGAACGCGCAGCTGTCGGGACAATTGACGCTTTGGAATCAGCAAGGCTCCCACTCGCGGCGGGGTACTCTGCTGGTCATTCCGTGCGGGCGTGCGCTGTTGTATGCGGAGCCGATCTACCTGCAAGCAGAGCGGAGCCCGATGCCGGAGCTGCGTCTGGTGGTGCTCGCGCTGCAAGACCGACTCGCATACGGGCCAACCTTCGAATCGGCGATGAAAGCCTTATTTAGCGGAGAAGCCTCATCGCTAAGTGCCGCAACCGCGCCAGGGCAACTAGCGCAAAGCGGGGAAACATCAGCCGCCGCTAAGCCCAAGGCGGATCGTGACGCACTCATTTCCGAAGCGGCCAATGATCTGGCCGAATATCAGCGACTGACCGCGCAGGGCAAGCTCGGCGAAGCTGGGCGCAAGCTTGAACAGCTCAAGCAAAAGCTGGACGAGTTGAATGCACATCAGAAATGATTGCCTCTACAGGAAGCGGATGCGCGTGGCCCGATTCCTGTAGGCCGCGGGTATAAAGCGCACTGGCGCTTCCGCACGCTTTCGAATCCCTTTTCAAATTGCGTACCAGCGGAGTTTCACGGTACTCGAGACCGTCGCGTCCATGACGCGCCAGAGAAAATTGCGATCGGTTCTTTGATGTGTGTCGTACACGGCCAACAGACCTTCGGGAAGGCCGGCTCGTCAAGAGGATGATGGATGTCGCGGCTCCTTGTTCCCGCTGGATGAAAATTCGCATTGCTGTCTGGAAGGGGCCACCTCGAGCGGTAGTCTCGCCGGAGTCCCCACACAGTTTGCTGGGATAATAGCGAGGTTGCTCGATTCGGGTTCCGCGCGTATGCCTCCGATGGGCCCCTTTTAAATCTCGGCGAGTTTAATACTGGGGCAAAGTCCTTTCCGGCAAACACCTCGCCGAAGGAGTATCACTTTACTGAATAGCCTCATAGCTGAGTCTTCTCGCTGCTTGCATCGGTTGTATTGTTCTCATTTCTCCTCTCTGATCTTCAGAGGCGAGTCCTTTTCGATCGAATGCAAAACGCCGGAGTCGTAAACAACTTTTCCGCCAACCAAAGTTAGTACGGACTCGGTTTTGGGCAACTCCTGTGTTGGTACCGTAAAAATGTCCTGGGAAAGAACGGCCAGATCGGCGAGTTTGCCCGGTTCGAGTGTTCCCTTGCTTTTCTCGGCGAATTCCGCATACGCGGAGGTGGCCGTGTAAGCGATGACCGCCTGCTCTCGCGTAATCGCTTCCGACGGCCGATCAGGATGAGTGGTTGCAAACAGGATACCCAGGTAGGGGTTCACGGGGCCATCAGACCCGAAAGCGACCGGAATGCCGGCCTGGAGGAGAGATCGAAGTGGCTGAGACTTTTCCATTCCCGCGCCGGCAAAGAGCTGAGGCGCGAAATACTTGATAACCAGATGCGAGGGTTCGCGCATAACCACAATTCCTAATTCTTTCACCTGCGGAATTAGGTCAGGATATAACCCATCACCGTGCTCGAAGCGAACGCGTCGCGTTGCCCATACTTTTTTGCCCCCGGCGTTCTGCATCGCGTCAAGCATTGCCTTGGGCGCTGGATAGCCGGTGACATGTAACATTAGCTGATCGTTGTTACGGCGCGACTCTTCTAGCATCGCGGCCAACTCGCTTTTCGGAAAGATCATGCCCAATTCCGCGACGCGCTGCTCAATGCCTTTCGGGGGTTGCCCCGCAGCCCTTTGACGCGGCTCGAACGTGTTTTCGAAGGGCACGCCGTCAATAAACCATTTTGTGCCGCTGACCGTGATTAAAGGAGATGGATATTTTGGAAGCGACCGCCCTTCCTCAGTATCGCGTCCCGTTGGGGTCGTATTCGGCATCCGGATGACTCGAACGCGGATGGTCGTGGGAATCTGCTTTAGCAGGGCTACACAGTGGTCGGGCGCTATCTCATTCGACATGTCCTGAATCGACGTGATGCCGAATTTCGCAAACTCATCAAACTTTTTGCGCAACTCACTCAATGCATCGCTGTCGTTCGTCATGTCGGTCAGCTTGCGAAAAGCGAGACGAGCCGCGTACTCACGAGCGACGCCTGTGAGCCTTCCTTCCAGGGATCTCTCATATCGCCCGCCAAGCGGATCTTTCTCGTCCTCGCGAACCCCAACTATCCTAAGCGCGGCGCTATTCAAGATTGCCGCGTGGTCAATCAGCGTTGACAGCATCACTGGTTGATCGGGAGCGATCTGGTCCAGCGAATCGCGGTTTACAGTCGTGTCGTAAAAGACATTCAGCCCAATATCGGCCATGAGGCCCGTATCCTTGGGAGCCTTCACAATTGCGGCTTTCACTTCGCTCCAGGACGGATCGGGCCCCGACAATTGCAACTGAATCCAATTGGCTGGGTGGATCGACAAGTGTAGGTGCGCGTCGTTGATACCGGGAATGACGGTGCGTCCGCCCAAGTCGATCTTTCTGGTTCCTGTGCCGGCAAGTGCCAGCATCTTTTCGGAGCCTCCGGTTGCGATGATTTGTTCGCCTCTTATCGCCAGGGCTTGGACGTATGGTTGTGCAGCATCGCTCGTGAAAATCTTTCCATTCAAGAGAATGAGGTCCGGAGCGGCTTGTTGCGCGAACAAGGCGACGGACCACAAAGAGAGGAATAACGCTTGGACAAGGGCCACAGCACTCCAGGTCACAGATCGTTCGTTGCGATTCATCAGATCTTCCTTTCACTGTTACAAAGAGGCTCTTTGGTGGCCACTAGCTCATCCAAGGAGGAAGCCGCAAATTCCGGTGCCAGTTAGCATCGCCACCGCCACGAGAGCGGTCAAGATAACCAGCAGAAATGTCAATGAGTACATTACTGCCCCGTAAAATGTGGGTGCACTACGAACTCCACGCGCACAAGTTGCCTAATGTCATCTTCTGGCGGAAGCTGCGGGCCAATAGAAACGGTACAGGATGGCACATCTTAAGTTGAAAAGCGAGTCATTTCCCATGCTTATCGTTTCGCGACGGTTGTGGCATTCAAGCTGCTGTCTCTCGCCAACAAGTTTTTCAAGCGTCGTTTTCGGGCGCAGCCAATCAGCAGCACCCTCATCGAAGGGTCTCGGAAGGGGAGTTGTTGTTTTTGATCTTTGCGTAGTGCTGAAGATGGTCCGCCACTTCCATAGTTCCGAGCCAGTGCGTTTAAAAAAGCGTCACCCTCACAGTTGTAGAAGCCGGCTTCGGCGTCGGGTTATCTGCCACCCGCGAGCTGCCTGATCGGACGTATCGAATAACGCGGCAACCTCCTCAAACCGTAGTAGTTGCATCCAGCAGATCATCGTTGGTGGAAGGCATTTGTGCCGCGACCATCGGGGGTGTCCTGGTAGGCACATCAAATGCTGATTTAGAGCTAGGTCCACTGGGGTCAGCCTCGCAAGTTAGGATTTGGCTCTTCCCACCACGGTCTTCTTTGTGGGCAAGGAAATCTTCTGCAGGATCGAATATAGTGTGCCCCGGCTTATGCCAAGGACTTCAGCAGCTCGATTCTTATTTCCCTCGAGCCGCGCCAACACGCGCTGAACATGGCGGCGCTCGAGAGTCTCCAGAGAGATCAAATCGTCACTACGCTCTTCACCGCTTGGCATTCTCAAGTGTTCCGGCAGGTCCGGAATGTCGATCAGGTCGTCGCGTGTAACCATGCAAGCGCTGCCGATAACGTTTTCCAGTTCTCTGACATTGCCTGGCCAATCATGACGAGCCAAAAGAGCCTGGGCGCGTCTTGTGAATCCTGAGATTGGCTTCCCATATTGCTCGGAGAAGCGCTCCAAAAAGTATCGCTGTAGCAATGGCAGGTCTTCCTTTCTGTCTGCCAAGCGCGGGAGTTTGATCTCGACCATGCCGAGCCGGTAATAAAGATCTTCCCGGAATGTCTTCTGCTCGACCATTGACTTCAGGTCGCGGTGGGTTGCGGCGACTACTCTGATATCGATTTTCCGCGTTGCTGGCGAACCTACCCGCTGAATTTCTTGGCTTTGAAGAACACGAAGCAATTTCGCTTGAACATTTAATGGCAATTCCCCGATTTCATCGAGGAATACCGTGCTTCCATTGGCAGCCTCGAAGAGGCCGGCTTTGTCCTGGTTGGCGCCAGTGAACGCGCCGCGAACATATCCGAACAGCTCACTCTCAAAAAGAGTCTCAACTATTGCGGAGCAGTTACACACGGTTAATGACTTGCCCGAGACTGGACTGAGCCGATGCAGCGCCTGTGCCACTAATTCCTTGCCTGTACCCGTTGGCCCGGTTACAAGGACGCTGCGAAAGTGTGGCGCAATCCGCCGAATTTTGGCATAAACATCAAGAATCAGCGGGCTTCGGCCAATCATGCCCTGAAATTGGGAGGTTTCGATAAGTTCATTTTCGAGATCGAGGGCGCGACGCTTTTCCGCTGCCTGGGCCAGCAGGTCACTAATTCGCGCTCTCAGCTTATCCAGGTTCAAGGGCTTGGTCATGTAATCGCACGCACCCTTCTGGATCGCTTCTACGGCCGACTCAGTGGAATAGTGAGCGGTCATTAGAATCACTTCAGCACCGGGATCGACCGCGACAATTTGTCCCAAAACTTCCATGCCCCCGATCTGGGGCATCATGAGATCGGAAAGGACAATTTGCGGCCGTTTTTCAAAGAACAGATCCAGCCCGGCTTTTGGATCTGCAGCGGTGAGGATATGCAGGTGCTGCTGTTTCAGCGCTTCAGTTATGAGTTCCAAGTTCTGAGGATCGTCATCTATCACTAACAACGTGATCAGCGGGGTTGCATTGTCGCTCCTATCGAGCGCCCCTCTTCGCGAGTGTCCTTCCTCGTTTTTGCGGGTTTGCCCTGCTGCTTTCACTGTCCCTAATCCATTATCGGAATGAAGATTTATTGTTCTCGATCCACGAGTTCCCGAATAGCGTGTTGCGCTGCCTCATTGACGTCGATAAACCGGACACCTGCACGATTCCCTTCATCTAATCGGACTACTTTCCCAATCGCATCCACTAAGACGTTTGTAGACGGCAAACGAAAGGACAATCGAACAGCATCGCCACTACGAAGTTGTGGAGCCTCAAACACGATTCCCCCCAGGCTAAGGCTCGAGCTGATGCCGCGAGCAGTCACGCCTCTGGACTGGTAAGTGACTTCGGCTCGAAACGAAATGCAAGCAAACCCGCGGACAGCTCTGAAGAGGCGCAGTAAACGGCACCGCTCGATAGGTTTTTCAAGAAAGAAGGTTGCGCCTTCATTGAAAACCGATTGGATCGTTCTGCGTTTATGATCTCCAGTGATAACAATGATCGCCGTGGACTTATTACATGAGGACGCCCGGATTTGCTTGACGAGTTCGAGACCATGGGCTTTCGGCATCTGCAAATCGACAAAAATACCGTCAAATCTTTCTTTTGCAATCAATGCAGACGCATCTTCGCTTTCGCTCGTCGGGCGGACTTCAGCATCGGCGGAAGATAAGACCTTGCTGATCAGTTCCAGACTTGGGATATGATTCTCCACAACTAGCACTTTTAGCCACATAAACCGTAGTTCACACCTTTACTTAATTAGATCTCATTGTTCTCGATCCACGAGTTCCTGAATCGCGTTTTTCGCTGTCTCATTGACGTCGATAAACCGGACGCCTGCACGATGTCTTTCATCTACTCGGACCACCTTCCCAAGTGCATCCACTAAGACGTTTGTAGACGGTAAACGAAAGGACAATCGAACAGCATCGCCGCTACGAAGTTGTGGAGCTTCAAACAGGATGCCTCCCAAGCTAAGGTTTGAGCTTATGCCGCGAGCAACCACGCCTTTTGATTCGTAAGTGACTTCGGCTCGAAACGAAATGCGAGCAAACTGTCGCCGGTTATAAGAAAGCGTCCCGCGGACAGCTCTGAAGAGGCGCAGCAAGCGATGCCGGTCGATGGGTTTTTCAAGAAAAAAGGTTGCGCCTTCCTTGAAAACGGACTGCATCGTTCTGCGTCCACGATCTCCAGTGATAACGATGATTGCCGTGGATTTATTACACGAAGATTCCCGGATTCGCTTGACGAGTTCGCGACCATGCACTTTCGGCATCTGCAGATCGAGAAAAATCCCATCGAATCTCTCTTTTTCAACCAACGCGGAAGCTTCTTCGCTATCGCTCATCGGGCGGACTTCAGCATCGGTGGAAGCTAAGACCTCGCTGATGAGTTCCAGACTTGGGACGTGATCTTCCACAACTAGTACTTTTAGCGACATAAACCGTCGTTCACACCTCTGCCTAATGCGTAGCAGTCGGCCGTAAATTGTTGTTCATCGACATCAACTTGCGTAACTCCGCCAAGAATGTGATTGGGTCAATCGGTTTTGCAACGTAAGCGCTGAATCCGGCAGCCAGAATTCTCTCGCGATCGTTTTTCATCGCATACGCAGTTATCGCGATGAAAGGGATATGGTCGTATTGAGACTGCTCCCGAATCTTTCGTATGACACTCAAGCCATCGAGAACGGGCATGTTGATGTCCAGCAAAACAATATCTGGCACGGTTCCCGCAATTCTTTCCAGAGCTTCCTGTCCGTCTTTTGCTTCGACTATTTCACACTCGATCGAAGACAGGACTTCGCGTAAAAGTTCGAGGTTAACGGGATTGTCTTCAGCGATCAGTATCCTCGTCATGCTCCTCCCGTCAGTGCGTTTGCTGCGTTAGATCCGCCAATTGATTTCGCGACGGACGCGAGGAGTTCTTGCGTCCACGAGCCGTCCTTTTGAAAGAAAGCTTGTGTTTCGTTGCTTAGAAGCGCGATTTCCTCCGTGGTCAGCCGCTTTGCCGTGAGCACAAAAATAGGAATTCCGTGGAGGGAGGGCTGTAGCTTGATTTGCCGGATCAGTTCGAACCCGTCCATCCCGGGCATGAGCAAATCGATAAGCATCGCACTCACGGTTGAAGAAGAGAGCACCTCAAGCGCCCTGCTGCCATTGACCGCCGTGTGCGTGCGATATCCGGCCGCCCGCAAGGTGGTATCAAGAAGCTCGATTGCAGCCGGATCGTCATCAACAATGAGGATTTGCGATTCCTTATTGGGCTCATGCTGGGTGTGTTTCCGGATGGCACTGATCAGGGTAGATTTATCAACCGGCTTAACGAGGTAGTCGGCAGCTCCCAGCGCAAATCCCATCTTTTGCTGATCAACAACCGAGACAACGATGATCGGAATGCCCGCCGTCTCTTCTGCATCTCTTAGATTCAAGAGCGTTTCGAAGCCATTCGCGCTGGGCATCAGGATATCGAGTGTGATTGCAGCGGGCCGAAGGTACCGCACCTTCTCAATGGCTTCTGCGCTGGAGCTAGCCATCGCGACCCGATAACCGGCAGGTTCTAAATAGCTGGCCAGCAACTCGCGCGAAGACAGTTCATCGTCGACAATGAGTATCAAAGGAAGGCGGTGCCCATCTACCGAGGTCTCAGCAGGCGCCGGAATTTCCGCCATCTTTGAAGATGGAGAGCCAGCCGGAAGAGTAAAGCTGAACCGGGTGCCCTTTCGGATTTCGCTCTCGAGCCAGATCTTTCCGCCTTGCTGTTCTACCAAGCGGCGGGTAATCGCAAGTCCAAGACCCGTACCCTGATGTGCACTTGGACCGTCTATTTGACGAAACTCCTCGAAGACAAGCTCCTGATCCTCGGGACGAATCCCGATGCCTGTGTCAGCGACCGAGACGCGGATCAATCCATCATCCTGCTCGCATTCCACGCACACTTTGCCGCCCTCGGGAGTAAACTTGATCGCATTGCTGAGTAGGTTGTAGAGAATCTGTTTAAAGCGGCGGCGGTCTGCATAAACGTGCAGAACGTTCTTTTCATGGGCGAGGTCGATCTTCTTGGCTGTGGCCAGAGGGAGAATGCTGGAGAGCACCTCGGGTATGGCGTCGCCTATTTCAAAATCCTCGAAAGAGAAGTCGAGTTGGCCGGACTCGATCCTAGAAAGGTCGAGGATGTCATTGATCAACTGAAGCAAATGGTCTGCACCATTCTTGATGTGTTGCACGAATCGCTTTTGCTTATCATTTAGCTCCCCAGCCGTTTGTTCGCGCAGCAGTCCGGAAAAGCCGATGATGGCATTGAGCGGTGTCCGCAATTCGTGACTCATGCTGGCAAGAAACTTGCTTTTTAATTGTGTGGCCTGCTCGACTTCTCGGTTGCGCAGCTCCAGATTCTGGTTCGCCAAAGCGAGGCTTTCAACGAATTTCTGCTTTTCCGCTTCGACATGTTTTCTGTGAGTCACATCAACTGCGACGACCACTTCCGCAGGGTGACCATTGAACGCGAAAGGGAACGAGGTGATCTCAACATCGATAATGGATCCATCCTTGCGCCGATGTTTCCAATCACCCACGTTTTCAGTTCCCTCGACCAAATGAGCCACGCTCTCAAGCAGCGCGGGAACATCTTGAGGCAGACGAATGTCCTTGATGGTCATCGAGAGGAATTCCTCGTGCGAGTATCCATACTTGCGGACCGCGGCACTGTTTACCGCGAGAAACCGGAGTGTCTCGCGGTCATACATCCAGGTTGGGAATGGATTGTTGTCGAACAACTTGCGGTGCCGCTCGTCACTCTCGTGCAGTAACTCTTCCACCCGCTTGCGCTCGGTCATATCGCGGGTAACTGTTGAAAAGGCGCGGATCTGACCTGTGGAGTCTTTCATCGCGGTTATCACGACGCTTGCCCAAAAACGTGAGCCGTCTTTTCGAATCCGCCATCCCTCATCTTCCACGCGCCCCTCAGCCGCGGCGACTTCAAGCTCTCTCTCCGCCTTGCCATGTTGCTTGTCGTCCTCAGGATAAAAGCAGGAGAAATGCCGGCCAACGATCTCTTCAGCTTTGTAGCCCTTGATCCGCTCTGCTCCTTCATTCCAGGAGAAGACGCGCCCTTGAGGATCAAGCATGAAGATGGCGTATCCCTTTACGTTCTCTACCATCAGGCGAAATCGTTCTTCGCTGTCGCGTAGCGCTTCAGCGGCACGGGTCCGTTCTCGGCCATCTCCGCGCCGCATATAAAAAACCACACCAAGAAGAACAAACTCGAAAATAACCAAGCCGATGAATGTCAGCGCCGTTTGGCTCATACTTCGTTGAAAATTAGCCGTTCGCTGCTTCAACAGATCATCTTCGGCTCCTTTCATTTCACCAACGGCAGCTCGGATCTCATCCATATCCGGGCTGTCCCCTATCGGTTGCTGAGCTGCCTTGGGTCCTTGCTGGCTTCGCACGTCGATACTGGCCTCGAGCGCGCGAAGCGTCCGGGACACCGCTGTTTCCAATACGGCAAGACGACGCTGCTGGTCGGGGTTGTCGGCGGTTGAGACCTTGAGACTGTCAAGATCAGAGTGGACTTCCGAGGTCGCGGCTCGATAAGGCTGAAGAAAATGATCTTGCCCTGTGATGATGTAACCCCGTGCCGAGATCTGAGCTTCGGATATCGAAGCGAGCGTGGCTTCGAGTTCCGCCATCACTTCATGGGTGTGCGTCACCCACTGACTATTCTCGACGAATCTGTTCCCGTTTCTATAGGTAATTATTGCGACGATTAACAGTACAAGGCTGACTAACCCGAACCCTACTGCCGTTTTTCTTTCAATCGACCACTGCATCGATAGCACTCCGGTCCCTAACACTCGTTCTACGCAAAGAAATGACCATCAGTTTTTCCCAAGCCGGAAAAATTTCAATCGTCTCGGGCCGAAACTCGCTGGATTGCAGCCTGCATCTCCTGAAACTCATCGAAAAGGTCTGCGTCCCACCATCCCCTTCGAACTTCTCCCTCCATGGTGGTTAGTGCATCCGCAATGGAGAGAGCCCGTCTGTAGGGTCTATCCGTGGTCAAGGCGTCGTAGACATCAACGATTTGCAATATCCGAGCTGTGAGCGGAATCTCGTTCCCTCGAAGGCCGTCCGGATAACCGGTTCCATCGAGCTTCTCGTGATGGTGACGGATGATAGGCAGAACCAGGCGAAACGATTTGAGGGGCGCGCAGATGCGTTCTCCAACTACAGGATGCTGCTGCATGATCCTGAACTCCTCCGGAGTGAGTTTTCCGGGTTTCAGCAGGATGGAGTCCGGTACCGCAACCTTGCCTATGTCATGGACAGTTCCCGCCCTGCGAAGAGCGGTGATTTCGTCTGTCCGCAACCCGATACGTTGACCAAGGACAGCGGAGTGATCGGAGAGTCGCTGGCAATGACTTCCTGTATATGGATCCTTGCCCTCAATACTCAAGGCCAGCGCAAATAGAACGGACTCTGCGCGTTCAAGCTCGTCTGTGAAGGTCTTCCGAGTGAGGAGGGACCTCACACGGGCCAGTAGCTCACTCCGGTCGATGGGCTTTATCAGAAAGTCATCGGCGCCCGCTTCCAGTCCTCGAACACGGTCTTCACTCGCCGCAAGACCAGTTACAAGAACAACCGGAACCAGCCGGCTCTCGGGATTGCATTTGAGCCGACGACATACCTCAAAACCATTGACGACGGGCATCTGAACGTCAAGCAGCACCAGGTCCGGGCGAGTGCGGGCGAATTCGTCAAGGGAGCGACGCCCATCCGATGCAACCACTACTTCATACCCACTATCTTGCAGAAGGCTTGCCAAGAGTTCACAATTCGTCGGATCGTCATCAACAACTAGGATTAGGCTCGGCATCTAGCGGTATTTCCTTGGCCCATGAGTTCAAATTCCTTCCCAACTATCTTGGAGTAAGAACGGGGGATACACCGGCTAGAAGCTAGCTTAAGCATGAAAGGTCAGATGCTTTACAATAAGTTTTGTAATTTATAAAAATCGAAAATGTGTATTTCTTAATGTTCTTACCTCACATACCGTAGTGTTGAAATGGTTCCTGCTTCATCTATCAAATCTGTCGTTGTCCCCCGCGAAAGCGCAAAGTCGTTCCGAAATTAGAAACAACGATAGGCTGCCGTAGTAGCTAAAATGATCCATAAGACTTAGCAATCATTTAATTCCCGAACCGCGTTTGTTACTTCAGTAATTGGAGAGATGTCTCCAACAACACGTGAAAATGGCTAGAATCGGCAAAACAATCCAGGCAGCCCTTTTAGTGCTGCGGCGCGACGCTGTTTTGCGCTCATTTGGAACCCTTCTTAAAGACTTCTTTCGAGCTGAAGATATTGTTTGCCGATATGGCGGAGAGGAGTTTACGGTGATTCTACCTAAAACATCCCTCGAGGCAGCAACCAAGCGAGCAAGCGGGTTATGCGTGTCAACCAAACAGATGGTAGTCCAACACAGGCGAGAAGTTCTGCGCCCAGTAACGATTTTCATAGGCGTTGCCATTCCCGGCGACCACGGTACGACCACTGCGTCTCTGTTAAGTGCCGCGGATTCCGCCCTTTATCAAGCGAAAGAACAGGGACGTGATCGTGTCACCACGGCCGATACGAGAGACCGATCAATGAAGTCCAGTCCCATCATCAGTACTTATTGTGAGACTACGCCAAAGCTATAGCCAGCTTACAACCTACCTTCAAGCTCTGGTGCCTAGCTCTGGTGCCAGTCTGTACAACATCCGGCCCAAGGCTGATGAGAAAGGGGCGCCATCCATCGCCTCCAGCATTTGACCTGTAGCCCTAACCTCCTTGGGTAACTGTTCAAACAGTGCCGTAGACGACGATTTCCGGAACTCCGAAAAACCGGGGAATTGGTGATATCACCGCAAGCTTTTGCTGAGAGCTACTCAAAACTAGATAGGGGTCGCTTTCAACGTGAAGCGAAGGCGACTCTGCGCAGCGAGACCTCACAAGCGGTTGTACAGGCTTTGGATTGTGTTCAAGAATTGAACAGTCTTAAACAAGCGCTCAGCGGGCCTTGCTCATTCCTAAATCGTCCAACTCTCTGAATACAAATGGTTTCGCCGGAAGGTTACAGTTGGCACAAAGCTTGCCATATGTAATGGCATGCAACGATTCATTACTCGTATCGCCGTGGTTCTGCTGACGATTCTCGGAAGCACTCTCCTGGCGCATGGGCAGGTAAAAGGGACATTATCTGTTTCTGCTGTTGTTCAGACCTCAGCCGCATGGATCCAAGGCGCAGATGGAAACTGGACTCTCATTGTGGCCAACGCTCCTGATTCGTCAACCACGTTTTCCGCTCACGCTATTACGAAACTAAAAGTGACAGCCAGTCCAACATCGGTCAGCACCATACAGCCTGTAGCTCAACAGGTTCACTCTACCAAAACTCAAGTCGTTTCCGTAAGGAGATCAAAATGACGTTCGGATTCTTCGCTATGAACAAAACTCACGACACCTCATCGCGCGGTCAGAACGTCCGGGTTCTGATCGCTGCTGCATGCATGTTCGCTATCATCTCAGGGCTGCCCCTGAGGGGCCAAGACAAGGGCAGCAATCACGCGGCAGCCAATCTGCGGATCCAGATCCACATTGTCGGTGTGACATTTCACCACGATGAACCGAAGCATGAGTTTAGGGATCGCGACGAAATGGTCTTTTCCATTCCTGGAGATGGATTGAAGGCGGACGTGACCGAAGAAGAGCGCCAGCTTTCGGAGAAGGAAAGCCGTATTCTGCAGGATGGAAAGAGCGGGACGGTGGTTTTAAAAACGCAGACGATCGTGCTCCCATGAGTCCGAACCCGCACAGTAGTCGCCGGTTTTTCTTTAGAGAATACTGCCGCCCGCAGATTTGTTATCCAGGCTGGGCGCATGCGTCGACTTTGGACGCTGAGAAAGCCGCTGAAGGGAGTTAGTTTGGTTTTGCGTTGTCCTTGAGATGGTCCGCCACTTGTATGCTTCCAAGGCGGTGAATCAACATCTCACTGTGTGCGTTTATAAAAAGCGTCGCCCTCACAAGTTGTAGACGGAGACTTTGGCTTCGGGTTATCTACCAACCTGTTTTTTAAGCGTTTCAATTCGCGGGAGAACTCGGCGCGAGCTGCCTCATCGGACGTATCGAATAACGCGGCAACCTCCTCCCAACCGTAGCCGGCATCGCGCAATCTGAACATCTGCCGTGCACGTTCGCTAAGTTTGTGCAGAACCCTTTCCGCATCCAAGCGGCAATCCTCCTTGCTGGGGCATGATCGTCCGGGGCGCGGAGCCGGCAGACTTGAAAGATCACCCGTAAGTTCCAGCCTCCGGAGCTTTGCGACGTGTCGCCGAAGCCTGCGATAGAAAGCACATACCAGGAGAGCGCTGGGATCTTTTTCGAACAGAGGAACAGCGCGGCGGTCCAAATAATGAGAAACCTGTAGAACAGAATCTTCCATCAACCCAGGAGTGTCCGCGACATCTCCTAAAAAGGTACGCGCTTGTTGGCAGGCATAATCCCAAAGACCATGAGCGGCTGAACGAACGTCAGCGCGGATTGGAGTGCCAGAAGAATCGAACTCGCGGTCCCACCACAGTGGCCTGTGACCAGTACACATGGACACACCAGACAAGTTGCCATTGCGAGGCAACCCTGCCCGCTATGCGGATCCTCTTCGATGAATCAGGCCGGGCAGGGCGGCCTCTCGCTACTTATAGATTGGACGGATGTGGGGGTGAGTCGGTTGCGGTAAACGATGTAACTATTCTGTCAACAACTGCACCTTTTTGTTACAAATCTTTACTGTCACAAATTGCGTCTTTGCGGACCTGACAAGTAGAACGCATTACCGCGGTAGTTCGGAGCTACTATTGCAAAGCTTGCGGTTTGTTACCCAGTGGCATCGGCCCTTATTTCGGGATCGAAAGACCCCTGCGACTGTAATGTTTGGCCTTGCCGGCGGAATGATGCCAACGCATCTGCGCGCTCTTTCAGGGCAAAGGATGTTGGCCAACGTCAACAGTTCCGCTTTGATATTTCCTAACAAAATTTCCTTTATTTACCTGTCACACTTTCCATTCTGCCGGGCATGTATATATAGAGAGGAATTCTGGATTTCAGTTCCAGTCGTCGTCCTATGGATCCGGTCCGTGTTGTCAAGAGAAGGAGGGTGTTCCGCTGGTCTCAAGAGGCAGAAGAGTTGATTGCAGATCACCTGAGAGCCCGCAACCGCCAGCAGCGCACCACGAACGCTCCAGCAAGTTTAGCCACAAGATTGGTTGTCCTCACCGGTAATCCGAGAGAAGCCTGCCTGCGATTTCTGCATCGGCACGGCATCACACAGAAGCGTGGTTGGCGCCCTTGGACAAAAGTGGAACAACAGCGCCTCTTTGATCTCCTTGAGACCCATACCGTAGAGGAAGTTGCGCAAAGTTTGCAGCGGTCTCCGAACTCGGTTCGCTCGATGCTGCATAGACTGGGTGAGAGCGCCCAGCGAGGGCGCGACTGGTTTACTCCCTACAGCCTTGCCGCCGCATTGCATATCCGAGTTGAGGAAATTCAAAAATGGATCACCAGGGGTTGGTTAAAATGCCGAACAGTCGAGACGACGGGGATCAAGAAGCGGATTATCGATCCAGATGATTTCTGCGACTTTGTTAAGCGCTATGGGCCGGAAGTTGTTGGCCGGCGGCTAACCGCAGAGGGTCTGTGGTTCGTGCAGAGTTTTGTATTCCCGCCGAAACACGCCCACCTTCTGCCGTTGAGAAAGAAGCAGGATGATGCTCAGACCTCGACAACTTCGGAAAGCGAGAAACCTGACGCGTTGGAAGACACTGCTTGACGCACCGCAAAACCAAAGCGCTCGTGATCCTGCTCAGACTTTGATCGGGGGAACTCGCACGGTTCCCGAGCGAAGATAAGGCCAGCAAGTCGGGTCGTCCAATGCCGCCTTGAACAGTACCGTACAAATTTTGTATGGAAGAAATTGCACGCGCTGCAGCCGGAGCAGCGCATGAACGCGGATACGCCAACCCCAAACATCAATCCCACCAACAGCAATATCTATGCTTATGGCCGCCGCAGGTTGGTACACTGATACTCAAATGATTGGTCCAACGCGCGTGGGAAAAAGGGTTTGGTGGATTCCGGGGAGGATAACCCTTTGGTGGTTGATCCCATTCCTCCTATTCTTTTTCCTGTGTCCGTGGGGCTTGAAGAGCTTTTCGGACTACTACTTTCCATACTCGGGCGTGGTGGTAGAGAAGGGTTACGATATTGCCGGGGCGGGTAGGCACATCATCATCGAGGACACACAGGGGAGAAGGTCTAAAAAATACGTCGATCCTTACGGCTATGCGTTCGCGAGGGTTGGGACGTTCGTAGTCAAACAGAAAGGGTTTGGTAGATACCCCTTACCACCGGGCGAAAAGTCGCCCTTCAAAACACTGGAGGAAATCAAAGAGCGGCAGAAACTGCGCGAGTCGCAGGGACACTAGCCGTTTTCAAGCGTTCCTTTTCTCAGTTTTGGGAATCGGAGTGGCGGTCGTTGCTCTAAGGCTCTTTTCCTGCCTTTCGTCACGTTGACAATTCAAACCTGGAGTAGCAGAGTCAACGGAAGGCCCGAGCGGACAAATCTAGTCAATGGCTAAATGTCCTGTCTGTAACCATGATGTTCGAACGCCGCTCTTTCTGAATTTGGAGGCGTGGGCACACCTCCGCTGCACGAACTGTCAAACCAGGCTGGAAATGAAACCACCGCGCTATGGTGTTGGTATGGGCGCCTATGCTTGTGCTCGCAAGACACAACCGCTTCTTCGAGGCGATTGTTTTCGCCTTCATGTTCGCCATAATGTTTCTGGTAGTTTTTGAAAGCATCTATCCCAAAGTTCGGGTTCGGAAGAAGTCATCCCCGAAGCCAGAAATCCTGCTAAATATCGACGGGTTTCATTGAGGCCTGGCGGTTCCCGTTGGAGCAATGCACCACCAGGGCTCTGCAATAGAGCTCTTTCTCGTAGAACATTTAGAACCTCCTTTTTCTGTTTGCCAGCCAAGCCAATGGCAATTGGCTGAAGGTGCTTTTCTTTATAGCGATGATGTCGAGTGTGCTCTGAACTTCCGCGCCTGTCTGCTTAAATATGAGTTGGCGGAAAGACCAGCTTTGCTGCAAGTCACCTTAATCCACCGCTTCGCAATCATCCATTGTCCGCGGGTCCGATAGTGTAGGCTCACCGACGGACGGCTTGTTGCTCTGGATCGCGCTGCATGCCGGCCCAAGAACAACCACTTCTGGTTTTCCGTAATTCATTGCTTGTCTACCTCCTTTCTTGGAAACTAGCTTACCTAGGTTTTGCTGCAAAAAACCGACTAATGGTTTAGGACACTCTCCTGGATCCATTTGAATTGGCGCACGCCTTTACGTAAGTCTCCGTCGGAAGGACTTGCACTGGTGACATATCGATGATTCCCAGAGAAGACGCTCGCCGCAGCCAGAACTCTAATGACAGAGCCCGCAAGAGCGGCAGCAGTCTCAATGGCAATTGGCCGTTTTTTGCCGCGTTCAAAGAATTCCGGAGCGAACCCACCGCAATAAATCCAAGCCTCGAACTTAGCGAGGATGAGAGTGCCTCGTCGATCATCTCCCAATGCTTCTGTAAAGCGATCATCACACACCTGCCCGCACTGGATTTGGTCCGACGTGACAGGATGTCGGGTGGCAAGAGCTCCGCAAGAGCGCGCCGCAGAAGCGATCGACGCTGCCCGGGCTTGACCAGTTGCTCACTAGGCACTGCTACGAGGAACTCAATCAAATCACGGTCCAGGAAGGGATATCGCGTTTCTCCAACCGCGGGCAGGGTGAACGTCATCTGCCTTTGGAGGTTCGTCACGGTTTGGTACGCATCCCTGGCACTCGGTCGCCAAAAGCAATGGCCTTCAGATGCAACTAAGAGTCGTTGTGAGAAGTGGTTTCTTTTAGCAAAATCTTTCTGTACCCACGGATCAATCCGAGCGGATTTCGTAGCAAGAACTCTGAGCCAGGTCGGCGAGATAATAAGCGTTGATTTGGCGAGAAGCTGAAGCAGGGGATGCCTCGTGACGAGGCTCCATTCTGTTAGGTCTTTGGCCAAACAGCGCCAGCGAAGCTGGACTAGCAGGTCGGCCATCTGCACTCGAAAATCGAGAGCTTGTCCCGTAAATTCGTCCCCACCAATCCCTGAGAGAAAGACTCTATAGCCGCCATTCCTGACCACCCGCTCACGCCCCAATTTCAGCTCATGACGCTCGCCAAAGCCGGGCACAGGACGGAACGTTCCCTCATGAAATGAAAATGTATTTCCGTCGGCGACCAGATCGAGGTGATGACCCATCCGACCACGTTTTTCTTCGACGCGCTTGAAATAGAAGAAATCTTCTTCGTCCGGTTCGTCCCGATCGCAGAACGACAAAGTGTCGAGAGACGGGGTCGCAGCCCCCTCGGTGCGGAGGATATCGTCTGCCACGCAGACGAGTGAGGATGAATCTAGGCCACCACTCAAGCCCGCTAGAATGGGAGAATCTGTTCGTAGGCGGCGACGAACTGCCTGGCGAAATAAAAACCGAAAATGTTCCTCATACTCCGAATCATGCTTGTAGCGGATTCGGAGTTGTGGATTGAGTGTCCAGTAGGTGTAAATGGAGACCTGCCGAGATCGCAGCCGGACGAACTTTCCAGGTGGAACTGACTTAATTCCTTCGTAAGGCGTGAGATCAGCATCAGGATAAAATGCAAGATATCCCGCAATGTATCTTTCACACAGCTTGGCTTTGCTGCCACTCTGGAGCAGCGGTTCGAGATGGTTGCACCATACGATCCTGGTAGGACCAACGTAGTAGAAAAGATGTTGAATGCCACTAAAATCTCTAGCCAGGATTAATTCTTGGTCTTCTGGGTTCCACAGACTCAAAGACCAATCACCGACCAGATTGTGGAAGCACGCTGTTCCCCATCGCAGAAAGGCCGCAGCCACAATACCCACGTCGCTGCGATCTGTTGTGAGCAAATCATTGAGTTGAGATACCAGGTCATCCCGGTTGTCGAGTCGGCCCACCCAAGTCAGGATCCTCCCACAATGAAAAACATAGGGTTGCTGCTCTAACCGATTTTCAGAGGTGATGTGCAGTGGCCGATACATCACACCAATGGGAGGTTGGATATGAGTGAATTCTCCGTCAGGGCCAAAATGCTCGACGGACGAACACATCTGCTGCAAAGCCGTTGGCTCAATTGGCCGTCCATCAAGGTTCCAAATGCCCAGTTGTATACTCACGCCAGCCTCTTTTAGCAGCGTTCCCAAATCAGAAATCTCTTGGGGGATTTTCCGTTTTCGTTAATGGCCTCTCCGTTAACTTCCGTCCATGCGTGCGCCTTGAACGGAGCTTTCTGCGCGCCCATAACCATTTGCGCTGGTACACCGCAACTTCGGAGCAGACAGGTCGTTACGGCCGACCGTTGTAGGCAAAGAACCCGTTTTGGATACCATACGCAGGCATAATTGATTGCGAGTGAAACCCGCGCGATGACATTCGGATCAGCTGGCCCCTGTTTCGTACTCCACTCTTTCACCAATCTGTGCATTGCCGCGAAATTTCTGCTATAGCCGAGTAGATCAAATGCAAGGAGAGCGCAAAACGCCTTCCACAATAAGAGTCGACTTCCGGAGAGGTCACAAAGCATTTTGGCCCATTTTCGGAATTGATGGCGCAGTACAGAAGAGTAGGAACGAGTCGAGATTCCGGTATGTTCAGGTGATACCGCTAATTGCTTCTGAGAAAGAGTTTCCAGAAATTGTTTGCAGTCTTCAAACACGACCTTCTCTGATACACCAAACTTTGAAGCCAAGTGATCTGCAATTTGTTCAAGTGAGATATTGATTTTCAATAAACTCCAGATTTCGGAGCCCAAACGATTCAAACCGAGGCAAACTCCCTGCTGGATGTCAAGAAGCACGGCCCCGTCCTGCGTCGCTATCTCGCGGACAGTGCCTGATTGTCTAAACGTGGAATGAATGGCGACGACGCTCATGAGAACCTCCGCTGCCGAAACCTTCTTGATGTGAAAATTGGCCCCAGGCACTGCTTGCTAAGGACTGTGACTGGCTTTTGGAGGGTAGTGCGTGAGCTACTTCGTAAAGTGAGTGGCGATACGAACAACTTCGGCCTCTACCAGCGCCAATTGCCAATATCATGTCGCTTATTTCGACTTCTGTAACACGAATTTCTCGCCTGTGCTGGTTTCGGAAGATGAGTTTTATTTAAGGTAGGAGCTTCACACAGGACAAAGAACATCTCTTCGTCATAAGCACGACAATGAGCCTTAGGCCTTTGGAGCGCCTTGTTCCGAAAATACAAAAGTAAAATCTTCTAATGCGAAAATCGTCCTCTTGTCGTACTAGTGGTCGATGTACAAAAAACTACTGTTAGTGCACTCCGAGTCGATATCGCTTTGCGTGATCTTCTGCGCTGCTGTTGTGCTCTCGTTGGAAGCCTCGCGTTTATGGCCATGGCATCGCGTACTTCTTTTCCGCCACTCCCACTTGCACTCGCGTTGGCCCTCAGGGCAATGAACCAAAAACATATACGATGCGCGATTTGTTTCAGCCATAATCGCTGACTGCTGTTGTGCGCTGATCTGGCCGTGCGCGATAGCTGGGAGGTGTTTGTTGACTTCTCACACGAGAATTGCGCGATTCCTCGCATTCGTTCTTCTGCTCTCAGTAGGACTGGCGTTTCTATTTCTTCTTCGACCCGTACATACGCACGCTCATACCGCGATTCAATCAGATGACCCCACGAGGTCACTCAATGAAGCAAATCATCTCGCATGGCTGGGAAACTGGTACGCCGCCGCTGCTCTTTATCAAAAAGCGGAGGCGAAGTTCCGCAGTGTGGGTGATGTGGAGAATGAAGCTTACGCGCACATCGGAGTGATACGCGCCCAGGCCGTTCAACGACCATCCGATCAAGTATTGTTAGCTCTCGATGTCGAACTCAAGGCGCCGGCTGTCAATCACAACTTGCGTTTACGTATGTGGGGCCTGGCACAGCGGGCCGCGATTGAAATTGACATCGATTCCAACGCCGCTAAACGTGACTGGACAGAAGTTCGGGATCTCGCAACTAGACTCGGTGAGAAGCAGTGGACCGCTCGCGCAGATGGTGAGCTCGGATTAGTAGCGTTTCTTAAGGGTGATACCGCAGAAGCGGTCAGCTTGCTAGGTAAATCAATCTTTTCAGCGTACCGCTCCAGCGACACGGCTTGCCAGATTCGCCTGCTTTCGCTGCTTGGATTAGGTTTCAACGAGGAACAACGCTACTCAGAGGCTCTGACGTTATTCAAGTATGCGATCGGCACCGCCAACGGAAACCCTAATATCGGATTTCCATTTTTGGCATTTCGCGGAGAGGCGGCTGCTTTAGCGGGTCTTGGTCAAAGTGATAAGGCTACCCAGGTTCTCGGAACAGCCTTAAATGCGGCTCGATCGCAGAATGACCGCGTGCACGAAGCCGATCTGCTGATCGAGGCTGGCAGAGTAGCAATTGACCAGAGCGACCTTGCCACAGCAGAAACGACTCTTCGACAAGCCGGCCGAATTGCACATGAATTAAATCTCTATCGAGATCTCGACGAGGCAATGTTTGAACTGGCCAAAGTCGAGCGCCAACTTGGAAAAACACAAGCTGCCGTTCGCGCTGTGCAAATCGCATTGAAAGCGAGCAGTCAGCTTGGCGAACGCTACTATCTGCCGCGCGATTTCACAGCGCTTGCCGAAATAAAGCTCGTCCAGGGCAAGCTCATTGAAGCGGACAAACTCTTTGGGGCCGCCGAGGACGTTTTGGATGGCATTCTGGTCAACGAGCACAGCTTTGAAGAGAGCACAGCGAGAGCTGGGTCAATGAGTTCAACCTACTTGGAGCATTTCCGGCTGGCGGTAACCATGGGGAGGAAAGAGCGCGCATTCCAAGTTCTGGAGCGGGTCCGCGGCCGCACCGTCGCCAGCAAGCTTTTTGTGCGCGATCAAGCTGGCGCAAGGTCGCCCAGGATTGAGCAGTTAAACGGCGAGATCGCCGCCACGCAACTCGCGTTATTGCATATCGACGACAAAAAGCGACGCTCTGACCTGATGGAACAATTACTCGCTGATGAACGAAAGCTCGCTTTTGAATTGAACGAAGCCGGTTTGCAACGCAAAGACACTCTCCCTTTGCCCGCAACACTTCGAGAGGTCCAGGGCGGATTGCGCAACGACGAAGTGCTCACCGAGTACGTCTTGGATGAGCCACGCGCATTCTGTATTGCCCTGAGCAGAACCGCTGTCCAAATTGTGGCTCTCCCTGCAGGCAAAAATCAGATTGAGACTTTGACGAAGTCCTATTTGTCTGAGCTGAAGGCAAAGGCTATGGGCAAGCAGTCTGCAATGGATCTCTATGGGCTGCTGGTCGAGCCATTACTAAGCCGATTTCCTGAGTCGCACCTGATTATTTCTCCTGACGGCATTCTGAATTCTCTGCCCTTTGAAGCCCTTATGAATAACGCCGGCTATCTGATTCAATCGAAGGTGATCTCATATACGCCATCTGGAACTGTCCTTTGGCGTCTGCGTTCGACCGAGCCAGTCAAGAGCGCTCAGCCGCTGCTCGCAGTGGGGGCAGTTGACTACCACCTCATGCGGGCCCTGCCGCAAGCGTATTCTGCGAATGCGATTACGGCAACAGTTCTCCGCGGTTTGTCGGAACTCTCTGGTTCAAAGCTGGAAGATTTGCCCGGCAGCCGCGAGGAGGTGTTAACCATTGGCCGCATTGCTGGTTCTGACTCCAAATTGTTACTAGGTGAGAGCGCAACTGAAACTGAATTTAAGAAACAAAATCTGGGGCAATTTCGGGTAATTCATCTTGCGACTCATGCTACCGCGGACCGACAATATCCTGATCGCGCCGCCTTGTTGCTTGCGCCCGCACCGAACTCAGCAGACGACGGATTATTGCAACTCCGGGAAATCATGCACCTGTCTCTGAACGCGGACCTGGTGACCCTATCTGCTTGTGAAACTGAAGTTGGTACCAACCAAGGTGAAGCCGGCGTCGTCAACCTTGAGCAGGCTTTCCTCATCGCGGGAGCACGGGCAGTAGTGGCAAGCCTCTGGAATGTCGAAGACAGTTCGACAACCATGTTAATGAAGTCTTTTTATGAGCATTTGGCCCATCATGAGGATAAGGCCGTGGCTCTGGCCCATGCGAAGCTGGACATCCTGGAGAAATATCCTGACGTGCCACCTTATTATTGGGCTGCATTTGTGATGGTGGGACAAGGTGCCGAACAAGTCCCTTTCGGTAATTGAGAAAAGGCGTGGAGTGATCAGTTCAGATCAAATGCATAATTTACCCAGTCTTCTCCTGGATGACGGAGGCTGATTTGATAACGGCCTGGCGCTAAAGACCCCAGGCTGATCGGTAAATTAAGGACTACACCTTTGTTAGTTGATACGGCAGTTCCAGAAGTACGCCTGAGGATGGCCCCAGTACGGTCTCGGATCTCGCATTCATAGTCACCCTCAGAGCCTATCGCTAAAAGAATTTGCAAAGTGCCACTGGTACGTTGAGCCTTGGCACCCAGCGACTCGGTATCAGCGCCGCGCGTGGGTGATGTCGTGCGAAGATCAATCGTTGAAATCGTAGCTGGTATTGACGGAGAGTGAGCGAAGCTTAGCCACAATACGACGAGCACGGTCGCTGCCGCAGCCACAAGAGAGAGCCGTCTGACGACAGAGTGTCGGCCCCGGAGGCCGGAAAGAACATCACCACAGCGGTCGCACTCCGCAATGTGGGCTAATATTTCATCTGCCCTAGGACTATTCGCAAATTTCCCAGCCACAAATTGCCGCAGTTCGCCACTCGTGAGGCACGGACGTGTGCCTCCAATTGACTCGCGCGTTTCATACGAATGCGTGAGCGCGTAAGCCAGTTCGTGCTCAGCGGGTTCCAAGCTTCTTGGATGACGTCTGGCTTTCACAGCCCCTCGAATCTTGATTGTCTCCCGGCAATCATCAGCTTCAATTGCGCTTTCCGCACATCCCTCCAAAACTTTCTTCGTACGGCTTCGGGACTAAGTCCGACCATCCTACCAATGTCCTTCCAGTCAAAGCCATTGATCCTCAGGCGTAAGAGGCCACGTGCTTCGGGGTCAAGCTCGCGGGCCAATTCCTCGACCAAAAGGCGGCGATCGGCTGCATCACGCCAATCCGGGGCTCGTAGCACTTCCGCCAAATTGCTCGCAGGAACGATGAGTTTGATCCGCCTCTTTTTTGCAAGACGTAATACGGAACGGTAGCTGACCATGGCAACAAGGCCGGCGAAATCAGCCGAGTGTGGAGCAACACCCTTGCTGTCCAAGTACCGGGATACGGTCTTTATAGATGTTTCTAGAAGTTCAGCGGCGTCGTTCGGGTCGCCAAGAAGTTCCTGTGCCTTCGCGCAGACCCACTGCCACACCTTGTGTCCTGCCTGCCGGACGTCGGGACGCAATTCACGGCCAGTGCGCTCGTCTGTTTCGCGATCCCACCACAGCGGAGTACGACCCCGAGAGCTCATTGTGCAAAATCGAATCCTAACGTGAAGTCCCAAGTACGCCATTCAGGAACTGATTGGCCTATTGTCCGCCGGACATATCCAACTAGCGGCTCGACAATGAGAAGTTTCCGAAAACAGAACGGGGAGGCCGAAGAGGGTGAAAGTCAGGAGATGCTCATTGCTCAGAACGGAGCGCAATATATGTAAGCTCGCGCTTCTAAGGCTTCCAAATCTGATAAACGGAGACACCTAATGCCGCGGCGATCTTAATGGCTTTGTCAACCTTAGGCGGAAAGCCTTTTTCTGCAGAACATAAAGCAGTGACCGAAACTCCCGACGCTGTTGCTAGTTGACGCAATGTCCAATTGTGCTTTAGTCGAAGTTCAAGAACGGAATACACGTCCTTGCCCTTCGTAACCGGGACGGCATTGGTTGGGAGACTAGGATACAAATCATAGACCGTGACCTGAAAAGCAGCTGCGACTTTATAAGCGTTTTCTAATCTTGCCCCGCGACCTCGTTCCATGCGCCAAACGGTGTTGTATGGGATCCCGGATACTTTTGCGAGCTTCTTCAGCGTCCACCTGTTTTGTTTGCGAAGCTCATGGATGTTGTTTTTCAATTCATACCCCCGGGGACCTTTAGCAGGGAGAAGCCCCAACAATCGGAGAATATGTCGCGTATGCCTTTTGGCTTCCTCATAGGCATCGTTGGCAGCGTGCGGATTCGTATGCAATGGAGCGATCTCACAACTGAGGGCTTCGCGAATCTAGGTTGGTGGGGCCGACCGGAAGAGTTCTCTCCCAAGAACGACGGATTCGGTTCCTGTCTCGCTCGATGGGAAGTAGACAGAATCGAATCTTCCCAGCAGCTTCACGAGTGTTTTGCCGTTAACGTTCATTCGAAGCCAGTGCTCTAGCTCAGCTGCCGCCTGCAGACTCCGCATTTCTAGACAGACGAGCGCTGCTCTTTCTCCAGGTGCGGACACCTGGAAGACTGCAAATTTCATTTGCGGGCTTTGCCGCCGATAGGCAACGACAGCGGCAACCTCCATACCTTGGCTCGGTCCGCAGCTGTCCCGACTCGGTTTTCGACCCCACAACCCAAACATATACCCCACCTGTAGGTGGTACACTTACCGCTTTGTTATATATTTTCCACCTTAAGGTGTCAAGAAGTGAAACGTTGCCTTTACGGAAATCACCAACCTACAAAGGGAACGCTTTCGGAGCCACACATGTCGGAGCTCAGGACTCTCATTGCGGGGATATATGCCGACGACCAAGGAGGCATTTACATCAATATGCGAGAGTTTTTGGTTTGCCACGGTCTGCCAGATAACCAGGAGCACAGAGAGGTTCTCTGGGCAGAGTTCCGTGATGTATTCGTCGGCCTCGAGCTCTTCGAGCTTCGGGAATGACTGTGCTGATCTCGAATGCAACCTAAAGAGCCACGAACGCTATTAGGTGTGGCGCCAAAGAAGCAGATGGTTGTACAGGCCAGATCGGTACGGGAGCTAATGGACAAAAGTGAACTGAAAAAGATCGGAGAAGGGTTCTATGCGGACTCGAAGGGCACTGTATATTTTGACATAAACGAATTTATGACCTTTCACATACTTCCAGACAAAGCCGAAGCAAGAGCGGCAGTATGGGAGGAGGTAAAGAAGCAGTTTGGCGCCGACGTTATAAAACTGCTGGAAGACTGATTCAGCGTCTAAATCGGAAACTGGGGCTGCCACATTGTGACAGCCCAGCTTTCGTAGGCTTCCGGCACCGCTCAAGCATGACACATAAAAGATCTGAAAGGGCAAAAGTTTTTATCTGAACCCTGTTGTGGAGTTCCCGATAACTTTCATTGTGAGTACCCTTCCTTTATAAAAGCAACGATCCAAATCGCAAGGCCAGCAATGAATGACAGCGCCCAGAGAGGCCACGTTAGAACGACGAGCTCCCAGCAAGCTTCGTTGCCGCTTAGTTTCCAAACAAATACAGACAGCACTGGACCTGCGAAGCCTGTAATGGCCAGCAGCTTGTCGACCTGCATCATGCGCCGGTTGCCTTGTTCTCTGCCCACGGTCCCTCCTGGCCTATTAACAACGCGCGCATTGGCCGATTGCCTTGACTCAGGCGAGACGACCATTACAAGACCTCAAATAACTCATCATAGAAGCTTTGGCCGTAAGCCAGGCTGAGTTCGCCGGCTGCCTTTTTCATCTGTTCATACAATGCGAAGATGTCGAAGCTGCCCCTTTGCTCCAGCTCCCTGAAACTTGGTGGAGGCAGGAAAGGAAGGAATGCCATTCTTATAAGCCAGCAATGGAGCGTAAATCTCATGCGCGTAGCGCTGAATCTCGATTGAATGCAAGCGGTAATTAGCTCAATGCTGGCACGTTTGCGTTCGGGATCGGGAAACTGGATGCTTAGCTTTCGTTCGTACTGGGCCCATGCATGAACGATTGCGGCGTTTTCCCCGAGATCTCCCAGATATTGCAGGGCAAGCTTGATGCGCTTCCATTGCATTCTCTTGAAATGTTTTCTTGAAGATGTTGCTCGAATGTGATCTTCAACTTCCGGGTGCAGAAGATTCTGAAGGTCTTCCAGAATTATACGGCGCAGGAATGGGATAACGTCTCTTAGCGTGCGCTCGGAAAAGCCATAAATGAACCGCTTGATGATCAACAAAACAGCGGCAGCTAAGAAACAGATAACAACATCCGTAAAGGCCGACTTCATTCCTTAGATCTTTTGCCCTTCAGTATTTTGAGATATCCATTGATTTCCGCTAACATCTGCTCTGGAGTGACCTTCTTCCATTGTTCCCATCTTTCCGGGTTTGGCTTTCGTATAAAGGTTCTCACCCACACCAATACAGCTATGAAATATGCCAGCGGCAGGCCATATTTTCCAATAGCACTGAATTTTGTTCCGAATACCGAAACTGAGGCTAAAGCAGCCCAAGAGCCAAGCGCCAATATTGCAAATCCGGTCACGATCCCAACCGGGTAATATTCCCAGTTGCCTACCAGCCATACGAGCATGCACATAACCACGAACAATGCGACTTGCACCCAATTCACGGTCGCAGCGATCGAAAGTACCAGGGCAACGATCCGTGGCATAGGGACTGGAGGATGATTGAGTCCCTCTATGACTTTTATGAAGGCCAAGACACCTACAGCACTGGGAAACACAAGCCAAAACCAGGACCAGATCTCATAAAACTCGCTGAACACACAGCGAAAGGCTTCATGAAGAGCCAGAAGGGCGAGCAAAGCATAAACACCTTCGCTGAACCAAAAAATCTTGTAAAAAGTGACGTAATCACCATGAATCGCCCAGAAACGGACTCCAGACACGAAGATAACGACACTCAGGTATCCAAAGAACCAGGGAAATTCGCGGTACAAGTGTCGTCTAATGAGGATCCAGATGAGCCACACAGAAACGGCAGGTCCGATAAGCACGAATACTGCGTCGTTGTTCCACATGAGAAGTGAGTGGCCAGCTTAAACCAGCCACCCATTGCAAACAACTAAGTCTTATTGAGTGATTGTTACTTCATCTCGCATGGTCTGGGATAACAAATAGGCGCCGGCGTCGTATCTGCCTGAACGGCAATTGAGCCGCTTGCCAGAAGCAATCCCACTACGAGTAGAAGTCTGACGATCCTGTTTCTCATCTTATTCTCCTTTCGCATTACGCGACCGGATATTCGTCCCTTCGCGTTGGTTAAAGGATAAGACCCTAACCCCAGACCTCTTATTGAATTCCCAGCCGTTCCAAATGTGAGAATTTTACGCGTTTCATTCGCTTACAACGCCACATGCTCTTTTTACATTTCGGGTTCCTGGTTTACGCGGAACAATAAATTCACGCAACCGCTGTTGTGGATGTGAGATACACGTGGGCCTAAAGGCGTCCTAGCACCTTCTCCCTAAATTTTCTCTTATATTCTTGACACCTACAGGTGGGGTCAGTTATACGTGTGCAGTGCTCTTACAAAAGTCGCTGATCAATAAACGGTTTGGGTGTACGCCTCGACCGCAAACAGCCGGCCAGGCTCTAATTTCGGATTTCAGAACAACTGAAGTAAGAGTAATTGCGTGTTAGCGGGTAGATGTTACCGTATGCGTTCTGCCCGTAACCCATCGCCCCCGAGAGCGGTTGCTCCAGTCCTGAGAGGCAAGAGAAAGTGAGGATAGTGTGATGCGGTTGAAGACAGTAGTGGCAATGGCAGTATCCCTATTTATGTTGGGCACAGCTAGCGCCCAACTATCGGCAGCACAGATCGGTGCTGTTGTAGACAACGTACGCTTTGAGAAAGGCACGCGCCTGGCATTCGTGCGTATAGTGAACAACTCAAATAAAGATATTACGGGCTTTAATCTGTCAATCGATGTGACCTACCAGAATGGCCAGCAGTACCACTATGAAAGAATGGTGGATTTGTTGCAATCAATTATTCTGCGGCAGAGACTGGGCCTTGATGATGACGGAGCACTGCATCCGCAAGGACGGTACGAAGAACGCCTAGATCTACCATCGCGCGGAAGTTCCGACAATCTAGCGGTAGCGGTATCAGCCAAGCTGGATGTAGTTGCATACTTTGATGCAACTGCTGACGTGGTAGAAAACGGAGCTGCTTTAGCGCGACTGTCGAGTTTCCGGCGCAACTGTATCATCGCTGACCAAAAGGCCGCTGAGATCATTAATGCCGCCGCAGCTAATACTGTAACGCCCGACGCTCGTGGCATGGCCGTTAACCAGCTTCGCACATTGATGGAACAGGCAAAACATAAAACCGGGGATCATGCCTCAGAGACCGAACTGGCCGTAATCATCGCCGATTTGGAACGGAGTGGAAGCGAGAAGGGCAAGTCCTCCCTAATTCAATACGCTAGGGACAAATACGGTGATTCCCAGGCGATGTCCGCCCATGCCTTACTGAGGAGGTCAAGATAAACCGATGCGTTACATTCTAGTTCTGATGACCTTCTTCATGTCCTTGGTGTTGCAAGCACAGCAATGCAGTCAGCCCAATTTCACCTTGGTTTCAGAACAGAGCACGAACAAATTTCAGTGCCCTGATCCCGCTACCGGAATGCTTGCTGGCGTACCAGTTAGCATTACAGACAACTATTCAATTAACTGTACGTACACTTCAGGAAGCGCACAAGCCGGTGCCGGTCCATATTTCTCGGATACCACAACGGTCACTGGCAGCGGACAATGTGGGCCCGTGAGCGGATTGCGTTGTAACCCAATAATGAATATGCACACTACTACTGCAACCGATGCGAGTGGCACAGGCGCAGCGGGGAACAATCAATTTTTTAACGATGCGACGGACCAGACAATCGGCACTTCAGCACAGCCGTGTATTCGGGGATTTACACACGAGGACTTTCACCAGTGCTCGGGACAGGCATGTGCTCCGCCACCGCCACCTCCGCCTCCGCCTACACCAACTCCGACTCCGTGTGCAAATCCTGACGGTACCCCGGAGCTCCGCTTCGGACACACGGATGGTGAGACTGCTAATCCATGCGCTTCTCCGATCATCATTGATACCAGCGGGAATGGGTATCATCTCACC
The DNA here is from genome assembly GCA_035710845.1 of Candidatus Angelobacter sp. GTDB lineage: Bacteria > Acidobacteriota > Terriglobia > Terriglobales > Acidobacteriaceae > Angelobacter. The sequence continues at coordinate 111,390 of DASTCT010000070.1, forward strand.
AGTGCCGCGAATGGTGTTCTGTTCGATATAGCCGGAACCGGCACGCCGATCCGTTTGGGGTGGACTCAGCCCGGATCGGGGAATGCGTTTCTGGTTTTGCCGCGATCTGACGGAAGTGTCACCAATGGGCAGCAGCTCTTCGGCAATTTCACGCCGCAGCCGCCTTCCGCCACGCCGAACGGTTACGCGGCTTTAGCGGTATACGATCAACCGGACCACGGTGGAAACGGCGATGGAGTGATTGACCAGAATGATCAAATATTCTCATCTCTCCGATTATGGCTGGATGAGAACCATGATGGCGTGTGTCAACCCGAGGAACTTTATACATTGCCCCAACTTGGAGTGTTCTCAATCAACCTTGATTACTCATTGTCCGAACGAACCGACGATTACGGAAACTTGTTCCGATACAAGGCTCGTATTAACCAAGTTACTCAAAAAGGAGATGACCCCGTGGGCCAAAAAGCCTACGACATCTTTTTCACGACGCAGTAAATTGCTTCGCTAGTCAGGTTCCGGGGAAGAGAATGGCTTGTGCGGATTTCCCGCAAAATCCGCCAAGCCATTTTCGCTGTTTTGCTGTTTCCTTGATGTTTAGCGCCTACCATTGTTTTGTAGTATTGTCTCTTTTTCCCTATATTGACTTTTCCACCTTAAGGTGTCATCCTTCCAGACAAACTCCGGGTCAAGACATTGCCAGGGATAGATGGTTAACCACTGCTCTACTCAAACAGAGCTGCCAATATGTCGCCAAGTGTTGAAAAGGACAAGAAGGCCGTCAAGCTCACGCCCATGCGCCGGGGTGAGGATACTCCCGCAACTCAACCAAAGACCTATGAGCTGTCTCTTGATGTCATTGTGGAAATTCGTAAAGCAGCAGCGATCTACGGATCGCAAGGCCGCGCCGTACAAGTAGGATCC
>DASTCT010000071.1:0-4950 GCA_035710845.1 Candidatus Angelobacter sp.
TGCGGCGGTTTTTTAAGAAATACTGGGGTATCATTAGGTTGGTCGAGCTATGGATTTTGGGTTTTCTGGCGAGTTAATTTTCATAATGCTTCTGGCACTCATCTTATTTGGGCCCAGGAAGTTACCGGAGCTTGCCCGTACATGGGGCAAGTTTTTGGCTGAATTTAAAAAGGCAAGTAATGAATTTCAGGGGCAGATTCAGGATGAGATCCGCAAGATGGAGTTGGAAGAGGTCAATCCTGTTAAGCACCTTGAGCCGGAGATCGCAAAAATTAATAGTGACGAAGACCTTTCCATTCAAGGCGCCCTCAATCGCCTGACCGAGCGTATAAAGAACACGGTCCCACAGGATTACGATGCCTGAGCTTGCAGTAGACCCCAAGGAACAGAAAGAAATAGAGCAAGAATTACGGCAGATGGGCTCTATGAGTATTTTGCAGCACCTGGAAGAGCTGCGTAAATGCATCATTCGCTCCCTGGCTGCGGTGGCAATTGGTTTCGGCGTTTGCTGGTATTTTGCCCAGGACAAAATCTATCCGTTAATTGAGAAGCCGATCATCACTGTATTCAAGAAATACAACATTGATCCTCATCTGAGCTATCTCAGCCCTACTGATCCTTTCAACCTGTATCTAAAAGTCGGCCTGATGGCGGGCATTTTCCTGGCTTCTCCAGTCATCCTGTATCAGGTTTGGAGCTTTATCTCACCCGGGCTTTATCGCAATGAGAAGCGCTTCGTTCTGCCGTTCCTTTTTCTCTCCGTGGGGCTTTTTCTGGCTGGAGGATACTTCGGATATAAAGTCATCTTTCCAGTGGCGATGGATTTTTTGATCGGCAGCTACGGACAGGCTTTCCATGCCACCATCACCATTGATGCCTACACCAAGCTGTTCCTGACCATTATTTTGGGACTCGCCATCATCTTTGAGATGCCTATTGTGCTCGGCTTTGCTGGAATGATGGGCGTAGTGAATGCCAAGTTCCTCTTCAAGCACATCCGCGGAGCTGTGCTGATCTGTGTTACCGCCGCAGCCATACTCAGCCCGACTACCGATATCCTGAATCTGACCATCTACGCCGCTCCCATGGTCCTTCTCTATGTCATGAGCATCGGCCTCGTGTGGCTGGTCCATCCCAAGCAGCGGCGTAAGCGGAGGGAAAAGCGCAAACAACAAGGCTTAGAATAAACTTGTAACGTTCGGCTCCGTGCGCGGGCTTCTGTCCGCGCCGGTTGCTGGGCAAATCGCCACCGTTTAAGGAGCGCAAGCGTGATCTCGCGTGCACGTACTGGTTGGTGTCTGGTATTGGTTCTTGCCTTGACCGTGCTTGGGTGCTCAAAGGACAAAGCAAGTTCTTCCCCCAGCGAAGCGTCGGCTGCACAGCCGGAATCGCAGTCTCCAACTCCTCAAATCAAGGAGCCTGTAGGCCCAGTGATGCATGTTGATGCCGCGCGCGCCATGCAATACACCAAGGAGATAGTCTCCTTTGGCCCACGCCCGGACACGAGCAAAGCCATCGAGAAGGTCCGCTCCTATATCAAGAACAAGCTGAAAAATGATCATGTGGAAGAAGATTCCTTTGTCGCGGAGACTTCAATCGGCAAAATTCCCATGATCAACATCGAGGCCAAGTTCCCCGGCACAAAAGATGGCATCATTGTTCTGGCTTCACATTACGAAACAAATTATTGGCTCAAGGATACGAGCTTTGTCGGCGCCAATGACGGCGCTTGCACCTCGGCGCTCTTGCTGGCAATTGGTGACCAGCTTCGCGGCAAAAAGCTGGAAGGGAACAGCATTTGGCTGGCATTCCTGGATGGCGAAGAATCCATGAAGAAGCAGTGGAACACCAATGATGCGCTGTGGGGCAGCCGCCACCTGGCGCACAAATGGCAGGGCGATGGCACCAGCAAAAAAATCAAAGCATTCCTGCTGCTGGATATGATCGGCGATGCTGATCTGAACATCTCTCGCGCCGAGAACGGTACGCCCTGGGTTGAAGATCTGGTTTTGCAGGCAGCTACCCGCCTGGGATATCAATCGTTTTTCTTTGCGGATACGCTGCCTGTTGAAGACGACCATCTCCCCTTTCTGCACATTGGCGTTCCAGTGGCCGACATCATTGACATTAATTACGGCTACAACGATAGCTATCATCACACCACGGAAGATACGGTGGATAAGCTCAGCGTCAAGAGCCTGCAGGTAAGCGGCGACGTGGTCCTGGAAGCTATCCGGCTGATCAATGGCATGGCGGAGAACACTTCACCGGCTCCGCAAAAATAGTTGCCGTAGCAACCGAAGATTGCGCAAATTACCGGCTTATTGTGCGTTCAAGTTAAGGTTGAAGTTCGGCCAGAACCTGCTACATAAATTTTTGAATACATGGAGTTAACATCCAATGAAACGCTTGCTTATCCGCCTGGGGCTTACCGCTTTAGTGCTGGGCCAGATTGCCATTGCCCAGCAGCAACAGCCCGCAACTACGATTGTCCTGGTCCGTCACGCTGAAAAAGCTTCCAACGATCCCGATGCTCTATTGAGTCCTCAAGGCCAGCAGCGCGCTGAATGCCTTGCCCATGTGCTGAAGGACGCAGGCATTAAACGGATTTATGTTTCTGACGTCAAACGTACGCAGCAAACGGCAGAGCCCTTGGCTAAAGCGCTTGGCATTAAGCCGGTTGTGGTTCCGGCAAAAGATCCCAACACACTGGTAAAAGATGTGTTTTATGGCGCAGGCGGCAATGCGTTGGTGGTTGGGCACAGCGATACTCTGCCCTTTGTGATCCAGCGCGTGCAAGCGGGCACGATCCCGCCTATCGGTGAAAACGAGTATGACGGCCTTTACGTGCTCACCGCGCTTGAAGGCAGCAGTACGCCGGTGCTCAAGCTGCGCTATTGTGCTGCTTCGCCTGCATCTGCCGCTCCAGCGAACATGATGACTCCGGCCAAGAGCGCAACTCCGGCCAAGAAGAAATAGGGCCAGCAGCTCACCCGCTATAATCGCCGCATGAGAATTCTCAGAGCTTTAGGGCTGTTGTTGCTGGCGTCATACGCAGCTGCGCAAATTCCCGCCGCTAAGCTGATTGCGGAAGGGCAGCAGTCGCCTACGCTGGAAAAAAACCTGCGTACGCTTACCGATGAGATCGGCGGCCGCATCCCCGGCACGCCATCCATGAATCGCGCAGTGCAATGGGGCGTTGATGCCTTCAAAGCCGCCGGTGGTGAGAATGTCCATACTGAGCCGACAGAGCTTGCCGCCTCATGGACTGAGGGCAACACTCAAGTGGATGTCATCAGCCCCGTACGCTTCCACGTTCGCGCGGTCTCGCTTACCTGGACTGCTCCTGCAACCTCGCCCGCTGCTGGCCTGCCCGTGGTCGACGTCGGATTCGGCAAAGCTGAAGACTTTGAAAAAGCCGGCAATCTTCACGGCGCGATTGCCCTGGTCCACTCCAACAACATGAAAACCTGGGACGATCTTTTTGAGGAGTATCTGACCCAGGCGACAAAGCTCAGCGCCGCCAAAAAAGCTGGCGCTACGGCTATTGCGTTCATCTCTACGCGCAATCAGGACCTTCTTTATCGCCACATCGGCAGCTTCAATGATCACATCAACAATTACCCACAAATGCTGCTGGCACGGGAGGATGGCGAGCACATCGACCGCCTGCTGGCCGCTGGAGAAAAAGTTCGCATGAATTATTCCATCCCCAACCACGTTGGTGGGCCAATCAAGGCTTACAACGTGGTGGCGGAAATCCGCGGACGTGAAAAGCCCAACGAATTTGTGGTGATTGGCGCGCACCTTGATTCATGGGAGCTCGGAACTGGCGCGCTCGATAACGGTTGCAACGCTGCTTTGGTCATTGAGGCTTTGCGCGCCATCAAAGCTGCCGGCCAGCCGCCGCGACGCACCATTCGCTTTGTGTTGTTTACCGGCGAAGAAGAGATCAACATCGGTTCTTTTGCGTATACTCGCGCTCACCAGGCAGAGCTTGATAACACCGTGGCCATGCTTACCTGGGATGAAGGCACAGGCCAGACCACCGGCTTCTCGCTCGGCGGGCGCAAGGACTTGGTTGATCCGGTTATGCGCTTGCTGCCGCCAATCGCTCGATTTGGCGCCAATACGTTAACCACCGATGCTTTCGTCGGAACAGACAATATGGATTTCCTGCTGGAAGGCGTGCCCAATCTTGTGGCCAATCAGGAAGAAGCCAATTACCTCATCAACTATCACGCCGAATCTGATACCTATGACAAAGTTGATCTGCCCCAACTCAGAACGCACATTGCCATTGCGGCGTATCTGACCTTTGCCATCGCCGATAATCCCGAGCGCCTGGGCCCGCGCCAGGATCGCAAGCAGATTGAATCCTTGATCAAGGAAACCCATCTCGACGATCAGTTAAAAGCATTTGATCTATGGTCAGCCTGGGTTGACGGAAAGCGCGGCCGCGCACACTAAGCCCCTCATGCAAATCGGATTCTGGATCGTCTTTAACGCGGTGATTTTAGCTCTGCTCTTTTTTGATCTCGGAGTCTTGAGCCGAGGCCATCATGCCATTGCTTTCAAAAAAGCATTGCTCATGTGCGCTTTTTGGATCGGGCTGGCTGCCGCCTTCGGCATCTTTATATGGCAATGGATGGGACCCACGAAAGCGCTGGAGTTCGCAACCGGCTATCTGCTGGAAGAAGCGCTTAGCGTTGATAATCTTTTTGTTTTCATATTGTTGTTTGCTTATTTTAAAGTTCCAGCAGAAGAAGAAAAGACGGTTCTTTTCTGGGGGATTATTGGCGCGCTCATCATGCGCGGGATATTTATCATCGCGGGAGTGGCGCTCGTCCGGCGCTTTCACTGGATTCTCTATGTCTTTGGCGTCTTCCTGATTTACACCGGGATCCAGTTGATGCGGGGCGGCGACGAAGAGAGCGATCCTTCACGCAA
>DASTCT010000072.1:0-2347 GCA_035710845.1 Candidatus Angelobacter sp.
TGCCGCGAACCACGCCCAGCGTGCGCACCACATCATACCCATGCAGCTCAAACTGCGTGGTGGTCATATGCTGGGCGACGGCCGGCATCAGCCTTCAGCCACCATCGCGTCCATCTGTTTCAGCATTTTTTCCACGCGAGCCCGGACCTCTTCGCGCTCCTTGCGCAGTGAGACCATCTCTCCGCGCAGAACGTCGAGCTCTTCTTCGCGTTGCTCCAGTTGCTCGCGCAGGCGTTGCGAATCGCGTTCTGCGGCCGCTTTGCCCTCGCGTGCCGATCTCAGCAACTCAATGGCTTTGTAGATTTTTTCTTCCAGCGCGGGAAAATCGTCACTGATAGTTCTGGGTTCCGTCTCTGGTTCCATTTCACGAGCTAATTTGAGTGACATGAATGCACAGCACCTCAGGGAATGACGTTACAGCGGAGTATAGCGCAGTTGCTTGTGGAAAGGGAGAAAAGCGATCAGCCAACAGCAATCAGTTATCAGCAGTTAGCCCTTTCTGCAATCCCGAAGCGCAGCGAGGGATCACTATCGTTCACAATGAGCTAACAGCACAGCATTCAGCCCTTCTGCAATCCCGAGCGTAGCGAGGGATCTCTATAGCCAAAATGAACTCATCGGAACAAGCGCCAATCGTTTCCGAAAGGAGGTACGTAGTTTTGCTAAGTCCGTGCAGACCGGCTAGTCACGAGACAAGGAAATTATCGTGAGCAATATGGATTCCTTGCTTCTCCTAAACCCACGCGAAAAACGCTTGGCAAGATCGGCTTTGCCCCGGGATTTCAAAGAGGGACTGAATGCTAATTGCTGATTGCTAATTGCTGCTCTTCACGCCGCGTGCTCATCAACTTCCTTGAGCTGTCCGCCTTTGCCAGTGCCAGTGAAATCGGTAAGGCCGGTAACAGCGGCCATCGCGATTCCCTGTATGCGGAAGAAGCGAGACTCCGGCTCGTCACTGAAGCGAAGCATGCCGGGCAGGCTTGCCACCATGCCACATAGGCCGAAATCAATTGCGCCGTGGGTCTCAAAAGAAATTTCGCGGACCACTCCACCGGGATAATCCGTGCATAGCGCGGTAACAGTTTCTGCAGCGCCGCAAACCAGTGAGCTGATGGCAGCGCGCTTATTGCGACGCCAGAAAAATGCAGCCATGCCAAAGAATGAAGCAGCCATGGCGTAGTCAATGATGGCGTGGGCTTTTGGTTCAATCACTTTGGGCATTTTGTCAGTGGCCCATCTGGCAGTGTGGGCGAGGATCGGCATAAGAGCACCTCTCAAAATAATTTAAAAAATTTCCAACCTTGATGAGAAGTGCGGGAGACAGGCGGAGTTGTCTTTAATAGAGAGTTGGCCTGGCTGGTTCGCCAGAGCCGCACGTTTGCAGCTTAAAAACCGGAGCTGGTCTAACTTTTCATCTTGTCCCAAACCTGCCAGAACGTCTTCATCTCATCCGGCTTGCCCAGTGAGACTCTGGCAAATGTGTCCATGGGCGGAAACGGCCGGCCAATGCGGATATTGTTGCTCTTGAAATAGTCAATCACCGTGCGCACCGGCTTCTGAGTATTGATCATGACAAAGTTGGTCCAGGAAGGGATGACCTGCAGTTTGCGCGAAGCAGCCTGGCGCAGGAACTCTTCGCGATCGTTGGCATTGCGCCTCACTGCTTCCTCGTGTTCGTCATCGTTGTCCAGAGAGGTATGCGCGGAGCGCACAGCAAGAATATTGGCATTGTCTTCAAGTTTATGCTGCTGCAGAAGCTTGATGGTATTGGCAGAAGCAACACCAAATCCCAGCCGCAGCCCTGCCATGCCATAAACCTTGGAAAACGTGCGTGCCACAATCGTTCGGTCCATATCCACCGGTGTTTGCAGGAATGAGATGTAGTCGGCGGAGACGGGGACAAAGTCGTGATAAGCCTCATCCATCAACACATAAGTATTGGGCGGAAGGCTGCGAATAAAATTTTCCAGGCTGCGCCGAGGCGTCAGGCTTGCCGTTGGATTGTTGGGATTGCAAATGTAAATCAGCCCGCCATCTTTGCCAACGGCCTCAGCCATCTGCGCAAGCTGATGCGCGTAGCTGGAGGCCAACTGGATCTTCACAACATCCGCTTTTACGGCCTTAGCGTAAAACTCAATGGCTTCAAACGTTGGCGATGCCATCACCAATTTCTTACTCGGGCCGGTGAACGCACACGCTGCCATGCGCAATATTTCAGTTGATCCCGTGCCCAGAAGAACCTGTTCACGCTTTACTTTGTGCAGGGTGGCCAGCCGATCTTTCAGCGCATCAGCAGCGCGGTCTGGATAGCGATTGGCATCGAGAAACGGATTCTTGATTGCCAAAA
>DASTCT010000073.1:0-34673 GCA_035710845.1 Candidatus Angelobacter sp.
CTCCACCGTGCTCTTTACCATTCTGTTTTCACTCGCCTTTGGTATTGCTTGCGGCTACGCTGTTATCAGCGCGATCCTGCACGCTTTCGCGCATAAGCCGGAAGAGGCAAAAGCTCCTGCCACGGCGGTAATTGCCAGCACGGCAAGTCACTAAAGTTTTAGGGTAACTCCTTCCCGAAAGCGAAGGACTTCCCCTTTACCACGTCATTCTTACGCTATTCAGTTTTCTCGATCGTCAGGCCCAACTCTGCTGAGTTGGCTCTCTGCAGTCAATGCCGCAATTTGCGCCAATAAAAGACCCTCTCACGTGCGTTCAAGGGTTTCAGTTCAGCGGCGGTGTCTTACGCGGAACCTGGGCCGGATTTGGCGTTATGCCCTGTTGTTGCTGCTCTTGCTGCTTGCGCATCTCCTGCAGTTCCTGGAATAGCTGTTCGGGCGTTTTAGGCTGCTGGGTTTGCTGCTGATTCTCCGGCGGAGCCTGTGTTTGGGGCGGTGCAGGAGGCTGTGCTGCAACGTCTTGTGGATCGCCTCCATTCCCCTGGTCATCAGTGGAATTGTCTTCATCCTCGGCTTGCTGCACAGTGTTCTGCGGCACAGGCCGTTGCTGCGCTGTGGTTGCTCCGGCTCCAGGCTGGTTCTTGGGGGTCAGAATCACGCGCTGCACAATGCCGGGACTGTCCGGCCTTCCTACGGCGACAAAGTCAAATCTTGATCCACTAAAAATCGCGGAAAGAACTTCTCCAGCCGGCGCCGGTCCAACAGAAAGAACCACGCGATCAGGAACGTTTTCCCAGCCTTCAAACTCAATCCCGGTTTTGTTTCTTATGGCAGTTACAACACTGTTCAGCGTGGAATTAGCCGCCTGCACTGTCAACATTCCGTCGCGGTAGGTTACTTCCGGCGGCGTTGCAGGTGTGGTTGGCGGCGGCTCGGCAGCTTGAGTAGCCGGTTGTTGCTGACCAGTTTGTTGAGGTTGTTGCTGGCCGGCTTGCGGATATGGATTGGGCACGCCCGGCCTCTGTTGCTGGTTCATCTGTTGCTGGTTCATCGGCTGTGCCGTAACTGCTGCTGTGCCTGGTTGTTGCACAGGATAACTGGGCTGCGCCTGCATCTGGTCTGGCCGCTTGGGAACCATGGGACGGCCCCCTTGGGCGAAAGCTGCCGCCACTGTGGCAACCACAAAAACGCACCCGCAAATGATTGAGGAAAACCGCGCCATACTAGAGATTCGAACCCGACTATTCAAGAAAACTCTTCCTTGAATTTTACTCCTTACGAACACAGAACGCTTGATAATGCCATGGTTTGCCCGTTATTTATGAATTACTCTTGATTTCTGCTCTTAATCCCATCCCCCAGTTCGGCCAGGCACTTGCTCAAACCACTTTCTCCACCGCGGGGTCAAAGCGTATATTTGCCTATGAGTTACACATACACGCATACATCTGCTTTTCTGCTGGAAGCATCTTAAAGATACGAACCGGAGCAGCGCATTTTTATGAGGCATTTTACGTTGAAGACTCTTGCAGCGTTTCTGCTGGCGGCAGTGGCCAGCCTTCCCGCGTGGTCACAGACTTGCTCGGGCCGTGATGAGATCCCAGCACAGAGCCGTACTGCAATTGAAGCTGCTGCGCAACAGGCTTATGACCAGGCATCGCGCGGCGATGTTAATACGCTTAAGACAAATTCGGTGCCGCAGCTCCAGTCCAATTTCAACGGCATTGCCGCTGCAATCAATGACAATAAGGACGCCTTCGCCGGCGCAAAAGATCAACTGCGGACCTACTTCCTGCTTGATAGCGGCACAACTCCCAGTCCCGACGGCACTTTTTATTGCGGTGTTTACGGCGCTAAGGGCACCAGCTCAGGCGGCGCGCAATTTGCCTTCCCGGGAGCTACCGGCAAGTACGCCGTGGTAATCCAGGATTTTGTCGGCAACAAAGGCCCGTTCGCGCTCACCACCATTTTTCAGGATATGGGCGGCTGGAAGCTGGCAGGTTTGCAGATCCGTCCTGAGTCAGCCGACGGCCATGATGGCATCTGGTTTTTGAAGCAGGCCCGCGATTACAGAAACAAAGGCCAGTCCCATAACGCCTGGTTTTATTATTTGACCTCGTGGGAATTGCTGGCGCCAATCCCTTCCATGAACACTACTTTGCTGGGCAATATCCAGGAAGAGTCCAATAAGGTCCTTCCCCAGGATATTCCGGTGAATGGCAAGCCGGTGTCTTACACGGCCAACGGCAAGACCTACACCATCACAGACATGTCCCCCTACAAGAACGACAAAACTTTTGATCTTGCGGTGAAGTACAGCGTGCCCAGCACCTCTGACTTCAACGCCACGCAAACCGATGCGCGCAATCTGGCCAATGCGCTGGTGGCCCAGTATCCGGAGTTAAAAGACGCTTTTGGCAACGTGTGGGTCCATGCGATTGATAGCAATGGCGGAGACGTGGTCGGCCTGGTTAAGTTGAAGTAATCCTCTCGGGCTCAACGCTTTTTAAAGGAGTTGACGTCCTGTTTCCTCAGCTTGCTCAATTCGCTGACCTTGGATTTCTGCTGCTCCGCCTCATGGTGGGCGCTGTTTTTGCTTCCAGCGGCTGGGGCCATCTCCGCGATCCTGAAGGCCGCAGCAAAAGCATTGGCATGAGCAAGGGCTTTACCGCATTTCTGGGCGCTGCTGAACTCGCAGGCGCTCTGGGCGTAATTTTCGGCGTTCTTACCCAGCTTGCCGCCGCAGGTCTGATACTGGTGATGCTGGGCGCGATCCAGAAAAAGATGTTCCTCTGGAAGACCGGTTTCTGGGGCAAAAACGGCACAGATGGCTGGCACTACGACCTCATGCTACTGGTAATGAATTTGGTGATTATCTTTACCAACGGCGGAAAGTACGTGCTCTGGAAGTAAGCCTCTTCAAGCAGCCCTTCTCTTTTTAGCACTGGGACATGCCTTCATTAAGCGATAGGGTGCTGCTTCCCTCACACCGCTGCTTGATCACGTGGAGAATTCTTTTTTGCAGGTCTGACATGATCGCGTCAGTCCATAGATGCGCATACCAGTTAAAGTCAGTCGAGATGCGATGCCGGCTGGAGAGATGCAACCGCGTTACGCCATTGCCGAGAGATTCCAAACGATATTCGCCTCGCAGCACGTCAAAGTAAGGGCCGCCGACCCGAACGTGCTCATCCAACGTTGTGGCTGGGATCTGGTCCGTCTGCGCTGCAATGGTAAATGCCAGGCGGTGCTGCGGCTCCCACTTGTCAACCGTCTCAATAAAGAAGAGCCCGCCGGTGAACGAAGCATTGCGCACTCCGCCAACACCTTCATGGGACAGAGTCGCCTCAACAGGATCAGGAAATCCTATTCTTCGCGTCCACGAATCCGGCAGTTCGGCTGTCTTGATCGCTGGAACGCGCTCAATGTTTTGCCAAACCAACTCGGGCGGCGCTTGTATATCGATCACATTTTCTACCTGCTGAAAATCCATCTGGTAGAAGACCTGCTTCTCCCAGCTTGCCGTAAAGAGAGGCAGAACCATGACGCACGCAACTGTAAAATTCTTTGCCTGTCGAGACCGGATCATGCGCCCCGCAACACCGCCGGCAATGCCACCGATGGTGGCAAGAACCAAAGCCAACGGAGCAAATATCACCACGCAAATCAGCCCTTCCAGCAGCGCCAGCATGGTTGCTGCCAGCGCAGCGGTCACCGGCAACCAGGGCAATACCAGCCACACCCATATCCGCTGCGGCCCCTTCAACTCAGCTACATAAACGGTAATGACTCCCATGGCAAACGGCATAAAGCAGGTAAAAGACATGGTCATGACTTCAAAGCCTGCCGGATGCAGGCTGGCCAGCAGGCGCAAGCCAAAGCCATAAAGAGCGCCTATTACTGCTCCAAAGATCAGCAAGTTGGACTTTTTCGATAGCCCGGATTTCCCTGTCGCTTCAGTCATTGTCATTCCCCTTAAATTGAACGCGTTCAATTATCCAGAGAAAAGCAGCCCCGGTCAAGAAAATAATTGAACATGTTCATTTAGCTTAAGGGACGGCTGTGGGATTTTCCAGAAAACTCTAACTGGCTGAAAACAAGCCTAATTTCATTCTTGACGTGAGTATAAAGTTACGTTACTTTTTAGTCACATAATGATTTGGGCACTTAAAAGACTAATCAAGGAGATAAAACTCATGAAACTGGATGACCTGACACTCGACGTTGAACAGCACATAAACATCAAAGCCGCTCCGGATAAAGTATTCGCTGCCATGCTGCACCGCTTTGGAGAAGGCAATACCAGGCCGGATGGCGAGTCGCTGAACCTGAAGCTGGAGCCAAAACCGGGTGGCCGCTGGTATCGCGACCGGGGCAACGGCATTGGACACCTCTGGGGATTTGTGCAAGTCATCAAGCCGCCATCGCTCCTGGAGTTGAGCGGGCCAATGTTCATGTCATACCCGGCGACAAACCACATTGAACTGAAGGTGGAAGCAGTGGATGGAGGTTCGAAAGTGACGCTACGTCATCGCGCCATCGGCATGATTGATCCTGAGCACCGGAAGGGCGTTGGCTCAGGCTGGGGCCACATGCTTGGTGAACTGAAGAAGGACTGCGAGTAACGAGTGGGCCATGATCCCGAAATCGCGAACGAACTGGACCCGGTCTGGAAGGCCCTCTCTGATACTACGCGCCGGACGATCCTGGACCTTCTGCGCGACGGCCCACGCACAACCACGGAGATCGTGGAGTCGTTCCCGCGATTAACCCGCTTCGCGGTGATGAAACATCTTGACGTTCTCCGCGAGGCTGGCCTGGTACAGACGCGCGAGATGGGAAGACAACGAATGAACTCATTGAATGCTGTACCCATTCGCAAGATCTATGAAAGGTGGGTGAGCCGGTTTCATGAACTTTGGTCAAGCGAACTATTACGGATCAAAGAGCTGGCTGAAAACGACGAACCCGCTGAGAAACAAAAAACACCGCACAAGCGGAAGAAAGATCCCGGCCCAATGAATGAGCCAGAAATATAAGACCAACATCAATCAGGAGAAATAATATGGCTGAATTACTTACCAGCACAGGCGTTGAAAATCATCCGGTGGTCTCACCGGCAGAATGGCTTGCCAGCCGCAAAGAGCTGCTCCAAAAAGAGAAAGATTTTACCCGGCTTCGCGATGAACTGAGCGCGCAACGCCGCCAACTGCCCTGGGTCAAGGTCGATAAAAACTACGTCTTCGACAGCCCTGCGGGCAAGCAAAGCCTTTCTGATCTCTTCGAGGGCCGGAATCAACTGATCATCTACCATTTCATGTTCGGCCCAGACTGGGAGGCAGGATGCCCGAGCTGTTCGTTCCTGGCCGACCATTTCAACAGCTTTATCGTCCATTTGAATGCCAGGGACATCTCCATGTCCGTGGTGTCAAAAGCGCCGATTGCCCAGTTGCAGGCTTTTGAGAAGCGCATGGGCTGGAGCTTCAACTGGGTTTCGTCCTACAGCAACAGTTTCAATCGCGACTTTCACGTCTCATTCACCAAAGAGGAGATGGCGACAGGAAAGGTCTACTACAACTACGGGATGATGGAATTCCCAAGTGAGGAAGCGCCCGGCCTCAGCGTTTTCTACAAGAACGACGCAGGCGAGATTTTCCACACCTATTCGGCTTACTCGCGCGGGCTCGATATCCTGCTGGGGGCGTACAACTTCATCGACATGACTCCCAAGGGCCGTGATGAAGATGCGCTTTCCTTCTCCATGGCGTGGGTTCGGCATCACGATCGTTACAGCCACAGTCCGGCAGCCAAAGCAAACGAAACGCACAAGGCTGGCTGCTGCGCGGAGGAGCATAGGTCGTGAGCAGTCATCTCTGTTGCGAAATCGGGCAGGGCGGGATGGAAAGCAAGAGGGCCAGAGTACGCTTGGAAGATCACAGTCCCAAGCGGTCACGTAGGTTCTTCGAACGTTTTCGGGACATTGCTGGATGGGTGCTTCCGGGCGCGACGCTGATTCTCTTGCCCAAATGCCCGCTCTGTCTTGCGGGATACATTGCGCTTGGAACCGGAATTGGACTTTCAGTTCCAGGCGCAACGTATCTGCGTCTGCTGCTGATAGTGCTGTGCGTAATCACGCTTTCTTATGTCGCCGTTAAGCAGGTAAGCCGTCTCACAGCGAAATTCCGATAGTGCTCCTGGCAGGACTTTACTGAGTTCCGTTTCATCTGGTATCGCGAATTCGGCCACTGCTTTTGCTGAGCGGTGGCCGTTTCCATTTTGAGGACTGAATCTGCCCCATCGCTGCAAGAACTACTTCCCTTGCCCCAGAAATGCTCCAATCTTGTCATTTAAAAATTTCAGATCGGTGGGGTTGGGCCCAGCGCCGGCGGTGTGCCCCCACAGGGATGGAATCGGCGTCAGCGTCACCGTGGACATGAACTGCGCTTCGTAGCGCGCGTCGCCGATGGGGAAATAAAGATCGGTCTCTGAAGGCATATAAAGGAACGGAACTTTGATTGAGCGCAGGGCTTTCTCCTCGTCGCCATTGAATCCCGGCGTCATGCCAACGTCATTCTTCTCCCAGGTGCGGCACTGCAGAATCAGATTGTTGGCGTCTGCGCCGGGGATAAAGTTCGTGCGGAACTCGTGCAGCACTGATTCAAAGGTCGTTCCCGGAGGCGCACCTTCACGCCACAACTCTTTGCGCCACCATTCCTGGGAAAAGAGCCATGCCGCCCACACCGTGCCAAAAGCTTCCAGGCCTTTCTGCGGTTGGGTTTTGTAATCGCCGTTTTCAAAGGCAGCATCAGCGGTGATCGCGGCAATCTGGCCTTCCAATCGCACCACGCCGTGGCCGTAAGTTTTAGCGGTGCCTGCGGTAGCCGCAATCCTGTCAGCAAATGTCGGATAGCTCACCGCCCACTGGAACGCCTGCTGCGCGCCCATGGAAAAACCGATGATCGCCTTCAGGTGCGTGACCTTTAATTCTTCCGTCAGCAACTTGTGTACAGCTTCCACGTTGTCGCGGATGGTTGTAACCGGAAAGCGCGGGCCGTGGTACGGCTCCGGCGTGTTGCTGGGGGAAGAAGAATGCCCGTTGCCGAACATCTCCGTCGCCACCAGAAAGAGCTTTGACGGATCGAGCGCCCGATCTTTCCCGATCAGCCACTCGTAGCCGTGGCAATCCGCCATGTAGTGTGAAGGCAGAAGAACCACGTTATCGCGTGCGGCGTTGATGTGTCCGTAGGTACAATACTCGACTTTCGCCTGCGGAAGCGTCACGCCGCTTTCCGTTTTGAAGTTGTTGATGACGAACTCATGGATTACCGGCTGCTCGGCTTTCGGCCCAGCCGCTTCTTTGTTCTGCGTGTCCTGCGGCTTAGGCGTGTCTTTATCTTGAGAATTTTGAGCAATGACGACAGGTACAGCAGTCAGTAACACCAACAGCGCAATAACCAGCCTCTTCTTCATAGCCATTCGTCTCCTCAGCTCAGGTGGGTGCGCGGCCTATGCTATCACTTTTGAACTTCCGCGCGTCTCAGCACCTGCAGATGAAACCCTGCGCAATCATTTAGAATCTTTCCTTCGTTATGGTGCGTCCACTCGTTCTGATCATTCTCGATGGCTGGGGTTACGCCCCGCCTTCCAAGGCCAACGCTATTTCTCTTGCGCGCAAGCCGAACTATGACCGCCTGCTGCGCGAGTATCCCAACACGCTGATTCATACCAGCGGTCGCTATGTTGGCCTGCCCAATGGGCAGATGGGAAACAGCGAGGTTGGCCATCTCAACATTGGTGCCGGACGCATCGTTTATATGGACATCACCAAGATCGATCTCATGGTCGAAAAAGGAGATCTTTTCAGCAATCCTGTGCTGCTGGAGGCGATGAAAAATGCCCGCAGCGGTGGACGCCAGTTGCATCTTTGCGGCCTTCTTTCCGATGGCGGGGTGCACTCGCACCAGAACCATCTCTACGCGTTGCTGCGCATGGCCAAACAGAACAGCGTTGATCGCACTTACGTTCATTGCTTTATGGATGGCCGGGACACGTTGCCGATCAACGGCGCGGGATATATCCAGCAACTGCAGCAAAAGATGCGTGAGCTTGGAGTCGGTAAAATTGCCACCGTGAGCGGACGCTACTACGCCATGGATCGCGACAAGAAGTGGGACCGCGAGCTGAAGACTTTTGATGCCATGGTCGCTGGCAAGGCAGAAGGCGGCGAGTACGTTGATCCCACGCAGGGCGTGAAAAATTCGTACAATCGCGACGTGACGGATGAATTCATTATTCCATTCACCTGCGTGGACAATCGCGGCGCAGCGCTGTCTACGGTCCGCGATGACGATTCTGTAATCAATTTCAATTTCCGCGCCGACCGGGCCCGCCAGATTACTCGCTGTCTTACGCGTGAGAGCAGATTGACCGTGCAGGGTGGCCGCGACCTGCCTGACGCCGAGGCGCTTGACGCTGCCATTCCGCGGAGCCGCGTGCCAAAAAATCTGAAGTACATCTGCATGACGCGTTATGACAAGCAGTTTGCGCTGCCTTTTGTGGTGCAACCGGATTCGCTTAAAAACATTTTGGCTAATGTGATGGCGGAGCACCAACTGCGCAATCTACGCGTCGCCGAGACGGAAAAGTATGCGCATGTGACTTATTTCTTCAATGGCGGCGTGGAGAAAGCTTTTCCTGGAGAAGATCGCACTCTGGTACCCTCGCCAAAAGTGGCAACCTACGATCTGAAGCCGGAGATGTCCGCCGCCGGCATTGCAGAAAACGTGATTAAAGCCGCAAACGATTCAGCCTTCGACGTGGTTATTGTGAACTTTGCCAATGCCGACATGGTTGGCCACTCCGGGAAGATTCCGCCGACAGTTCAGGCTGTGGAAACTGTTGACGTCTGCTTGGGCAAGATTTATAAAGCTGTGCGCGCCCGCGGCGGCGCAATGCTGATCACCGCCGACCATGGCAACGCCGAGCAGATGATTGATCCAGCTACCGGCGGCCCGCATACCGCGCACACCACGAATCCAGTGCCGTTTATTGTGGTAAGCGATCACGCGCAGAAATTTGCTCTGCGGCAGGATGGCTCATTGCAGGATATTTCACCCACGGTGTTGGGAATGCTGGGATTTGATCAGCCCAAAGAGATGACTGGTAAAGATCTGCGTGTAGTAAAGGCCTGAAACCAATTGCTGTTTGCTGGCTCTATCTGATCTGATGAAAACTTTGATCGTCCACTATCATCCGTTTGAACTTTGGCACGCGCCCGCATGGATTCGCGAGCGCCTGCAGGAGGAATTTCCTCAACACAGCTTTACACAACTGCCGAACTATGACCGCGTACCGGAAGAGATACTGGATACCGATGTATTCATCGGCTGGTCACTCAGGCCGCCGCAGTTCGTCGCTGCCAAAAAGCTGCGCTGGATTCACTCTCCCGCAGCGGCTGTCCATCAGCTGATGTTCCCTGAGCTGATCCAGAGCAGCGTGATTGTGACTAACTCCACCGGTATCCATGGCCCTGTGGTGGCTGAGCATGCAATTGCAGTTCTGCTTGCCTTGGCCAAGCGTCTGCCGCAAGCCATGCAATACCAGGCAAAACATACATGGTCTCAAGATCAGCTTTGGCACGAGCAGCCGCGGCCACGCGAGGTTGCCGATGCCACGGTTTTAGTTATCGGGATGGGCAGTATTGGGCGCGAGTTCACTGCGCGAGCAAAAGCGCTGGGCATGAAGGTGCTTGCGATACGCGAAAATCCCGCCAAAGGGACTGATGGCGCTGACGCTGTCTATGGCCTTGCGGAAATCGATAGCCTGCTCCCACAGGCTGACTACGTTCTGCTTTGCACACCAGTCACTCCCGCCACCACCGGCCTGATCAATGCAGCGCGGTTAAACAAGATGAAGCCTGACGCCTACCTGATCAACGTGGGACGCGGGCCACTGATCGACGAAGCAGCGGTTTTCCAAGCCTTGAAAGATCGGCGTATTGGCGGCGCCGCGCTTGACGTTTTCAATGAAGAGCCACTGCCGGCTGATTCGTCCTTCTGGTTGCTGGATAATCTGCTGATCACGCCACATACCGCGGCTGTTACGGAGCGTCTTTGGGAGCGGCACTACCGGCTAATTGTTGAGAATATGCAAAGATTTCTAGCTGATAAGCCACTGCTGAATACTGTCGACAAAACACGAGGATATTGACCAGCGATGACGCTACAGATCAACGGCGAGCAACGCGACTTCCCTGACGGCCTGACCGTGGCTGGGCTTGTAGCCCAGCTTGGCATGAAGCCGGATCGCGTGGCCGTGGAGTTGAACCTGGAGATTGTTCCCCGTTCCAATTGGGAGACTACCGCGCTCAAAAGCGGCGACAAGCTGGAGGTCGTGCATTTTGTGGGCGGCGGCGCTTCAACCGATGTATCCGCAGCCGTGGCAGAAAATTCCTGAGCGCCTACTTCTTCCCTGCTTCATCCTTTTCTCATCTGTGTATACGCTTCCAGAACCGGCTGCCTTTGCGATTCCTATTGACTTTCTCGATACTGCCCCTAAAATGAGTCAAACATTGTAGTGAGGAAATGTTTTAAACATTTCCTAGTAAAGATGGAACAGCGGTTTACATCGACGCAGGTGGTAAGGCTTACAGGCATTACGCCGCGGCAGCTTCAGTGGTGGGACGAGCGCGGCATTGTGCGACCACAGCGTGATGGCCGGCGAAGGTTGTACACCTTTGACGACGTCACGGAGATCGCCGTGATTTGCGCCCTGCGGCGCAAGGGCTTTCCGCTGCAGCGGGTCCGCCGCATCATGAAGTTCCTGCAGAAGGAACTGGGGCGGCGATTGGCTGAGGCGGTAAGCAACGGCTCTGAATACCACTTGTTGACCGATGGAAAACGCGTTTACCTGGAGAACTCTGAGCGTCAGGTGATTGATGTGCTCAAGAACTCGCGCCAGCCTTTGCTGGGCGTGTGCCTGAGTGACGCGGTAAAGGAGATCCGGGCAGAAATTTTCAACCGGCGTCCGGCGCAAAAGCAGTCAACACGCGGCGCAGGCAAACGCCGAAGCTCTTAACTTCGGTGGCGCACGCCGGTTGTTAGTGGGGAGAGGACTGACGGAGGTGACCATGGTGGCGGAACTGAACATCGTAACGGAGTGGCTTCCTGAGCAAATGGAGCCGGGAAGTATTTTTGTTCTGGAAAACGCGGGCGAGGTCGGCGACCAGGACGATCCTTATTGGGCCGTGCTTTCCTGCCCGGAATGCGGCACACTGGGGCTCATTACTCGCCGGCAAATGCACGGCCTGATTCCCATCATCTGCGGCTCCAGCACCTGCCCGGCTCAGTTTGTGATTGAAGATGAGCAGGTGGTGCCGCGGCGGCCAAACTAGCCGAGCAGGCATTTCCCTGCGGGCGCGATCAAATCAGGCACAGCTTGCGCTTGCTGCCTTGTGTGAGAAGCTATCTGTTTCTGTGGATAGCCCCATACCTGCTGCACCAATTACAATCTAAGCAGATGATCAAGACTGTTGAATGGACCAGCCAGGGCGTCCGCTTTATTGACCAAACGCGGCTCCCGATTGAAGAAGTTTACGTGACCTGCGGCACCTATCTGGAAGTGGCTACGGCCATTCGAGACATGGTGGTTCGCGGCGCACCCGCTATTGGCGTGGCAGCAGCCATGGGAATCGCGCTGGGCGTAAAGCAATCGCGGGCACAGGACGTTGCGTCACTCCGCACTGAGTTCGGCCAGATTTGCCGTGCTATAGGCGAAACACGCCCTACGGCGGTGAATCTTTTCTGGGCCATTCGGCGCATGCAGCAGAAGTTTGAATCTGTCGCTCCGCAAGGCGTGCACCAAATCAAAATTACGCTCCCGGAAGAAGCGCAGCAGATGCTGGTGGAAGACATTGCCGCCAATCAAGCTATGGGACGCCACGGCGCCACGCTTATGCCAAGTTCCGGCGGCATACTGACGCATTGCAACGCCGGGGCGCTGGCAACTTGCGGATACGGCACCGCGCTTGGCGTTGTCCGCTCGGCAATCGCTTCCGGCAAAAAGCTCCACGTATTTGCCGATGAAACACGCCCGTTCCTGCAAGGCTCTCGATTGACCGCATGGGAGCTGATGAAAGATGGAATCCAAACCACGGTTATTGCCGACAATATGGCCGGGGCGATGATGCGGCAGGGCAAGATCAAGGCCGTAATCGTCGGCGCGGACAGGATCGCGGCGAATGGAGATGTCGCCAACAAGATCGGCACGTACACGGTTGCAGTCCTGGCCAAAGAGCACGGCATTCCCTTTTACGTCGCCGCACCGTGGTCAACAGTGGACATGAACACGCCTACGGGTGAGAAGATTCCGATCGAACAGCGCTCGCCGAAAGAAGTCACGCACCATGCAGGCAAGCAGGTTGCGCCGGATGGCGTGCTGGTGGAGAACCCGGCTTTTGACGTGACGCCCAACAGCTATGTCGCTGCCATCATCACTGAGCGAGGAATCGCCCGGCCACCATTGATCGATTCACTAAAAGAGCTGGCTGACGCGTCACCGGCTTTGGTGTAATCCTAGATCATCCAAAAACAGTTGCCGCCGCAGCTTGCCTCATTTCAGCATGGTGCCGTGAATGTGGATCCCATCGCAGCACTCAGAAGCGAATAAATCAAAACTTCTGCTTTGCTCGTTTATGCTGCTTGTGCGTTCTCGATGGTGATCGCTACGCCTTCAGGCTCATAGCCTTCGTCTTTCAGCGTTTTCTGCGCGGCTGCGCGAAGGTCATTCTCTCCCGCGCTCTGCGGAAGATCGCAATACCGCCGGATCACTTCTTCACCAACAGAGATTTTCACCATCCATTTTGATTTGCCGGAGTCCCAGGATATTTCAGCGCGATCTGCTTGCATCTTTCCCTCCCTAGCAACCTACTCTCTCTTCCGATTGCTCAAAAGGGATTTTGGTTGTTTCGTAATTTCTTACGGCTCCATGGTCTTCAAATTAGGGCTGATGATCAGCGTTGCTCCGGTAGCTTTTTGCACATCTTCCGCGGTCAGTCCCGGTGCAACTTCTACCAGTATCAGGCCTTCCGGCGTGACGTTGATGAATGCCATTTCGGAAACAATCGTGTCCACGACTTTCATTCCCGTCAGCGGCAGCGTGCATTTTTTCAGGATTTTGGGAGCGCCGTCTTTTGTTGTGTGCTCCATGGCGATGATCACGCGCCGCGCGCCCGCAACCAGGTCCATGGCGCCGCCCATGCCTTTCACCATCTTGCCGGGGATCATCCAGTTGGCCAGGTTGCCCTGCTCATCCACTTCCATTGCGCCAAGCACGCTCAGGTCAATGTGGCCGCCGCGAATCATGGCAAACGATTCTGCGCTGGAAAAATAAGCCGTGCCTGGAACTTCTGTCACCGTCTCTTTGCTGGCGTTGATCAGATCCGGATCTTCGTCGCCTTCAAATGGAAACGGGCCTACGCCGAGCATGCCGTTTTCGCTCTGCAGAATCACCTCAACACCCGGAGCAATGTAATTGGCCACCAGCGTTGGCAGGCCGATCCCCAGATTGACGTAAAAACCGTCTTTCATCTCGCGCGCAATCCGCTTGACGATGCGCTCGCGTTTTTCCATGTCTTTTTGCTTGTCGGCTTTGACCGGTGTAGTTGCCATAAGCTAGGCCCTCTTCCTCAGCGTCCGTTTTTCAATCCGCTTGACCGCCTTGCTCAGCACAATTCTCTTCACGTAAACGCTAGGCAGGTGCACGCGGTCAGGATCAAGTTGGCCCGGCTCTACAAGCTCTTCTACTTCTACAATGGTTACGCGCGCCGCTGTCGCCATCACCGGATTGAAATTCCGCGCCGTTTTGCGAAACATCAGATTGCCCCAACGATCGGCTTTCCAGGCTTTAATCAGGGCGAAGTCAGCTTTCAGGCCACGCTCCATAACATAAGGACGGCCATCAAACTCGCGTATCTCTTTGCCCTCTGAAACCACTGTGCCCGCGCCCGTGGGCGTAAAAAATGCCGGAATGCCTGCGCCACCGGCGCGTATGCGCTCCGCCAGCGTGCCTTGCGGATTCAGTTCCAGCACCACTTTGCCGGTAAGCACCATCTGCTCAAACAATTTATTTTCGCCGACGTAAGATCCAATGTGCTTCTTGATTTGGCCGGAATAAAGAAGTTTGCCCAGGCCAAAATCATCCACCCCGGCATTGTTAGAAACCGTGGTCAGGTTCTTTACGCCCTTGCGGACCAGGGCGTCGATCAAATCGGCTGGAATGCCACACAGCCCGAACCCACCCACCATGATCATGGAGCCGTCAGTTACATCGCGAACGGCCTCATCAGCGCTGGAAATCATTTTATTCATAAACAGATAATTTTAACTCACTCGCCTTCTATCAAATGCCTCAGCAACCGCTTGCCTTCCGGCCAGTCGCCCAAGCCGGACTCACCGTTGATGTGTCCTGCGGCTCCAATATCGACAAAGCGGCTGCCCCAGGCGCGGGCAAACTCGTGTCCGCGCTCAAGCTTGAGATATGGATCATTGCTGCTGGCCACCAGGATCGAAGGAAAAGGCAGCGGATCGCGCGGAACCGGCGCAAAATCTTTTGTCTGTTTGGGAGCGTCTTTGCCATCAACATCGGCGGGCGCAACCAGCAGCGCTCCTTTGATCTTGCCCACCTCGCCCGGCGCAGCTTTGCACCAGTGCGCCAGCGCAATGCAGCCCAGGCTGTGCGCGGCAAAGACGATTGGCGCGGGTGCCTGCCTCACCTCCGCCGTAATGCGTTCCAGCCACCACTCGCGGTGCGGAAACTCCCAGTCACGCTGCTGCACGCGCAGAAAGATCGGGTTCTGCTGCTCCCACAAAGTCTGCCAGTGGCGCGGGCCGGAATTTTGCCATCCCGGCAGCACCAGCACGGTTGCAGCAACCTCTTTGGTGCCGAGCTCAAACCGGTTGGCGTGGTCAAACTCTTCTCGCAGCACCGGCGTGCGCAGGTTTTCACGAATATGGGCCAGCCGCTGCTCCAGCCGCGCCAGAGCGCGTTCAATGTTCGCAGTGTTGGTGTGCGCAATGTCACGCCACATGGAATAAGGGCTGGAAGCAATGCGCGTCATCTCCCGCAGCGCGCGTCCGCCCACGGCGTGCAGATCAGGATTGTCGCCCAACTCATCCACCAGCGTTGCCGCCAGCCCGGTTGCGATCATCTGCGGCAGATGGCTCACCCATGCGCACATCTGATCGTGCCGCTCCGCCTCCAACTTCAGCAGCCGCGCGCCAACGCTCTCCAGCAGATCGCAATAATCCTTTATCTTGCCCCGGTCAAAAACCTGCTGCGCCTGCGGCACCAGCAACCATACGGCATTCAGGAATAATTTTGCTTCCGCATTTTCCAGCCCGCTGTGCTCCTTGCCAGCCATGGGATGTCCAGCCAGAAAACGCTGCGACGCCATGTCGCCAAAGACTGAGCGCGCCCGATCGAGAATTTCTTTCTTAGTGCTTCCTACATCTGTGATCAACGCATCTGGCGGCGCGATGGGGCCGATGCGCTCAATGAGATCGATAATCCCACCCACGGGCGTGGCCAGCACGATAAGATCACTTCCGGCAACAGCTTCAACGGGGTCTTCCGTCCCAAGGTCAATGGCACGCATGCCCCGTGCGCGATCCAGAACCGGAGCGCGGTCACAGCCAACAATCCTCCCGGAGAACCCGGCTGCTTTCAGCGCCAGCGCCAGCGATCCCCCGATCAAACCGGTTCCGATAATCGTGATTTGCTTGAACGCCATAATTGCAAAAGACAGTAATTTCCTTGCGGCTGCTCAAACGCTTCAGCAAAGTACCTGCACCAAAAACTATTGATTAATTCTAAACAAGCTTGCGCCCCACTGCCGGCGCAATCACGCGAAGCTCGCCCATGAGCCGCGCAAACTGCTCAGGATATAGTGACTGCGCACCGTCAGAAAGCGCCTTGTCAGGGCAATTGTGGACTTCAATCAAAAGGCCATCAGCGCCGGCAGCAATAGCGGCTCGGCCCATAGGCGCAACCTTGTCGCGGCGTCCTGTGCCGTGCGAGGGATCGGCAACAATCGGCAGGTGAGAAAGTTTTTTGACAATAGGAATGGCCGAGATATCAAGTGTATTGCGGGTATAAGTCTCAAAAGTGCGGATGCCGCGCTCGCAGACAATCACTTCATAATTGCCGCCCGCCAGCAAATACTCAGCAGAGAGCAGAAGTTCTTCAATGGTAGCTGCAATGCCGCGCTTCAACAGCACAGGCTTGCGAATTTTGCCAAGCTCGCGCAGCAAATTGAAATTTTGCATGTTGCGCGCGCCCACCTGGAGCAGGTCAACGTATTTCAGCATGAGCGGGATTTGCGAAATTTCCATCACCTCGCTCACCACCAGCATGTGGAACTCGTCTGCCGCCTCGCGTAGGAGTTTGAGCGCCTCTTCCCCCAGTCCCTGGAACGTGTAAGGTGAGCTGCGCGGCTTGAACGCGCCTCCACGCAGGAATTTTGCGCCGGAGCGCGAGACCGATTCTGCCACGGCAAAAAGCTGATCGCGTGACTCTACCGAGCACGGCCCGGCCATGAGCACTACTTCATCTCCGCCAATGGTCACGCCGTGCGGAAATTTAACAATCGTGCCATCGGGTTTAAAGCTGCGCGCCACCAGCTTGTAAGGCGAACTGATGCGATGCACCTCGCCTACGCCAGGCAGCACCTCAATATCGCGGATGTCAAATTCATGGCGAGCGCCCACCGCTCCCAGCACCGTCTGCCGCGCGCCGGTAGACCGGTGGATCTCAAATCCCATGTTGATCAGGCGTTCAATCACCTGCTGGATTTGCTCTTCCGTGGCTTGTTCCTGCATGGCTACTATCATTTTTCCCTGTCGCTCCGCTCCAAACCGCTCAAGATTTCTGTGTATGTCGCCATTCCTCTGCACCTGAGGCAGGCAGCTCGCCGCGCAAGCCGGGCTCGCTGCTTTTTCTGGAATCCGATCCCGCGCTTTTTTGCGGGTGAGGGATCACTATTCCCTAAAAATTGTTCCCTAAAAATCCATTCAACCCAATCTTTTGTCCACAGCGATAGGGGTCCCTCGCTACGCTCGGGACTTCGGAAAGAACTAATCGTTCACTTCCACGTCAAATTCCGTATGCTTGTCGTCTGCTTCCATGTTGGGGGCGATCTCATTTTTTTGTATGTTGCGCATCACGTCAATGATGCGCTCATACACCTGGCGCAACTCACTATCCGGCAGCGGCCCGTGATTGGCCTTGCTAACGTTTTCAAAAATCGTCTTCTCGCGGACCGGTTCGTAGATCGGCATGGCGGTGTTGCGCTTCAGCTTGCCAATCTCCCGCGCCGCCTGGGCGCGTGCATTAATCAATTCCACAATTTGGCGGTCTAACTCATCGATTTTCTTGCGCCACTCAGCAATATCCATAGCCATTATCAGTCCCGATAAATAGCATAGCAGGAACACCTAAAACTTAACAAAATCAGAACCAATCAAAAGTAACTTAATGATATTCGGGAATTAAGTACTTAGCTCCCGACGAGCTTAACGGCTCTTTGAGGATGCCGCAGCCGCATTGCCCTTTATGGCATTGACCAATTCCGTTACGGCCTGCGCTTCCCTGCCCAAATTCTGTTCGACTGCCTGGACAATCGCGCTGCCAACCACTGCCGCATCTGCAAATCCACCGACTTGAGCAAACTGTTCCGCGTTTGAAATCCCAAATCCCACTGCAATCGGAAGTTTGGTAAATTTGCGGATCCGATTCACCAAATCACTCGCATCCGTGGCCAGTTGCTTTTGCGTTCCTGTGATGCCGGTCCGGGAAACGGCATAAACAAATCCTTTGCACGCTTCAGCAATGGCTTTGAGCCTGCGATCAGGGCTTGTAGGCGCTGCCAGAAAAACTGGGCTGAGGTGGTGCGCATCCATCTGCTTTCGGTACTCGCCGGCCTCCTCCACGATCAGATCAGTGATGAGAGCACCGTCAACGCCGGCCTTCACCGCTTCCGCGCAAAACCGTTCCAGCCCGAAACGCAGCACTGGATTCAGATAAGTGAACACGATCAGCCCGACGCTCGATTCCTGGCGGATCTCCCCGGCAAGCCTGAGTACATTTTCCAGCGAGGTCCCATGCCGCAACGCGCGCTCGCTGGCCCGCTGGATCACCGGGCCGTCAGCAACAGGATCGCTGAACGGCACGCCCAGTTCAATCACGTCAGCACCAGCACGGGCGGCGGCGAGAATGATCTCGCGCGTAGTGGAAAGGTTCGGATCACCGCAAGTCATATAGGCGATTAAACCTGGTTTATGTTGAAAGGAAAGTCGGCTCATAGCTTTAAGCTCTCGCGAAGGATCCCCATGTCTTTGTCGCCGCGACCGGAGATGTTAACCACCAATATGTCAGACTTCTTCATCTTCGGTGCGCGTTTGATGCACTCAGCCACCGCGTGCGACGACTCCAACGCAGGAATAATACCCTCGGTTCGCGCCAGACGAGTGCAGGCTTCCAGCGCTTCCTCATCGGAAGCAGCAACATACTCGGCCCTGCCGGAATCGGCAAGAGCGGCGTGCTCTGGCCCAATCGAGGGATAGTCAAGTCCGGCGGAAATTGAATGCGTCAACGCGACCTGTCCATTCATATCCTGCAGAACGTAAGAGTAAGTCCCTTGCAGAACACCGGGCAGTCCGCCACGGAAGCGCGCCGCGTGCTCGCCCAACTCGTTTCCGCGCCCGCCCGCTTCCACGCCAATCAGCTTCACCCGCTTCTCCTTGATGAACTCATGGAAGATGCCAATGGAGTTTGAGCCACCTCCAACGCAGGCAATGATGGCAGTGGGCAGCCTGCCTTCAGCTTTCATGATCTGCGCGCGCGTTTCACGGCCGATTACAGAATGAAAATCACGCACCATGGTGGGGTAGGGATGCGCGCCCAGCACGCTGCCGAGCAGATAATGCGTGGTGCGGACGTTTGTCACCCAGTCACGCATGGCTTCATTGATGGCGTCTTTCAGCGTGCGCGAACCGGACTCCACGCCGCGAACTTCAGCGCCCAGCAATCTCATGCGGAAGACATTGAGCTCCTGGCGGCGCATGTCTTCCGTGCCCATATAAACCACGCATTCCAGGCCAAAGAGAGCGCAAACCGTCGCCGTGGCCACACCATGTTGGCCGGCACCCGTCTCCGCGATGATGCGCCGCTTGCCCATCCTCAATGCCAGCAATGCCTGGCCAAGACAGTTGTTGATCTTGTGCGCGCCGGTGTGCAGCAGGTCTTCACGTTTGAGATAAATTTTTGCGCCGCCAAGCTCTTTGCTCAGGCGGCGAGCGTGAAACAGCGCCGTGGGACGTCCGGCATACTCTTTCAGCAGGCACTCAAATTCAGCGCGAAACTTTTTGTCGTGACGCGCTTTTTCATACTCGCGCTCCAGCTCTTCCAGCGCCGCCATCAACGTCTCTGGAACATAGCGGCCACCGTATGGACCAAACCTACCGGCTGCAATCTTTTCTTTTTTTACAGCGCTTACGTTCATATTTTTTCCGCCCTCCGCACGGCCGCTACAAATGCTTTTAACTTTTCCGGATCTTTGCTTCCTGGTTCGCGCTCAACACCTGTGACCACGTCAACACCCCAGGGTTTGAAAGCGCATATCGCATCACACACGTTCTCCGGCTTCAAACCGCCGGCGATCACGAATTGCCCTTGCCGCTCACCGAGGTCAGCCCGCGCTGCTCGCCAATCGAAAGTCTGGCCGCTGCCTGCGCCGGAATCAAACAGCCAGGTGTTTACCACGTCCGGCACAGCGGCTAAAAAATCAAACATCCCCTCAAAAGCCCTTTGCACGATCACAGTTTTGATTTTTCGCAAACTGTCGCGCCGGTCTTTGGGCAGAGAGCTATACACTTCCGGCGGAAAATCGCCTTCACCATGCATCTGTATTCCGGTCAGGTTTACCTCATTCACCACGCGGCCGATCTCCTTCGCTGCGGCATTCATAAACACGCCGATCTTCTCCACCTCCGGCGGCAACTCAGCAATGATCGCCTGCGCCTGCTCCTGCGTGACCCGGCGCTTGCTGGGCGCAAAGATGAAGCCCAGGGCGTCCGCGCCCGCCTCAATCGACTTGAGCGCGTCTTCCACGCAGGTGGTCCCGCAGATTTTGATCCAGGTATGCATATATTTTTGGAGATTTGCTTTGGCTTCTTACTGGACTGTGCCACGCCAATGAGAAGAAGCTGAGGTGGAAGGAGAATACCATCCTGCATCCTGTAAGAGCTGCTGCAATTTTTTCCCGGGATCTTCAGCGCGCATGAGCGCTTCACCGATAAGAAACGCCTGGTATCCCGCTGCGTGAAGCTCGCGAATCTCCGCGCCGTCATCGATTCCGCTCTCTGCCACGCGCAGCACGTGGTTAGGAATGCTGCTGGCCATGTCTGCCAAGGTATCCAGGCTGACTTGAAATGTTTTGAGGTTGCGGCTGTTCACGCCGATGATGTCTGCTCCACCCTCCAATGCCCGTCTCAACTCGTCTTCATCGTGGACTTCACACAAAGCATCAAGATCGAGCGCGCGAGCATAGTCCAACAGGCGGCGGAAGGTTGCGTCATCCAGCGCGGCTAGGATCAGCAGTATGGCGTCAGCATGGTGGGCGCGGGCTTCAGTGATCTGAAATTCCTCGATGATGAAATCCTTGCGCAGGCAGGGCAGCTCAGTAGCAGCAGAAGCCTCCATCAAATTAGCCAGCGATCCCTGGAAAAACTGTTCATCAGTAAGCACAGAAAGTGCTGACGCGCCTGCACGAGCCAGTTGGTTCGCCAGCGCAGCTACAGGAAAAGATCCGCGGATCATGCCTTTTGAAGGCGACGCTTTCTTCAACTCTCCAATCACTGCCGGGCCTAACTGTGACATAGCAGCCAACCGCTTGCGAAAACCGCGCGGCGTATGCGCTGCCGCAGCCTGCTCCAATAGACGCACCGGCGTCTTCTCCTTAGCGCAGATTATGCGATCACGGGTGGCAGCGAGGATTTGGTCCAGGGTAGTCATGCGGCTGGTAGATTTAAGTATATGGGTTTGGCAGGAAAAACCGAAGTGGAAAAAGCCGCAAACGGGCACGAAATCTGCGAATCTGTCCTTTTGGGGGACTGTCAATCGCGGGCTTTCACGCTCATTTGCGGCCACTCCCTGAGGAGGAAGCACGAGAAAACAAACAGCCTTATAGTTCGCCGCGAGAGTGGCTACGCTCCTCAATCACAATGCCGCCATTCTCCGTCTCCGCCCTAACCTGCGGGTTAGAACCTCCCAGGCGAAACAACTTGTGGCCATTGTCCCAGGTACGCTCACCGGCGTTGCAAACCTCATCCTTGCAGGTGATGGAAGTATATTCAGAAGCCACAACCTCCAACCCGCCGTTGAAATTCTTTGGCACCGCGACCACGAGTCCGCCATTGCGCGCATGAGCTTCCAGTCCTTTGCCTTCCCAATGTTCGGGCAGAGTAATGGAGAGGCCGCCATTCTCCACCGTGGCGTTTACGTCACCGCCACAATCCTTAATCGAAATTCCACCGTTTTGCGCTTTCGCCGTAAGCGTACCGGTGCTTTGCTTGAAAGAGATTCCGCCATTTTGGGCGTGAGCTTCCGCTGTTCCAGTGAACCCGTTCAGAGAGACGCCACCATTGTGCACGTTCAAATTCAGGTTGGCATTCTTGGGCGCTTTCACCAGCAACAGAGTTCCCAGCGAGTGATGGTTCCCTTCCGGCGTATGCACCGTAATGTTGGAACCATTGATCTCCAGATGCGTTTCAGCCAGCACTTTGCGGCCTTCGTTCTCGTCATCGGCAGCAACCTGTTTGCAAAGCTTAAGGCCCACTTCCGGCTTGTCCCACGTAGTTACCTGAATGCCGCCGTTCTGCTCTGCTGTGATAGTCAGCGGCTGGTTGGGAATCGTCTTGCTCTCCTCGTCGCGAACTGTGGCGCGATAGTCGCTATCGCCCATGTGCAAATGGTCGCGGCAATCGTCGCTTGCGGAATTGTCGTTCAAAATAATGGTTGAGCTGCGCGAGTTGTTGCTCTCCAAGGCGGTTGCCAGATACGCACAAAACGGCAACAAGAACCCAAGAATCACCAGTTTTCTCATGGTCTGCCTCCTAGTCGAGTGGTTAGACCTGCTTCCAGGAAAGCGGTTAGCCTGAATTTTGGTGCGAGTAGCTTAAGCAAGAGAGCATTTCATCCCGAAAGATGGGGGTCGAATTGAATCTAAAAGAAGGCGAGTGGATTGGAATTTTCTCAGGCTGTGATTACGCCGCGAGGCTTGATGTTCTTGCGGATGAACTCGGCAATTTCATCCATCGGCGTGCCGGGATTGAAGATGCCGCCAACGCCGGCTTTCTTGAGGAAATCAAAATCCTGCTCTGGGATAATTCCGCCAACGAGCAGAAGCACATCTTCCATCTTGTTCTGGCGCAGCATTTCTGCCACCCGGGGAACAATGGCGTTGTGCGCGCCGGAAAGAATCGAGAGGCCGATCACGTCAACATCTTCCTGCAACGCGGAGTTCACAATCATCTCTGGCGTTTGACGAAGACCGGTATAGATGACCTCCATTCCGGCATCGCGCAGGGCGCGGGCAATCACCTTCGCGCCACGATCGTGGCCATCAAGGCCCGGCTTAGCAACAAGGACGCGGATTTTGCGGTTATCGGTCATCTGATGCAAATTTTATCAGAACGTACGGAATAACAATCAGTACTCAGCCATCAGCATTCAACCTTTTGAGATTTAACAAGGCTCCGCGGTTGTCTATATGGCCTTCGCTGCACGTGACTTTTGTTTTTGAGTTTCTCCGCGTTTCCGGGTATCAGAGATGGCATTTTCTTTAGGCAGCTCCAGGCTCCGCCAGAGATACCACGCGGCAAAACTGCAATAGGGATGCCAATTCCTGGCGATCTGCTCAATCTGCTTGGGCGTGGGCAGCCTGCGCTTGCGATAGAACTTCTGAATCGCCATGCGCACGCCAAGATCGCCGACGGGGAGCACGTTCGGGCGTCGCAACGAAAACATCAGGAACATGTGCGCGGTCCAGACGCCCACTCCTTTAATATCAGTGAGCGCCTCAATCACCTCTTGGTCGCTCATGGCGGGAAGGCGCGCAAAATCCACCTTACCGCTGATAGCGTGCTCAGCCAGGTCGCGTATGTAGCCCAGCTTTTGTCGTGAGAGACCAGCGCGGCGCATCTCGCCCACGCTCAGGTTCTGGATTGCCTGCGGCGTTAGCGCGCCGCCTGCGGCTTCTTCCAGCCGACCGTATATCGTTCGCGCTGCCTTGCCATTCAACTGCTGGAAGACAATGGCGCGCGCCAGCATTTCAAAGGTAGGCTCGCGATACGCTATTTTGCATGGGCCAACACGAGTAATGATAGAGGCCAGAATTGCGTCTGACTTTTTGAGATGATCTACAGCTCGTTTCATGGATGATGCTGATTTTAACCTAAGCAGCTATGTTCCTGCCGCACCGCAATCCGCCCAGCCAATCTACGCGCCGATCAGCCCGACGCAAAATTTACTCCACCCAATCAAATGTCCTGGTTACCGCTTTTTTCCACTCGCGATACATACGCTCTCGTCGCGGCTCAGCCATTGCTGGCGTCCAGGTCTTCTCTGCCGACCAGTGCGCGCACAACGCTTCTGGGCTGCTGAAAAATCCTACTGCCAGCCCTGCAGCGTAAGCAGCGCCCAGGCTGGTTGTCTCTTGAATGGAAGGCAGTGCCACCGGCCGGTTCAAGATATCGGCTTGAAACTGCATCAGCAGGTTGTTCCGAACCATACCGCCATCCACGCGCAGGACATCAAGCGCGATGCCGGAATCCTGCTCCATCGCCTCTACGACCTCGCGCGTCTGGAACGCCACGGCTTCCAGAACTGCGCGCGCCATGTGGGCTTTGTTGGCGTAACGGGTCAGGCCCGCGATTACACCGCGTGCATTTTCTTTCCAATACGGAGCATAGAGCCCGGAGAACGCTGGCACAAAATAAACGCCGCCATTATTTTCTGCGGAAGCCGCAAGACGCTCGATTTCATCACTACTTTGGATGAGGCCGAGATTATCGCGCAGCCATTGCACCAGCGCACCGGCGATAGCTACGCTTCCTTCCAGCGCATATCGGGCCGGGGCATTGCCCAACTTGTAAGCTACTGTGGTCAGCAGTCCATGCTTTGACGGCACCAGCCTTTCGCCTGTATTGATCAGCAGAAAACATCCTGTGCCGTAAGTGTTCTTGGCTTCGCCGCTCTTGAAGCATGTTTGCCCTACGAGGGCTGCCTGCTGATCGCCCAGGATCCCCGCCACTGGAACTCCAGCCAACGGGCCTTCGACAATGCGGCCATAGACTTCACTGCTGGAGCAGATGCGCGGCAGAACCGGTTCGGGGACATCAAATGCTTGCAGCAGCTCTCGGTCCCATTCGAGCGTAGTCAGGTTCATCAGCTGCGTGCGGCTGGCATTAGTAACGTCCGTGATGTGCAGGCCACCTGCAGGTCCGCCTGTAAGCTTCCATAGCAGAAATGTGTCGATGTTGCCGAAAAGCACTTCGCCTGCCTGGGCCTGGGAGCGCAAGCCAGTAATATCATCGAGGATCCAGCGCAACTTCAGCGCGCTGAAATAAGTGGAAAGCGGCAGCCCGGTGCGGCTGCGGAAGAAATCATCGCCAATTTCTCGCGCCAGGCGAGTGACGTCGGGGGCCACGCGCATGTCTTGCCAGACGATGGCGTTGCACAGCGGCCTGCCTGTCTTTCGCTCCCAGACTACGGTTGTTTCGCGCTGGTTGGTGATTCCCACGGCCGCAAGATCGCTTGCTTTGATGCCGGCCTGGCGAGCTGTCTGGGCAATCACCGCCTGCGTGCGCAGCCAGATCTCATCGGCACTGTGCTCCACCCAGCCCGCCTGAGGATAAATCTGGCGATGCTCCTTTTGTGCACTGGCCACAACCTTGCCCGCGCGATCAAAGACCATGAAGCGCGTGCTGGTGGTTCCCTGATCAATAGCGCCAATATAGTCGCTCATAATTGTTCCTGAAAATTCAGAAAAAGCCTGTCTGCGCACTTCATCAAACCATCCATTGTGGCACCTTTGCAATCTGGCAAACGATGAATTACTGACCGTTAAATCTACGCGCAGCATCAACTTCCGGTAAACTCTTACTTTTGAGGAGTCACATGGAGAAGCCCCAAACACTCGCCAACCATACTAAATACGATCCGCCGTTTCATTTCTTTGTGATCCCCATTCTCAGCATCAACGTGCTGGTGGTTGGCTTTCTTCTTTTGCGTTTTCCCGGCATTGGCGGAGCATGGCTGCTGCTGGTTTCAGCGGCGCTGCTGGTACACGCAGGACGGATGCGCAGCTACGCCACCCATCTCCAAGACCGCGTGATTCGCCTGGAAGAGCGCTTGCGCCTGGCAACCATTTTGCCGGAGCCACTCCGCTCCCGCATCAGCGAACTCACAGATTCCCAGATCATCGGCCTGCGTTTTGCCTCGGATGCGGAGTTGCCCGCGCTGACGCAACGCGCGCTCGACGAAAAGCTCAGCCGCTCTGACATTAAGAAAGCCGTGACTGACTGGCGGCCGGATTACTCGCGGGTTTGATGCGTCGTATACAATTCTTCGTCACCTTCTGAGGAGTTCTCATGCACCGAGTATTTGCCGCAGCATTCCTTTGTCTTATCGCCCTACTCCCGCTCTCTGCCACCAGTCCTGATGATGAACCTCTGTACGGCTTTACCGCCAGTTCATCGCAGGCCGAGCGTGATTTGGAGAGCACGTTCCGCAAGATACCTGATCCCAAAATCCTGCGCGATACCATGCAGCGGTTGAGCGCGCACCCGCACCACGTGGGGACTGCCTATGACAAAGAGAACGCAGAGTGGATCCTCTCCCAGTTCAAGTCCTGGGGACTTGACGCGCAAATAGAAACCTTTGACGTGCTTTTTCCCACGCCCAAAGAGCGCGTGCTGGAGATGACTGAGCCGACGCACTATACGGCCAAGCTGGTGGAGCCGCCGGTCCCGGGCGATCCCACCTCAAGTCAGCAGAGCGAGCAACTGCCCACCTACAACGCCTACTCCATTGACGGCGATGTCACTGGCCGTCTGGTTTACGTGAATTATGGCCTGCCCAGCGACTATGAAGAGCTTGATCGCCTGGGTATCTCAGTGAAGGGGGCCATTGTGATTGCGCGCTATGGAAATTCCTGGCGCGGCATCAAGCCCAAAGTCGCTGCTGAGCACGGAGCCATTGGCTGCATTATTTATTCTGACCCGCGCGACGACGGCTACTTTGAAGGTGATGTTTTTCCGCAAGGCCCTATGCGCAATGAGAACGGCGTGCAGCGCGGCAGCGTGATGGACATGCCTACTTATCCCGGCGATCCCACAACCCCCGGCGTGGGCTCTAAGGGCGATGTGAAGCGGCTGGCCCTCAAAGATATTACGACGCTCACTAAAATCCCAACCCTGCCTATTTCATACGGCGATGCCAAGCCGCTACTTGCCGCTCTGAAAGGCCCGCTTGCACCAGAAAATTTTCGTGGCGCTCTGCCCATCACCTACCACGTTGGTCCCGGCCCGGCCACGGTCCACCTGAAAGTAGCTTTCAACTGGGACATCAAGCCTGTTTATGACGTGATTGCTAAAATCCCCGGCTCTGAATCGCCGGACCAATGGGTCATTCGTGGCAATCACCATGACGGCTGGGTCAACGGCGCGGAAGATCCTATCTCCGGGCAAATTGCGCTGCTGGAAGAGGCACGAGGGCTGGGCCAACTGCTCAAGCAGGGATGGAAGCCCAAGCGGACGATCATCTATTGCGCCTGGGATGGAGAAGAGCCCATGCTGCTCGGCTCCACAGAGTGGGCGGAGTACCACGCTGACGAACTCCAGAAACATGCCGCAATCTACATTAATACTGATGGCAATGGCCGCGGCTTTCTTGAGGTGGAAGGCTCACACTCGCTGGAAAAATTCGTAAACACAGTAGCGCGTGACATTAACGATCCGGAAAAAAACATCTCTGTATGGAAGCGCGGCCAGGCCGCGCGGCTTACGCGGGGCCGTCCTGAAGATCGCAAGGATGCGCGCACCCGCCCTGATCTGCGCATTGGCCCGCTGGGCTCCGGCAGCGATTACACGGCGTTTATCGATCATCTGGGTGTGGCTTCACTGAATGTCAGTTTCGGCGGCGAAGACGATGGCGGCATCTACCATTCCATCTATGACGATTTTTACTGGTTCACCCATTTCTCTGACAAAGACTTTATTTATGGCCAGGCCCTGGCCCAGACCGTTGGCACCATGGTGCTGCGCTTTGCCGATGCTGACGTGCTGCCCTATGATTTCAGCGATTTCTCTGACACTATTCACAAATATTCAGACGAAGTTCAAACCCTGCTGAAGAACAAGCGCGAAGAAATTCGCGATCGCAACCAGGACATTGATAACGGCGTTTACAGCGCTATTTCTGATCCGCGTCGCCCGACCGTTGCGCCGCCCAAAGAAGAGATCCCGCCGTTCCTTAATTTTGCTCCGCTGGAAAATGCCGAAAGCGCTCTGGCCCACAGCGCACAGGATTACTCCAAGGCCATGAAAGCGTTCGGCAACAGCAACGCTTCAGCACAGTCATTGCAGGCGCTTAATGAAAAACTGCTTTTGGCTGAGCGCAAACTCATTAACGATGGCGGATTGCCTCGCCGGCCCTGGTACAGGCACTTGATCTATGCGCCGGGCTTTTATACCGGCTATGGATCCAAGACCCTTCCCGGCGTCCGTGAAGGCATAGAACAGAAACATTACCAGGAAGCCGATAAAGAAATTGTGCGTGTGTCTCAGGCGCTCACGGACTATGCTGCCGCGGTGGAAGATGCTGCCAATGAACTGGAGAAAGATATTCACTGACGAACTTCTGTAAAATTGCTTCTGATCCATCTGCGGAGGAGCCATGGCTGTGCGAGTGAAAAGAGATCCAGGAGATCGATTCGCTATTAGTGGTAAGGTTTTCGTTGCGATCACCGGGCAGATGCGGTCTTGCCCTTGCTCTCGTCGATGACGACCTTGCGCGTCTGCCCCAAGGCGCGATTGAGTGATGCCTTTGGAATCGCGGTGACCAGCGGCTTGAGCAGCCAGCCTAGGCCGGTAGGCATGTCGCGCGTGAGAGAGAGCGCTTCACACTGCAGATAAACGCCGCCATCTTTTTCTTCAAAACGCCAGTAGGTGTTCAATCTCCAGAGGTAGCCATGGCCGGTGCCCACAGGAAGCTCTTCGCCATCCGGTTTGTCCGGGTCTTTTACCTCAGCAATGCGCGTGCTGATGGAGTTGGAGAAAACCTGCGTAGGAGAAACTCGGCCCCAGTGCACGGCATAGTCTGTATTGAAAACCACTGTGGTGAATTTTTTCTGGTGCAGGCGCAGAAACATGGTGAAGTCATCGCCATGATGCGAAGTGGTGCGCGAGGCGATCACGTCAGGCTTGTACAGCTCGGCGCGGCGATCATAGTCCTTGACCAGGGGCAAGGTCTGGGCCAGAGTGACGCCGGGAATAAAGATAAGACCGACCCAATGATGGACCATGCCATCAGGAATGTCAGAGCTTACGCCGGGGGCATTGGTCTCCAACTTTTCCACCAGGATTTCGCCCTGCTTGAGCTGGCTATAGGCCGCGCTTTTCTGGTCAGGGCTGAGCCCATCGACATATAAGAAGTTGCCGCCGGGACGGAGTTCATTGGCGAACCGGGCTTCAGTAGCGGCAACATAGCGATCAAAGGCAGCCGTGGTCTTTGGCTTCAGCTCAGCCGCAGCGGCAGAATGGCAGAAAATAATAGTGATAAAAAGGGCCGTAAAAACGCTAAAAATGGTTTGTCGTCTCATTCAGTGAAATACCGTCTCTGGTAGGATGCACGGTTCGGCCACGGACGGCAATAGAAGGTTATCTCTAAATGATGCAGTTGATATGAAATTTACCTCGTGGTTTCAACAGGATGCAAAACTGATGACAATGACAAAGTTCGTTGTAAAGCTCGGCGATGAGATTATTGGATACTCGGAACTGGAATACGGCGATCCTTCGATGGGCTGTGCCGAGGGCAAGCTCGTACCGACGGCTGCCTATTCTTCAATCCAGCAGTATTGCATTGAGCATAGCCCTGAGTGGGAACCCATTCCTTCCCTAGCGGTCTGCCTGCCGGATGGTAGTGCCATTGAATGCTCCGGAGGCATCCAAATCTGGGACCTTAGTGCAGTTGGAGAGACCGGTCTAAGGATTGCAATTTGCGGTATACCGCATCCTCTGTATGCAGAGCTGTTTCCAAGCCATATGGCTGAATACCATAAGAGATGGAGTTCAGACTCCAAGTGAAGATTCTTATTCGGATTACCGTTGTGATGGACAGCACGTTCAGGCCGTGGACCACCGCCCGTTACAGCACGCAATTGGCTGAGCAGCTCAAGGTAGTTTATATTCGGGTTTCCCAAGGAGCGCTTGCTATGTTGAACAGTGTTGCTCCCTTTTTTATTGTCGATGACCTGGATGCCACGCTTGCTTTCTATCAGTCCAAGCTGGGGTTCGACGTTCGTTATAAGGGAGGAGGAGACGGAGTTGGCCCTGACTTCTGGGCCTTCGTTGGCCGCGACCGAATCATGATTATGCTCAAGGCGATCACGCCTGAGGTCCATCCCCAGCCAAATCATTTGCGTCATGAATGGGCCCGCTGGGACGCTTACATCCACACGGATGATCCCGATTCACTGTACGCAGAGTTCACAGGCAGGCAAGTTCCCATACATCGCGAGCTGGCCAATACCGGTGATGGGCTCAGGGCGTTCGAGATCACCGATAACAATGGATACGTACTGTGTTTTGGGCGGCCTCTTAACGAGTAGCTCACGCCACGCAAGGTCATCCATCTATATCAATTGCGATTTCGGGAGTGAATTCGCTTCTAACGCTTATCAGTGGCAGTGCCGCTAATGCCACGTGAAGCCGCTGCGCTGGTCGCGCCTGAAGGGGCCGCCACTGGCTGGCCATTGAACAAGGTTTGTGAGGAATAATTTGGTCCCAGGCCTAGTTTAATCAGCGCCCTGGAATCCGGTATTTCCTTGGTCTGCCAGCCGTTATCAGCCTGGTACTTCTCCATTGCCGCTTTGGTGCGATCGTCCCATGTGCCGCTGGGTTCGCCCGTAAGGTATTTTTCCCGGATCAGCGCCTCTTGAATCTCCGTGGCACGGTCAGACTTGATGCCTTGCTGACCTTTCTTCTTCCATGAGACTTTGCGCTTGCCGTGGCGATGGCCATGCCTTACCGGCTTGCTGGCGGTCTTCTGCTGCGCCGGAGCATATCCGGCGCAGAGCGCCAGAACGGCCGTCGCAAGCAGAAATTTTTTTATCGCCAAACGCAAATAGCTGACCTCAAAAAATTAGGAGCTTTTGATCCCGATATCAAGCTTTTGGTGCAATTCCAGCCCTGCCCAAAATGCCGGAACATCATCCCATGTTTGGATGCCCAAACACCAGCAGTTTGTTGTGCAGCTCAGGATTACCGAAGTTCAATGGAATCAAGACCTTCTGCGTACAGAAAACTTTCGTCACTGTCACCACAACAGGCCGCAGCAAGAAAATTGGGCGCTTTTCCCAAATGAGTGATAGTCAAAAAATCCAATCCGTACACTCAGTCTATACCCGCAGTCCCCTCTGTCGATAGCAACTATTTCCCGCGCCACTTCGGCTGCCGCTTT
Source organism: Candidatus Angelobacter sp. (assembly GCA_035710845.1). Classification (GTDB taxonomy): domain Bacteria; phylum Acidobacteriota; class Terriglobia; order Terriglobales; family Acidobacteriaceae; genus Angelobacter. Next base: position 30,793 of record DASTCT010000073.1, read on the forward strand.
TCCATCCAGGCCGCGATGCCCTCTTTGGCGTCTTCAGTCTGCATCAACTCTTCCAGATAAATCTTCTCTGCCCGCGCCAGACCTTTATCCAGGTGGATTGAATCCCAGGCATAAAATGCTTTCTTGGCCACCGTCAGCGCTGCCGGACTCAGTTTGAACAGGTAATCGAGCGTACGCTGCACAGCTTCTTTGAGCCGACCCTCAGGATGAACTTCATTCGCCAGACCCCAGGCAGCAGCTTCTTCTCCGGTGAACGTGCGTCCGGTAAAGATCAACTCCGCTGCGCGCTTCTGGCCCACCAGCGCCGCCAAAGCCGTGCACGCCACCGGTGGATAGCAGCCGAGAATAATTTCCGGAAATCCCCACTTGGCATCCGGCGTGGTGTAAGCCATGTCGCAAACCATCGCCAGCTCTGCTCCGCCACCCAGACAAGCGCCGCGAATCTCGGCAACCGTGATCTTAGGAAACTTCACCAGCGCGCAAATCAGCCCATGAAATTTCTGGAACATGGCCTGAATTTTGTCAGGCGTATGCACTGCCACATCAACCCCGGCAGAAAAAGCCCGTTCGCTTCCGCTCAGAACCACCGCAATGATTTCAGGGCGCTGCTCCAACTCCGGCAAAGTCCCCAGCAGCTCATCCATCATCTGGAAGTCGATCACGTTGAGCGGAGGATGGGAAAGAGTAATGCGGGCAAGCGGGCCGTGAATGTCGATGGTAACGCGATTCGTTGACATGTTTTTCTTGCAATCCCGAACGTGCGATTTTTGCACTTTTTCTGAAATCCCGAATCCCGCGCAGCGGGTGAGGGATCCATATCCTCTTCTACCCTCTCAAATTTCAGCTGGTCTATTGTCCGTTAACTTGAAAAATTCCTCGTGAGCTATAGGGTTCCCTCACCCGCAAAATACGCGGGTTCGGGATTTCAGAAAACTTAGCTTGTCCAAAACCCCTTCGTATCGTACTCCCGGATCACCTTTAACTCCGCCGCGTTCGGCTCCGGCGTCGGCTTTGCATCGCCGGCGACCTTCAGCTTCCATCCCGTGTTTGCCAGCACATCGTCCACCGTCACGCCGGGATGATATGTTGAAAGATACGCTTCGCCGTCCTCACCAAAACGCAGCACGCATTTTGAGGTGATCACCGCCGAAGGCCCTCCGCGCGGCAAGCCAACGCGCTTGCGCCAGCCTGCGCCGTTCCCATTGCCGGGACTGGTAATGTAGTTCACCTTTTCAGGAAGCCGGTGCTTGCTGTGCTCCAGTAGCGAGACAAACCGCTGCGCCATGGACGCGATATCGCATGCCCCGCCCGATCCCGGCAGGCGCACTAGTCCGTTCTTGCCTTGCACCTGAGTGGAGTTCAGGTTGCCGTACTTGTCCACCTCAGCCGCCCCAAGAAATCCCAGATTCACGCGCCCCGACTGCAGCAGGCTCATCACATCCATCATGGCCAGGCATTGCGTTGCGCCCTTGATGTTCGGCGGATCGGCCATGGTATAGATCAGCTCCGGCGAAGGCGTGGAACGGATCACGCCATTTTCAAACAGTCCAACGGCATTCGGCGCGTGCGTTTTCTTGGCTACCACAAACGCAATCAGCGGCAGCCGCATGCCGACAAAGACGACTTCACCATCTTTGATCTCGCGCGCTGCGGCGACAACCATGAGTTCGTTGAGGGTGTAGGTCATCTTCTCTGAAATCCCGAATCCCGCGCAGCGGGTGAGGGATCCATATTCCCTCACATGCCTCTTAAGAGAATCAATCATACCAATTAAAAACAACGAGGGAGCCCACTCTTCAGATAAGACCGTAGGGCTCCCTCGCTACGCTCGGGATGTAAAACAAACTACTGTACCGCGTTCAGCGCGCTCTTCCTTACTTCGCCGATCGTAAGCAGCGGGTCCTTTGCGCCGGCCTTGGGAGCAATCCACTTTTTCTCTGAGCCGATGATATCCATCAGCAGCTTCTTGTCGGCTGCGTTCGGCAGCCAGCTATCAAGCTGCTGCTTATATTCCTTTTCTTCCAACTGTTGCCCGGTATGCGGATGGAACATCTGGCCCTTCCAGCGGCCGATATTGCGGTTGAACTTGATGTCCGGGCAATACAGCTCCGTGCTGCCCGGCCGCTGGCCCGCGCTGATGCGCTTCACCAACTGCATGCACTCATCGCGATAGAGATGGCGGTTGTAATCGTTCAGATTGTCCAGGTCAGGCGATGTCTGGTTCTTCAACTCATCGTAACGGCCTTTGAGCCCCCAGGTGTACGCCCAGTGTGCTGAAGAAGAATGATCGGTGCCGAACAAATCATAGGCGCTTGAAATCCATTTATTAAGATACTTCTGCATGAGCCAGCCGGGAACCACGCCGGCTTCAGCAATGCGCGCAAGTCCGGTGTTGCCCGTGCCCATGTGGAAGGCTTCTTCACGCAGCATGTAGCTCATGGAACGGCCGAGCGGCGCAAAGGCGGAAAATTTAAGCATCTGGAGCTGAAACTTGCCGTCACGGTCAACAAAGTCGGTGAAGGCGAAAAAGTCCAACCAGTTATCGCATTCTTCGTTGAATGATCCCAGCAGGCGCTTGTTCTCGTATGCTTTGCGCTCAAGCATCTTCTGCGCTTCTACTTTGCCCGTGGTGCCAAAGTGCTCAATCAGCAGCGCGCACATCTGCCAGCCGTGGCGCATCTCTTCAATCATTACGCGCGTCAGCGCGGAGCGATCGTAATCGCTGGGCGCGGTCTCAAACAGCCAGCGCTGCTGCTCCACGCTGGCAAACTCGGTATCACCCTGATAGACAATCAGATTCATCAGCGCATCGCGCATGTTCTGCGTAGGAATCTGGCGAACGTTCTCCCACTTGTTGCGGCCCTTGTAATAACCAAAAGTAATTTCGTTGGTCTCAATCGCTCCGTACAGCGTGTCAAATTTGAAGTTGCGAATGTCATCGTGATTGACGCCGATTTCCTCGCGCCACTCCTTGAACAACCCGATCCAATCACTGAACGATCCTATCTTCATCACTTTTCCCGGCATTGATAACTCCCTTGATCCTTTTCTGAAATCCCGAATCCCGCGTTCTTTGCGGGTGAGGGATCCATATCGCCTTATCTGTTCTAATCGGTTCTGAAATCCTTATCCTTACCGCTCCCGCCATCCTCCAGCGATAAAGCGCCTCCACTTACTTCATTGATTACGGCCCGCGCGTTTACGCGCGTTTACGGCGATTCCGGCGATAGCGATCCCTCCCCGCAAAGAACGCCGGTTCGGGACTTCGGAAATCACAAATTCATCCAAACCGTCTTCAACTCCGTGTAATGCTCAATCGCATGCATTCCCAGTTCACGGCCAAATCCTGATTGCTTATAGCCGCCAAAGGGCAATGCTGCGTCCATTACACCGTACGTATTGATCCACACCGTTCCGGCCTTTAACCGGCGAGAAAGCTGGTGCGCCTTCTTGATGTCATTAGTCCAGACCGCTGCGGCCAAGCCGTAAACATTCTTATTGGCCAACTCGGCCACCTGCTCAATGTCATCAAAGGTGAGCGTGGCCAGCACCGGGCCAAAGATCTCTTCCTGCGCGATTTTCATATCGTTGTTCACCCCGCCGAAGATCGTCGGCTCAATAAAGTAGCCGTGATCGCCGTTCACCTGCGCGCGTTTACCGCCGGCCAGCAGTTGCGCGCCTTCTTTCTTGCCTGATTCGATGTAGCCCAACACGGTCTGCATCTGTTTTTCACTGACAATCGCGCCAAGCCGTGTCTTGGGATCCAGCGGATCGCCTAGCCTGATCTTCTTGGACGATTCCACCAGCTTGGTCATGAACTCGTCTTCGGCTTTCTTCTCCACAAACAGCCGCGACCCCGCGCAGCAGACCTCGCCTGTACC
>DASTCT010000074.1:0-195992 GCA_035710845.1 Candidatus Angelobacter sp.
TTATCAGGATTGCGATCCGCCGGTGATCCCGGGAACGCTGGAGGCCATCAAGACCACCTGGGCCGCAGTTGCTGAATGGCAGCGAGTGCATGACAACAGCAGCCTCAAAGCGGAGGTGACTCCGTCATCACTCATCATCCACGAGCGACGCGCTGGTTATTCTCCGGTGGACTATTGTTTTGAGGGGCTCGCCAGAGATGTTTATCTGGCCACTGATGGCGTCCATTCAGATTCTGGCGTGTTTGAATCCGTTGCCGGCCGCCATCCGGAAGAAACGGTCACGATTGAAAAGGTGCGAAAAATACTTGGCGAGTTCGTGGAGCACGACCTGATGCTGCAGGAAGGGAACTCATATTTGTGCCTTGCTGTTTTGCCGCTTGACTATGAGAGCAAAGTGCTTCCCATGCAGTTATCAGCTACTACCATGAGCACCATGGCGGCCGTTTAATTTTTCCGGCACTCTTCATCCGTGCCGCAGGGCCTCAGAAGGATCAACGTTTGTTGCCCTTCGCGCCGGCAAGTAGCTGGCAGCCAAAGCAATACAGATGAGGGCGATTCCACAAGCGACAAACGTGGCCCAATCGCGTGAGCTTCCCTGATAAAGCAAGGCGGACAAGAGGCTGGTAAGTTTGGTCACGATCACGGCCCCGATAACACCAAGACCAACGCCGACCACGGTTAAAGTCAGGGCATGGCTGACTACCAGTCGAAGAATGTCGCGCTTCTCAGCACCTAAAGCCAGACGGATTCCAAGCTCTGCTCGCCGCTGGGTCACCGAATAAGAGATCACGCCATAGATGCCGACGATCACCAGCACCAGAGCAATCGCAGAGAACAGTCCAGTTAACACCATGTTCAAACGCGGCTGGGCGCGCTCTGCATCTACCAGTTCGTCTCCGGTCCGCACATCAGTGATGGGCTGGCTGGAATCAATGCCTAGAACCATGTTGCGCATGGCGGATACAAGCTGGGTAGGATCGCCCGCGGAGCGCGCCTCAAGGTTAAGGCTTTCCCAGGGTAATTGGGGAAAGGGAATATACATTTGCGGCATCGTCTCATCGGCTAGGCTCATGTTTTTCACATTGCCGGCAACGCCTACAATTTCGGAAAGCTTGGGGCCGAGGCCCACCAGCACATGCTTGCCCACAGCATTTTCATTCGGCCAATAGAGGCGCGCCATCGCTTCGTTGGCAATCACAACTTTGGGGGCTTGGGCATCGTCATGTTCGGTGAATACCCGGCCTGCCTTGAGCGAGATCCCCATGGTCTGAAAATAATCAGGGCTGACAGTTTCAATCACAAATAATGGCCGCTGGCTCAGAGGCACCTCGGGTTGGCCCTCAGGAAGCGCAGGAGTAAAACGCTCAGGATGCATCGGCAATGCCGATGAGACGGAGGCCCTGCGCACTCCAGGCAAACTTTGCATCCGCCGCAGACATTCTTCGTAAAACGCAATCTGCTTCTCGCCGCGCGGATATTTGGTGGGAGGCAAAGAAACGTTCAATGTGAGAAGGTCGTGCGAATCGAAACCGAGATCGACTTTTCTGAGGCGATCAAAGCTGCGGACCAGCGCCCCGGCACAGACAAGCAGAAGCATGGAAATGCCGATTTGAACCACGACTAACGAATTTCCGAACAAGGCCCGCCGCCGGCTTCCGGTGTTGCCCCGGCCTTCATCGCGCAAGATCTGGTTCACGTTGGTGCCGGACAAATGTAGTGCCGGGAAAATACCAAAGATCAGTCCCGTCAGTAGAGTAATTCCGGCGACAAAGAGAAGGACCCATCCATCCATCACCAGCCCAGAATCGGGGAAGGTGTCTTTCGGGCCGATTTGAGAAAAGATCTGTATACCAACATAACCTAAAGCCAAGCCCAGCGCGCCGCTCACTATGGCAAGGATCAAACTCTCTGTGAGCAACTGGCGCACAAGCGCTCCACGGCCTGCTCCAAGCACTGATCTAACTGCGATTTCCCTGGTGCGGGCCAATGCGCGTGCCAACAGCAGCCCGGCAACATTGGCGCAGGCAATCAGCAGTACCAATGCGACCGCCAGGAAGAGAAACAATATATTCGTGCGAACGTTGGCCACCAGCCGGTCGCGAAGACTTTTAACCACGAGGGCTATCTTTGGATGAGCATCTGGGAATTTTGGGTACGCCTGTTTGTACTGCTGGTTCAGGAGGTTCATTTCCGCAGTGGCCTGGTCAATTGAGGTATCCGGTTTCAGGCGGGCAATTCCCGCCAGGTATCCTGTGCCTGCTGCGCGAAGCTGGGCGGCTGTAGCAAGGTTTAGCTCGAAGTACCGTGGACTCCATACGTCAATTTTTCCCAACAATGCAAAACGGAATTCGGGAGGCAGCACGCCAATAATGGTGTAGTCCGTTGAATCAAGGGTTATGGGCTGGCCAACTATCTCAGGGTTGGCGCCGAACTGGTTTTTCCACAGCGAGTCGCTGATGACTACCACATTTTTGCCACCCGGTTCGCCTTCATCGGGGGTAAAGAAGGTGCCCTTTTGCGGTTTTACCCCCAGAACATCAAAGAAATTCGGCGAGACGCGCGCGCCATTCACCTGTAGCGGGTCTCCGCGTCCTGTCAGATTGAAAAACTCAACGGCGAAGGCCGCAACCCCGGTAAAGGAATGGCTTTGATCGCGGAGCATCTCATACCGAACGAGGGAAAAGGGATTGATGGATGCCGGATCTCCCGACCTGGCTACTGCCAGGGTCACCAGTTTTTGTGGGTCAGAATACGGCAGGGGGCGCAGCAGCACAGCATTAAAGATGGTAAAAATGGCTGCATTGCCGCCGATGCCCAAAGCCAAGGTGATGATGACCACGATGCTGAATCCGGGATTTTTAGTCATCATGCGGAAGCCAAAGCGGACATCCTGCCACAGCGCCGACAGCCACGCGCCTGCACCTGCTTTAGAATCTTCATGAACATGCCTGTCTAGACCCATTTCTTTCTCCGTATTATTTTCCGGCAGACGAATCCCCATGTCCGCCGGTAAGGTTTTGATTTAGTAATGAAATTTTAAGCAAAACGAATTTTTAAGCAAACTGGGCCGGTTGCTCCGGTGTCGCCGCCATCCTGATGGCTGGACCGGCTTCCAATTCAAAATTGCGGTTCTCAGGAAGCGCCAGGCTTAGATAACGGCCATCCAAAAACAGCATCAAATCTTTTTCCACAAAGTCTTTGAGCGCTGCCTCAACCCACGGCTCGGAGCCAAAACTGGCGCTGATGTCCCGCGGCGTGCGGGCATCGCCGCAGTATTCGTAGAGAGATGCCTGCCGATCGTGGTACGTATGTGTCCGCGCTTTCTGTTGCCGGCCGTCAAAAATAAAGATGGTAGCCAATGCCTTGCGGTACTTGAGGTAGGGTCTCTGGCGTTGGTCCCATTGTATCCGCCAGTTGTCCACAGCATCAAAGGTGGCTTGGTAACTCTCCTCTCCGGCGATATTGGTCATCTCCTGGTCAAAGAAATAGGAGATTCGGGGCAGGTCAAATTTCCCTCGCGGAAAGATGTATTGATAACACTTGAAAGGCATAAGCCTGGAGATTGACTGTGAGGCCGGATCAGTAAACATAGGTGATCCACGGTCAGCCCGCGCCATGACCGCCGCATAAGGCGGCTGGAAGTGAGGGATTTTCCTCATCACCTCGGCTTGCGTGCGGTAGTCTTCAGCGGTCTCGCCCGGGAACCGGCACAGAATGTTATAGGTGACGTTAATGCGGTAATGAGTACACCATTTCACTAATTCAATGTTCCGCATTCCTGAAGTAAATTTCCTCATGCTCTTGAGGATGTTGGTGGAGAAGCTCTCCACTCCGGGTAATACTGAATGCAATCCGCCGCGCCGCATGCGGGCCAGTTGCGTCCGGGAAAAGTTGGGCCTGATCTCGTAATGCATGGAGATGTCACTGTTCGCAGCGGCCAGACGGCTGAAAAGTTTTTCTGTGTATTCTGAAGCCATGATGTTGTCGATGGCGAAGAAATCAAAACAGCGATAACGGCTGGAGAGCGCCTCAAGTTGCTCAATGACGTTATCAACGCTCTTGGCGCGGAATTCCATGCCGGAGCGGTTCAGGCCGCAGAAAGTACAGTGATTTTTCTCACCCCACCAGCAACCGCGCGAAGTCTCAAACGGCAATTGCACGGGGCGGGCCTTTCCCCACGTTCCATATCCGCTTGCCTCACGCGCATAGTAGAACTCGTCGTAATTCGGGATAGGGGTTTCATTCATCGCATGAAAATTGGGGGCTCGGCCTGCATACTCCACCTGGCCCTGAGCATCGCGCCACATGATCCCATGCAGGCCTTCCATGCTTTGGCCGCTATACAGGCGTTCCACCATCTGCGGGAATGAGATTTCCGCATCGCCGCAGTGGACATAATCCATCTGCGGACAGCCTTTCATAATCTCGTCGGCAATATCATCTTCCATGGCGCCGCCGCCCATGATGATAGGGATCTGCGGATAACGCTTCTTGAGCGCGCGCGCCATTGCCAGGCTGGAAAGCATCTGCTGATAGACCACCGTGAACCCGATGAGGCCAAAGCGGCTCCAATCTGTGCTCTCCACGCAGAAATCGATAAAGGCTTGTGCTCCGTGGTTGCGAAACTGCCGCAAGTCTTCCAGAGTGCAGCCCGCTGACTTGCAGAAGGCCGCAAATGCTTCCCTGTATTCAAAAAGGTATTTTTCTACGTCGGGATTGGCTTCCTCACCGAAGGCCGCTTTGGACCACACCCACTCGCCCACCAGGCTGGGCCACACTTCGGCCAGGGTCTCGCTGAATTGCCACCCAATTTGAGTTCCCAAATACATATAAAGTGAAAATGACTGGGCAGAAATACCAGCCTTTTCCAGCGTGGGTTTCAACAGCGCCAATTGGATGGAAGGAATGCCACCCGACTGCGAAGGCATACTGATAAGAGCTACAGGCTTGCGGTCCATAGGCTTGGCTCGATACAAAAACGTTGAGGATACAAGTATACTCTTGCCGCGAAGCTCAAAACACTAAACCCTTTTCCCAAAAAGGAACTCTGGGCAGGCTGGTACAAGGGAACTCCTGTCCCTCGCCAGATCAATGATCTGTTGTGATTAAAACAGAGAAATCTAAGAATGATGAGAGCTTGCATTCAATTCGAATTTCAATCATGAAGGCTCAGATGAAGACCATGGAAGTCATGGCCGCGGGAGGGGCGTACGAAGTTGTATAGGAGGCGAGTTATGCCCCTCTTTGTGGGTGCAGCGCGGATGGGCAACGATCCTCGAACCTCTGTCGTCGATAAATTTGGACGCACGCACGACATTGCGAATCTGTTCATTTGTGATGGCAGCATCATGCCCACACAAGGATCAGCAAACCCGGTCTGACCATTCAGGCCCTGGCAGCAAGAACTGCCGATTACCTTATTTCGCATGGCGACGAAATTTTCACCTCGAATCAGCGCGATATGACAACTCCGCCCATTCGCAGGCATCTCGCTCCCCCCGAGACTTGGGGCAAAGGGGTACCGCGTCTGACCAGGTGGATAGTACGTTTCCAGCCTGTTCGGTAATCTCTATCTTTGCGCTCATCGAGCTTATGGAGTTTAACTCAACCGGCAGTCCGTCGGCGTAAGCTTTGCGCCGGGCATGCTATCATCATGAAGTAAGGGTCCATCCCGCCTTTTTGAAGCCGGAATCTCTCTCGTGGTACCCAGAAGAGCAAAATGATTTCAGTCAGTAACGTGTCCATGCGCTACGGCGCCAAAGTTCTGTTTGAAGAAGTATCCACGGCCTTTACACCGGGGAAGCGCTATGGACTTACGGGGCCGAACGGCGCGGGCAAGACCACGTTTATGAACCTGCTCTCCGGTCAACTGGAACCCCAGAAGGGAAGCGTGGTGCGTCCACGGAAGCTCGGCGTGCTCAGCCAGGACCAATTTGCCTTTGACGCTTACCGCGTGATCGATACGGTCATCATGGGCAACCAGAGACTGTGGGCGACGCTGGAGGAACGCAACAAGATTTATGACAAGCCGGAAATGTCCAATGAAGACGGCATGAGGCTGGGTGAGTTGGAGGCCGTTGTTGGCGAAGAAGATGGTTATGCCGCGGAAAGTGACGCTGCAGTTCTGCTGCAAGGCCTGGACATTGCCGACGAGTTGCACGAGCGCAGGATGAGCGAGTTGCAGGGCGGGCAGAAGGTCCGAGTGCTGCTGGCGCAAGCCCTTTTTGGTCATCCCCAGGTACTGTTGCTGGACGAACCCACAAACCATCTCGATCTCGACTCCATCCACTGGCTGCAGGATTTTCTTAACCGCTATGACGGTGTGCTGATTACGATTTCTCACGACCGGCATTTCCTGAACAGCGTTTGTACCCACATCGCCGATATCGATTATGAAACCATCATCACTTACACCGGCGGTTATGACGACATGGTGATGGCCAAGACGCAGATTCGTTCGCAAATTGAAAGCCAGAACGCACAGCGGGAAAAGAAGATTTCCCAGCTGAACGAGTTCATTGCCCGCTTTGCCGCAGGTACTCGATCGAGCCAGGTACAATCGCGGCGCAAGGAAGTGGAGCGGCTGCAGGTGACGGAGTTGGCCAAGTCGAACATCCAACGGCCGTTCCTGAAGTTCGAGCAGAAGCGGCCTTCAGGTAAACACATTCTGGAATTGGAAGGTGTAACCAAGGCGTACGGGGATAAGCGGGTCCTCAACGGCTTCACTGCCAGCATTCTGCGCGGGGAGAAGATTGCTTTGATGGGTCGCAACGGCGCCGGGAAAACCACGCTGTTGAACGCGCTCCTCGCCAACTCACCCACGACGCCCGAAGCTGAATTGCGCATGACGAGCGGTTATGACGGTCCGCTGATCGAAGGCGGAAAGGTGATCTGGGGACATGAAGCATCAGTCGGCTATTTTCCGCAGGACCACCGCGCCTTGATTGAAAAAGGAAAAACGATCTTTGATTGGTTGTTCCAGTGGGATCCGTCGGTCTCGAACGAGGAGATCCGCGGGCTGCTTGGACAGATGCTCTTCGCTCGCGACGAGGCCATGAAGAAGACCGATGTTCTCTCCGGTGGCGAAGCGGCACGTATCCTGTTTTGCAAGCTCATGCTGCAGAAGCCAAACGTGCTGGTGCTGGATGAGCCCACCAATCACCTGGATTTGGAATCGATCAACGCTCTGAATATTGCCCTGCAGCGCTACCCGGGCACGGTGTTGCTGGTGACGCACGATCATGACTTGATTGACGAGGTGGCCACCAGGATCTGGCACATTGACGGCGATAAGATCGAGGACTTCAAGGGCACATACGACGAATACCAAACTGTAAAGGTGTAAATCAGCCTGCCGCGCCGCTTGATCTCCCTGAAGCCCGTTTAGAGCACAGAGTCGCGGAATCTCGCGCAGCACGTCGTCTCATTTGACAGGAACAAGAAATGATTTGCGTTGGGCAGTTCGGGACCACATGTGCCGTGGGCACAGCATCTTTAACCGCCTTCTCTTGTTCCGGCTGCGCCAGACAGGTGGTTCCGTCTGCCATGCCTTTTAGCAGCTTATAATTGGCAGTCTATCGAGCTCTGAAGGTCTGTCGCTCATTTCGGCAAGTGCTCGTTCTTGTCCCACAATGATTGCCAGGCGTTCGCCATCGATGGAGGACATCGAACAACGCATATGTCAAAAGACCAGCTATCAGTCGGTACTCTCTCAGCTTCACAAGGACAAAAGCGATACGGTGTGAATGAATTTCTGGTCAAAGGCCAACCGTACCGTCTCCCGATGTGGCTCATCAATGGAATTGGCGAAGGGCCGACGCTCGTGGTGACAGCCGGCATTCATGCGGCGGAGTACGCCAGCATCGCGGCCGCGCTCGAACTCGGACGCTCTCTTGATCCGGCAAGCCTTTCCGGACGCATGATCGTGGTGCCGATTGTAGATATGCCGGCGTTCAGTGCGCGTTCTATTTACGTCTGCCCTCTCGACGGCAAAAATCCGAACCGCGTTTTTCCCGGTAATCCGCACGGTAGCGCTTCCGAACAGATCGCCGATTGGGTGTTTCGCAACGTAATGTCGCAGGCGACTCATTACGTGGATTTACATGGCGGAGACCTGATCGAAGCATTAGTTCCATTCACGATTTTCTTTCGCACTGGCGACAAGCGCGTTGATGAAGCTTCGCTGGAAATGGCCAAGGTCTTCGGGATTCAGTTTCTGGTGTGCAGTGAGACCCCCGGGTCCACGTTCTGCGCGGCCTCACGCGCCGGCATTCCATCCATCCTGACTGAAGCCGGCGGACAGGGAATCTGGACGACCGAGGATGTCCGCTGCCATACGAATGGCCTCAACCGACTGATGCGCCATCTGAAAATGATTCCGGGCAATGCTCCGGAGGGTGTGCCGTGCACTCTTCTCGAACGGTTCCTCTGGTTGCGTAGCGAACACGAAGCTTTCTGGTATCCGGCAGTCGCGGTAAATGATCGAGTAAAGGCCGGACAGAACCTGGGCGTCATCAAAAATTACGAAGGCAACGTGCTGCAAACAGCAGTCAGCCCAGCCGATGGCGTCGTACTTTTCCTGGTCTCGTCGCTAGCGATCAACCAAGGCGATCCTTTGTTGGCAGTCGGTGCTTGATGGTAGTCAGATGTGTTTGCGGCGTCCGCTTCCACTGGGAAGAACCTACAGAGTGATAGTTGCTCTGGTGCTCTGCGCCGGGAGCCTGTTGCCAGCTACGCAGAGGTCGCTGTATGTTAGATAAAAGGGTTAGTGACCAAACGTCCGCTGAAATTGCAGCCCACGTGCAGCGACGTTAACAACAATATCGCCTCGTTTTTGCCGGACTGCGGTCCTGCAGTTGCTACACCATCACTACGGAGACCTTCAATGACATCGTGCACCGCCGTATTTTCTTCCCCCACCCAGCAACAACCTGCGTATGATCCGCTGCTCGACGATATTGGATACATGACCTGCATGACCCTGGTGCTGCTGGGAAATTACGCGCAAACCGGGCATCTCGGCGGACCGCTGGCATACACACCATACAACGTTGCGGCGCACCTGGTCGGTCCGGAAAACGGCGGACTCCGTTACGACTACCGCCGGCCCAAGCATCCTTACTCTGACAAATTCATGATGGCGGCGGGCCACTCTGTCCCTACGTGCTACGCGCTGTGGATGATCATGGGCGAAGCCCTGCGTCGTAAATATCAAGAGACGGGCGATCCGCGCTACCACGTTGACCCGGACGTCGCCATGCTACCGGTCGACGCCTTGGGATTCCGGCGCGGCGCGGGCGCGTTGAAGACGCTTTTGCAGGAAACGAACCTGGTCGACCATCCTCTGTTTGCTACCGCCAAGGGCCGCGGCATTCGTGCGCTTTCAGGACATGCCGAGAGCATCGACTGCACCAATGACGTAAATGGCGGCCCCTCGGGCGTCGGCATTGCGACCGCCGCGGGCAAGGCAATGTTCTGGGATGTGGCGGGCGCACCGGACTCGCCCAAAATAATCGCACTGGAAGGCGAATTTGCGCTCACCGAAGGTCACGCGCAGGAGTTGAAAACGCAGGCGCTCGCCCTGCAAGTAGGAAAACGTTTGCGGGTCATGCTTTCCAACAACAACGCCGGCATTGACGATTGCCTGATTGGCGGCGTTATCGCCGCGAAGTACGAGAGCGACTACGATCTCGTAAACCAATGGACGTCGTATGGATGGAACGTCTTCACTCTGTCGAACGGTAACGACTATAACGAAGTTACCGCTGCCCTGAAGGCAATGGACGCAGTGGATCCGAACGACCGCCGCCCAATCATCGCGATTGGCAGGACCATCAAGGGCTACTGGCCCGCCGCCGCTGATGGGAAACTTCCCGGCTACGGCGCGCAATTGGTGAGCTACGCAAGCCATCCCTACGCACTGAAGATGAACTCGGAGTATTTTCTCGCGCTGGCGCAGACGTTTGAGAAGCATTACGGCGTGGAGTTTGAAGGGATTCGCAAAGGCCCGGTCACCGACAATCGCGAACGACTGATTCAATTCAAGACGAACATCGACGTGGTGATGTCGCTGCTCGACCGCAACGGATTGGGTGATCGCCTGGCAGATCGTCTCGTGAAAATCGGTGATACCGTGCGTGACGATGTGAAGCTGCGTATCTCAGCCACCGTCGATCCATTCCTGGATGATCGCCTGCGTGTCGCGGCACTGCCGGAAGCCCCGCAGAAGCTTTCGGTCCGTAATGCAGTTTCCGGCGCGCAAAAAGAAGTCAGCATCTCGCTCTTCAAGAAACCCGGCGAGATCGCCGGAACAAGGCGGGCGATTTCAGAAATCATCAAGTGGATGAATTACGTCACGGACGGGCGCTTCTACACCTTGGCCGCCGACCTGTCGGAGTCGATCAACGTTGAGCACGGCAGTTTGTGGGGCCACTATAGTCCCACGGACAATCCGCTGGGCACGCGGTTGAAAGCGCCCATTCAAGAAGCGGGCAACGTTTCCACCGCCATTGGCCTGGTGAGTCAAAGCGCTTCCGTCGATCCCGAAAAATTCGCCGGCGTATGGGCCTTGAGCGGCACCTACGGAGCGTTTACGCCTCTTATGTATACCCCGGCGCGTGTCTGGAGCCAACAGAATCAGGACAGCAAATTTCGCGTTGGTGTGCTGCATATTCTCACTGCGCACTCCGGACCTGAAACTGCGGCCGATGCGCGCACCCACTTCGGCATCTTCGCGCCGCAAGTCTGGAAGCTGTTCCCGCGGGGCCAAGTGATCAATCTGAGCTTTTGGGATTACAACGACGTCGCGCCAGGCTATTTCGCAGCGGCGGAAATCGCGGCCCGCGATCCGCACGTGGGTATCATTACGCTGGAAGTTGCACGACCCGATTTCGCGGTCGCGGACCGAAGCCATTTCGCGGACTCCGATTTACGCGCCGCCGCGAAGGGCCTTTACGTGATCCGCGATTTCGCGCCCAACCAGCCACGCGACGGTTACGTGATCTCGCAGGGATCCAGTTCGACCGTAAATCTCGTGAAAGTTCTGCCCAGACTCGAAGCCGCCGGTATCAACGTGAAAGTGATCGCTGCCATCAGCGAGGAGTTGTTCGATCGCCAGCCGCAGGCATATCGCGATTCCGTGCTGCCGCCCGAGGCCCGCTACGATTTGATGGTCGTTTCGACGGGCACACGACGCGTTTGGCCTCTTCGCAACCTCGGTCCTTTGACCGATAAGTATTCACTCACGTCCGACTTTGACAATTGCTGGAGAACTGGCGGCCTCGAACTGGACGTGATCGCGGAAGCGCATCTCGATCCCGATACAATCTTCTCCGGCGTAGAGCGATTCGCAAAAGACCACGAGCGGCGCATCGGCGATCAACGCAAAATGATTGGTTAGTCGAAGAAATTGGCGCCAAGATCCTCAATTTGGTCGCAGGCTTCAGAAGGATTGGGCTTCCAGCCGTGTCTAGGGAGTAGAAAACTTGCCGGCCTTCTCTTCGAGTTCCGCCCACCGTGCGTAGAGTGCGTCCAGATCTCGTTGTGCCGCATCCATGGCTGCCTGGGCAGTAACGAGCTTGGACGCGTCGCTTGAAATTGCCGGGTCTTCAAACTCAGCCCGCTTGCTTTCGAGCACCCGCTCAGCCTCGCTAATGCGTTGCTCAATAGCGGCGTATTCCCGTGCTTCCAGGTATGAGAGTTTCTTTTGAGCCCGCGGCAGAGGTTCGGAGGAACCCGGAACAACTCGCGTCGAAGGTCCGGCCTCGTTCGTAGTCCGCTTGCGTTCTTCCTGCCAGGATTCCCATTGCGCATAATCCGCGAAGCTTTGCACGGATCCTTGACCATCCAGGCCCAGTACCACGGTTGACACGCGATCCAGCAGATAGCGGTCATGCGTGACCAATATGAGTGAGCCGCGAAATTCGAGCAAGCTCTCTTCGAGAATCTCCAGTGTGGGGATATCTAGGTCGTTCGTCGGCTCGTCGAGCAGGAGGATGTCGGCGGGCTGAAGCATGAGCTGCGCAATCAGCACACGGGCGCGTTCCCCTCCGGAAAGCCACTCAACAGGCTGATTAAGCTGTTCATTCGTGAACAGGAATTTCGCGGCCCAGGATGCGACGTGAATGACGCGGTCCTGATAAACCACTGAGTCCCCTTCCGGAGCCAGTGCTCTGCGCAAAGTCACGTTCATATCCAACTGGCGACTCTGGTCAAAATACACGACGCGCAACCAATCGGCACGCCGAATTTCTCCACTCACGGGAGCCACTTCACCACTGAGCATGCGCAGCAGGGTGGTCTTACCACTACCATTCGGCCCCACCAGCCCGACACGCATTCCCGCGGTGACGACAAAGCTTAGCCGCTCGAAGAGCGTACGCTCCCCAATTTCGCAAGTGACATCCTTGAGTTCGATCAGGCGCTTGGTTTTCCGCTCAGTTGCTGAGAAATCAATTTGCGCGGTGGCGCTGCGCGTTCGCGAGTTCAGGTCGGCAAGTTCGGCCATCAGTTCACCGGCCTTCTCGATACGTGCCTTGGATTTTCGAGTACGAGCTTTCGCTCCTCGCCGAAGCCACTCGATCTCGGAGTGCACCAGGTTTTCCAGGGCCGCGTGGCGCTTCGATTGAGCATGGAGAAATTCTTCTTTCTTCTCCAGGAAAGCGCTGTAATTTCCGTGCACGCGCAGCAACCCATCAGGATAAATGCGATTGAGTTCCGCGACCTCACTGGTCACATTCTCCAGAAAATAGCGGTCATGGCTTACGACCACGCAGGCAAAGGCTGCCTGCGCCAGCAGATCTTCGAGCCACTCGATTCCGGCCAGGTCCAGATGATTGGTAGGCTCATCGAGCAACAAGACATCCGGCGACTGAACCAGCGCCTGCACAATGGCCAGCCGCTTCTGCCAGCCCCCGGATAATGAGATCGCTTCCACATCGAGATCCTCGAAACCCGCCCGGCCCACTGTTTCTGCAAAGTGGGCGCCACGCTCGGCGTGAGGCGGCGCCGAAAGTTCCAGCGCCCTTTCCAGAACAGACCGCACGCTGGTTCCCGCGACGAACCTGGACTCCTGTTCCACGTAACTGAGTCGCAGTTTTTTGCGCAGTGCCAGATCGCCGCCATCTGGCTCTTCCAGCCCCGCCAAAATCCGCAGTAATGTGGATTTTCCCGAGCCGTTCGGCCCAATCAGTCCAATGCGATCTGTTTCGGAGACGGTAAAAGAAATGTTCTCGAAAAGCGTCTTCGCTCCGAATGCCTTCGAGATGTTTTGTCCATTGATGATCGGAGGCAAAGGCTGCAGTCTCCCAGAATCTTGAGCTTATCAAGAAACGCAGCTGATGCGCCTCTTTCAAAACAACCGATGGACAGCTGCACGCAAGCTTTAGAAGCATCGAACCGCCAGGCACAGGCAGCTTTGGCGGACCTGATCATGCGTACGGGCAAGGTTTGGACACGCATGATTTTGACTATTGTTGTGGAGTTGTGGGATTACGGCCAGCACACTGCTAACTTCTTGTTTTTTTGGCGTCCCAAACCCAGGTAGCCTTATGGTCAGCCATCGTGCCTTCTAAACAGGTGCGTTGGTTAGGGCTGCGTTCGGTGTCAGTCGCACCGGGCGCTGCCCGGAATCTAGGGTTTGGGCTTACGTGTTTTTTTGTTTCTTGCGGTCAAAATTGCCGTCGGGGTCTTTAAGCGATTAAACTATTATGTTGCATTGGGCTTGCAAATTCGCTGCCGTCATCCTCGTCCTATGCGTATGGGGTACGCCACTTATGGCTTGCATGATCGCCGGTAATGCCCTCACAAACGAGGAACGCGAATGCTGCCAGCAGATGGACGACGACTGCGCGCCCTCTACAATGCCCGATTCGCATTCCTGCTGCAAAACCACCGTGCAGCAAATTGACCCGTATCTGGCTAATTCCTGTTTTGATTTCAGCTATTCGCATCCGGCTGTAATTCAAGTTCTGCAATCAGACTTTTCTGCATCGGCGGCTCTGTCCGAACTGCAATTTTTCTCGCAAGAGCATTCGCCTCCTGAGTCACCGCCTGAAACTGTTTCCATCCTGAGAATCTAATCGGGCTTTTTCTTTCCGGCGAAGGCACACCTTCGTGTGTCTGCGCAATCGTGTTTTTGAACTGGAGGAAAGATGAAAGCCCCTTATTGCTTGAGAATTATTGCGCCTGTATTGGCGCTGGTAGCTGTGCCTCGCCTTTGGGCGCAAGAGCGCAGCGATCCGATGCAACATCCGGCGGGCGCTACACCCCTGGCCAGCCTCATTGAAGAGGCCAAAGCTAAAAGCCCACAGATTTTGGCTGCCAATCACGCATACAAGGCAGCCAGTCATGCACCTGCAAGCGCAGCCGCGCTGCCGGATACGCAGGTGATGGTCCAGCATTTATCCGTGGGCAGCCCGCGCCCGTTTGCCGGATATACGGATAGCAATTTCGCCTACATTGGGCTTGGCATCTCACAGGAATTTCCGTATCCGGGGAAGCGGAAGCTGAGGGCCGAAGTCGCGGGACGTGAGGCCGATACCGTACAGGCGCAGGCCGCTTCCACTACCCGCGATGTGATTGAGCGCGTCAAGTTAGCTTATTTCCGGCTGGCCTATGTGCAGCAGTCCATGCATGTGCTGGAGCATCACGATCAAGTTTTAGGAGAGATGCAGCAGATTGCGGAGTCACGTTACCGAGTCGGCCAAGGCAATCAGCAAGAGGTATTAAAGGCACAACTTCAGCACACAAAAATCCTGCAAGAAATTACGCTGAATCGCCGCGATGAGGGACAGCTAGAAGCGCAGCTTAAACAGCTATTAGATCGTGCGCAAGACTCGCCAGATATTATCGCGGAGCCATTGACGCAGAGAGCGTTACTTTATTCCCCAGCGCAGCTTTTGCAGCTTGCACAGGAGCAAAACCAAGACATTCGAGTGCAGCGGGCAATGCTCACTCAGACACAATCACAAGTCGCATTGGCACAAAAGGAATTTAGCCCGGATTTCAACCTGCAATACATGTATCAGAATACAGACCGGAAATTCCGCGACTACTACATGCTGACCTTTGCCGTTACGCTCCCGAACCGGGGACGCCGCAGGGCTGATCTTGCGGAAGCCACGGAGAAGCAGGAAAGAGCCAATCAGGAATTGCGGGCGGAAGTGCAGCGGCAAAGCGCCGAAGTCCAGCAGCAGTTTGTGATGGCGCAAACTTCGGCAGAGCAACTGAAGATTTACAAAGAAGGACTGATTCCCCAAGCCGCAGCCGCGTTCCGCTCATCGCTGGCCGCTTATCAGGCCAATCGGCAGGATTTTCAAACTCTGTTTTCTTCTTTTCTGGATGCCCTTGACCTCGATCTGCAATATCAGCGGGAGCTTGCTGACCATGAATCGGCCCTGGCGAAGATTGAGGCGCTTACGGGGGTGACGCTGCCATGACAAGCACAAATCGCAATTATCGAAATGCCTTTACGCTGGCCCTGCTCTTGAATCTGGTGCTGGTGGCGATCCTGGGAGTTGGGTGGTGGAAGTTTCGCAAGCCAACAGCGGAGAGTCGCCCCGACGCGGCCGCACAAAGCAGCAATACTCAAGAGAGCATGAACCCCAATATTCCGTCCGCTTCCGAGGCGCCCCTGGCCCCGCTGCAACTCACACCTCAGCGAATGCAGAGCATTGGCGTGAATCTGGGAACGGCACAGATCAAGCGGGTGGAATTTGAGTTGCGCGTCACCGGAACGGTAGAAGCAGATGAGCGCCGCATTGCATACGTTCAGACTCGCTTTCCTGGCTGGCTTCGGAACGTCTATGCGGATTCCACGTATCAATACGTTCGCAAAGGGCAGCCGCTTTTCACTATCTACAGCCCTGACCTCGTCACCACGGAACAGGAATATCTGCTGGCCAAGAAGAACTCTGAATCCCTGAATACAAGCACGGTCAGCGGAGTGGCAACCGGCGCACAAACGCTGCTTACAGCGGCGCGAGAGCGATTAGCGCAATGGGAAGTCCCGGAGAGTGAAATTGAGAAGCTGGATAAGACTGGCAAGGTAATTACCGACATCACGTTTAACTCGCCCGTTTCCGGGTACGTCACGGAAAGAAACGCGCTGCCCAATATGTATGTGCAGCCGGAAACGCGGCTTTATACCGTGGTGGATCTCTCGACTGTTTGGGTTTATGCGCAAGTATTCCAGACTGATTTGGGCAAGATAAAGCCCGGCGATCCAGCTGAGGTGACGGTGGACGCTTATCCGGGAAAGACTTTTCGTGGGAGAGTGGATTACATCTTGCCGCAAGTGGACATGAATACCCGTACCGCCAAAGTGCGACTGGTGTTCCCGAATCCCGGCCTGAAACTGACTCCCGGTATGTTTGTAAACATCCTGATGAAGCTGCCACTAGGACGGCAGCTTGTTGTGCCTGCTTCGGCAGTATTTCACTCTGGCACAAGGCAACTTATTTTTGTAAATCACGGCGAAGGGCAATTCGAACCGCGCGATGTGCAGACAGGCTTGCAGGTCGGGGAGCAGGTGGTAATTACGAAGGGAGTTAAAGCCGGGGAGTCCATCGTTACATCTGCCAATTTTCTGATTGATTCAGAAAGCCAGTTACAAGCCGCCGCTGGAGCATACGTTCCGCCGCCACCCGGAGCAGGCGGGGCCGCAGCGATGAACGCGGCTGCTGCCAACGTGGCGCTTACTTCAGAGCCGTCACCGCCGCGCAAAGGTAGCAACATCTTCCGCGTACAACTTACGGACGATAAGGGAGCGCCGATTACCGGAGCACAGGTGACGGTCACTTTCTTTATGCCTGCAATGCCGGCGATGGGAATGGCCGCAATGAAAACTGTTGTCAACTGCTCCGACAAAGGCGCTGGCTTGTATGAAGGCAGCGGGGAGCTTGGTTCCGGCGGGACATGGCAGGTGACTATCACTGCACAGCAGAATGGCCGCACGATTGTAAGCAAGCAGCTAACGGTCAATGCAACGGGAGGTATGTGAGATGATCTCCCGAATTATTGAATGGTGCGCAAGTAATCGCTTTCTGGTTTTTACGGGGACATTGGCCGTTGTGCTGGCGGGAATTTGGTCGGTCAGCAACATTCCGCTTGATGCACTGCCTGACATTTCAGACGTGCAGGTAATCATCCACACAAATTGGGAAGGGCAGCCGCCCAACATCATTGAAGATCAAGTCACGTATCCAATCGTGACTGCGCTGCTGGCAGCGCCACGAGTGAAAGCCGTGCGGGGGCAAACCATGCTGAACGATTCGTATGTGTTTGTGATTTTCGAGGATGGCACGGACATGTATTGGGCGCGGTCGCGAGTTGTGGAATACATGCAACAGATCGGCGGGCGCTTGCCTCAGGCTGTGCATCCGATCATCGGCCCGGACGCCACAGGTGCGGGATGGGTATATGAATACGCTTTGGTGGACCATACGCACCACTACAGCCTTGCTGACTTGCGCAGCCTTCAAGACTGGCATCTCCGCTACGATCTGGAAACGGTGCCCGGAGTGGCGGAAATGGCGACCATCGGCGGTTTTGTCCGGCAGTATCAGGTGAAACTTGACCCTAATAAATTGCTGGCCTATGGCATCCCGCTTTCAATTGTTTTAGACCGGGTGAAATCCAGCACAAATGAAGTTGGCGGGCGGGTGATGGAACTTTCCGGGACTCGCTACATGATTCGCGGCTTGGGTTATCTGCGCAGCCTGTCCGATTTGGAAAATGTTCCCTTGACCGCGAAGAACGGAACACCTGTTCTGCTCAAGGATTTGGGGACAATCTCATTCGGCCCTGATATTCGAGAAGGCGTAGCCGAATGGCAAGGCGAGGGTGAAACAGTCGGCGGCATCGTGATCATGCGTTACGGGCTGAATGCTCTGAATGTCATCTCTGGCGTGAAGAAAAAACTTGCTGAAATTCAAAGAACACTGCCCCAGGGGGTCGAAGTTGTATCCGGGTATGACCGTTCCGGGCTGATTCAGGATTCCATCCGCACTTTGCAACGTGATCTGCTGCTGGAAGCACTGATTGTAAGTATTGTGTGCCTGGTTTTTCTCTTCCATTTTCGTTCTGCGCTGATTCCAATCCTCAGTTTACCCATTGCAGTCATTGGATCTTTTATTCCTATGTACTACCTGCACATCAGTTCCAACATCATGTCATTAGGTGGACTGGCGCTGGCGATTGGCGTTCTTGTGGATGCTGCAATCGTGATGGTTGAAAACGGATACAGGCACTTGTCAGAAAGCGGCTTGGTAAACAACCCGGAGCGTCGTCGCATCCTGATTGCAGCCGCAAAGCAGGTTGGTCCGGCATTATTTTTCTCGCTCATCATCATCGTGGTTTCGTTTCTCCCCGTGTTCCTGCTTGAGGCGCAGGAAGGCCGCATGTTCAGGCCGCTGGCATGGACTAAAACGTTGTCCGTTGCGTTTTCGTCATTGCTTGCCATCACGCTCGTTCCGGTTCTGATGGTTTTATTCATCCGGGGAAAGCTGCATCCCGAGTCGAAAAATCCTCTTGCCAACCTGACAAAAGCGATTTATCTGCCGATACTCAAACTCTGCCTGCGATATAGGAAAACCACGCTGCTGCTCAATCTGTTATTCCTGGCGCTTACGTTCCCATTGGCTTGGAAGTTGGGCAGCCAGTTCATGCCCGCGCTGTATGAAGGTTCTTCTTTGTATATGCCCACAGCATTGCCGGGAATCGCTGTGACTGAAGCAACACAACTCTTGCAGGAGCAGGATCGCATTATCCGATCCTTCCCCGAAGTGGAAACCGTATTCGGTACGGTCGGGCGCTCTGATAGTTCAACCGACAATGCTCCGCTGGATATGTATGACACGACCATCATGCTCAAGCCGCGCGAGCAGTGGCGTCCGGGAATGACATACGAGAAGCTGATTCAGGAGATGGACCAGAAACTTCAATTTCCCGGCCTCTCGAATACTTGGACCATGCCCGTGCAGAATCGCCTCGACATGGCACTCACAGGCATCAAGACTCCAATAGGAATGAAAATCCAAGGACCGTCTCTCGAAGGCATTCAGGAAACTGGCGCAAGGATTCAGCAGATACTTTCAGGATTGCCGCAGGTGCGCTCTCTTTTTGCGGAGCGCGTCTCTCAGGGCTTTTACATCAATATCGAAGTAGACCGGGCCGAAGCTGCGCGGTACGGCTTGACGGTCGCTGATGTGCAGCAGGTTGTCACTTCCGGGATTGGGGGCATGAACATCACGGAGAACGTGGAAGGACGCGAACGCTATCCCGTGAACGTTCGCTATGAACGGGATTTCCGCGATGACATAGGCTCACTGAATCGCGTTTTGCTGGCCACGCCTTCAGGCGCACAGATACCGATTGAGCAGGTGGCGAAGATTTCCTTTTCGCGCGGCCCTGCCATGATCCGTGATGAAGATGGACAACTCACCGGCTACGTCTATCTCGACCTGAATACCAAGGACTACGGTGGTTTTGTCCAGCAGGCGACCTCGCTACTGCATGACAAGCTGAAACTACAACCGGGCTATACCTTCCACTGGTCAGGCGAATACGAGTTTGAGCTACGTGCAAAACAACGGCTCAAAATTATTCTGCCAATCGTGTTTGCCGCCATCTTCTTTTTGCTGTACATGGTTTTTCATTCGATCACAGAAGCCCTGGTGCTCATCTTTCCGACCTTCTACGCCCTGACCGGCGGGCTGCTGCTGCAATGGATCATGGGATACAACTTCAGCGTAGCCGTGTGGGTTGGATACATCGCGCTGTTTGGGATCGCCGTGGAAACCGGGGTGGTGATGGTGATCTATCTGCATGAGGCGCTGGATAATCGGCTGCACTCCGGGAAGGCGCTGACGAATGCGGACATCGAAGAGGCCACGATTGAGGGCGCAGTCCAGCGGCTGCGGCCCAAACTGATGACGGTCACGGCGGTACTCGCCAGTCTGATTCCGATTTTATGGGAAAGCGGGATTGGCTCAGACGTGATGAAGCCGATTGCCGCGCCTATCGTCGGCGGCATGATTACTTCGACCATTCACGTCTTGATTCTCGTTCCAGTGTTCTTTGTGCTAATGAAGGAACGGGCGCTCAGACGCGGGGCGCTGCAAACAAGAAATGAAGGTTAATAATAAGAAATATGGACAGAGTAGCTGCGCTACAAAGAGGCCGTAATTTGGAATGGTTGACCATCGGATGGAACTCCCTGGAAGCTGTAATCGCCCTTGTTGCAGGTCTTATGGCAGGCAGCATCGCACTAACGAGTTTCGGCCTTGATTCCGTCATCGAACTTTTTGCAAGCTCAGTTTTGCTCTGGCGATTGAGAACCTACAACAATGCAGCCAAAAGCGCACGGATAGAGACTACAGCCTTACGGTTAGTCGGGGTGAATTTTTTAATGCTGGCAATTTACATCTGTGCAGACCCGCATATGCCCTCTGGATGCGGGAAATACCCAAACAGAGTCTCATTGGAATTATTATCACTGCGGCCTCGGTCATGGTGATGCCGCTACTCGCAAGAGCCAAACGGAATGTTGCCCGTGCGATAAGTAACGATGCATTACATGCCGAATCGAGGCAGACTGATCTCTGTGCTTATCTTTCGGTAATCACCCTGGCCGGATTAGCCTTGAATGCCGTTTTGGGCTGGTGGTGGGCTGATCCAGTAGCCGCGCTTATCATGGTTCCCATTATTGTTCATGAAGCACGGGAAGCGTTTCTCCTCAAAATGGCACTTTCTTCGGTACGCCGCGCGCTATCTCCGGCGCCCTCCCATTGCCGAAGACCGCTTTATTAGCGTGACCGATCAGTATGTCGAGTACTGGGCAAACGACCTGAAGCTAAAAGCCCGGGTTAGGATCAAAGTGTCCGTCGAAGAGTTTTTGGAGCTACTGACCCAACATGTGCCTGATCGTTATGCTCACAATATCCGCTATTTTGGTCTTGCATCACCTGCCATGAAACATCTGTTTCTAGTGCCGTATTTGCTCTTCTAGGAGAGGAACAAAAGCCACTGCCTAAGCACCTTTCGTTCGAAGCAATGAGTATAAAATACTTCGACTTTAATCCTCTTCTCGACAGCCACGGGCAGCGCATGCATAGGATTGCACGGCAGGCACCAGTAAGCGCTTCGGCTGTAGCTGCATAGAACAACTCCATTGACAAAAGCAGTTTGTCCCTCATGATTTTAATCTGAGAACGAGGGGCTTCAGAATGTGTATCCGCTTTGACTACCGTGGCCAACCCGCGCGGCAGTTCAGTCTGTTGCCTTCCCTGATAACAAGATAACTAGAACGATTTCTTTTTGAGTGCTGCATATGCAGTGCAAGCAATGGCAGAAATGAGTTTTTATATTTCCTATACATCAAGTCTTGCCTGGATTTGATTACTAAAGTCGTGCCACATTTGACTAAGCAGACTCTAGGAATCAATCTATCTCGCATTAGCAACCACTGCTAGAATCCCATCCGACCGTAGCCAAAAATCCTCCATTTTGTGCCCACTTTCTACTGTGGAGTAGATTGATGAATGTTCATGTGCGCCGTACTTTCCTGGTGGCGAGCCTGTGTGTGTTTGCCTTGCTGCCCAGCCTGAGTTTTGCCCAGAAAACCATCCATGTTCCCGCCGATGTGCCGGACATACAGACGGCGCTGTTCATGGCCCAGGATGGCGACACTGTATTAGTGGCGCCGGGCTCCTATTTTGGGTCTATTACTTTTCAAGGCAGAAGCGTCACCGTGATGAGTTCGGATGGGGCAGCCGTTACCACGGTGGATGGCGGGTTCCAGCCAAACGCGCAATTTTTCGAGAATGAAAATAACGGCGCCGTTCTGAAAGGATTTACTTTCATCAACGGTTCTGGAATCCAGATATCGTCGGCATCGCCTATTATCGAAGACAACGTCATTGCCAATAATCAAGGTTGTCAGGCCGGTGGAATCATGGTCTCGAGTGGTTCGCCGATCATCCGGCGCAACACCATAACCAACAACGTACAATTCTGCTCCGGCGCTGTGTCCGCCGGAGGCATTGCCGTGGCCGGCCAGGGCAATGTCCAGATCCTTAACAACACCATTACCGGGAACCAGACCGCTCCGGGTGTGCAGGCCGGCGGAATCCGTACTGACGCTTTCGGCACGACGACGATTACGGGCAATAAAATTCAGAATAATTTTGCTGATGCGGAAGGCGGAGGAATTTTTGCCAACGGGTCTGATGTGATCATTGCCGATAACCTGATTACGGGAAACAGCGCAAGCGCGGGTGGTGGAATCCAGATCTTTCCCGGTTCCAATGCTGTCCTGGTGAACAATACAGTGGCATTTAACAAGGCGCAGCAGGGAGCGCAGTTGGCGCTGGACGGTATGGCTGGAACGGTTAGCCTCTTCAACAATCTTTTTTATGATCTCACGGGAAATGGCGCGATTTTTTGCAGCGTGGCCGGCTTCACCGGCTTTCCACCGGCCCAGAACAATGATGCCATCAGCTTTGCCGGTGATCCGGCAGGCCCTCCCGCAGCCGCCTACACCGGCAGTTGTTCCGATCAAACAGGTTTGAATGGAAACATACAAGTGAGCCCGCAGTTTATCGATCCGGTAAACGCGGATTTTCATTTGTCGCCGTCTTCGCCTCTGGTAGACGCCGGCAACAGCGCCGCGCCGGACTTGCCCGCGCAAGACCTGGATGGGAACCCTAGAATCGCCGCCGGCAGCAATCTTTGCTTACCTATTGTTGACATCGGAGCCTATGAAATCGTTTTCAATTCCGTAGGCTCAGCCAGTCTGGGAACCTCCAATCTTACTTTCGGCGAAGCGTTCATCGGCGTTCCCAGCTTCTTTACCCAGCCTGTCACGCTGACCGGCACAGGCGGCTGCGCTCAGATTACATCCATCACCACGAGCAGCGACTACCAGCAGACTAACAACTGTTCCGTGCTCAGGGTCGGAGACAGTTGCACGATTCAGGTCACGTTTGCGCCGCAGATTGCAGGGGTGCGTCTGGGCGCGTTGAGAGTGAACCTGCTTTCGCCGCAGGCAACGCTTTCAGCCGAGTTATCAGGCACTGCAATGAACTCCGCCACTGTCACGCCTGCTGAGGTCAAGTTTGGCATCCAGGCCATCCAGACCACGCAAGTTCAGTCAGTAAACGTTACCAGCACAAATGGCCAGTTGCTTGTGGTAAGCAGCATCAGCATCACTGGAGGTTTTGAGCAATTCAGCAACTGCACATTCAATTCCAACGCCTGTTTCATCTCTGTCCAATTTACGCCGACGGTGGCCGGCCCGCGTACCGGTATGCTGACGGTCGTCAGCAACCTGGGAACATTTGCCGTTCCGCTCTCCGGGAATGGTGCCGCTCCGACGCCGAGCCTCTCACCTACCTCGCTTTCATTTCCCACTCAGGCCGTGGGAACGGCCAGCGCTCCGCAATCCATTACGCTCACCAATAATGGCACTGCGGATTTGCTGTGGAACTCTGTTTTCAGCACGCCGGATTTCCAAATCATTCCCGGTAACTGCGGCCAACTGATTCCAGCAGGAGCGAGCTGCACATTCACCGTGGTGTTTGCTCCCACCATCGCCGCTCCGATTTCCGGCAGCGTCGGGATTGATACAAACGGCGGATCGATTACGGCCACAGCGACCGGAATCGGCACGGTACCCATTGCGAGCCTGAGCCCTCAAGTGCTTAACTTTGCCAATCGGCCCTTGAATTTTTCGAGTGCTGCGCAGACCATCAGTGTCACCAACATCAGCGGTGCGCCTCTACAACTCACGTCGCTGAGCGCCCCGGATAATTTCCTGGCCACAAGCAGCTGTCCGGCTGTTCTGGACGTGAATGCAACCTGCGGAATTGGCGTCGTGTTCGACCCCTCTTCTGCCGGGCCTTATGGCGGATTCCTTACTCTAGGAACAAGCTTGGGACCGGTTACCGCTGCGCTTACAGTGGGGAACCCTCACACGTTCCACGTGCCATCTGAAGTTTTCTCTATTAGCCAGGCAGTGCAGCTGGCTCAGGATGGAGACACCATTTTAGTGGCGCCGGGAACCTACTTTGAGCAAATCAATTTCCAGGGCAAGGCCATTACCATTGCCAGCACCGGCGGCGCAGCAGTCACAACGCTCGACGGCCAGGGTTTCCAGACTCCAGTATTTTTCTTTCAGAATGAAGGTCAGGGATCTGTACTGAAAGGATTCACCGTCACGCATGGCGGTTTTGCTGGAATCGCGGCCATAGGCGCATCGCCCACGATTCAAGACAACATCATCACGGAAAACAGCGGGTGCCAGGGCGGCGGCATCCAGTTGCAAACAAGCCAGGCAATTATCAAGGGCAACACCATCAGCAACAACATGATCGGGAGCTGCAGCGGCGATGGAGCGGGCATCTGGATTGGCCAGGGTAGCAACGTGCAGGTGTTCAATAATGTCATCACCGGCAACCAGATCACGGGCAATGGATTTGGGGGTGGAATCGCAGTATCGGGCTCCATAGCGACCATCACTTCCAATACCATTCAAAATAATTCCACCGACTTTGCCAGCGGCGGCGGCATCGCGATGATCGGGGGCGGCAGCGCAAACATCATCCAGAACCTGATCACGGGGAATTCGGCGGGCTTTGCCGGTGGCGGAGTCATGGTAGCACCGGGCGTTTTCCCCTCGACCCAGTTGATCAATAACACTATCGCTGACAACTTTGCTCCCAATGGCAGCGGTTTGTTCTTTAATGGCTCTGATGGCAGCCAGGCTTTTGCCAATAATATTATTGTTGATTCGAGTGGAAGCACCGCGATCGCCTGCAATTCCAACTTAATCGGCAATTTCAGCTTCAATGATGTTTTCAGCTTCGCCAGCGGAACGGCTTATGGTCCAGGGTGCGGTGATCAAACTTCAATCGCCGGAAACATCTCACAGAATCCGCAGTTTGTGAACTCAGCCGCGGAAAACTATCGGCTTCAGCCTTCGTCTCCCGCCATTGATGCAGGCACCAATTTTCCCGGCAACAGCTTCCCACCGCCATTGCCTGATCGTGACCTGGACGGAAATGGGCGCATCCTTCCCGGCAATGCGGCGACATGCAACGGCGTTGTCGATCTTGGAGCGTATGAATTTGCGACCGCCGGCAATGGCATACCCGGCCCTCTGCCCGCAAGCTGGGATTTTGGCAGCTGGCAAGTGGGAGGCCAGGCATCGCCATTTATTTTCAATCTGACGGCCCAGGGCTGCGTGACGATTGCCTCCATCCAGACGACAGGCGATTTCCGGCAAGAGAATTCGTGCAATAACGCTGTTTCCAGCTTCCGTGGATGCAACATCAGCGTCAGCTTCAATCCGCAACATCCCGGCCTTAGGACCGGATCGCTCATCGTCGATTACGGAGCTTCAGCTCCGCCTGTCACGGTGGCGTTAACGGGGCAGGGAATTGGTAATCCTCCGTTGGCTTCTCCCACATCCGTGAGCTTTGGTCCACAGGCAGTGGGCACCAGCAGCGCCGCGCAGCAGGTTTTCATTTTTCCAAATTCGGCAGCGCCGATGACGGTGAATGCAATCTGGATCAGCGGCAATTTTTCTCAAACCAATTCATGTGGCCTAACAAATCCGCCGACCGGCGCCGGTTGCGTGATCAACGTGGTCTTCACGCCTACGGGACCAAACAGCGGGCAGGGAACCCTGAACGTCAGCACGAACCAGGGCGTTGTGGTGGTCCCGCTGAACGGTGTAGTTGATTCCGGACCGGCCCCCTCATTCAGCCAGTCGCCGCTGAACTTTGGGAGCCAGCCGGTTGGCACCACCACGGAGCTGGACGTCACTCTGAGCAATACCGGGACTGCCGCGCTCTCATTTGACATTGGAATTGGACCCGATTTCATCCAGACCAACAACTGCCCTCAACCCCTACCCGCGGGAAGCTCATGCATATTCCGCGTTAGATTCAGTCCGACAATCGCAGGCACGTTCAATGAGTCGCTCACGCTAACCGGCAACGGCAACCCGCCCACCGCTCAGGTTACGCTGACCGGAACGGGAATTGGCCCGCTGCCTTCCTTTGCGCCCGCGTCTTTGACCTTTGCAGCGCAGTTGGCCGGCACAACAAGCGCCGCACAGAGCGTTACCCTGAGCAATACCGGAAACGCAGCGCTGGCCATTACCGGCTTTGCCGTCAACGGCGATTTTTCTGAGAGCGATAACTGCGGCACGTCGCTGCCGGCGGGCTCAACTTGTACGTTAAACATTGTCTTTAAGCCGACCGCAGACGGCACTCGCAACGGATCGGTCACGCTGGTCAGCAATTTCAATGGGCTGCCGTTGATCCGCCTGACCGGCACAGGCCAGGCTGTCCAGGCCAGCGTCTCTCCGGCTTCGCTCACGTTCCTTCCCATTCTCGTAGGCACATCCAGCGCAACGCAGGCGGTCACATATACGAACACGGGTTCCTTGCCAATTTCGATTACAGGATTGTCCACTACCGGCGATTTTGCTCAGACCAACACCTGCGGAACCACTTTGGCAGCCGAAGCCACCTGCACGGCAACCGTAACTTTTACTCCGACAGCACGTGGCACACGCACCGGGAGCCTGAACATTGCGGGCAATTTCACTGGAACTGCCCCAGTGGTGAATTTGAGCGGCACAGGGCAGGTCCAGCAAGGTACGGTTACGCCCACAGCTCTAAGCTTTGCTGACCAGCAGGTTGGAACAACCAGTGCGCAGCAGAACGTCACCTTGACGAATACAGGAGACGGGCCTTTCAGCATTTCCAGCATCACGGCGAACGGCGATTTTGTCGTCAGCAATGGATGCCCGGCCACACTGGCTGTCGGGAGTAGCTGCCAGATAGGGGTTGCATTTGCGCCTACGGCGCTTGGGTCGCGGACCGGCGCGGTGCTCTTCACGACAACAGCCAACATCAATCCGGTGAACCTCACCGGAAACGGCATCGGCCCGAATCCGGTTTTTTCTCCTTCTTCGTTGAACTTCGGCGCGGAATATGTAGGTGTCGCCAGCGCCGCACAGAGCGTCACGCTCACCAATACCGGAACCATGACGTTGACGATCTCCAGCTTCACCATCACCGCTGATTATGAGCAGACAAACAACTGCGGCGCCTCGCTGGCTCCCGGGGCAAGCTGCATCTTGAACGTGGACTTCCGGCCTACCACCACTGGCCTTCGCACCGGGACTTTGTTTGTGACCGGGAACGTTTTTGGAACTCCGCCTCCTGTCGTGACCCTGAGCGGGACGGGTACGGTCTTCCAGGTCACCGCTTCCCCGGCCACGCTCACTTTTGCCGCGGCCCCGCTGAACACCTCAAGCGCGGCGCAGACAGTTACGTTCACCAATAGAAGCGACCTGCCGGTTGCCATCACCGGAGTCACCATCAACGGCGACTTTACCCAGACCAATACCTGCCAATCCCCACTGGCGGTGGCGGCAAGCTGTACTGTGAATGTGGTTTTCAAGCCCACGGTGCGCGGAACGCGCACCGGAACGCTGTCATTTACCAGCAATTCGCCGGGGACGCCTCCTGTCGTCACGTTGAGCGGAACGGGCCAGGCTATTCTGGCAACGGCTTCCCCGGCCTCGCTTACCTTTCCCGCAGCGCCGCTCAATACCACCAGCACCGCGCAGGCGGTTACATTCACCAACACTGGAGATCTTCCTGTTGCAATCACGGGTGTAACCATCATCGGTGATTTCGCCCAGACCAATAACTGTGGAACTTCGCTCGCGGTGGGCGCAAGCTGCATACTGAACGTAACTTTTACACCTACGGCACGCGGCTCGCGAACCGGCATGGTCACGTTGCAGGGCAATTTCACCACTCCTGCCCCGGTGATTACCCTGGCAGGAACCGGGCAGGCGTTTGTCGCCTCGCTTACTCCGGCATCGTTCAACTTTAGCGATGAACCCGTCAACACCACCACCAATCCACAGGTATTTATCTACACCAACACCGGCGATCTCCCGCTCAGTATCTCGGGCGTCGCCGTGACACCGGATTTCAACCAGACCAACACCTGCCCCGCGACCCTGGCGGTCGGCGCCAATTGCACCATCAACGTCACGTTCTTGCCCCGTGCGGTCGGCACGCAGACAGCCTCGCTGACGGTTTCCGCAAACGTGAACAGCAGCGCCAGCCTGACCGGAAACGGCGTGATGCCTACGGCCTCGCTTTCGCCGGCCAGTCTGGACTTTGGCCATCAACGCATTGGAATGGCGAGCGTGCCGCAGCTTGTGACCGTTACGAATACGGGAGCGTATGCGTTCTTTATCAACCAGGTATCCTTCCCGGGCGGCTATCAGATCACCAATAACTGCCCGACGGTTGTAAATCCAGGAACGAATTGCACGTTGAGCGTGGTATATGCGCCCACAAGCCTTCAATCGGGTGTTGGTTCTCTAACAATTGGCGGCGACTTCACGGCAACTCCATCCTCCGTGAGTCTTTCCGGGACGGCCGATGCCGACACAGGGACGCTTTCTCCCACGGCTCTTACATTCGGCAGCCAGGTGGTCGGATCCACCAGCGTTTCACAGACGGTGACGCTCTCCAGCACCGGGACCGTGCCGATCAACCTCAGCAGTATCCAGGTAACCGGCGACTTTTCCCAGACGAACAACTGCGGAACTTCAGTAGCGCCCGGATCGAACTGCATCATCACCGTGACCTTCGCTCCAACAGCGCATGGAACGCGGAGTGGAGTTCTAACTGTATCCGGCGACTTCACCAGCGCAGCTCCTTCAGCCACGCTTTCAGGAAACGGCACAACGCCGACTGCGTCCTGGTCACCGGCAAGCCTGACGTTCTCCAACCAGCTTGTTGGCTCCAGCAGCAGCGCCCAGATTGTTACCCTCACGAACAGCGGAGACGGTCCACTGACAATATCCGCCATCACTGCGAGCGGTGATTTCACGCAAACCAATGCCTGCGGGAGCACCTTGGCCGCCGGAGCCAACTGCACCATCAACGTCACGTTTACTCCTTCAGCCACGGGAAGCCGCAGCGGATCGCTGTCATTAAACAGCAACAGCAGCGCAGCCGTTTCTCCGATCTCATTGGCAGGTACGGGCGTAGCTCCATTGGCGGCTTTGTCGCCGGCGAGCCTGAGTTTTGCCAATCAAGCAGTAAACACCACGAGCGTCGCACAGATCGCGACCCTGACTAATAACGGAACGGCCGCGCTGGCCATCAGCAGCATCACTGTGACCGGCGACTTTGCCCAGACGAATAATTGCGGCAGCAGCCTGGCCGCAGGGGCGAACTGTACCATCAACATTACTTTCCAGCCGAGCGCGACCGGCAGCCGCACCGGTTCTCTGAACATCAGCGACAACTCTCTCAACGGAAGTTCCCAGACTGCTGCCTTGAGCGGAACTGGCATTGATTTTTCGCTTTCCGCATCCCCCGCTAGCGTGTCGATCAATGCCGGACTTACCGCGAACTATACAGTGACAGTGGCTTCATTGGGCTCCGCGTTCAGCGCAGGGGTTTCGTTGAGCTGCTCCGGCTTGCCGGCAGCATCTTCGTGTACTTTTTCGCCAGCATCTGTCACGCCGGGAAATACGCCGGTCAACTCTGCCTTGCAAGTGGCAACAACCCAGAGACACAAACAGACTGGAACGCCGGCCGGAACCTACACCGTTACGATTATAGGGACTTCTGGCAGCGTACAACACTCAACCACTGTGCACCTGACCGTGAACTAAAAGACAGGTCAGCATGATTATTTCCAAAAAAATGGCGATAACAGACGCAAACAAGACACAAACGAAGAGCAGTGAATCAGAAGGAAGGTTTCCAGCGCGCAAAGTAAAGATGCGGAAATAAAGACTTACACATTCACATTAAGCGTTTCTCCTCAAAATGGCACTTTCTTCGATATGCCGCACGCTATCTCCGGCGTCCTCCCATTGCTGAAGACCGTTTTATCAGCGTGACCGATGAGTATATTGAGTATTAGGCCAACGATCTTAAGTTGAAAGCATGGATGCCAGACCAAATAGCGGATGTTGTGAGCGTATCGATCAGGCACATGTTGGGTCAATAGCCCCAGAAACTCTTCCACGAATGCTTTGATCCTTGTCCAGTGCTGTATTTACTCTTCTAGGAGAGGAACAAAAGCCACGGTCTAAGCGTTTTTCGTTTGAGGCAATGAGCGTAAAATACTTCGGTTTCAATCCTCTTCTCGACAGCCACGGGCAGCGCATGCATAGGATTGCACGGCAGGCACCAGTAAGCGCTTCGGCTGTAGCTGCATAGAACAACTCCATTGACAAAAGCAGTTGTCCCTCATGATTTTAATCTGAGAACGAGGGGCTTCAGAACGCGTATCCGCTTTGACTAAGCGGTCAGCCGCGCTGCAGTTCAGTGTTACCTCTCCGATAATAGCTAACTGGGGAAGAATTTCCCTTGAGGGCTAGTATAAGAAGCGCGAGTAATAACGCAAATCAGTTTTTATATTTTCTATACATGTACCTGCTATGCACGCGCGAAGTGCCGTTTGATTCGCGACTGTTGCCGGTGCTGTCTTACGATCGCATCACGCTCGTGGCGTTACCTCCCAGTTTGGGACATAATTTAGAACATCGAATGAGTCGAGGGTTCCTTTCCAAGTTGGGCGTTGTAGCGTCGCCGCTGATGCTGGTATTTCGCGCGGCCCGGCGTGTGATTTTTCCAGTGGCTCACCGCAAGGTGGATGGACTGACAATTGCCATACACATCTCAACATCGAATGAACACTATCGCGCGGACACTTACGCTACCAAAGAACCCGAGACAATAGAGTGGCTGCGCGAAAATCTGCGCGACGGCGATGCCTTCTACGACGTTGGCGCTAATATCGGCCTCTATTCTCTCTATGCCGCCAAGCTTCGACCTAGCTGCCGTATTTTTGCCTTCGAGCCGGAGAGCCACAACTTTGGAAACCTCTGTAGAAACCTCTTGCTTAATCGAGTAGAGAATGTCACGCCCTGCACCTTCCCGCTCTCCAGTCGTGAGGAATTCGCACCATTTTATGTCTATGATCTGCGGCCAGGTGGAGCGCTCCATTCGCTGGGACGACCGAGCCCCCTTCGAGATGGGCCACCGTTGCTGAAGACAGGGGCGGTCGCGACCACCATTGATGCGCTTGTCTCACGTCACGGATTGCCGCCTCCAGATCTCCTCAAACTCGACGTGGATGGTAATGAGGAACAGATTCTCGAGGGCGCTGCTGCCGTGCTGGCTTCCGGTTCGTTGCGTTCTATTCTTGTGGAAGTGACGTGGCCGGACGAGCCCAAGCCTGCTCTCACCTGGGCCGAATCCATACTTTCTCCTTATGGCTATCACCTTAAAAGAAAAAGCGACTGGAGCATCGAACTCCGCGAACAGCGGTCTGCCAACTTCATCTTCGTGCGGTAAACTGACCTGATGCGTTGTAGCGTACGCGCGCGTTCCATTTTGGGTCAGCACGTGTCCCATTTTGGACCCGCGAAAAGAGTGAGGGCCACAGATGATCGAATATCCACTCTCCTACGGCCAGCAAGCTTTATGGTTCGTGCATCAATTGGACCGTTCGAGCGCGGCTTACAACGTTCATATCGCGTTCCGAATCTACTCGCGACTTGATGTCGATGCTTTACGATCGGCATTTCAGAAGATCGTTGATCGCCATGCTCCTTTACGCAGCACGTTTGCTGAACGAGATGGCGTTATCTTCCAGCGCGTCGCGGAGAGAATGGAAGTCGCGCTTTCTGTGCACGATGCTAGAGCTCTCGATGCCTCTGCGCTGGGGCGCCGGCTTCTGGAAGAGGTGCATCGGCCTTTTGATCTGGAGCGCGGCCCCGTCTTTCGCGTAGCTCTCTTCAAAACACAAAATGCACACGATCTTATTGTCATGGTCCACCACGTGGTGGTCGACTTGTGGTCCACTATCCTCATCCTTGAAGAGCTTTCCGCGTACTACTCGGGCACAACAATTCCTGGGACACTCGCTCTTGAGTACTGCGACTACGTGCGCTGGCAAACGGATATGCTCCACGGCGACGATGGTGAGCGTCTCTTTCAGTACTGGCGCGATACGCTCCGCGGTGACCTGCCCGTTCTCGACCTGCCGCTCGATCGTCCGCGCCCACCGGTGCAGACATTTCGTGGACGCTCGCGACGTTTCCTCATTGATACGCACATACACACGGGCCTGCGCTCACTCGCACGCGAGGAAGGCAGCACACAGTTCGGAGTGCTGGTCGCTGCGTTTCAAGCTTTTCTCCATCGGCTCTCGGGGCAGGATGAGGTGCTGCTCGGCGCTCCCACAGCGGCCCGCAGCCGGCCGGAGTGGGACGCATTGGTCGGCCACTTCACCAATCCGGTTATTATGCGCGCCAACTTCAGTGACGATCCAACCTTCCGCGAGATATGCCGGCGCGCGGGCGCCTCGGTGGTCGGCGCGATTGAGCACCAGGACTTTCCTTTTCCTTTACTGGTTGAGCGGCTCCAGATAGTACGTGATCCCGCGCGCTCACCGCTCTTCCAGGCGATGATTTCCTTTGAACGACCGCATCGTGCCGAGGGCCGAAATTCGCCCGCATTTGTCGTCAACGGTGAACCTGTTCGGCGATTACTTGGGCAGCTTGAAATTGAGCCAATACCTCTGCTGAATGGCAGTTCGCAGTTTGATCTCACGCTAGCTCTGCGTGAATCAGAGGGCAACCTGTTTGCGACGCTGGAATATAACACTGATTTATTCAATGACTCGACGATTGATCGATGGATCAGGCATCTTCTCGCTCTTTTGGAGGGCGCGACCAAAGATCCGGATATAAGAGTTTCAGCGCTGCCGCTGGTTGGGTCAGAGGAGTTGGTTCGACTGGCGCAGCCTTCAGAATCGCGGAGTGGCTCACTAAATTCGGCTCAACTCGTAGACAAAGCAATCGCCGAAACAGCGCGCTGCCACTCAAATGCGGTCGCGATCATTGATGGGCCGTGGTCACTGTCATACAGCGAACTGCGCGGCCAGGTTGAAAATCTGGCAGCGCGACTTTCCGGCCTTGGCGTCGGTCCCGGAGATCGAGTGGGTCTGTTTACCGAACGCTCTGCGGACGCGGTCGTGATGATGCTCGCCATCCTGGAAGCAGGAGCTGCGTGGCTGCCTCTTGATCCGTCATTACCGAAGGCGCGGCTCAATGCGTTAGTGAAAGATGCGAGTCCAAAATTCGTGCTTGCTTCCATCTCTCTGGTCGGGCAAGCGCCGGGACGAGCTATTTCGGTGGACGTTGAAGCTCTACTCGCTCCTCCCTCGGGCTCATGCGGCGAGGCGCCCGCGTACGTCATGCACACCTCCGGATCGACGGGCAAGCCGAAAGGCGTAGTTGTCTCAAACCGCGCTCTTGCAAACCATGCCTTGGTGTCCGCCGCTCGTTACGAGGTTGAGCCCGGCGATCGCGTGCTGCACTTCGCCTCGCTGGCGTTCGATGTCGCCATCGAAGAGATCTTCCCGACGCTGCTGGCTGGCGCAACGCTGGTGGTGCGACCGCCGGGCGACGTGCCGACGATTACAGAATTCGATACGCTCCTGCGCGAGCAGCGCATCACCGTGGTCAATCTGCCGGCATCGTACTGGCATGAATTGGTTGCCGAGATCGACCGCGGTCGCGTCGAGATCCCGCCGCATCTCAGGCTCGTAGTTGTTGGTAGCGAACGCCTCCTGCCTGCTTCGGTTTCCGCGTGGAGCCAGCATGTTGGCTCGCGAGTTCGTCTCCTTAACGCGTATGGCACGACCGAGGCCACTATCACTTCAACGGTCTATGAGGCGGGCGCGAGCGCCAGTCGCGACGCCGTCGATGTCGCAATTGGCAAACCACTCGAGGGCGTGCGAGTTTACGTGGTTGACAGCCAAATGCAGCTCTTGCCGGTCGGCGTTCCCGGCGAAGCGCTGATCGGGGGCGCAAGCATCGCGCTGGGCTATCTCAATCAGCCGGCCGAGACGGCGGACCGGTTCATCCCGGATCCTTTCCATGAAAGTCCCGGTGCGCGTTGCTATCGAACCGGTGACCGGATGCAGTGGCGGCCGGATGGCAATCTTGAATTTCTCGGGCGGCTCGATGAGCAAATCAAAATCCGCGGTTTTCGAATCGAGCCCGGCGAAATCGAAGCGGTCTTGCGTCGTCATCCTGTGGTGACCGACGCAGCAGTGGTGGCACACAGAGTGGAAGGCAGGGTGCTTCTGGCAGCGTTTATCACACCAAAAGAAATTGATGTCGAGCATCTGAAACGCGTTCTCGCAGAGCGCCTGCCGACCTACATGGTGCCATCGGTGTTTGTTCCTTTACGTGAGCTGCCGCGAACGGCCAATGGCAAGCTCGATCGCCGGGCGCTGCCGTCGTTCGTTGATGGAGTTGCATCAGCGTCCGGTGCCAGACGGCTTGCGTGCACGCGCGCGGAGCTCACGCTCTGCCGCATCTGGTCGGACGTTCTCGGCGTTTCGAACATAGGGATTGACGACAACTTTTTCGCTCTCGGGGGCGACTCAATCCTTGCCATCCAGGTAATCGCCCGCGCGCGGCGAGAAGGAATCCGGCTTACGGTGCGGCAGTTCCTCCACCATCCTACTCTCTCGGCACTCGCGGCATCAGCCGAAGAGGCGGGGATTGCACTAGCCGAGCAAGGGCCGGTGGTGGGTGAGGCTCCGCTCACGCCCATCCAACGGTGGTTCGTGGAACAAGCCTCTCCCGAGCCGCACCATGACAACCAGGCGGTGCTGCTTGAATTACGCGAGCGGCCGAATGTCCAGGCCCTGAAAGCCGCCATCGGGCAGTTGATGGAGCACCATGACGCGCTCAGGCTGCGGCTCGTTGGCCACAAGCAGCGATTTGTCGCGCCGCTAGGGCCTGTTCCAGTTGAGCGGATGGTGCTTGACAACGGGGCGTTTGAAGAAGCAGCGGCCCGCGTGCAGGCGAGCATGGATCTTAAGTCGGGGCCGGTATTTCGCGCTGTGCTCTTCGAGAACCCCGAGGGCCAAGCCCGGCTCCTGCTCTGTGCACATCACCTTGCAGTGGATGGCGTATCCTGGCGAATTCTCCTCGAGGATTTGGCGAGCGCCTACCAGAGTCACAGTTCGGGAGAGAACGCGATCCTGCCGCCTAAGACCACTTCGTTCAAACGCTGGGCTGAACGGCTCTTCGAGTACGCCCAATCGAAGCAACTGCACGATGAGGCTAAACTCTGGCTCGATGATCGCCTCCTGGCGGGTTTCCACGCTCCCACTGATCCGGGGCTCGAAGGCGAGGCGCAATCGGTAGTGGCAAGCTTGTCTCCAGAGGAGACACAAAGACTCTTGCAAGCGGCTCCCGCCGCGCATGGCATGCGCATCGATGATCTACTGCTGGCCGCGCTAGGGAAAGCACTCGGCACGCTCAAGCCAGGTCCGTGGCTGATTGACGTCGAGGGGCATGGACGCGAAGAGCTGTTCGAAGATGTTGATCTCTCCCGTACTGTCGGCTGGTTCACCACGGTGTATCCGCTCCTTCTGGAACCACCAGGCGGGGATCCGATGATGGTGCGCGATGCGCGCCGTAACTTACCCCACGGCGGAATCGGTTATGGTGTGTTGCGTCACCTGGCGGGCCATTCCGAACTCAGCACCCTACGCTCGGACGTCTGTTTCAACTACCTCGGCCAGTTTGATCAGGCGCTCTCCAACAACGGACCTTTCAAACTCGCCGGCGAGCCGCTTCGCGCCTTGCGCAGTCCGCGCGCGCGGCGCAGCCACGCCTTGGAGATCAATGCGCTCGTTTCCGGTGGTTGCTTCTCGGCGATGTTTACGCATGTCGAGGCCCGGCACAGCCGCGCGGTAGTCGAGCAGCTCGCAGCAACTTTCCTGGAGGCGTTGCGCGAGTTGACCATGACGCCTTTGCCGCATCGTGATGCCACAGTTGAGGATGCTTACCCACTGACGCCGATGCAGGAAGGAATGCTCTTTCACACGTTGCTCGACAGCGGCAACATTTATGTTGAGCAACTGAGCTGGAAGGTTAAGCAGCTCGATGTATATGCGTTTCAGCAGGCGTGGGACGCGCTCATTGCCCGGCACGCCATCTTGCGCAGCGCCATCACCCTGCAAGACGGACAGCATTTGCAAGCCGTGCGCCGCGAGGCGCGGCCCAAGTGGGACCTTATCGACCTGCGCGGATTATCTCCGGAGGAAAAACAGCGCCGCATTGAGGACATCCTGCGGACAGACCGCGCGCGCGAGTTCGAGCTTGATCGCGCGCCCTTACTCCGTCTCACCCTCCTTCGCACCGCGGAAGACGAGCATATCTTCGCCTTCAGCCATCATCACATTCTCTTCGATGGCTGGTCCCTGCCGCTGCTGCTGGATGAACTGCTTGTGCTCTACAAGGCGGCGCTTGACGGAGTTTCCGCCGAACTCCCGCTGGTCGAGCCCTTCCGCAACTATCTCGACTGGCTCGCACGGCGGAATCCGGCGGAATGGCGTGACTTCTTCCGCGAAGCGCTAGGCGGTTTTGCGGGTGCAACGAGCCTGCCGCTCCCATTCGGTGACAGCTCGCCCGAGCCGGGCGAAATCCTCGATGGCAATTACGCGCGCAAAATCCGTGAAGTCGATTCATCTACGGCGGCCGCGTTGGATGCCTTTGCGCGCCGCCATGCGCTCACGCAGGCAACGCTGTTTCAGGCTGCCTGGGCGCTGGTGCTCGCGCGTTATAGCGGAGAAAATGATGTGATCTTCGGCAGCGTAACCTCGGGCAGGCCTCCCGATCTGCCCGGCGCCGAAGCAATGGTAGGCCTGTTAATCAACACGCTGCCCTTGCGCGTTCATGTGCCGCTTGATGCTCCTTTGCTGCCGTGGCTTGCGCAGCTCCAGGAATTGCAGTTCGATCTGCTTCGGCACCAGCATGCATCCCTGGCCGAGATATCTACATTGGCCGAGCTGCCATCCGGCCAGGCATTGTTCGAGACCATCCTTGTCTATGAGAATTATCCGCTCAGCGGGCAGATGTTCGAGCGAATGGAATCCCTCGGGATGAGCGAATTGCGGGCCTGGGACAAGACAAATTATCCGTTGACACTCGCAGTGTCACCGTGGCCTAATCCGATGCTTCAGGCCGTTTACGATCGCAGACGCTACAACGCTTCTGCCATAGACAAGCTCCTCAACCATCTGACCAACCTTCTGTGCGCGCTTCCGCAAAGCGCCGAGCGCGTGCTTGGAGAGCTGTCTTTGCTCGATGAGGCCGAGAGGCGCGAGTTGGTAGTGGATCGCAACGCGGCTGCCCGGACCGCATATCCCGAGCGCACATTGCCGCCGCTTTTCGCTGAGCGTGTCGCATTACGTCCACATGCACCGGCGCTTAGCTATGAAGGCCGGCAGATGAGTTACGCGGAGCTCGCCTCCCGCGCGCG
Source organism: Candidatus Angelobacter sp. (assembly GCA_035710845.1). Lineage (GTDB taxonomy): Bacteria > Acidobacteriota > Terriglobia > Terriglobales > Acidobacteriaceae > Angelobacter. The sequence continues at coordinate 37,413 of DASTCT010000074.1, forward strand.
GGCTTGGGCAGGCCATCTGGCGGAGTGCGATATCGCCGATGAGGCGCTGGTTGGCATTTATCTGGAGCGCAGCCCTGAAGCCATTATCGCCATGCTCGCGGCGCTCGAAGCCGGCGGAGCTTATCTGCCGCTCGATCCGTCGTATCCGAAAGAGCGGCTCGCATTCATGATCAATGATGCGGGCGTACGTGTGATCATTACTAATCGAAGACTTCGCGAGCGCCTGCCGGAGGGCAGCGTCGAAGTGCTTTTGGCGGATGATCTGCCTTCTGCTGGTACAAGCGACCGTCTCTTGCCAGACGTGTGCGATCCGGATCGTCTCGCCTACGTCATGTACACTTCGGGTTCAACGGGCCTGCCTAAGGCTGTTGAGATCACACATCGCGGAATCGTGCGCCTAGTCAGCTCAGGGTTATTTGCACTTGGTGAAGACGATGTTGAACTGCAGCTCGTCTCGCTTTCGTTTGATCCCTCGGCACTCGAAATCTGGAGTTGCCTGCTCGGAGGCGGCAAGCTGGTCCTGCATCCTTCGCGCAATCCCTCTCTGGAAGAAATCGGCGACGCCCTTCGCGAGCACCGCATCACCTCCACCATTCTCATTACCGGGCTTTTTCCACTCATGGTCGACGAACACCTTGAGGACCTGGTGGGCTTGCGCCAGCTCATCGTTGGCGGAGATGTAATGCCACCCGGCGCGGCGCAGAGGCTTCTGCAGGCAGCTCCTGGTCTGCGGCTCATCAATGCCTATGGACCAACAGAGGCCGCCATTGTGGCCACCGCGCACATTATGACCGAACCGGCCGAGGTTTCCATGCCCATTCCAATCGGAAGGCCTGTCGCGAACGCGCAGATCTATCTTCTTGACCCAACGGGGAGCCTGGCGCCGGACGGGCTGCCCGGCGAGATCTGGATCGGGGGGCACGGCGTAGCCCGCGGCTACCGTGGACGGCCTGATCTCACGGCGCAACGCTTTGCCGTCGATCCATTCTCGGAGCGAGAGAGCGCGCGCATGTATCGCACCGGCGATATCGGCCGCTGGAAACGCGATGGCAGCCTCGAGTTTCTTGGACGCGTGGACGCGCAAGTGAAAATCCGTGGTTTCCGTGTTGAGCCTGGCGAGATCGAGGCCGTCCTCTGCCTGCATCCAGCTGTGCGCGAATGCGCTGTCATCACATACGAGTCCGTTCCCGGAGATCGCCGGCTCGCAGCTTACATCGTGCCGCGCGCGGGTGAAAATCTTCAGGGCTCGCAACTGCGCGCATATCTTAAATCGCGCTTGCCGGAGTTCATGGTTCCCGCAACCTTCACCCTGCTCGAACAGCTCCCGCGCACCGTCAATGACAAGGTCGAGCGTAGCCTTTTACCCAAGCCCGGCGCCGGACCTTCGCCGAGGATCGAGCGCATCACGCCGCGCACGACGGTTGAGAAGGAGATACAGGCTATCTGGATCGAGGTGCTGCGTATCCCGGATGTGGGTATCGACGATGACTTTTTCGAAATTGGGGGACATTCGCTGCTCGCGTTACAGACCGTCTCCCGGCTATGCCCTCGCTTCGGGCAGCTCGTGCGGCTTGGCGATCTCTACCAGGCACGCACCATCCGCAGCCTCGCGGCATTTCTGGAAGAAAAGTGCATGGTTAGGGGGACCGCATGAAGCAGGGTTTTGCAGTAGGTCCGGTCATCCCGCGACGCCAGGCAGAAAGCGAGCCGCCGCTTTCTTTTGCGCAGGAGCGGCTCTGGTTTCTCGATGCGTTGGGCGCTGGAGGTTCGTACCACATATCCATGGCTCTTAAGCTGACTGGCCGGGTCGAGTTGACCGCGCTCAGAGAAGCGCTCGAGACAGTCGTGGCTCGACACGAGGCATTGCGCACGGCCTTTCCCGCTCCCGCCGGCCAGCCAACCGCGATGATCGTCCGAACTCAGCCGCTGGAGCTCCCGATCATTAGCGTCGATCCTGGCGAGGCCCTCGCGGCCGCAAGTGCGGCAGCGGCTGAGCCGTTCGATCTCGCGCATGGTCCGCTTGTCCGGGCCAGGCTCTTACGGTTAGCAACAAACGAGCACTGGCTTGTGATTTCGATCCATCACATCGTATGCGACGGCTGGTCAGTGGCAAACCTCTTTTCCGAATTGGCTGAGCTGTATAACGCGCGTCTCCATCACCGCCCCGCGCAGGTGCCCGATCTTCTGGTCCAGTACGGAGACTACGCGCTCTGGCAACGCCAACATCTCGCCAGCCAGGGAGGAAGCGCCGAGCGCGAATTTTGGCGCCAGGAGCTCGCGGGAATCCCGCCGGCACTGGAGCTTCCTGGTGACCACCCGCGTCCTGCGAATCCCGCGGGGCCAAGCGCGGCTGTGCCGCTCAAAATTTCTGAGCGCCTCGTTACGGCACTGGTAGAGCTTGCGCAGGACGAGGGGACTACTCTTTTTTCTGCTCTACTCGCCGCTTGGCAAGCTCTCCTTCATCGGTGGACGGGCGAGGTTGATTTCTGCGTCGGGACGCCGGTCGCTGGAAGGACGCGGCCCGAGTTCGAGCCTTTGATTGGGCTATTTGTCAACACGCTGGTGCTGCGTGGCGAGCTGTCCGGCGACCCGCCTTTCCGCGAAGTGCTCCACCGGTCCGGAGAGGCTGTCCTTCGCGCGCATGAGCATCAGGAAATGCCATTCGAACAGTTGGTCGCCGAATTACACCCAGAGCGCGAGCCCGGTCGCACGCCGGTGGTCTCAACCGTCATCGCTCTTCAAAATCTCGGTAGCCGCATTCCAAAGCTGGCCGGACTGGAAGTCTCACCCATAACGCTACCCAGTGGCGGAGCAAAATTCGATCTGACACTAGAGTTGGCGCAGGATGAAGATGAGCGCGGCCTTGTGGGCGCGCTCGAATACCGCTCCGATCTTTTCGAGCATTCGACTGTGGAGCGGCTCGCCGACCAGTTCCTGCGCATGCTCGAAGGCGCTGCGGCCGATCCCGATCGTCGTCTCTCCCGCCTCCCGCTCCTCGCGCGACAAGAGCGCCAACAAATTCTCGTCGAGTGGAATGGCGGCAAGTCGAAATCCGAAGCTCCGATAATTCCTATTCACGAACTATTCGCGCAACGTGCGCAGGCAGCGCCCGGGCGAGTGGCGCTGGTCTGCGGCGACCAGCGCATGACGTATGGCGAGCTCGATGCAAAAGCCGAGCGGGTCGCTTCGCAACTCCTGGCGCTGGAGATCGGCCCCGAGACGCGAGTGGGTTTGTGTTTTCCGCGCTCGGTCGACCTGATAGTTTCAATTCTTGCGATTTGGAAGGCGGGAGGCGCGTATGTGCCGCTTGACCCTGACTATCCGGCAGAGCGTCTTTCCTTCCTCCTCTCGGATTGTGGGGCGAAGGTAGTCTTGACACAACGCCAGCTGCTCGATCGGTTGCCACCGACGGATGTGCGTGTCGTTTGTTTCGAAGATACGTGCCTCGTAGATACGCGCTTCGAAGATGTGCTCCAGCAAAAACCAGCCGTGAGCGGCTCGAATGCCGCTTACGTCATCTATACTTCCGGTTCCACCGGAAACCCGAAAGGCGTAGTGGTTGAGCAGCGGCACGTAGCGCGGCTATTCACTGCTACGCAGGAACAATTTTGCTTCAACGAGAACGACGTCTGGACGTTGTTTCATTCCTTTGCTTTCGACTTCTCAGTCTGGGAGATGTGGGGTGCGCTGCTCTATGGTGGCCGATTGGTGGTGGTGCCGTGGTGGGTGAGTCGGTCGCCGGAGGCGTTCCTGGAATTGATCGAGCGGGAACGCGTTACGGTACTAAACCAGACTCCTTCAGCGTTCCACCAATTGATGGCTGTCGCACTCCAGCAGCGGAGGCTTCCACCCTCTGTCAGAACCCTGATCTTCGGCGGAGAGGCGCTCGATGTCCCCAGTCTCTTGCCGTGGTTCGACATGTTTGGCGACGAGCGGCCCGAGTTGGTCAACATGTACGGCATCACCGAGACGACCGTTCACGTCACCTCACGCAAACTTCACCGCGAAGACGCGCAGACTGGGCGCGGCAGCGTTATCGGCCGCCCACTCCCTCATCTCAGCGTCTACGTTCTCGATGCCAATGGTCAGCCTGTGCCCATTGGTGTGCGCGGTGAGCTCTACGTGGGAGGCGAGAGTGTAGCGCGTAGCTACTTGAATCGCCCGGAGCTGACCGCGCAGAGATTTCTGGAGAACCCGTTCGGCGAGGGAAAGATATACCGCTCCGGCGATCTGGGTCGCTGGCTTGCTTCTGGAGAACTCGCGTATCTCGGACGCGCAGATAACCAGGTGAAGGTGCGCGGCTTTCGCATAGAACTCGGCGAGATCGAGGCGGCTCTTAAAGCACACAAGAACGTGCGTGAAGCAGTGGTGCTCGCCCGAAGGGACCGCCATGCCGAACCGCAACTCATTGCTTATGTTGTGCTGAGCAACGTAGTCACGTGGTCGGAGCTGCGCGCTTTCCTCGCGATGCGTCTTCCTGATTACATGCTACCGGCGGCATTGGTTGTGCTCGAACGTTTGCCGCTCACTGCGCATGGCAAACAGGATCGCGCCGCACTGCCCGCTCCTGACTATCGGGCCACCGGCGTCCAGTTTGCGGAGCCAGAAACGGATGCCGAGCGGCTCCTGGCCGAGGTTTGGCAGGAAGTGCTCCAAATCGATCGCGTAGGACGTGATGACAACTTCTTTCACCTTGGCGGTGATTCGCTGCGATCGATCGAAGTCCGCGCCCGCGCACGGAAACGCGGGCTGGATGTTCCGCTTCAGGCGATCTTCCGCGGCCAGACTCTGCGCGGTTTGGCGGCAGTTGCGGGAAGATCCGCCGACGATCCACAACCCCTCGCTCCATTTGCACTCGTTGACTTCCGGGATCTTGCAAACCTGAGCCCGGATGCCGAGAATGCCTATCCACTCTCGCGTCTCCAGGCTGGCCTTCATTATCACAGCGAGGAGGGGGCCGACTACACGGTCTATCTCAACAGCCTGCGCATCGGCTGTCGATTCGATTTCGCCGCGTTACGCGATGCCATAGACGCGATGACCATACGGCACCCTATCATGCGTACCTCGTTCGACTTTTCTTTTCATGAGCCGCTCCAAATTGTACACAGGCGCGCTGAGGCAGCAATCACCGTGGACGACATTCGCGATCTTGCGCAAGATGAAGATCAGAAGGCGCGAATCGCCAAGTGGCTTGAGACTGAGTTGCATCACCGCTTTGAATGGAGCCGCGTGCCGCTCTTCCGTTTCCATGTCCACGTGCGCAGGAACGACGAATTCCAGTTCACGATGAGCGATGCCTGTCTTGACGGTTGGAGTGTCGGTACGCTGCTCACGGAGTTGCTGGCATATTATTTTGCCCGTGTCGATGGAAAGATGCCGCCCGAGCTGCCGGAACTACGCTTCGGCTACAGTGACTTCATCGCTCTTGAGAAGCAGGCAATCGTAAATGAAGCATCGCAAAGATTCTGGGACGACCTTGTTGCCCGCGCTGATTTTGCGCCGCTTTTTAAACAGCCGTCCCATGGCGACAATGAGCCGCACCGCGTTCGGCGCATCGATCTGCCCATTCCCGACGATGTCGCCGCCGGACTCAAGGCGTTAGCTAATTCGCTCGGCATCCCTGTGAAGCATGTTCTGCTCGCCGCACATCTGAAAGCCCTCGGCCATCTGACCGGCTCGATTACCCCGGTTACGGGCTTGCTCGCCAATGGGCGTCCTGAGGTTGAAGGCGGAGAGCGGATCGTAGCGCCGTTTGTGAACCTGGTGCCGTTTTTGCTCGAGTTGTCACCGGGGACATTTGCCGACCTGTGCCGTCGCGCCTTTGCTGCTGAAAGCGAGTTACTTCCGCATCGGCGCTACCCAATGGCCGAACTGAAGAAGCGCTATGGGGGCCGGGAGCTTTTCGACACTGTTTTCAACTTTACCCACTTCCACGTCTATCGCCGCTTACGTGCTCTCAGCGGCGACATCCTTGACGCTACCGGCAACGAAAACACCTATTTCGCGCTGACCGTCCAGGCGAACATGAATGAAGACACCGGCGCGCTTGGGCTTGCCTTTGACTACAAGACCAGCGACTTCTCGCCCGATCGGGTGCGCGACATCGCGACTGTATATGAGCGCGTGCTGGAAACGATGGCACGATGGCCTGAGCAGGGACATGAGACATCACTTGTGGAGCTACCCGCGTTGCCGTTCACGAACCATGGCAAGATAGATCGAAAGGCCCTGCCGATGCCGGGTCCAGAACGGCCGGATAACGGAAAGCCATTCACTCCGCCTAGCACCGCACTCGAACAAAAGCTCGCCGCCATTTGGCAGGAAATTCTCGGGCTCGACCGCATAGGCCGCGACGATGATTTTTTTCATCTGGGCGGCGACTCGCTTTCTGCTACGCGGCTCATCGCCCGCGTCCGCCACCGCCTCAAGGTTGACCTCCCATTACGGGCGCTCTTCGAAGGGCGTACGCTTTGTCGGTTTGCCGAGCGCGTGCAAGCTGCGAAACCTGAGCGCGCAGGGTTGGAAATGGCGCCGTCCCGGCACACAGGATCGGTGCCTCTTTCGTTCGCGCAGCGCCGGCTCTGGTTCCTGGAGCAACTCGGTGCGTCGGCGGCATACCACATTCCCATTGCGATCAGGTTCGAAGGCGCTCTTGATCGCGGCGCGCTGGTTCGTGCGCTGAATGAGATCGCTCGTCGCCATGAAACGCTGCGCACCGCCTTTGAGGTGCAAAATGGAGAGCCGATGCAGGTGGTCCACTCGCAGATGGACTTCGCGCTTGCCGAGTGCGATTTGCGGGCAGGGCCAGACAGGCTCGCGCATCTTCTGGCGGAGGACGCGGGCGTTTCGTTCGACCTCACGCGTGGACCTCTGTGGCGCGCGAAGCTTTTTCAGTTGGACCAGGAAGACCACGTCCTGGCCGTCACGTTCCATCACATCATCGCTGATGGCTGGTCGCTTGATGTATTTTTGCGCGAGCTGGCCGCGCTCTACACGGCTTTCTGCAAAGGGACTGCTTCGCCGCTTTTACCGCTGCGGGTGCAGTACGGCGACTTCGCGGCCTGGCAGCATCGGCATCTTCATCTCGACTCGCAGCTCGCCTTCTGGAAGCACGAGCTCGCGGGACTCGAACGCTGCGACTTACATACCGATCGCCCGCGACCGGCGTTGCCTTCCTATCACGGCGCACGCGTGCCTATTTTGCTCGATGTAGCGCTGGTACGCGAGCTGCGCGCGTTGTCTCTCAACCACGAAGCCACGTTGTTCATGACGCTCGTGGCGGCGTGGCAGGCGCTCTTGCACCGCTCGGGCGCCGGTGAAGACATTGCAGTCGGTACGCCCATCGCCGGGCGCCAGCGAGAGGAGCTGGAGCCTCTGATCGGCTTCTTCGTCAATACGCTCGTTCTCCGCGCAGAGTTCTCCGCCGATCCTACATTCGCGGATCTGCTCGTTCAGGTTCGGGGGCGCACGCTGGCCGCCTATGCGAATCAGGATGCGCCTTTCGAGCGTCTCGTCGAGGAAATTGCGGCCAATCGCGACACTTCGCGACATCCGCTGTTCCAGACCATGCTGGCGCTTGCGAGCACGCCGCGTTCGGCGGCCGACTTTGTGGGACTGCGCGCAAGCTTTCTCGAGGTCGACCCGGGCACTTGCAAGTTCGACGTCGCGCTTTCTCTCGCTGAGGACGAGACCTCGATTGCCGGAATGTTCGAGTACAGCACCGATCTTTTTGACCCCGAGACGATCATGCGCCTTCGCGACCGCTTCGAGCGTCTCCTCCGAGCGGCCGCCGCTGATCCTAAGCGGCGAATCTCCGAGTTACCGCTCATGAGCGCCGAAGAGCAGGACGAGCTTCGATGCTTTGTTGACGGTGGACGTGCGGCTCCAGCCAAACCGCGTTGCGTGCACTTGCTCTTCGAAGAGCAAGCGGAAAAGAAACCCAATGCCATTGCGGTGGTTGCGGGCGGAACGCGCATCTCGTACGGGGAACTCAAGAGGCGTTCCCATCAGATTGCGGCTCGCCTAGCTGCTTCCGGGATCGGCCCGGGTGCGCGAGTAGCCGTCCGCGCAAATCGATCTGCCGAAACTGTTGCGGCCATTCTGGGGACGCTTAGCGCGGGGGCCGCTTATGTGCCGATCGATCCGGGTTGGCCCGAGGCGCGCGTGGCAGATATTGTGGCTGAAGCCGGTGCCACCTACATCGATCCCAAAGTGCTGCTGCTTGCCGGAAACGAGGCTGGCCAAATCCGAACGGAACCCACGCTCGACGATCTGGCTTACATCCTATATACCAGCGGCTCCTCTGGCCGATCGAAGGGCGTCACCGTCACGCATCGAAACCTGGCTCACTCAACGGGTGCGCGCCCCGTGGTGTATCGTGAACGCGTTGAGTCGTTCCTCCTGGCGTCTCCTTTTTCGTTCGACTCTTCGGTTGCCGGTCTGTTTTGGACCCTATGCGAAGGTGCTACCCTGATCATTCCCTCTGACGACTTCCTGGAAGACTTGCCGGCACTGGCACAGATGCTCGCTGCTGAACGTGTAACACATTGGCTTAGCATCCCTTCGCTCTACGCCGCTCTCCTCCGCCATGGAGAACAGCACCTGTCGTCGTTGTCATTACGCACAGCCATCGTCGCCGGTGAAACATGCCCGCCCGAGTTGGTGGCACAACACCGCGCGCGATTGCCTGAGGTTCGGTTGTTCAACGAATACGGCCCTACCGAAGCGACTGTCTGGTGCACCGCCGGGGAGCTTGCGGGTCCGACTGTGCACATCGGCCGGCCGATTCCCGGCGCTCGCGTCGAGGTTGTTGACCGCCATTTGAAGCCGGTCGCCATTGGTGTGCCCGGTGAGATTCTTATCGGCGGCGCTGGGGTCGCGGCTGGCTACGTCGGGCAGCCAGAAATAACCGCGGAACGATTCATCGATCGAGATGGAGTCCGCTGTTATCGCAGCGGAGACCTCGGTCGCTTCCGATCAGATGGATCACTAGAGCTGCTTGGGCGCCTCGATGATCAGGTCAAGGTCCGGGGTATCAGGGTGGAACCCGCCGAGATCGAAGCGGTGCTGATGTCGCACCCCGGAGTATCGGCTGCTGCCGTCGTCGCAGTCGAGGGCAACCTTGTGGCGCATGTCTGCGCCGCTCAATCCAGCGAAGACGAATTACGCCGCTTCCTTGCTACACGTCTTCCCGAGGCACTGGTGCCTCGCGCCTGGGGATTCCACGCTGAGCTTCCGAGAACAACGTCTGGCAAGATCGACCGGCGCGCGCTCATTGCACGCGGATTCCCGCGGAGCGCGGCAGCAGTTCCTCCACGAGACGAGACCGAGCGCGAGCTATTGCGCCTCTTCGAGGAGCTTCTTGACATGCAATCGATCGGCATCAGCGATGGATTCTTCGAATTCGGCGGTCACTCGCTGCTGGCGGTCGAGCTCATGGCGCGGATCGAAAAGCAATTTGGGCGCAAGTTGCCACTAGGAGCAATTTTCCAGGGAGACACGGTCGCCGAACTTGCCGTCAGGCTGAGGGAACCGGGGACCTCCGCACGCGTAGGTTTTGGGTTTTCGCGTGCTGGGGTGGGGGAGCCGGCGCTCGAGCAGAGTTCACCGCTGATTCTGCTTGAGCGCGGAGGGCCGCGCACGCCTTTCTTTTTCGTTCATCCGGTGGGCGGAACGATTTTGCAGTACCGCGCGCTGGCACGCAGACTTGGCGTGGAGCGGCCGTTCTACGCACTTCAGTCTCCAGCTTTTGAAGGTAATCCACTGTCGCCCGATATCACCATCGAAGCGCTCGCCCGGACTTATCTTGACGCGGTGCGGACGGCGTCTCCGAACGGGCCGTATCTACTTGGAGGCTGGTCGTTCGGTGGCCTGGTTGCCGCTGAAATGGCGCTAGCGCTGTGTCAGGCCGGCGAAGAGGTCGCATTGCTGGCGCTGCTCGACAGCCATGCTCAAAGCGATCCGCACGCCGACCCCAACGAGCTTGCCACGTTGACAGCCTGGGAACTGGGCGATGGCCAATCCTGGCCGCAACAGCACTTTGCAACGGTAGAGCGAATTGTGCATGCTCATCTTGGCGCCGTCCGTCGCTGGACCCCAAAGCCGTATGACGGTCACGCGATCCTATTTGCTGCCCATCAACCCGGAGTCGCACGCGACGCGACACTGGGCTGGGGACCGCTGTTGCCGCGGCTCTCAGTCATCGAGGTCGAGGCGGACCATTTCTCGCTGCTACGTGAACCAGCCATTGACGAGGTTGCTCGAAAGCTTCACGCCGCACTCGAAGGAGGACTATGAGCCAACCATTAACGTCCCTGCCTATGAAGCACTCGCCGGATCCCGCAATGACTGACAGGCTTCGCGAGCTGATTGAGCAATGGCGCGTGGAATATCGCGGCCGCCACGAGCGCATCGACCACTTTGCCAGGATCGCGCTTGGCGAGATGCCTACCGGAGCTCCGCCGCTGCAGGATCCCGAGCTTTACTTTTGGCCGGGGCTGGAATCGCAGTCGTTCCACGATCGTACGGTTCCCTGGATGGCGGAGCTCGAAGCTGCCTATCCGGCCATCCGTGCCGAGCTCGCAGGTCTTCTCGATGCAAAGATCGCTTTTACCCCATACGCCCAGGGCACTGACGCGGATTATCGCCAGAAGAAGTTCAACCTTGAAGAAGGTTCCGACCGCTGGTCGATTTACAACTTGTTTGACCCAGCCGCAGAATCAAGCTGCCCAAAGACGCTTGAGTTCCTGCGGCGCTGCTTCCGTGATGAACTTGGCGAGCCGATGACGGCGCAATTCTCTGCGCTGCGCGCCGGGGCCCACATCCCTGCGCACTGCGGTATCTCAAACGCATTCCTCACCGCCCACCTCGGTCTAATCGTGCCCCAGGGCTGTAGCATTCGGGTGGGAAACGAAAAACGCCAATGGAGTGAGGGACGCGGATTCGTCTTTGACGACTCCTTCCAGCATGAGGTGTGGAACGAGGGCGATTCGAGGCGCATTGTGTTCATCGCGCGGTTTTACCATCCGGCGTTGACCGAATTTGAAATCGAGGCACTCGGAACGCTGCATGAGCGTATTCGCACGCTCGTCGCCGAGAATACAGCGGCGCAGCGGGAATTGCTTTGCAGCCTGCGAAGGAGCAGTTGAATATAAAGAGGACGAAGATGCCGATATTACCACTTGAAGAACGGACTGCACTGGATCCAGAGGAATTTTTCCGGGCTTTTCTTTTGCGGAATAGCCCTGTCATCATTCGTGGCGCAATCGCACACTGGGCCGAAGATTGAAAAGACGATCAGCAAAGTCAGGGCTGACATGCGTAAAAAGGGACTCTTGAATTGATTTGCGCTCTTGAAAAAGTGATTTTGTGTTGACTCTCCACTCGCCTGGGCTAACTCTCCACTCACTCTCCACTTGCTAACCGGCTCCGCTTTGAAATCATTTATTTACAGCGGCTTACGGGCCCTCAATAAAACACTTCCTAATCCACAGGAAGTCGCCGCATTTCCATTCTCTCGCTCCTGCATGATGAGCACCGCGATGCCATAGACGACCTGATGGGGCCTATAAGGTCCAAGGAACATGATTCAAGAGTCTTTAGAGCAATACGTGAGCACCGAAGAGGCAGCAGCATTTCTTAAAGTGAACCGTCTGAAAATCATCCGCATGGCGCGTTCAGGCTCACTGCCGGCGCATCCGCTTGGAACTGGAAAGAGGCGGCAATGGCGGTTCAAACTTTCAGAGCTTGATAAGCACATGCAAGGTGATATAGAAACAAATCACCCGCCCGTGCGCCAATGAAAGGGACGTAAATGGCGCAACGGTATCAAGACGGGCATCTCAGAAGGGCGAAGCGCAAGCGCGGAGCTGACGTGTGGGAATTTCTGTGGCGAGAATGCGGGCCGAATGGCAAGCGTCGCCAGCGAACTGTCACTGTCGGCACTGTGGACGAGCTTCGCACCGAAAGGGAAGCCTTAAATAGAATCCAGCTTTTGCGAACGAACATTAACCTGATCTTTCAAGATCGGCACTGATGACGTTCGAGGATCTGGTCAACCATACCGCCAGACCGAGTTGCTGGCGGAAACAAAACCGAGAAGACCAGGAAAACCTACTTGGTCTATCTCAAAAACTGGATCCTTCCGACCTGGGGCAAGGAGTATCTGCACAACATCAAGCCTGTAGCTGTTGAGCATTGGCTTAGGAATCTGGGAGGACTCAGCAACGGAAGCAAATGCAAAGTCAGAAATATCATGTCGGGAATCTTCAGTCACGCAATCCGGTATGAGTTCGCAGATAGAAACGCAATCACTGCAGTCCGGCAATCTGGCAAGCGCGAGAACATTCCGGTTCTACTCGAAGTAGCGGAACTCCATCGGCTGTTTGATGAACTGGAACTGCGGGAACGGGCGATGATCGTCTGCGACGCTCTGACCGGAATCCGTCGAAGCGAACTGATGGGACTCCAATGGTGTGATCTGGACTTCTTCGAGATGCGCATAAACATCGTGCGCTCAGTGATGGACCAGGTGGTCGGGAACTGCAAGACGGAGGCATCACGCAAACCGGTTGTTATGGATGAACACATTGCGCAAGCGCTCATGGCATGGCGGCGGGAGAGCACATATACAGCTTCCACCGATTGGGTCTGGGCTTCACTTCAGAAGAAGGGTCGGCAACCGCTCTGGCTTGCCACAGTGATGCGATACTACATCCAGCCGGCGGCACGACGGGCCGGCATCGATAAGAAAATCGGCTGGCACACTTTCCGGCATACGTTCTCGACTTTGATCAAATCGCTGGGCACTGATGCCAAGGTTGTGCAGGAACTCGTGCGGCATGCCTCTTTCAAAACGACGATGGACGGCTACACGCAGGCTTTAGAAGAACCAAAACGCCAAGCACAAGCAGCTTTGGCGGATCTGATCATGCGCACGGGCAAGGTTGGACACGCATGATTTTGACTATTGTCGTGGAGTGTTGTGGGATTTACGGCCAGGACGCCGCTAACTTCTTGATTCTTTGGCGTCCCCGACGGGATTTGAACCCGTGTTACCGCCGTGAAAGGGCGATGTCCTAGGCCGGGCTAGACGACGGGGACGCTTACAGGCGGGAGCGTATCACGCTGCAAATAGATAGTAGCAGCGGCTGAAAGGGCATGTCAAAAGACTATCCCTAGGGACCGTTAAGGGGACCATTCTAAAATTTCGGTTGCTCTTCGGATGGCACTCTTCCTTTCCAAAAGAAGCCTTTAACATAAGTGAAAGCAACGAAATTTAAGTCCAGCACCTTCTCTTAAGCGTTCATCAGAATACGTCTGCAAATATTGTTACATTAGTCTGATGGTGATTCACGAGAATAGACGTGCAGGCAATGGAGTGCCAGCATGAGTGTCCGCACAGCAGTGGTGTTGGGAGCGTCAGGGCTGGTAGGCGGCTTTTGTCTGCGTGCGCTGGTGGATGATGCAGACTACACGCGCGTGCTCACGTTCGGGCGGCGTGAGTTGCCTCCGCTCACGCGCGCAAAAGTTGCGCAGCGGGTTGCCGATCTGGGCAGCTTGACCGCGGAAGATTTTCGCGGCGCTCAAGATGTGTTTAGCGCTCTGGGCACCACAATTCGTAAGGCCGGATCGCAAGAGGCATTTCGCAAGGTGGATCTGGAATTGCCATTGCGAGCGGCACAAGAAGCTGTGAAGGCCGGCGCGGAGCGCTTTATTGTGGTGTCCTCGGTGGGCGCTGATCCGAACAGCAAGAATTTCTATCTGCGCACCAAGGGAGAGCTGGAAGCGGAATTGGCCAAGCTGCCGTTTCGGGCCGTGCACATACTTCGTCCAAGCTTGCTGATCGGAAAGCGGCAGGAGTTCCGGCTTGGAGAAAGCATCGCGATTGCGATTGCTCCTGCGCTTGATCTGCTTACGTTGGGACCGTTGCAGCGGTATCACGCGATTAAAGCACAAACTGTTGGACGCGCAATGGTTGGCGCGGCAAAGCAAGAGAAGGCCGGAACTTTTGTTTATGAATATGACGCGATTGTAAATCTCGCGCGATAAAGGCATCGCGGCGTAAGGATATGGCGTGAAGGATGCTCGTGACGGCAAATCCGCGGATATATTTGGGCGACAAAAGGCTAAACATCCTGCTGAAAAATCTAAATTGACCGGCGCTGAGTCTTGGCTTAGGCTTTCTCGCAACAGTGAGGGAGGGAAAGATGAAGCGATTTTGTTCTACAGCTGCGAGCCTGCTCTTTGTTCTGCTGGCATTACCGCAAATGTTTCTGGCGCAGCAGGCAAGTCAAGCTGCCGTCATTAAGCCCGGCGACAACCTGGTGGTGGAAAACATTCCGCCCATTCCAGCAGCAATCGCTGAAAAGGCAAACCAATACGGTGAATTTCGCGCCGCGGGGCTACAGGATTGGGCCCCAGTGAAGCGGGAGATGCTGATCGGCACGCGCTTCGCCGACGTGCCCGAGATCCATCTGGTGAAGATGCCGGGCGGTGACCGCAGCCAGCTTACATTCTTTCCCGATCGCACAAGCGGCGGACATTTTGGACCCAGGGGCGATTACTTCACCTTTACCAAAGACATTGGTGGTGGAGAGTGGTATCAGCTTTATCGCTACGATCTGGCAACGGGCGAGGTAACATTGCTCACCGATGGCAAATCGCGCAACACAGGGCGGGCATATGCGCACAACGATAATCGTTTTGCTTACAGCTCTACACGCCGCACCGGCCAGGACAATGATATCTGGATCATGGATGCCACGAATCCCAAGACCGACAAGATGTTGCTGCAACTGGAAGGCGGCGGCTGGGGCGTGACAGATTGGTCGCCTGACAACAAGAAATTATTAGTGGAGCAGGGAGTCTCAGCCAATGAAAGCTATCTTTGGCTGGTGGATGTTGCAAGCGGCGAGAAAAAGTTGCTGACGCCGAAGCAGGGGAACGAACAAGTAGCTTACAACGGCGGCACGTTTAGCAAAGATGGCAAAGGCTTTTACGCAACTACCGATCGAGATTCAGAATTCCATCGCCTGACTTATTTTGATTTGGCGACAGTGAAGCCAACCTATCTCACCACCGACATCAAGTGGGACATTGAGGACGTTGAGCTGAGTGATAACGGCAAGCTGCTGGCGTTCGTTGCCAATGAAGATGGCCTCAGCAAGCTCTATTTAATGGACACGGCAACGCACAAATATCATCTGGTAAGCGGCATTCCAGCCGGACAGATTGGCGGCCTTAATTTCCATAAGAACAATCGCGATCTGGGATTTGTGCTGAGCTCGGCGCGGTCAACCTCTGATGTCTATTCGCTTGACGTGACCAGCGGAAAGATTGAGCGCTGGACTTATAGCGAAACCGGTGGGCTGAATACGGCGAATTTCTCCGAGCCACAGCTCATCAAGTGGCAGAGCTTTGATGGCATGACGATTTCAGGCTTTCTGTATATGCCCGACGCAAAGAAATTTCCCGGGAAGCGTCCGGTGATCGTGAATATTCATGGTGGGCCAGAGGGGCAGTATCGACCTGGCTTTTTAGCAAGAAATAATTTCTATCTCAATGAACTGGGCGTGGCGCTGATCTTCCCCAACGTCCGCGGCTCAACCGGTTACGGCAAAACATTTTTGAAGCTGGATAATGGCATGAATCGCGACCATACGCACAAAGATATTGGCGCGCTGCTGGATTGGATCGGGAAGAACCCGGAGCTCGATGCCGGCAAAATCATGATTACCGGCGGCAGCTATGGTGGCTATATGACCTGGGCCGTGGCTTACGAATATAACGACAAGATCTGCTGCTCGCTGCCGATTGTTGGGCCGTCAAACCTGGTAACGCTGCTGGAGCATACAGAGTCATATCGGCGTGACCTGCGCCGCGTGGAGTATGGCGATGAGCGCGATCCTAAGATGCATGAATATCTGGAGAGAACCGCGCCGTTGAATAACTCAGACAAGATTCGCAAGCCGGTGTATGCAGCGGTAGGGAAGAACGATCCGCGTGTGCCCTGGTCAGAGTCGCGGCAGATGCTGGACAAGCTGAAAGCCCAGGGCAATACCACGTGGTTCCTGATGGCGAATGACGAAGGCCACGGCTACGCGAAGAAGAAAAACCAGGACTATCTTTTTTATTCGACGATCATGTTTGTGCGGCAATTCTTGCTGGGCGAAAACGTGAGTGCAGCGGCAGGAACACAATAGTTTCTGCCCCAACAAGCCAAAGTCGGGCTTGTTGGGGAGCCCCTAAAGGAAGCCGCCTGTTAGGATCGCCCGATAAAACAGAGCGTGCGAATTGAGATAACAAAATGAAAGCCCGCCCTTTTGGGGGCGGGTTTCTTTTGCTCCTGTTGGGGCTAAGAAGTTTGCTCAGTAGGTGGTTGCGAGAATCGCTCCCGGTCGCGCTCTTCAATGCGGCGCATGGCTCCGAGCAGATGGTAATTGGTGCCTGCTCTGAGCTGCTCCGACTGCCGGTTGAGTGACTGCATCATCAGCGGATCAAAGATGCCAATCTCCTCCAAGGCCGCCATGTTGCGATGGACGCGAGCAAAAGATGCGTTGAGGCGGTAGAGAAGATCATAGATGTGGGGTTTAGGTGCGCTGCTGGAAGGTTTGGGTGCGCTGCTAAAATCTGTGTCAGCCATAATGTCGCCTTTCTCGTGAAGGTGATTTGTGGTCAGGGACCGTCCGTGCGTCAACACGGGCGAGTCCCGTCTCTTTTTGTGTAACCGATTTCGCGGAGCGATGCAATGATAAAGAAAAAGTTTTGGAAGAAACGAATTTTGTGAAGTGGGGAGTGAAGATTGTGAGGGTGGAGAAGCTTGATTCTTTAAGCAGCAATCGCACTTTAAGAATGCGATTGCTGCTTAATATCCCTGTTCTCTGAATGTGCTAGGTCCTGTAAGGATTGACCTGGATGCCTGAGATCAATTGATAGCTTTGTAGAGCAAATTCATCTGTCATTCCGGTAATGTAATCGATGATTAACTGAATGCGATGAATTCTTTCCATCACCATGGCAGCCCCTCCATCACCTTTATATTCCTCATCAGAACGGAGTACCGCCTCTTTATACACTGCAAGGTACTTCGTTGCAATGCGGCTTATTAGGCTGGTTTCTCGCGTAATCGGCCTGCCATTACCATCTCTGTGCCTCCCTAGGACTGAATCATTGAATCGATTGCGATCGGATTCCATGAGAGAAGAATACGCCATTAGCAAACCAGAGAGGACAGCATGCGCGGTAATCTCTCGGTGACGAACAATTGCGGAAGAATAGAGCGACTCTTCCGCAAACGTTTTCAGTGCTTCCAGCAGTGGTGATGCTGTGACATCGCTCAGCAGAGGTCCTGCTTGTCCCTGCAAAATCTCTTTCTGGTGACGCCGGAAGCTTTCCCCGGCCCTGTGGGCAAAGAACTGAATAATTCCAGACCTGAAGTCTTGCATCGGTATTAATCTTTCTACTGTTTTTTTGTCTTCAGGGCGCTGGAACTCAGGGTTTTTCAATTGCTCTAACGCCCTCCGAATGCGAGCAATGGCAACCTTATCGGCTTCATCGGGCTGATCATCGAACAGCTTGGTTTTCTTCTCAAAATCGGCGATGAACTCGGAGAATTCACGTGCAGTGATGAGGCCCTTTTCGATGCCATCTTCGATGTCACTGACGCAATAAGCCACATCGTCAGCCGCTTCCATCAAATATGCCAGGGGATGGCGGCAGTGGTCCTGCAACCCCAAGCACTCCTTGATCCATGAGAAAACGTCGTTCTCAGTGCCAAAATAACCCTGTTTCTTCCGTTTTGTCTTACCATCTCCGGATTTTTTGCCAATGAGCGCGGCTGGCCAAGGATACTTCAGCGTGGAGGCTAGGGTAGTCGCAGTAAGATTCAGGCCATTCAAGTCATTGGTTTCTTGGGCTTGCAGACGCGTTGCGATTCTAAAGCCCTGGGGATTGCCATCGAAGTGCTGGAAGTCTTTGGAATGCTGTTGCCATAAAGTCAGAGCCGAACCACCAATTCCATCCGGCTTTAGATCGTCCAAATGTAGATGAAACCAATCCGAGATGGAAATTTCGCCAAAGTGTCCAAAAGGAGGATTACCGAGATCATGAAGAAGGCAAGCGGTTTCAACAAAGGTAATGAGCGGCCGTTCTTTCCCCGCAATGCCCTTCTCCTCAAGTTCTGCTGCCGTGAACGCTTTGATCGCTTGCTGAGCGATGTAGCGGCCAATGGAGGATACTTCCAGTGAGTGAGATAGTCGGGATCGTACTGCGGCATTGGTTTCCAGAGAGAATACCTGTGCCTTATTTTGCAATCGGCGGAAAGGTGCACTGAATAATACACGGCCACGGTCAGCATCGGCCTCCTCCTCTAACGTACGACCGGGAACGCGGGAAGGCCGATGGCGTGCACCCTGAAGAAGCCTGTCATATGGTTTTGTGTCCGATTTTGTACTATCCATTGCTTTGGGTGAAAACAATCCTTAATGGTACTATGCTGGCGGTTCAAACTTTAGCGTCAGGCTTTTTTGATGCTTAAGCACCGTTTCACTAAACATCCGCAAGAACGCCTCTTTGCCCTTCGGAAAACGATTGTACAAATTGGTCCACTCACAGTCTCTTATTTTTGGTACTACATCTTCCTGCAAGCGAACCGTATCTGCCAGAGGGATTCTTAAACTGGGTATCTCATGCATGATTTTGAGTAGACGAATAGCGAGTATCACGAGTTCGAACGTGGGCATTTTATCCCAGCGCTGCCAGTTTATGCCCGGATCGATCAGGTTTTCCTGAACAAGAACTTTAAAGGGATCAATGATTCGTTGCGACCCCATGTGAAGGGCCAAAGCATTTATCTTCAGATCAAAAAAGGAGAGGAACGACTCTATATCTTCAAATCCACCATAAAACTCTCGTGGCTGTAAGACATCAATCTGCAAATTGTTCCAGCGGTAACGATGATGGCCCGAGCGATTGAACCCAAAAGGAACTCGTAAGATATTCAGCGTCTCAAAAGCGCGATCGTCACCATTCCGTACCATCAGGTCCAGATCTCCACAGTGCGAGTCACTGAAGAGAGAGCGTCTCAAGACTCCGCCATACACATAAATCTCTCCGCCCGTAGCACAATCCAGTGTGCCAAGCGCACAGGAAGTATCAAATCTTTCGCGTAATCGTTTGAGCACACGGCTGGCAATTTCGTTCTCAATGAGTGGCGTTAACGGATTTACAATTATTGGCCGACCCATACGATTGATCCCATCATTAGTACGGAATTAATACGAAGCGTCCGATCTAAAGTCGTAGGCACCTAAAGGACGATGATACATGGTGCCGTCAAAACTGATCATATCTAAATCCATCACTTGCAGTCACGATCGACTTATGAACCGTCGGTTGGCCGCCTTTCGCTGATAGATATTGGCGAAGTATGGCACAAATGCCCTCTAAATTCGCTTTACATTCGTAGTTGATTGCGCTACTCTCAAGTGATATTTCGTCATATATTCGTCCAAGGATGGGCACTTCGCAAATGGCAATTAGTACTTTTGCAAAGGCTGGGAAGGAATAACGTGATTCGAGATCGATACGGAGCAGAAAACGGGATTCGACCGGTCGGTCACCGTTCGGTCGAATTGGGTTTCTCCTTTGTTTTCATCAAAAAGGTGATGCCGGGTGGGGGGCGGCTGAATTGGGTAAGTTGGTAATTTGGTCATTGAAAACCGGGAAACTCAAGTTAGCCCAGAGAATTGCCCGGTTCTGACACGAACGGACGTGGTTTCGGGACTCAAAAGACGACAGAAGCAAGGAGAGTTTATGAAATGCAATCCAGTACCGTATGGAGTGAGAGACGAGTTTGGCTATCGAGAGGGAGAAGACGCTCGCGGATTTACCGAAGAAGAGAACAAATTGTGGTCCAAGGCGAAGTCAGAGGACGAGCGCGAAGCGGTGATGCAGCAGCGCGACGAGCGCCGGCTGCGGGAGCACCAGGAAGAGGAAAGGCAGGAGTGGGGATCAACGAGGGCGGGGCAGTTGCTGAAGCAGTTGGGAGAATGTTTTGAGGCGTACCGGCAATGCGTGATGGAAGATCCGCGATTGCAGGAGAAGGCGCTGGAGTTTGACGAGGTAAACCAGAAGATATTTAACAAGATGAAGAGCACGATTGACCGGGCGAATGGCGCGCCGAGATGCCAGTATCCGAAGGGGAGTGGGGTGACGTGCCGCGCGCCACGGGTGCGAGGCAAGAAATTTTGCCACATGCACCTGATGCTGGAAGAGGCGCGGCCGGAGAAGATCAGCTTGCCGAACCTGGGGATGCGAGGGGTATCCATGGGGCGATAGCCAAGGGCGCGCAGGCAGTGGTGGATGGAAAGCTGGATTACAAACAAGCGTCAATACTGGGATATTACCTGCAACTGGCGTTGAGCAACGTGAAGCGGGTGGATGAGGAGGAGAATCCTACCGCGAATTAATGCGAGATTGCGCTGATTGGGAAGAGGCCGCTCAGGCGGCGAGGAAGAATTGGTTCTTTGACAAAAGAGGGCTGGGATTGTGGTTGCCTGGAACGACAGTTTCAGCGTGTCGCGCCTCCAGCGCTCTAATTTTCTTCTATCCCTACCCAGCGCTTACCCACCCCAGCACGCGAAAAACGCGCGTGCCGGGGACCCCGGACCGCGCTGGGCTAACGTCGCGACGCGCCTGCCACCCCACCGCACGCAACGGCGGCGTGCGTCGGGACCCCGGTCTCCGGCGCTGGAGACTGGATTGTGCCGAGCCACTATTTCCGAACAAACTGAATTAAGGGACTTTTACGCACGCCGGGGACGGCTCTGCCACATGTGCATGGGAGATTTTAAAAGCGTCAGCCCGGCGGATTAAACGGGGTCGCCAATTTGACGACCCCTTCTTATAACAACGTCAATCAGTGAATCGGAACAGCCTGGAAAGCGAGGCCGCACTTTTTAGGCTTATAGGTGCTGATATCGCCCGTGACCAGAGAGCCGTTATTGCAGTTCAAGGCAAGATTGTTGGCTGTGGCGGTAATTGTGTCCGGGGTAAGAAAATCGAGCGTGGACAGGGCGTTCACAATGAGGCCATCGCCGGTATTGCCTGAGATGGTGTTGCCGCCGCTGCTGGCGAACGCTGAGTGCTGATCCACCAGGACGCCCGCGCCCTGATTGCCGGTGATCTGGACAGCGCCATCCAGGTCAAGCTCAGAGTGGAAGGTAGTTTGGATTCCGCCGCCGGTATTGCCGTTGATCTGCATTTGAATAAATTCACAATGGCTGGTTGAACTGCAGATGACGCCTGGCCCAGTGTTGCCGTTGATGGAGCCACCTTGCATTACCACGGCGCTGTTAGTGAATGCATCAAGCCCAAAGTTGTTGCCGGCATTATTGGTAATTTGCAAATCGGTAAAGCTTGCTGAAGAGTTGGACATCTGGATTCCGGCAAGCCCGTTGTTGCTTACCACCGGAGGAAGATCATTGCCATCGATGAAGAACAGTTGCGTGGCGTTGGAGCTTATGCCAAGGCGTCCATTGTTGCTCACGGTTACGCCATCAAGCTCCAGCGAGCCGCCGGATGTGACAATGCCAGTGCGGGTATTGGAGCTGATAGAACCATTAAACACCTGGACCTGAGAGTTTTTGGTGCTTATGCCAAATGTCGCGTTGTTTTGCACTGTGACCTGAAACAAGAAGATGCCTTGAGAGTTGATAATGACAAAGCCTGTCAGCCCTCCAGTCACCGTAATGGGACCGGAAAAACTGATGTTTTGCGAATTGGAAATAGTAAAAACCTGGATGTTGGGCGATCCGGTAATGGTGACCGGAGTGTTGGCAAAGAAGCTCAGGTTACTGCGATTTCGTATGCCCAGATTGGGTCCGGTGCAGTTGCTCACGATCGTGAAGGTAGTGTGGTCTGGTGAGTTGGAGACCGCGTCGTCAATGGATGTGAACGCCCCGGGAGTAGCTCCCGTGCAATCGATAGTGGCGGTGTTGGTGGTCTGAGCAAATGCCGTGCCGCTGAGGACAAAAATGGCCAGGCAGATAAAAACACGCAGCCCGGAAAAATCCCGTTGCAATCTCATTCCTTCTCTCCAAAAGTGTGGGTTCAGGATGCGACAAGCCGGGCACCCGGTCTGTGTCTCATCCTTTTATGGTTATGGCGCTCAAAGCTTATCTGGAACACCATTCTGATAAGCAATTTCAGCTACAAACCTTTCAAGGATGGGAGATTGATGCTTAGTTGAGTAGCACCACAGCGCTGAAATGGAGGCAAAGGTCAGGTACTTGCCGCAAGTGCAAAAAATTTCACAGCAGCGAATGCGAGGAGTCATCAAAACGCTGCTTACCATCGACAATAGGCAAGTTTCTGAAATATTGCGGCAAGCAGTGAGAGCAGGGAATTCCCGGATTGTTGAGGGGAAGAGGATCAAGTTTTATCGAACTGCCGAAACCTTATCTACCGCAACGCTTCTGCACTCTTGGTCACGGTAACGGATTGGGCAGAGTATCGCGAACCCTCAAAAGTCGCCACGATCCTTATTTCGGTTCCCACGCCTAAACGCCTTGCTGCTTCAGTGTGGGAAGGCTCAAAGTGAATCTCATAATTCTTGTCGTCAGATGAGTTTTGCAGAGCGAGCAGGCCGCGACTGAGATCGAGATAGGTAATCTTGCCGGCAAAGGTGAAAGCTGCGCCGGGCATGGCCAGAATGCTTATTTCGCGCGCCAGGCCGCGGTTAGGGCTCTCTGCGGCAAAACGGACATGAACCAGCGCTCCGGGCTTTACGTCCTTAAAGGCCGCTGGAGTTTGGCCATTGCTGATGCGCGTGTCCTGGTCAACGGCAAAGCGCACGGGCACAGAGTTGATGGAGTCACGCAGGGTGAGTTCGTTATGTTTGGTATCAATATCTGTGATCTGGCCGTCAGCATCGGCGGGCAGTGCGGCAACTCCCACACGGATATTGCGGGCAAAAATATCATGCCGGTTATTGTCCAGTTGGGTATCCACGTAAACTCGCTCGCCTTTTTTGAGCGCAAGCTGCGTGGTTTCTGCGCCGTTGTGGAAGATGTGCGTGCGCTCATCAAAATTTACGGTCCAATGCCCGCCGCCAAAGACGTGCACGGTCATGCGGTTGCGCAGGCGATCGACGCCGCTGATGGTTCCACCAACCAGAGTGGTAGTGGTGCGCGGGACGGGCGCTGGATCAAGAATAGGATCGTGGCCATCGGTGGTGAGAGCGCCAGAGGTAGCGGAGCTGTCAAGGATCTCAGTCTTCGGCTCAGCTGGAGTCGTCGGCGGCATCTGCACCAGCGGCTCTTCTGTTATCTGCGATCCGGATTGTTGCGTGCCCGGATTTTCCTGAGCGGCAGGCGTTTGCTGGCCCGCGGGGGAGGGCTGCGCGACCGGGGGCTGGGTAGTGGATGATGGAACAGTGCCTGTAGGAGCCGTGCCCGGAGTTTCAGTAGCAGGAGGTTGCGGCATCTGCTGGGGCGATGAAGTAGTGCTGGGGAGCGGGGTCTGGGGCACTCCTGAGCCGGGTTTAGGCGAAGCAGGATTATTCTGCGCCCAGCCCAAGGCGGCACACATCAGCAACAAAACGATCAAAGCAGTCGGGGAACGATGCATAGAGTTTTTCAAAACTCCCGGTTTTCAGACATCAGGTTCAGACATTTTCTGGTTTCAGCATTTTAAAGATCTGAACAAAAGTTGGATGCAGGCAGCAGCAACTCAGATGGCAGGCCAGATATGGAATTAAGGTCGCCCAACCTGAGAAGGAGATTTGCCATCCAAAAGACAAGCAGAGCTTCTGCCCTGCGGTTCTTGGTGTGAACGGCAGATCCCTAATCTGTAAGCGAGGCCCTGGAGACCACATGCGTTGCCGATTGATCACATTATTACTAGCGTTGCCTGTCCTGTTCGCCGGATTGCAGGCGGGTGCGCAGCAAGTCCGCATCCCGCTGCCCAAGAAAAGTAAATACACACCGGTGCAGCAGTTAAATCGCGATGGCGTAGCTGCGCTCAAAAAGCATGACATCGACAAAGCGAAGCGGCTTTTTTACAAGGCATACCTGATTGACCCGAACGATCCTTTCACGCTGAACAATCTGGGCTACGTGGCGGAATTGGAAGGAAGCCTTGATCGCGCCCAACGCTATTATGATCAGGCGCAGGCCAACACGTCAGAAGCCATCATTGACCGCTCCACGGCTGAACAGGTGGAAGGGAAGCCTGTGGCGAAGATCGCAGGACACACCGCTGAAGGGCCGCTGAAAGTAAACCAGCTCAATAGTGAGGCTCTGGGACTGCTGAATCAGGATCGCGCGCCAGAAGCTGATGTGGTGCTGCAGCAGGCGCTAAAGCTTGATCCTAAAAATCCTTTCACGCTGAACAATATGGGCTTTGCCAAGGAAAAAGAAGGAGAAATTGAGCAGGCCATCAAATTTTATGACAGCTCAGCCGCAACAGGATCGCGTGAGCCGATTGTAATTGCCTTCAACAAAAGTTGGCGCGGCAAGCCCATTAGTGAGGTAGCGCAGCGAAATGCCGATGAGAGCCGCAAAGAGCTGAGCAAGGCGCAGAGCTTACAGGACAAGGTGGCCCGGCTGAACCTGCGCGGGGTTTCTGCCATGAATCGTAATGATCGCCGGACGGCACGCCAGGATTTTGAGCAAGCTTACAAGCTCGATCCCAACAATTCTTTCACCATCAACAATATGGGCTACTTGTCAGAGTTGGAAGGCGACAAGGAAACCGCGCAATCGTATTACGAGCAAGCCGAGCGGGCAAAGCGCTCAAGCGCAAAGATCGTGGTCTCAACGCGGCCGGAAGTGGAAGGCCGTCCTGTGGGTCAGGTAGCAGAGCAGAGCACGTCGTTAGTGGAGTCCACCTTTGCTGCCCAGGCTGAAGCCAAGCGGCGCACTGCAGGCCCGCCCGCATTGCGCACCCGCGACAATCGGATAGTGATTGAGCCAAAAACTCCGGTGCATCCAAGCACTGAATACACGCCGCCAGAGTATCGGCAGCAGCCACAAGGCAACGACGAGACTCCGGTAGAAACGCCGCAATCAGATCAACCACAACAACAGAGCCAGCCTCAATTGAAGACGCGGCCACCACAACAGCAACAGCCTGGCCAGCAGCAACCGGTTCAGCAACCGCCGAACGCTCAACCAAATTCACAGCCGCCAGATCAACAATCGCCCAACGCTCAGCCAAATTCACAGCCGCAACAGAATAGCCAGCCGCCTCATAACAATTAGCGATCAGTTACAGCACCGGCCCAATTCCTTTTCCAATTGCCGGTGCACGCCGAAGCGCAGCTTCCACAAAGCGCTTGGCTGCCTTCGCTGCTTGAAGCAAATCGCGACCTGAAGCGAGTTCACAGGCCAGTGCGGTAGAAAAGGCGCAGCCGGTGCCGTGAGTCGAGTGGCTTTGGATTTTCCTTCCTTTTAGCAAAATAGGTTTTTGGCCTGCGGGGAAAACCAGATCATGGGGAGGATCGAGGTGTCCTCCGGTAATAATCACGCTTTTTGCACCTGACTTCTGCAAACGCAATGCAGCCGCTTCCATCTCATTGGGATTAGTTATGGCGATTCCAGTCAGTGCCGTTGCTTCGTCGATGTTTGGAGTAATCACGTGTGTCTGCGAAAGAAGACGCGTTCTTAAGATCTGCAACCCCTTTTGCGAGATGAGATCGGCACCGGAAGACGACTTAATAATGGGATCAAGAACCACGTTGGGAATTGAGTGGCGCTTCAGAAATGCCGCTATGGCTTGAGCGGCGTCTGCTGATCCGATCATGCCGATCTTGACCGCGGCAATATCAAGGTCATCTGCGAGATTTTCCAGCGTCTCTGTAATCTGCTTGCCTTGCACTGGTTCCATGCGCACCACACCGCGAGTGGACTGTACGGTCAATGCTGTAATGCACGTAACGCCATAGCATCCATGAGCGGCAATGGTTTTGATGTCAGCCGTGATTCCCGCGCCGGAAGAAGGATCATAACCGGCAATGGAGAGAACAACAGGAGGCTGGTTTTTTTTGCGATGGGCCATGGCAATATGCAATCAGTCTATTTGCAGATTGATTGTAAACGCCCGAAGCTGCCAGTTTAAAAGCCCCGCACATCGGCGCAAAGAACGGCTTTCACGCTTAACTCTATGCCGGAACTTGCTCTTAGGGATTGTTGAGCCTTTGCACGATAACCCTAAACCCTACCACGGGTAAAACTGATCACACTGATTTACACGGATCAAAAAAGCTCAAAGTAGGACCATTTTTGAATTTGTAAATCCGTGTCATCGTGTTCATCAGTAGTGAGGTTTTGCTTTTTTGTACAAAGCGGGACCGCTGCATGCACTTGTCTCCGCCATCGATTGCTGCAACACTAAGTCTGGCTACCCTGATGATCATTTTTGGCATACATGCGGTGGAAGAAGCGCTCTCAGCGCGAGGGCGCGGCTTTGATTACGTTGCCGTGGCTCCGGGGCGCGGCGATGCGCGCATTCAGAAAATTGTCCAGCTTTGCCGCGCCAATGGCGTTCCTCTGCGCACCATGCCGCGCGACCAAATCACACGTTTAGCCAAAGCTGCAAATCATCAGGGCGTGGTTGCTGTTACGGCGGAAAGGCAATATGGCGATCTGGATGACGTGCTCGCCCATAAGCGCGAGCAGCACGCATTTGTTCTGCTGCTGGATGGCATTGAAGATCCGCACAACCTCGGCGCAATCATCCGCACCGCAGAAGGGGCAGGCGCAGACGGCATCATTATTCCTGAGCGCCGCGCTGTGGGCGTTACAGGGACAGTCATCAAAGCCTCGGCCGGAGCGGCAGAGTATCTGCCCATTGCGCGGGTTACCAATGCCAGCCGTACTTTGGAAGATTTAAAGTCACGCAACATCTGGACCGTGGGCCTCGATGAACACGGCGACAAGCTCTATGACCAGCTCGACTACAAAATGGACCTGGCGCTCATTCTGGGCGCTGAAGGGCACGGCTTGCACGAGCAAATCCGGAAAAAATGCGACTTTCTGGTCAAAATCCCAATGCTGGGCAAAGTGCCTTCGCTCAATGTATCAGTGGCCGGCGCCGTAGTGATGTATGAAGTTGCGCGGCAGCGGCGCAAATAGCCCATTATGGATCGCTGCTAACTTGCCTGCTTCTTTTCCGGCCTTTTGCGCGCCTTGATCACAATTGCTAGATCGCCATTCCGCGTGTTGGTAAAACGCAGCTTGACGCGCCCCTCTTCATCCAGCGTAATCACCACTGGCGTATTCACGGAGGTAAGCATCCAGCCTGCGGGCAGAGTTACATAGTTCAGAGGTCGGCCAAGCGTGCGTGTCCACACCAGCTCTCCATCCTGGACAATATAGCCAACCGGATCGGTATAAGTCTCCTGCACTCGGACCCGTGTGGACTGTCCTTCGCCCACCGGATGCTCCAGATCACCCTGCACCGCAACCGATTCAGGATCGACCTGCTCGGGGTAATATCCCAGGGCATTTACTTCTTTGCCGGTGACTGTATAGGTCTTAAGCTGCTTGCCGTTATCAAGATCAATCATCTTTGCGTCCGGCGAAACCACGCTGCCTTTGCGAACGAAGCTGTGTACTGATTTCTGTCCGACCCGGCTCACAGTAAAATCGTGTGAAATTTTGAACTGATGCGTGGATGGCTCCAGCAGCCAGTAGCTGATCTCGCGGTCTTGTTCTGCACGATGAAAAGATTCCTGTGCTGTGGCTGCCAGTGCAACCAGCACGATGAAAAGAGCGCAGCGTCTCATGGCAGCCTCCGCGCGACGATCTTTACCGGCAGTTGATCGTCGCGATCGTTCAGGAAGCTCATGCGTATGCGGCCATCCGCATCAGTGGAAACAATGGCCGGGGAAGCGCATTCAATCAGCTCCCATCCCTTGGGCAGCAGCACCACATTGCGCTTGATGCCCAGCGGACGAATGAATACCAGCTTTCCGTCTGTGAGCGTGTAAGAAGCCGGATCGGTATAGGTCTTAAAGATACGGATTCGTGTCTCGCCGCCCTTGGGCACCGGGCCAGGCAAATAGAGTTTGATGAACTCGTCCTTGTCGGGTGTTTCAGCGGGCACTAGGCCCGTAGCTCTTGCATCTTTGCCGGTTACGGTTTCAAATTTCAGCTCTTTGCCGCTGCTGCGCTCAATGACCCGCTCTTTTGTGGAGACAGACCCAGGCCGGATCGGATTCAGAAAGTAAGGCGAGCCTTCACGCGTGGTGGTTACGTCATACGTGATGGCGAATTGATGTGTTTCTGGCGGCAGCAGATCGTAGACGGTGAACTCATCTGAGGCACAGGCCGCAGCGCTGATCAGCAGCACGATTGCAAGCGTTCTGGATATCATGGGCAAAGGAGTGTAGCACAAGCAAATCGTGGAATTCCGTATTGGCGATTTAAGGCAGGCCTATTCTGCGAACCAAATCTTGAAATTTCGGATCAGGACGAAGCTCATCCAGCATTGGTTCAACATTAAGCCAGGTCAAACCGTCTGCCCGCTCGGCAAAAGCTTTTTCCAGCCATTCCATTGCCGTGTCTTTGTCTCCCAGACCGGCGAACAACATGCCGAAATAAGTTGGCGGAATGTAGCGCTTCTTTGCCGCTGTTTTAAATTGCTCGGCCATCTTCGCCGTCAAGCCTTTTTTGCCGCTCACTGCATAAGCCAATCCCAGGGCCGCGTCCATGAGAGGGAATTCGCCGGTGCCAGTGCGCGATGCTTTCAGGTGTGCAATTGCCTTGGCATAGTTGTTCAGCCGCATGTGGGCGCGCCCGGCGATGAAATGCAGCATGAAGTATTTCGCGTCAAGCTGCTCAGCCTTTTCGCATTCTTCCACCGCACGCAGGTAATCGCGGCCAAAATAATAGGCTGCGGCCCGCGTGGTATGCACGGCTACCAGCCGGTGTGGATCAGTCTCCTGCACGATGCTCATGCTCTGCTCAATCTCGTCAAAGGCATCGTTGTTGCGGCCCAAGGCAAGCAAGAGCCATGAGTACCACAGGTGCGTGTCAGCATGATCAGGGTTCAACTCAATCGCTTGCTCATAACCGGCCTCAGCTTCCTTCCACTTCCAATGGTAGTGATGATTCACCAGCGCCAGCGCCGTATGTGCCTCAGCAAATGAGCTATCCAACTCCAGCGACGTGCGCGCCGCTTTCTCCGCCTTGGGCATGGCTTCACGCGGTGGCAAAAAATCAAACGGCGCGATCGCCAGCAAAGCGTAAGCGCTGGCCATACCGGCGAAAGCCGGCGCATAGTTCTGGTCGGACTGGATTGCCCGCTCAAAATCCTGAATGCTCTTGCTGATGGCGGAAGGCGTCATCTGGTGCAGGTTATAGCGGGCTTTCAGGTAGGCATCATAGGCTGCAGGCTGAACCTGGTCTTGAGCTTTTTGCAGATTGAGGGGCTGTATGCGCTCAGACAAATTCAGCGCCAGGTTAATCTCGCGAGCAATGGCCTGTGCGATATCAGCCTGTACGCTCAGCACATCGCTCAGGTCGCGTTCATAGGTTTCAGCCCAGCGTTGGGTCTGGTCTTTAAGCTGGATGAGTTGCGCGGTAATGCGTACCCGATTGCCGCCCCGCCGGACCTTGCCTTCCAGCACATAGCCCACGCCCAGATCTTTTTTCATCTGCTCCAGTGATTTGCTGCTGGGGTTGTAATGCTCCGCAGTAGTGCGTGCGATTACTGCCAGATCAGGCGCTTGCAGCCGCGTGATCTGGGTAATCATCTCTTCCGTTAGCCCGTCACTGAAATAGCCATCTTCTTTGGTGTCGCTCAGGTTTCCAAAGGGAAGAACCGCTAGCTTGACCTTGTGGGCCTCTCCGTTTTGCTGGCCCGTTACAGACTGCTGCCGCGCCTTGAACCAATCCGTCAGCTCGTTGCGGTAAGCATAGATTGAACCCAGCTTGTCATGCAGGTGGCGATGGACCGGAAGCCCCTCCTTTTTCTCCCAGCGCTGGACGGTGCGTACATCGCGCCGCAGATAGCTCGCAATCTCTTTCCAGGAATCAAGTCGATCAGCCGGATTGCCGGTGGCCATGGTTTTGCTTTTGCTGCTCCTTTTCGCGGTACTCATCATACCGCACAGTAAAAGCAAATCCGGCTGCGATTCTTGCTTAAGGTTTTCGCGTGGGCCGCAGAACCACCTCGCTCACAAACGCCTGTGGTCTTCCCGTTACCAGCATTGCCACCGCGTGGGCCACATCTTCAGGCAGCAGCATTTTCTCCGGGCTCTTACCTTCATGCGGAGAAAATTCGGTATACGTGGAACCGGGGCAGATGACTGCCACGCGGATATTGTATCCACGCAGCTCTTCTGCCACGGAATAGGAAAGGCCATTCAATCCCCATTTTGAAGCGCCATAGGCGGCGCCGTTTGGCAGCGGGTTTTTACCCGCAATGGACGAGATATTAATAATGTCGCCGCCACCGCTGGCTATCATTAAGGGCGCAAAGGCGCGAATGGTGTAGAAGACACCGCGCAGGTTGGTATTGAAAATGGTGTCCCATTTTTCCAGCGGCATGGTGTGCAGCGGCCCGCTAAACCCGCCAACCCCTGCATTGTTAACCAGAATGTCAATGCGGCCAAAGGTTTTTTGCACGCGATTGGCCAGTGCCTCCACGGAATTCCAGTCGGCAACGTCGCAAGCAATGGGCTCGGATTCTCCGCCCGCAGAGCGGATCTGCCCGGCGGTATGCTGCAGGCGGGCAAGCGTTCGCCCGCAAACAACTGTGGTTGCGCCCAGGCCGCCCAGCTTCAATGCGATTGCAGCGCCAATTCCTCTGCCCGCCCCGGTTACCAGAGCAATTTTCCCGTTTAAAGTCTTGTCGTTCATTCCTTTTTCCTTGGATTTCATGGCAAACCCAGCAAATATCTTCGAATCTTTAATATTCTGATGGAACGATTCTTCCCGCGGTGGTGTCAAATAATTTCAGGAGTTCTGGCCGTTTTGCGGCCAGCGATTGGCCCAGAAGATAACTATTGCCAGCAACTTTGCATCTGACCAGTAAACTGTCATGTTAAACGCAACTTGCCTAAATATAGGGTCTCTCTTTTATAATCCGGTGCCTCTAAGTTTTCACGGAAAAGACGGGTCCGAACGGCGGCGTTGCGTTTACGGGCGTCGGGCCGGCAAAAATCTGGAAGAGATGGATTGAAGGAGCAAAACGCAATGAGAAAAGTGCTTGTCACATTTGTGCTTGCGCTAACCACATCAGCCCTGGCGCAGGGAACGACGCCATCGGGGCAGCAACAACCTGCAACCCCGCAACAGCCTGCAGCCCAGCAGCCCGCGGCCGGAAATCAACAGGGCAATGTCCCCACCAACCAGAAAGTAATCAAAGATCCAGCCGAATACAACGCATACATTACGGCGCTGAATACTACTGATCCTGCGGCCAAGGGAGCGGCCATGGAAGCCTTTGTGGCCCAGTATCCCAACAGCATCGTTAAGATTGACGCGCTGGAGCAGGCCGAGTCAGCCTACCAGAAGGCCGGAAATCAGCAGAAAGTAGAGCAGATTGCCAAGGAGATCCTGCAGATTGAGCCTAACAACGTTCCATCCCTGGCCATCATTGTTTTTATAGAGCGCAACGGTATTAAGGACGCAGCCACCGGCGCCAAAGCCCGTGCCGATGCCGAGCGAGGCTTGCAGGAGCTGCCGAACTTCAAGAAGCCTGAAGGGACATCTGACGAGGACTTTGAAAAAATGCGCGCTCAGATGACGAATATCTTTAACGGGACGGCTGGCTTCGGCGCTCTGCAGCAGCAGGATTATCCTGCCGCGCAAAAATATTATGAAGCGGCGCTGAAGGTCGATCCCAACGATCTGGCCAATAATTACCAGATGGCGATTGCTCTACTGCAGGCGAATCCGTCAAACCCGTTGGGCTTCTGGTACGGCGCAAAGGCACTCAGCCTGGCGCAGAAATCGAATCCGCAGGCCTTCCAGGCATGGTCGCCGTATTTCCTCTCCCGCTACAAGAAATACCACGGCAATACCGATGACTGGAACCAACGCATGGCCACGGCTGCAACCCAGACCGCTCCGCCGCCTGACTTTGTTGCCAGTATTCCGCTGGCTCCAACGCCTTGCGATCTTGCTGCCCAGGCTGTTCAACAGAACGGCGCCGATGCCCTTTCTTTTAGCGATTGGGAGATGGTCCTCTCCTGCCGCGATAAGACGCCCGCCAACAAGACTGCAGCCGACCAGGTTTGGCAGGATATCCAGACAAAAGAGAAGAACGGCGAAGCCAAGCTGAAAATCCCAGTGAAAGTAGTTGCCGTGCCTGACCCAAGCTCTCTGGAAGTGGCGGTAAGCGAAGATAACCAGGCCGCAAACAAGACTGATATGAAAGTGGCCATGGAAAAACCCATGACCAAACCGCCGGCTGTGGGAACTGATCTGGAAATTATCGGCGTGATCTCAGATTACACGCCCGATCCTTTCATGTTTACCATGACCAAAGGCGAGCTGCCTGCGCCCAAAACTCCCGCCAAAACCGGGAAGAAGACAACGAAAAAGGGAACTAAAAAGAAAACTCACTAAAGAAGTTTTTTGCAACAGAAGGGCAGCTCCAACGAGGGCTGCCTTTTTTATTCACCCAACATTACGCGCTGCACAGTTTGGGCGCGGCCGGTTGCGCCATCGCAGCCAATCAGAACGCCACAGAGACGCGGATCGCCCTTGGCCGCCTCAAATCTTCCCGGAAGCCCGGTCAGAAATCGATGCAATACCTGCTCTTTTTGCACGCCAATCACACTGTCATAAGGGCCAGACATGCCGACATCTGTCTGGTAAGCGGTCCCGTTCGGCAGGATGCGCGTATCTGCAGTTGGGACGTGCGTATGCGTGCCAAGGACAGCCGTTACTCGGCCATCAAGATACCAGCCCAGAGCAATCTTTTCTGACGTGGCTTCAGCGTGAAAATCCACTATCACCACTTTGCTTTTTACCTTTGCCAGCAAGGTGTCCGCTTTGCGGAAAGGATCGTCAGTATCTTGCATGAAAACGCGTCCTTGCAGATTCATCACTGCAAAATTTTGGCCTTGCGGGGTGGCTCCTTCATAGAGACCGACACCGGGCACACCCTCGGCATAGTTCGCCGGACGCAGGACCTTTCGCGCTCGTCCGCGCGGATCGCCATTGGCGGAGTTGAAATAATCCACAATTTCGCGCTTGTCCCAGACGTGGTTGCCGGTGGTGAGCACGTGGCAGCCCAAGTCAAACAATTCATCGGCAATGGCTGGCGTAAGACCAAAACCGCCCGCTGCATTTTCAGCATTCGCGATCACCAGGTCTACCTTGTTGGTTTCCACCAGATGGGTAATGTGGTCGCGTACGATCTTCCGGCCAGCGCTGCCAAAAATATCGCCAATAAAGAGAATTTGCATGGGCCTTCTGATACTACCATTTCCATTTTGCCTTTTCTCCAAGGGAGCTTCTTCCGGCGTTACAATGCTCGCGTATTGAAAGGCAGGCACAGTATGGCAACACTTCCCAGGCAAGGTCTCCTGGCTTCTTATTGGATCCCGGCGGTAGGCATCGGAAAGCCGGAGCAGTGGGTGACCGTGCCGATCTCCGAGTACGTCAAGTACCGGCTGCCCACGACTCGCCGCAAACTAACGTAGTATTCCTGTTCAATGCCACGTTTACGGGAACACCCCAGAACTTCAAACCGCCATATATCTCCATCCCCGAGGGCCTGCTGCAGCAGATGACCCTACAACCCGGACAGAAACAGACGAATGTTCAGTTTTTGCAAAGCAGGGGAATCAAAGTGCTCCTCTCAGTCCTGGGATACAACATCAATGGCAATCCCGGTATGGGTTGGGACGGAGTTCCTGCCAGCGAGAATGCAAATTTCGCGCAATGGATAAAGAAAGAAATCATCGACAAATATGGGCTGGATGGGATCGATATTGACAACGAATTCAGCAAGCTGCCAGAAAATAAACCGGCCTTTATGGATACGGTGGGGTATCTGCGCGCCAGCTTGCCTGAAATCCTAATTTCCAAGGCCCTCTGGCAGGATGAAGATTATTTTCTTATGCCGGTCTCCCCCAGCGCGCCCAATGCGGGTAAGTATTTGGCGCGTCTGCTCGATTTCGGATGCACCATGGGCTACGGTATCGATACGGAGGGTCAAAAGCAAATGGTGCAGAACTATCACGATCTTGAGATCAATGGAAATTCCGTGGGCATGAATTGGGAGCAACTCTGCATCGGCGTGCAGGCAGGCCCTCCTGAAGAAGAGTGGATGACTGACATCAGGGAAGTTGAAGAGCTCGCGAAGTGGGTGGTGCAGCCGCAATCGCCCACCAAACCCACACCGCCGATCTTGGGCATGATGCTTTTTACGTTCCCACAGGACATCCAGCAATGGACGCACTGGCCGCAGAATTCACCTGGTTACAAATATCCCAATCCTCAGGACCATGAATGGCAGCGAACCATCATTAGAGGCATGTATGGGCTTCAGGAGGATGCGCTGAGCGCCACAGAATCCTCCTCATGATGAGCGATTTACCTTGCCAGCTCTACTGATGTCAGAAAGTCGTAATTTCCAGCAGGCTCTACGTGCAAATTTTCGACTCGCTTTGAGTGCACTACAACGTTATCGAAATACCACAAGTCAATATAGGGAAGGTCATTTGCCAGGATTCGCTGAACCTGTGCGTAGATCTGTTTGCGCTCTTCCTGGTTCACGGTGCTCCGTCCCTCATCGATCAAGCGGTCCACTTGGGCATTCACGTAGTATCCCCGGTTCGCATGTTTCGGCGGAAAGCTCGAAGAGTGGAAGGCATAATAAAAGATGTCAGGATCTTCATTACCTCCGATCCACCGCAGCGAGTAAAGCTGGAAGGCTCCTTTCTGGACGTCGGAATAGAACATGGCAAACTCAAAGCTGCGGATATCCAGCGCGATGCCTACCTGGCGCAGTTGTTGTTGCAGCACGGCTGCCAGCAGCCGCGTGGTTTCTTCCGTAGATGTCTTCATCAGCAGGTGAAAGCGTATGCCGTCCTGCCCACGTCGATATCCTGCCGCATCGAGCATGACATTGGCCTGCTTCGGATCATAGTCGTAGTGTGTGACATCGCCGTTATAAGCCCAATGTTGCGGCGGAAGCACGCTGTCCGCCAGCCGCCCTTCATCGCCAAACAGGTAATGCAGCATTGGCCCGCGATCAATGGCATGCGCCAGCGCCTGGCGCACGCGCACATCTTTGAGAGTCGGATCGCGCATGTTGAAGGTCAGGTATGCCAGGACGGTGCCTGGCCGTTGCTCAATCACCAGCTTCGGATTGCGCCGCAGTGTGTTAATCATGTCAGCGCTCAGAGAGCCGCTGGGCGAAATATCAGCGCTGCCTTTGCGCAGTTCCAGTGCTCGCGTGGTGGCATCGGGAACAACCGCAAAGCGCACTCGCTCCACGCGTGCCCGTTCTCCCCAGTAATTGTCATTACGCTTGATCGTCACCTGGCTGTCCTGCGCCTGGGAAACAAAACAAAATGGCCCGGAACCCACTGGAAAGCGATTGAAGCTTTTGTCGCTTCCGTAAGGCACAATGCCGAAGACACCATCGGACAGGTTGTATAACAAGGTTGAATCCGGTTCAGAGAGATGCAGGACCACCGTGGAGTCATCAGGTGTTTCAACTTGCGAAATCAGCCGGTAGGTCGTGGTTTTCAGCGTAATCAGCGATCCGTCGCGGATGGTATCGAGTGTCCACTTCACGTCGCGAGCCGTAAGTGGCCGGCCATCGTGAAAATGAATGCCCGAACGCAAATGAAAGATGTAGGTACGCGGGTCGGGAATCTCCCAGCGCTCCGCCACCCAGGGCTGTATGTTGAAGTGCTCATCCCTATGGACCAGGGAATCGAACAGCAGCTGGTCAATCCTCTCGGACTGTGCATCGGTTCCTACTCTTGGATCGAGATTTGTTGGGCTGCTTTCAATGATCATGACCAGCGTGTTGGGATCAGGACGGCTGGCGCAGCCGATCAGAGCGATGAGGATGACCGACATCAAGAATAACCACAGAGAACACAGAGGAGCACTGAGAGTTTTTTTCTGGAATCCCAAACCTGCAAGTTTTGCGGGTGAGGGAGCCCTATCGTCTGCAAAATGTAGGCAGGAGTATCTCGTGCTTTTCGTGACAATAGGGATCTCTCGCGGCGCTCGAGATTTAAAAAAAAAAGCGCCTTTGATCCCGCGCCTTATGTGTCTATACATAGGAAATTTTTCCCAGCATCACAGCCTTCTCCGCACCCGTGGCCGAGGGCACATTTCCGGGCTGACGATGCCACGTCTGGTATGCCAGCAGTGCAAAGGCAACGGCTTCTTTGGCCTGGCTGGGAACACCGTAATCGTCAGAGTGGCGGAGCTTCAGCCCCAGCTTGGCGGCTTCTTCCACCAGCATGTTCATTAGCGTTTCATTCTTCGATCCGCCGCCGGAAACAACCATTTGCCGGTAGCTTCCACCCGGCAGTACAAATCGCTCCACAGCTTCTGCGATTGAGCACGCAGTGAGTGCCGTAGCCGTAGCAATAATGTCTGGTTTGGCGGCGCGACCACATTTGCGCAGAAACGCGCGAGCATATTCACGCCCAAACTCTTCACGTCCAGCTGTTTTCGGTGGTTTCCGCCGGAAGTATGGTGCTTGCAATTCTTTTTCCAGCACCGCCTCAAGCACAGCACCACCTTGCGCAACCTTGCCGTCTCGGTCGAACGGTTGGTTTAAAAGCATCTGCATGAGTTGATCAATCACCATATTGCCCGGCCCAGTATCGAAAGCCATCACATCAGCAGGCTTGGCGTTCGCATAAATTGCCGTGAGATTGGCAATGCCGCCAATGTTCTGCACGATTCGCCCAATATGTTTATCGCGGAAGATGGCGTAATCCAGAAATGGCACCAGCGGTGCGCCTTTGCCGCCCGCCGCTATGTCAGCAGGGCGAAAATCAGAAACCACCGGCACACCCAGCCGCGACGCAACCACTGAGCCTTCCCCTGTCTGCCATGTGCATGTGATTTTTTTGCCCAGATACGGTGCCGCATCGCCCTGATGGTAGATTGTCTGCCCGTGGCAGCCCACTAAGTCGAGCACCCGCACGCGAGTCTTCTTTTGCGCCTGCAACACGGCTTCCGCGTAGAACTCACCTAGACGGAAATTAAGCCGGGAGAGTTCGGCAACGCTGGTTTTGCCGGCATTCATAGCAGCTAGCACGGCCTGACGCAACGGCTTCGGATATTCCAGATGATGATGGCCCAAAAGTTCAAAATGCAGATATGAGCCAAGGCCGCGAAGACGCACGAAGGCTACGTCCACACCGTCTGCGGACGTTCCGCTCATGACTCCGGCCACGATCAAACGTTGATCTCCCTTGAGGTATGTAGGCGGTCATCTATCACTTCCCCAGCAACAATGCGCGTGAAGTCACCAACAATCTTTTTGAGTTTTTCCACCACTTTGGTTTTAGGTTCAGCGGCAAAGCCACGCAATTCTTTTGCGCGCTTCTTGAAGCTGAGCACGCGTTGTGCCGCCTTTTCCACATGAGCAGCAAATTTATGGTCGCGCTCCGCTGTGCGCAGCACCGCTTCATAACCGCGCCACACCAGCTCCTGATTGTGGCACACTAGAAACATATCCGCTCCGGCGCGCAGCGTTTCCACGGCAACGTCTTCGATTGTTCCAGTGGAGAGCACACCTCCCATTTCCAGATCGTCAGAAATAATGATTCCGCGATAGCCGATCTTTTTGCGCAGCACATCCTGCATCCACTTGGGAGAGAGCGAAGCAGGCAGCTTGTCTTTGGTGACTTCTGGATAAGAAGCATGAGCGACCATTACAAACGGAATCTGCGCACGCAACTCGCGATAAGGCGCCAAATCCTCCGCCCACATTGCTTTCCATCTCTTTTTCACTACAGGCATGTCATGGTGGCTATCCAGATTGCCCTCACCCAAGCCCGGAAAATGTTTGCCGCAGCCCAGCACCTTGACTGCTTTCAAGCCTTTCAAGAACTCGCGCGCATAGGCGACCGTCTTTTTAGGATCGTCTGATGCTGTGCGGCTGGTGAGCACTGAGCGAGATGCCTCAAAACCCAGATCGAACACCGGGGCGAAATCAGTATTAAAGCCCAACGCGCGCGCTTCCAATCCAAGAATGTTGCCGTGCATGCGAAAGAGCTTGCGATTTCCGGTTGCAAACACCTGTTCCACAGATGGCGCTGGAGCAATCACCTTCTTCAGGCGATCCACCGTACCGCCCTCAAGATCAACGCACAAAAACATGGGGACGCGAGTGGTTGCCTGCGAATCGCGCAGCAAGCGCCAGGTTTGTGCAGGCTCTTCAATGTTGCGCGCAAACAGAATCATTCCGCCCGGTTGCAGCATGTTCAGCGTGGTGCGCAATTTGCCGTCAATTTCAAGCCCATCAAAACCCAGGATAAGCAGTTGTCCAACTTGCCGGCGGAGAGTCTCTGTTTTTGGCATGACATCCGATTATACGAAGAGCAGGGCACTGCTTGCCTCAGTCACGCGCCTTATTTTGCTTATGAGTATTGCAACTTTAGTGGCACTGGGTTGACGTGTTGTCAGGGAATTCAGCCAGAGCCTTGCCTTGCTGGTCGCGATTTTGAAAGCGGCAGTTGTTATTGAAGTTCGGGTCCTGGGCAAAATTCATCGTCAGCGTTTTATCGATCGTATTGCCTTGGAAGGTGTTGTTCAGATTGGATACCCCAGCCACTGCCGGATAACTCCAGATGGCAATCTGGTTGGCGCCACCATCGCTGGTGATGGTGTTATTGGCAAAGATCGAATTCTGCACCTGGCCGCGCAATACAACAGCAACAGATTCATTGCTACCTAACTGGATGGTGTTGCCCGTAATGCTCCAGTTTGAAAAAGTCTCGTTCGGACCGCTTCCGCCTATCACCATACCGTAAGAAGATGGGTGGATAAATTGATTGGACTGGAGTATTACGCCATTGCTGGTGAAGCTATCGTCATTGAATCCATATTGGACGTTGCGCGCAATGTTATCGTGAAAATTCACCGGCCCCATGGCCCAGCCGCCATAGCCAAGCTGGTATCCATCCACCACATTGTTCCGCACCTCAGCTACGGCGTTGTTCACTACAATGCCATCCATCGCACCGCCGGCACGCGAGCCGCCGATTACTGCTAGGCCCGGCTTGTTGACCGTGACATGTTCAACAAGATTGCCCGTACTCTGCTGTGGATCCAACGGCTCCACATTTCCCCATATCTGGACAGCAAAGGTCTCAAATGCTTCGTTAGTAACGCCTACGTCGCCCGATCCGCCGATGACGTTGACGTTGTGAATCCAGTGGCCTCCCTGGTCTGATCGCAAAATGATTCCTTCAAGGTTCAGCGGAGTACCACCGGGAGCAGTGAGCTTGTCATGATTGGCGTCAATCGTAAGATCAGAGACCTCAATGCCGGAAGATCCAGCGGAGTGCGTGCCGATCACAACATTACGGCCGCCTTGTAAGGGCACGCCGCTCGCATTTTCAAATTGGTCCGGCAAGTAGGAAGCAAGCTGCAGCGTGGTATGATTCACGCCGCGCCCGTGGATTTTCCAGTTCTTTTCCGCAGTAAAGCCTTGTTCGCTTCCCTGAGTACGTCCCAGGCCGATCTTCCAATCATATTGACCGTTGGTTTGAAAGGTGCCGCTGGCCAGGCAAACAATCAGGTTTTGCGAAGGAATGTTGGTTTGCGTGCCCCAGGTTGGCTGCTGGCCTTCACTGATTGTGCGCAGGATGGTGTCAAACTTATCGGCAGAGCTGCCGTCCAGCGGATCATCAAAGCTTGTGCCCGATTGCTTGCCACCGGGCGCTGGCATTCCAATAAAAATGCGCGTGAAACCGGCAGGAGTAGCTGCTACGGTGCAGTCCTGTGAGGTAATTTCTGGGTTCATGCGAATACACGAAACCAGAGTCAATTCCATGGCGGCCAAAAATATGAAGTAGGCGGCTTTCATTGCACTTTCCTTGCCTTGCGCGAATGGGGTTTCGTTGATTCGCGCCGGTCGCCTTTGGCAAAGACAGTAGTACCCCGGTTCTCCAGTGGCCTCTGGTCAGAATCGGATCTCAAAAAAATCGAATGTTCAGATCAAGGGTCTACTTTCGTTATGCCTGAAAGACGATTGCGACCAGTATAGCAGTGATGAGAATAGCTATCCGGCGGATAGCGAAGGTAAAACGAATCATATTTGTATACTGAAAGACTTAGTGGATTTGTTTTTTCAGCTCATTCAGCAGATTCAGCGCCTCAATTGGCGTCAGATGGTTTAAATCTGCTTCTTTCAGTCGATCCACAATTTTCTGTGAGAGCGGCGTGAACATGGTCAACTGCATCTGTGGTTCCGGCTCGCTGGCTCCGGGAGAGAGATGCTCTGTCGCCTGGTGTTCCGCGTTTTCATGCTCATGCAATACTTCGCGAGCACGAACCACCACCTCCGCAGGCAGCCCAGCCAGCTTGGCTACTTCAATTCCATAGCTGCGGTCCGCACGCCCGGGCTCCACTTTGCGCAGAAAGACAATACCCCCGGCGTTTTCTTTTACTGAGACATGAAAGTTTTTTACTCCATCCAGCCGGTCGAGTTCGGTGAGCTCGTGATAATGCGTAGCAAAAAGAGTCTTGGCCCGGCTGGTGGAGTGAATATATTCAACCACCGCCCATGCAATGGCCAGTCCGTCATAAGTTGCGGTGCCGCGGCCAATCTCATCCAGCAGCACAAGAGACCGCGGGGTCGCAGTGTTTAGGATCGCCGCTGTTTCCGTCATCTCCACCATAAAAGTTGAGCGTCCGCGCGCCAGATTATCGCTGGCGCCAATGCGGGTAAAGATACGGTCCACCACCGGCAACCGTGCTGAGCGCGCCGGAACAAAGCCGCCCATCTGCGCCATAAGCACGGTAAGCGCCGCCTGCCGCAGATAAGTTGATTTGCCGCCCATGTTTGGGCCGGTGATTAGCAAAATGGTGTGCGTGCTGGAATTTAAATAAAGATCATTAGGAATAAAGCGATCATTGCTGCCGGTTAGCTCCAGTTGCTCCAGCACCGGATGCCGCCCTTCAATAATCTCCAGCTCGCTTGAGTCCGCAGCAAAATGCGGCCGGCAGTATGCGCGGTTCTGCGCGATGAACGCCAGCGATGCCAGCACATCCACCTCTGCCAGCGCTAGTGAGGTCTGGCGGATCCTCTTTGCTTCAGCCGCTATCGCCATGCGCAACTCCGTAAATAGCCGCCTCTCAATCTCCACAATCTTTTCCTGCGCATCCAGCACCTTGGCTTCATATTCCTTCAGCTCCGGCGTGGTGAACCGCTCAGCGTTTACCAGCGTTTGTTTGCGTTCGTAATCCGTGGGTGCGTGGTGCAGATTGGCTTTGCTGATCTCAATGTAATAGCCAAAAATGGAATTGAATTTGACTTTGAGCGAGTGAATGCCGGTGCGCTTGCGCTCCCGCTCTTCAATCTGCGCGATGTATTGTTTGGAGTTGCGGCTCAAGCTGCGCAGCTCGTCCAGCTCTTTATCCACGTCAGGCTGGATCACTCCCCCATCGGCCAGCGTAAGCGGCGGTTCAGGAACAACCGTTTTTTCGATCCGGTCACGCAAGTCTGCCATCTCGTCCAGCAGGCTGTGGAGCTCCGTCAGACGCGTAGCAGCCAGCCGGGCGAGTGCTGTTTTAACTCGCGGAATTCGATTCAGGCTTGCACACAGCGCTAGAACATCGCGCGGATTGGCTGTCTCCAGCGTAACGCGGCTGAGCAGGCGCTCAATATCAAGCACGCCTTCCATCGCTCGCCGCAATTCCTCACGCGCGACAAACTCTTTTACTCCGGCTTCCACCGCATCCAGCCGCTG
Organism: Candidatus Angelobacter sp.; assembly: GCA_035710845.1. Taxonomy (GTDB): domain Bacteria; phylum Acidobacteriota; class Terriglobia; order Terriglobales; family Acidobacteriaceae; genus Angelobacter. Next base: position 79,336 of record DASTCT010000074.1, read on the forward strand.
GTTGATCTCGCGAATATCAATGGATGGCCGCAGCATCCACGAACGCAGCAGGCGCTTGCCCATGGGCGTAAGCGTGGCGTCCAGGGCGCGGAAGAGCGTCACCTCGCTTCCTGTATTGGCAAAGAGAGGTTCCACCAGCTCCAGATTGCGCACCGTGACCGCATCCAGGACCAGATATTCCTGGCGATCATAAAAGCCAATGCGGTCTACATGCTCCAGCGTGCCCCGCTGAGTGGAGCGGACATAATGCAAGATTGCTCCTGCTGCCGTGGCCGCCGCCGGACGCCCCTGCAATCCAAATCCTTCCAGCGACAACACACCCAACTTGTTTTCAAGCAGTGGTATCGCATAGTCCGGCGCAAAGACCCAGTCTTCCAGCGGCGTCTCAGTAAAACGGGCGCGTTCACCTGCATGCTGCAGGCCGGATGGCACGCTCCCTGATCTTGTTTCTGTGCTCGCTGGAGAGTTTTGGGCTGATACGTCCGTTCTCGGTTCAGTGCGATTCGTCGGTGCCTGATCAAATAGCGGAAGGGAAGAGGGATACAAAACCTCGCGTGGCCGTAACTGCTGCAACTCTTCCACAATGCGCCGTTCCGCTTCAGGACCGCGAAACTCTGTAGCGCGAAACTCACCGGTCGAAAGATCCAACGCCGCCAGCCCTCCTGCTCCTGAAGCCCGTGCCAGTGCAGCCAGAAAATTGTTTTCCTCTGAGCTCACGCTTGAATCCAGCGCGGTTCCCGGCGTGAGTACGCGCGTTACCTCGCGCCGCACCAGCTTCTTGGCCAGCTTTGGGTCTTCCATCTGCTCGCAGATTGCGACCCTGAATCCCTTGCGCAACAGCTTGGAGAGATAGCCTTCCGCCGCGTGATAGGGAACACCGCACATCGGAATCGCCTGATCTTTTTCCTTGTTGCGCGAGGTCAGCGTGATCTGCAGCTCACGGGCAGCTACCACGGCGTCTTCAAAGAAGAGTTCGTAGAAATCGCCTAGACGAAAGAATAGCAGTGCGTTGGGATGCTGCTTTTTGATCGCGGCATATTGCCGCATCAGCGGAGTGGAAGGCTCAGTCATTCGGAGTGTGACTATTCTAAGATAGAACAGGCGCTTTCAACCGTAGAGGAAAAGGGAATTTCGAGCAAAGTGGGAAGAAAAGCGAGTAAGAGAGATGCGTTTCGGGGGCAGGCATTTCTCAGGGACACCACAGGCCCGCGGCTGTTATATTTAAGACGCCACTTTCGGGCTGTGTCCGCTTTCGACTGTGTAATGGAGCAGTTTGAAACCTAAATGATCCCTTTACCCAAACTATTCTGAAGCGACAGATCAAAGAGGCTTTGCTAAAATAGAAAAGCCGTTCTTGCCTCTTGCGCGCCCTTAGCTCAGCTGGATAGAGCGTCTGACTACGAATCAGAAGGCCGGGAGTTCGAATCTCTCAGGGCGCGCCATTCCTTCGATTTTGCTCTTTGGAAGATCAAGTCAAAGGGCTTTCTATATGTAGGATAAAGACTTGCGCCATCAAAGCGGCAGTTCGAAGCCACCATTTTGAGCAATTCGGCCTGTTCTGCGGGATTCTGTGTAACATATAGAAAATACGCCTTATTTGCGAGTTCTAAGGCTCTTTTCGCATCTAGCAACACATCGGCGCTGGCTTCGCGAAGCCCCTGCATCGCCATGAGAATCTGCTGCTCTTCAAGCTGCCATTCTGCGGCTTTCCGGTGCCAGAATTCCTCAGAGATTTTTCCATCCAGCTTGTCCGTATACGCTTGATCGATTCGATTACGAACAGCCGTAAGCCTCTGCTGCAGTCGCTCTTGCTGCGCTTTTTTCTCCGCTTGCATACTCTGCTGGTTTTGCGTCAAGGACGCTTCCAACTGCTCTAACACGTCATTGGGAATATGAATATCTTTGAGAATCTGTCCCAGGCGCTCCCCCAATTCCTCTTCGCGAGTGTAAGGAAGATCACATTTTCCTTTTGAGCCGGTGCAACGGTAATAGGTGTACCGTTGCTTCTTGATTTCAGCAGTCAACATGCAATCGTCGAACGCACAGGTCAGCAAACCACGAAACGGAAAGACATGTTTCTGATAACGAGGCCGATTGTGGCCACCCAAAACCGCTTGCACTTGATTGAACATGTCGAGGCTAATGATGAGCGGGTGCGTGCCCTTGTAACGTTCGCCCATCCACTCAAAGAACCCGGAATAAAAGGGATTCTTAAGCAGCTTATGGAGGTAGCCCTTTTGAAATGTTCTGCCGGTTTCAATGCGGATGATCTTCCGCAATTCCGCTAAGGAGTGCTTGCCAGTGGCATAGAGTTCAAAAATGCGCTTGGAAATGGGGGCATTGGATTCATCAATCGCAATCGTGTGATTCAGTTTGTTGTTGATATAGCCCAAGGGTGGACGGCTCGGATAGATGCCTTGGGATGCTTTTTCCCGCATTCCTTTTTTCACTTCCTCGCGCAGGTTCTCAATGTAATTGCGGGCGATCACCAGTTGAATGCCATGTACCAGCTTAGTCTGAGACTTCGATTCCTTGCTGATAACCTGGCCTTCTTTGGGGAGATGGATTTCTACGCCCAAATCTTCGAGCGTGACGCAATCGGCAAAGTTGCGGTACAGGCGGTCGGTCTTTTCGACAATCACGACCCGGCATTCCGGATGCTTCTTGAAGAATTGCACCATCTCGCCAAATTGTTTGCGGCCCGTGGTCTTGGCGGTTTCAACGTCTATAAATTCGCGCAAGATCTTGATTCCATTTTTGAGCGCATATTCGCGGAGGAGCTTTAATTGTGCTGGAATCGAGAACCCTTCTTTTTCCTGATCCTTGCTCGATACCCGCGCATAGATGACTGCCAACTTTGCCAATAACGTCATAATGCCTATTCTCCCTATTATCGCGGTTCCTTCAAGTCATTTTTTGACGGCCATCCGTACTCTGCTGCCGCTTGTAAAAAGCCGGAGGTAATCTGATATACCCGCTGCGGCTTCGACTGCTTATAAACGTTGGTTTGTATGAATACCCGACGCGGCTCAATGCCGAACATCAAAGCCACTTTTGAGATGCCGGAGAGCGTGCCGGCCAATTCGCGGTTTGTAGTGAGGCCCACCACGTCACGCAATTTCCAGTCCTCAAGCCATGCGGTCGTGCCGTACTCCAGCAGCTTCGCCAACAAACGGCGCTGAGGGTAACGAATGCGTCCGGTAAACTTCTCAAACTCTTCCGTGGTCCAAGGACTATCAGCCTTGATCAGACTGCCTCCCTCGAATGTCTCCATGGCCCGCTGCGCATCTTCCAAAGTACGGCAGCGAATCGTCTTGCCCTTGTATTCCACTTCGTACGGATAGTTCACGCAGAATGCCTCAGAAAAATATATTACAACAACGCATCAATGCGTGTCAATATCGTATTAAAGTAGATTATGCGATTTTATTTTGGCGATCCCATTTGTCGAGCAGTAACAAAAACTGGCGGAGGGCCTTCAAGTCTTCTTCGGAGAGGCGGGCGCTTTTGCTGGGAATGGGTTTGATTGCCTGATGTTCGGTGATAGCCGAATCGTTTTCAGACAACGATTCGGGGAAAAAAGATGGAAGGCCGACCGCCATAAGACTGCTCTGCTACCAAAAACAGAATAGGGATCGGCGCGCAGCAAGGCCAATACTTATTTTGTCCTGATCTATACCAGTTCTGGTATAGATGCGAATCGTCGAAACGAGCCGGCCCAATTGGGTTTGGTTTTATTGCCCCTGTACGCTGAGTTTCAAAGCCTGGATAGCAATTGTGAGAGAGTGATTTTGAATCCTTTGGCCACAATCTCTAAATTCAGGATGGAAATATTCCGCTTGCCGCGCTCCACATCGGCGATGAAGCTGCGGTCAAGGCCGATCTTTTCCGCCATGACGACCTGAGTCCAGCCGCGCCTTCTTCGCAGCGTTCTAATCCGTTCTCCGAGTCGCATCAGCAGGTCGTCTGGCATTGCCTGCATCATCGGCTGTCGCGTATGTACTACAAATCGTGTTTATCAAACATTTTGTTCGATCCTAAATTTCACTGCATAAGAACGACTTAACGGTACATTTCGCAAATTCGGCCACATGTCATAGAAAAGTAGCAGAAACTACCACCTAATTGTTCTTGACCACGTCGCTTGCCGTCAGCTACCGTCAACACAGTAGTTTGAAGTTAAGGTTTTCCCCTAGTCACCCAGGCAAAAGCAGCCCTCCCCAAGGCCCGTTCCGCATGGAAGACGACGCTCGCTAGTTGATCGGGCTCGGGAAGATCGGCAATACGCAAGTCCCCACAAAACAAAATCTCTCTCCGCATGGTTCTCTCACCAGGCACATGCATGCTTATGCCGTGCCTAGAGAGCCAATACGACGAACTTGGAAATGGAAGGAATCAGAATTTCATGACTCGGAAATCGGCCATTCAATGGATCAGTACCAAAAGGCTGCTCTATGCGTGTCTTTGCTTCATCACCCTATCAATTTATTGTGCAGCCCAAGAAAATCCAAATTTAGATAATGGCATCGACCCGTACGGTTCCTATCATGGGGGGCAAATCGACAGTGTGAGTGTCATTAATGGTGGACTCACGTTGCACGCTCAAGTTACATCGTATCCACAAAGAGGTTCATTGAATGTCGATTATTATTTGATCGTGAATTCGAAGAATTGGCAGGTTTCATGGATTCCACCGAAAACGCAGCAACAAACTGGATTCTACGAATGGACGACCGACAATATCCTTGAACCCAGCGGAGCGGTGCTGGAGAACTCTCTCGCTTTGCAACTCCAGCGTCCCCGGACCCTCATTCAGTTGCCTGACGGACAAGGAGTGGAGACATCTTCTCCCACTCTGATTACACCTGATGGCAGTTCACATCGTGCCGTGCAGGTGTCGTCTACGTCTTCGTCTACTACCTACGAAACAGTGGATACCTCGGGATATAGTCTCACCATTTACGCTGGAGACAGCGCCTTCTTGGGGACGCACGATACTGCGCTGATCATCGATCGAAAAGGCAATCGATACAATCTAGTATTTGGTACCGGTGAACCTTCCTACCAAGAATTCGGCCAGGGTTTCCAGGATAGCGGTTCGAGCGGCAAAGCGACATACACAGATGTGTTTGTCACGACCAATGTCACCGACGTAGATGGAAATACGGTTCAGCTCGCACAGAACGTGTTTGGGCCGGATGGAAATATTGAACAGTTTCAACCCGGATTAACTGATACATTAGGCCGTTCACTATTCTCCTTTACGTCCGGTTCTCCTGCGACTTGCGAATTCTATAATATTCCGACTTTTGGCGGATCTCCTAAAACCATTAAGGCTTGCTACACAGCTCAGAGTTTGCAAACAGCATTTAATCAACCCAATATAGAGGAAGGCACTGACCCTGGGAGTCTGCCTACCGAAGCCTCGACTCCTAATCTGATGACGAGCCTCACGCTTCAAGATCAGAGTAGTAGCTGGCAATTTACGTACGATCCATATGGCGAGTTGTCGAGTGTTACGCTTCCAACAGGCGGACAAATTTCCTATACGTGGCAGACCATTCCGCTGTGTAACTATAGTGGAAATCTGACGAAGGTGAGCCGAGCCGTTCACACACGGACGATCAGTGGTCCAGGTGTTCCTAGTGCTACATGGACATATCTCTTCGGCGCGCAACAGTCGGACGGGACAATGCACAACGTAGTAACAGATCCTGCGGGCAACGATACGGAGCACGTAGTTACGCCCCTTGGCGGACAAACTTCATGTAGTTTTTATGAAACGCAGGCGATTTATTATCAGGGACCAAAATCGTCTGGCAATGTTCTTAAGACAGTAAATACTGCATATTCGTTTGTCCTGGCCCCTCCGCTCGGCTATCCAGACGATTCGGAAACTGCTATCAATGTTTATCCACAGACAGTCACAACGACCTTGCCCGGCGGCAATACAAGCCAGACGGTAACCACTGAGGCTTCTGGGATCGCAACATCTATAAACGGATTTTTAGTCCAGCTAGGCGACGTTACAGATGCGAAAGAGTACGATTATGGGCAGAATGGTCCAGGAGCGCTGATTCGACAGACTGCTACTTCTTATACCTGGCAGCCATCATCAGGCAATCCGAATTATGCTGCGTATTTGGCAGCAAACATCCTGGATGCTGCCGCCACCGTTCAGGTGCAGGATGCGGCTGGTGATCGCTGCTCGGAGACGGATTATGGTTATGACGAAGGCCAGTATATAACCGCGACCACATTTGGGGTCTCAAATCAACATGGAGCGGCACCAAATTCCGTCAGGGGTAATGCTACTACCACGACTCATTGGTTGGCGCCCTTGGCACCGAAGACTAATTCTTGCCTGCTCCAATCAGGGAGTTCGTGGTCTACGTTTTCAACGCACACCTATTGGTACGACACCGGTGAGGTGAACAAGAATGTTGATGCGCTCGGAAACACGGCAATATTTTCCTACGATCCGGCATATTGGGGGGCCTACCGCACTTCTACGACAAATGCATTGGGACAAGTCTCCAGTGGCACATACGATTTCAGCACAGGCCTCATTACTTCTGTGACGGATATTAATGGAGCATTCCAAGCCAGTGGCAATACGCCTGGGGACTCGGCTCACACCAGCAGCTATGGCTATGACGTGATGGGCCGCATAACATCTGCAAATTTTCCTGATGGTGGCAATACGACAATTAAGTATACCGATACTGTCGGGGCGTTGAGCGTTAAAGAAACTAAACTCCAGAGTGCCCCAAGCACTGTCGTCACCACGATCATCTCGTATGACGGACTCGGCCGAAAAACGCAGACCGCATTGCTCGACCCTGAAGGAACAGATATCACTGCCGTAAATTATGACGTGTTAGGGAGAATATCGCAGCATTTCAATCCGAGCCGAAATCTAACATCCTCCACGCCGTCCACGCAAATCCAATATGACGGCTTGGGTCGGCCCGTGAAGGTCATTGATGCAGATAGCAGCTACAACACGACTGCATATAACGGAAATGTCACAACGACAGCCGATGAGATCGGCAATCCACGCCAGAGTATTACCGATGCTCTGGGGCGCGTTGTCGAAGTAGACGAGCCGAATGTGGCCTCTCCTGGCACAGCGGCAACCGCAACAGTTTCGATCAGTGGTTTTTTGCAAACGGCCCAAGGAGGATCACCGGTTACTCCTCGTACTTCCACTGCGATTTCAATCGCAAATTACCTGACGAACAATAATGACGATGTGTATGTGATCGGTTCCAATAACCACATTTACGAGTTCTATGATTCAACCGGAGTATGGCAGTCCAGAGATTTGACGACGTTAACGGGAGCGCCGGCAGCGGCTTCCAACAGCAATCTAGCCAACACATACAACAGCGCAAGCGGCAATACCCGCGTATATTACGTTGGTAGTGATCAGCATCTCCATGAAGTATGGTGTTGCAACAACGGAAATTGGACCACGGACGATATAAGCTCCATTTCCTGGAATTCCAGCACGTCAAACATTTTGACGAATTCGCCTCTTTCTGCCTATGTCAATAATGGAGCCTACTATATCGATGTAATAGGCACAAACCAAAATATTTATCACATGTACGACGAGACTGGCACTTGGCAGGCCAGAAATCTTACATGGTCTGGCGCGCCAAATGCGGGCACGGGCAGTTCTGTGGCCAGTACATTTAACGTCGCCAAGTGGACAACAAGCGTTTATTTTGTTGCCACAGATCAGCATTTGCATGTTTTCACGTGCTGTCCTAATAATGGCAACTGGGGCACATATGATGTGACATCGCAGGCCGGTAGTGCCAGCATCCTCACAACTTCTCCTCTTTCGACATACATTGGCAATAACAGCGAATGGATCTACGCGTTTGGAACAAACGCCAACGAATATCAAATGTACGATTCTTCGGGCTCGTGGAAAGCGCAAAATATGACCGCGGCTGGCGCTCCGAATGCAGCATCGGGCAGTTCTATCGTCAGCAGTTTTAATCCTAGTACGTGGGATACAAGCACGTATTATGTTGGCACCGATCTTCATATCCATCGTATAGAGTGTTGCTTCAATAACGACAACTGGGGAACAACGGACATAACGACATCCTCAGGAGCGCCAAATACATTGGCAACCTCCACCCTTTCGCTTGCCAATTACACTATGAACAATAGCGATAGCCTTTTCGCAATCGCCAGCAATAACGACATCTACTCGTATGGCGATACGTCTCCCACATCTTCGTGGAGCAAAATCGATGTGAGCAGCTATACAGGGGCTCCTTCGGCGATTTCTGGAAGTCAACTTGCGTCATCATTCAATCCAAACACCTGGAAGACGAATGTCTATTATGTTGGTTCAGACCAGCACCTGCACCTGCTGATGTGCTGTGAAGGCGGAAATTGGACTGCTCTGGATCTCTCATCTGCGGCCGCTGGAGTCACCGATTCAGGAACCGTTTCCTTGACGGTCGGTGGATTCACCGCAACCGCTTGCTATGGAAACACCAGCAATTCCACGTGTAATGGGCAGACGCATGCTTACGATAGCGCTGACACTGCCTGGGCTTTGGCTGGGGTGCTGAATGGTAATTCAAGTTCTCCTGCGACTGCGACGGTCACAGGGAGTACAACGCTCAATTTGACGTGGAAAACGGCAGGCGACACAAACGCCGCAGTTTCGGCGCTATCTACTCTCCATGACAATGCTTCTTTGTTCCCCAATCCATCATTCAACAGTCAAGCCACCACTTTTGGGGGCGGTCGAAATACATCCATCGATGCCACGGCATATGTGACGCAATACCAATACGATCCTCTCGGCAATTTAATCTGCGTTGAACAGCACGGAAATTCTCCGAGCGGTTCTCATGGAGACGGAACGGCCGGCACGGGCTGCAGTGCGGACCCGAGCAATGACGCAACCAGCACTTGGCGGGTGCGACGCTATTACCACGATTCGTTGTCACGTTTGCTCCAAGCAACGAATCCCGAATCAGGCACAACAACTTACAGTTATGACAATGATGGTAATTTAGTCTCGAAGACCGACGGGCGCGGTATAACGATTAACTACGGACCGTTTGATCCGCTGAACCGTGTTCTCCAGAAGACCTACTCTGATCAAGAGCCATCGGTTACTTTTACATATGACACAGGACCAAATGGCAAGGGCCACTTGACATCTGTACGCGATGCAGCAGGCTCAAGCGTTTGGGCTTACGATCAGATGGGACGCCTCGGCTCTCAGCAACGTATCACAAACAGTATCTCAGGGACTGTTCAGTACACATATTATCTCGATGGCGAGCCTAAAACGCTGACATATCCGAGCGGCCACATGCTTACATTTACGCCAAGTTATGCTGGACGAGTGCTCTCGATCAAAGATGTGGCGGACGGAATCAATTACTTTACGGGCGCAACATACACTGCAGATGGTCAGCCCTCCTCATATGTCAATGGGAATGCGAGCACGTTTGCGGGGATTAGCAACTCGTTCGGATACAACTCCCGGTTGCAGCTAACGAGCATTACTGCCGCGTCTCCTACGCAGACTCTGTTCGACCTAGCTTACGACTTCCATGCTGGCTTTGGTGACAACGGCACGGTGTGGCAGATAATCAACAACAAGGATGCAACTCGTACACAAAGTTTTACATATGATTCGTTGAATCGTTTGACTTCAGCGCAAAACGCGGGCACTGATTGTTCTCAGCTGCTTTCCAATGGGCAATCCAAATATTGGGCGAGCACATATTCCTACGATCCATGGGGCAATCTCCTCGCAAAGAACCCTACCAAATGTGAGTCAGAGACACTCTCTCAAAAGGTTACAGTTGCAAATCAGGTGTCTGGAAATGGCACCGGTTATGATGCCATGGGTAATATGACAGCTCTTAACGGCTCTTCGCTTTCGTACAATGCTGAGGGCCAGACAAGTACTGCCAACGGGTACTCATATCTTTATGACAATAGTGGCCATCGGGTTGCAAAGTTGGGTACATCGAATACCCTGTATTGGTTTGCGGGGTCGGAAGTGATCGCCGAGACGGATGCATCTGGTACTCCTCTACATGAATATGTGTTTTATGGTGGAAATCGTATTGCTCGGCTAGATGCAAGCGGCCAGACCTATGCGCCTCCGTACTATTATTTCTCAAATCACTTGCACAGTACCGCGATTGTTGCCGATGCAGGCGGCAATATACAGAACGAATCCGATTATTATCCTTGGGGTGGCGAGCTTCCTCTGACCTCGAATATGAGCAATTCGTATCTTTTTTCTGGAAAAGAATTCGATTTGGAATCTGGCAACCACAATTTCGGTGCGCGTTACCATAATTGGAATATCGGTCGGTTTATGAGCCCTGATCCGGTTGCGGGATTAAAGCTGAATCCGCAGTCTATGAACGGCTATTCTTATGTGTGGAATAGCCCAACCATACTGTCAGATCCGAGTGGAGCGGTTGTTTGCTGGGAACAAGGGAAGAAAAAGAAGCATTGCACGAATGAAAGTGGAGAGCCGACGGCTCTTGAAAAAGCCTATGAAGGCCGGATTCAGCAGCTTCTGAACAGCAAGGATCCAAAGGAACGAGCTCGTGGTGAAGAACTTGCAAAGACTTATGACAGGCTTAAGAATTCCGACATCACGTTCCATGTCGGTCAGGTCGGCGGCTCGGAGGGCAGTGGAGAACTAGACTACCGAGGTGAGCCGGGCCAGCTATATATACAGTTGAAAGATGACAGCCTTACTGGTTCGCCGCGTATCGGCAACATGCCTAACAATCAAAAGCTAGGCCATGAGTTTAAGCACGGCGAACAATTTCTCGACGGACTGCTGGGATTTCAGAAAGTGAATGGGAAGTGGATTGAGTATCGTGATGATCTTGTTGATGAAGCCAATGCTTTCATTGCCGGATTTATGGCTGAGGGCGTCACCCCAGACCAAGCTCCGATTATCAAGAGACTAGGGGCCGCCGCAGAGAATGGTACCGATGCAGTCGTACAAGTGCTCAAAAATGACCCCGATTACCGCGGGTTTCCAGCTCAAGAAGAAGCAATAACCCCGATGCGTAATGGCAGCATGCCCCCCGATATATATGCGATTCCAAGGAGCCAAAAATGAGAGTATCTGCAGTTGGGATGTTCCTGATTTGCTCATTATGTCTGATGTTAGTTCCCTCGGTTCTGGGGACTGAAGCGAAGACACAAACGGATGTCGTCCAATGGGGCACGCTTTATGGTTCGGCTGGCTTCCTAAATACTGATCCCCATGGTCTCATGACGGATGCACCTTACAGTGTTCTGGTCTTTGAGCGAAAAGGTGCCTCGAGGGCATTAGTATTAACGAACTATGCAGGCGACTACACGACGGTTCTGGAACCTGGCGAGTACTGCTTGGTGGGAGTTTTTAATCAAACGACCGCTGAACCGATGAAAGTCTCTAGTGAACAGTTGCGATGCGTGGAGATTCAAGCTGCAAAAGAGACTCATTTGGATATATCTCTAGCAGCAAAACATAGTGGAAGCGCGAGTGCATCTCCAACTCAAGGCAAATGAGTTGAAAAGAAGAGTACCGCCTCAGCGCTGCTTCAGACCGCTCGAAAGAATGGCCCGCTAAGTTACTCCCGAATGCGATACAGGCGATTTGATGCGACTAAAAACTACTATCGTACTGCTGCTTGCGGTTGGAACAATCGGAACGATGATTGCTGAGGCCCCCGTACCGCAGGTTGGGCGCATTTACGGCAGCGTTACATTTGCGGCAGCGCAACCTCACGGAGAAGCGGAATTTGTGCCAAATGTCTTGCTCTCATTTCGGCAGCCAGACAATCATTATCACTTTGTGTTCAGCGATCAGAATGGCACATACGATCTCTATGTTCCACCTGGGCAGTATTGTGTGACGGCATATGCGGTGCCGAAAATGGTGCCGATGCCATTGGTCAAAGAGCATCCAACGTGCGTCATGATTAAAAAGGATAATGACAGCATAGAGTTTGACATACCGCTCGTAAGGACCGGGAGTAGAGTGCCTCAGTCACACGTACCGGCACCTAGTCCCACACCTAGGTCTCCGCAATGAATGTGACAGATGAAAACAGCTTTTGTATATTCCTATGCTCTCTTGAGTTTGCTTACAGCGATTCGACCAGTTTCCGATGATAGTCCTTGCCGTAGACATGGCTGAAATTTTCTGCCAGCAATCGCGCCTTTTCGTAGAAGGAGATCATGTCCGCGCTGCCCCGGTCTATAAGCGTCTTGAACGTGGGCGGCTGGCTAAGAGGAGCAATCGCCATCCGTACCAGCCACCAGCGCAGGCTCAAGCGCATTACCAGCGAAGAGTGCAAGCATTGGATACATACGTCACGCAACGAGAGAACCTCTTCCCGCGAAGTAGGATCTAACACGGACCAGTTTTCCGTGCGCTCGAAGCGCGTCCAGCCTAGGAGCACTCGCGCGTTGTTGGAGAGCTTATTGCAATAGTGCAAGGCCAGATGAATGCGTTTCCATTGCAACTTTCGGAACTCTGCTGGTGAATGCTTGCTGCGAAAATGCTCTTCTGACTCTGGATGAAACACACCGTTCAGCAACTCCGTATCCAAGCCCAGGAGGAAGGGAAAAACGTCTTGTGGTGACCGCACGGAAAAACCGCACATGAAGCGATAGAGCAGCCGCGCTAATAGCACACCGCCCAGAGTGAGCAGGACGATTACCCAGGTGCCTTCATGTCTCATCATCTTTCCTTCCTGGCCTCAAAACTTTGAGGTATGCGCGTGCAATGCGCAGCATCTCTGCTGGCGGCATGGGAGGCGTCCAGGCTCTCTCTTCGGGCTCCTGCCGAAAGAACGCCATGATCCACAGACCCAATGCCAAGATGTATGCCACAGCCGATGCATTTTGCGTAAAACTCTGAACTTTTGTTCCGAAAATGGAAAGGGCTAAGTAACCGACTAACGTTCCGACAGCGGAGATGCCAAAACCAGCCACTATGCCGAAAGGATAACGGCGAAACGGAACGAAGAGAGGTTTCAGCAGAGCGCTAAATACGGCGACTATCGCCAGTTGTATAAAGTTGACGACAGTTCCGACATCCAGGATCAATCCGATTACAGGATGAGCTTGGATTGGTGGATTCACGATGGCATTACGGATCGTAACCAGCAAAACCAGCGCGACCGCCCCGTAATAGACAAACTGGAACCACAGGAGACGATAAAATCCCTCGTACACCCAATAAAAGACTTCATGCAGCGCCGCCAACCCCAGCAGCAGAAGGATGGCTTCGGTCGTCCAATAGACATAAAAATACGAGCGATAATTGCTGACTGCAAAAAGTTTCAGCCCGGTCGCCAGCGCGGTAAATAGCGCAAAGGAAAAGAAAAGTCGGAAGTGGTGACGAACACCCCTTCTGAATAACAGAATCGCTAGGGTGATTTCCAACACCCACGAAATAGCCAAATAGACTGTATTACCCAATGGCATGAGAAATGAGGGGCTTAAGCTTATCTCAGCCCCTCTTAGTAGGAAAGTGCTTGTCAGTTCAACGGACAGTGGGGTTGGCCAGGAAAGCACAATGGCGGTTCGCCGGAACCATTGGCTTGGGCCGGCTGGATGGACCAGCTCGAAAACAACAAACTGATGGTCAAAATCATTCCAATCGTGACTTTTTTCATTGTTCCTCCTTATGTTCCGTTTCGGAACGCAAGAGAAAGCATAAGCTGGCTCTTATCTTTTGTTGAATGAAGAGCTTAGGCGCATGCTGTTTCTGAAAAATCGTCAGGATGGGCACTTGGATTGGTAAAATAAGTAATTTTGTTGGCAGCCCCGGTTGATTGAATGGATCTCCGGGCGGTTGATACCCGGAAGAAGTGGCTTGACTTAGCTATCTCCAGATATCATCATTCGCGGAGGAATTGACTTAATACCCGGCTCAACGGAAGGAAAAGGGCTGAACACAACAGGATTGTGCCGTCTATGTTTCGTTTTTTATTTTAGTTCTTATGCCGGTCAAACGTCAGTGAGGTAGACAAAACTCATGGAAAGGCAGAAATGATCGGGCAGAGCAACATATGACGCGACGCAAAGCCAAGGAGAAGCCTTCTAAGCTCACGCCCAGGCGGCGCGGTCAGGGCGATATTGAGCCTACCACGCCCAAGAGTTATACCCTGCCTTTCGATGTGATCCTCGAACTGCGGCAGTTGGCACGTGAGTACGGCTCACAGGGCCGCGCCTTGCAGGTTGGTTCGGAAATCCTGACGCGCATGAAGAGGCCTCCTGCGGTTGACCGGCCCGATCCCGATACCCTGATGCGCATGACTTATAAGCTACCGCCACGCACGATCCGCGTGATTGATGAGCTGGCACAAACGCAATATGAAGACGCTGGACAGGCCATTGCCGCCAGTTTAAAGACGCTAAAAATGAAGAAAATTGAATAGCTCTCACGTTTCGTGCGGCAGAATGCGGTTGACCAGTTCCTCCACCGTAAATACCGCACCCGCAAAACCCTGCGGATCTTCGCCGAGGATGAGGGCCTCTGCTTCGTGTTGTCCAATAGCCGCGTGCACTGCGTCAAAGCGGCCTAAGAACGTGATTTCCTTGTCTGGCCCGGCGTGCATTCTGAGCCAGCCTTCCAGGCTATATGCCTCTTGTAGCCCGGCCATGTGGACGCATACGAGATAGGCGGAACCGCCCGCTTCGTTGATCTGGAAAACAGCCGTTTTCATGCGGGTCCTCTTCGCGGCCAGCGAAGCAATGCTACCTGGATTATGCTATCTCAAGGTAGCGGAGTCAATCGGTAATCTCGGTAATTTCTATGCCCGCGAAGATTTCCCGGATTTCTTCCCAAGCCACAATCCTAATTTCTGGACCATCCGGCAGACTATAACCGTTCAGGAACTCGCGCATGTTGAGGTACAAGCGGCCCTGCGCATCTGCATAGAACCCGGGAATGAGGGGAGTGAGATCGGGCCGCAATCTGTGTTCCTTGTGCTCCTATGTAACTAGTGATCTCTGCCTGCCGGACGTTTCAATAAATTTGATACCTACAGATAGAAAATAATACTTGACTCCCATGGGTAGCAGCAAGTATGGTACAGGGCATTTCGCGAAGCCCCGTGGGACAGGCCGGGGCGTTCCAAAATGGGAATGTTGTGCAAAGAATAAGGAGAATCTGAATTGACAAATGGAGGAACTGCTTATAACGTGCGAGAACACCCCTTACAAGTTGTCTCGCATTTCACACATCCCCTTTGCGCAAGAGGCATCGCCTCGCATGAAAGAGAGAAAGTAGATGCGATTGAAGCCAGTAGTACTTATTCTGTTTTTTGTTTGCCAAGCGTCTCTAGCTCGAGTCGCAGGCGTAGTGGCAACGAAAAACCAGCCGTCTCATTCCGCAATGAGTCACGAAGAACAGGTTGTACGAACTACCTATGCCAAGCTGTCCTATGCCGACGAAGTACGGATCATCATGCGGACGATGCAGAAGTCTCCTGATCAGGGAAGAGCCGATGCTCGTTCTGCCGATAAGGCACTTGCTTCCCGGCTTAACTTTCAACTGTCAGATTTCCAAAGTGGCCCGGTAAGCGAGATTCAAGGCCGCATCATGTCGGAGTTCGCTGGATTCCCTGCGGATGGCGACACTCAGGGAGTGCTGCGCAATACACCAGGCACATTCAATTACACTGATTCAGCAGGCCTGCCGCCGGACGCCCATGGTCCCACGGAATGGACTGTCTACGTTGATGTTGCATGGGACATGAAGCCACAGCAGCGCTGGCCTGCGGATGGCTGGCCAATGGCGGCCCTGCTTGATCTACCGGAAATGGGCGGACCCTTTGACCGTTATGCAACATACGCGGTTACGGTGACATTCCAGTCCAAATCACGCACCTATCACACTGCCGCGCTGTTCGGTAAAAACGCTGACGGCAGTGACAAGGTGCATTTCCTTGACTTGATAAGCGGTGGCAGTGGGTCCATGACTCTCGATTTGCTGGCAAAAAGCGAGATGTCCACCGCGCCATTCAGCAAGACTCACCTGCGCGATGTGCCTTTTGTGCGCAAATGGCTCAATGACAATCAGCAATCTTGCACTGCCAAAGGAGGGCATGGCGATGTTTGCTGCAACATCGATACAAATCGATGCGGTATCGGCATATCGTCCCCGACCTCAAGCCGAAATAGAGGTCTTAGCCAGAGATCGAATCCTTATCTTGTGCCGGCGGGATTTCATCCGAAAATGTCGCCCATCAATGGGATGTTCCAGAGTTCGTGTTCGAGTTTCAATTCCGAAACGTTCTATAACCACGGCAATGGAAATGGATCTGGGCACGTGGATGGCCAGCATACCTTTACTTCCACGGTGGATGGCATTTGCACCTATTCAGCGCCGACAGGTTCCACAGGCCCGGGGACGTGCAATAGCTCCTGTACTGCCAATGCTAATGGAGTTCCGGACGAATTTGGATCATTGTCAAGCATTTTCTCGCATCATGTACCTGGTATCTCCAACAAGTCGGGTCAGGAAGGCGGCAAACCCACAACCCAATGCCAAGGCACAAATGCGGTCAGTTTCGCGGATTGTCTGACAAGCGGGTGTGGTGTGAACGTCAGTATCAACGGAGGAGCGAACGGCGTTGGCGCAACTATAGCTTTTGCCAGCAATTCAATATGGAATGATCAGCAACAGGCAGTCCAGAATTGTGAATCCAGATCAACCGCACCAACGCCAACTCCAACCCCACCACCTCCGCCACCGCCGCAGCCAACTCCAACGCCCAACTGTGATCCTGAAGCACCCCAAGACCTCCGTTCTGGAACCGGGAGCGATAACAATCCCTGCGCTTCTCCGATCATCGTTGATTTAACCGGCGATGGTTTTGCTCTCACGGATGCGGCACATGGCGTAATGTTCGATATTGCGGGAACTGGCGTTCCGGTTCAAATAGCGTGGACGGCAAATGCAAACAATGCTTTTCTCGTGCTGGACCGCACAGGCGATGGCCAGATCACTAGCGGTACAGAGATGTTCGGCAACTTTACTTCACAAAATCTGTCACCCCACCCGAACGGATTCCTTGCCTTGGCCGTGTATGACGACCCGATGAACGGCGGCAATGGCGACGGGATAATTGATGCCCGTGACGCGATCTGGTCGAAACTGCGCCTTTGGGTCGACGCTAACCACGATGGGATTTCACAGCCAGGGGAATTGCACACCCTGCCTGAGATGGGCGTGTTTTCCATCAGCTTGGATTATTCGCTCTCCAAACGGACAGATGAATTTGGGAACGTCTTCCGATACCGAGGCACGATAAACCAGGACCAGCATGGCGAATCCGATGTAGGAAAGAAGATTTACGACGTCTTCTTGCTAATACAGTAATCGGAGCTTTCATCCTACTCCGGGGAGAGAATGGCTTGCGCGGATTCCCCGCAAATCCGCCAAGCCATTTTCGCTTGCGAATCAAAACGTTGACTGCAATAGGGCCGCTTAATTCCGACATATTATTAACGTAAGCATTCAGCCTCTCTTTTCCCCCACTAGCATCCTCTCCCTGCAAAACCCCAGGCGGTAGTCTCCGCGTCTTTTTTTCCACTCTGCTCCGCTCGGGTGGACGCCGCTTGGCCGCGGCTCGGACGGTCGCTCGGTCTCATGCGCCGATTTCGAGCCAAACAAACCCCAAGAGCGTTTGGCACTCATCGCGCCGACTCTCGCGCCCTGCCACCCTACGCTGCGCTGCGTTTCTCCTTTCGCCACCGTGCCGGACGTTTTGGCTGGCTGCCGCCTGAAGTGAAAGCCAAAACGCCAACCCGGCGGTCGAAAGGAAAAAAAATGTTAGGGACTATCAACAGCAACAACAACCGCAAACCCTTCAACTCTTCTTGGCAACTCACCCGTGCCAGCGTGGACTCACTCGCCCATGCCATCGAAGGCGGACAGCAGGATGCACTCGCCTCTTATTTGGGAGTCATGGCGCGTTTTTACACCTACTCCGCACGCAACGTCCTGCTCATTGCCGCACAGCGCCCCGACGCCACCCACATTGAAGGCGTGCGTAGCTGGAATGAATTGGGGAGATTTGTTCGCCCAGGAGAAAAGGGCATCTTCATTTTTGCTCCCGCCATTGCGATCAAGAACCAACCACAGCAGGAAAACGGTAATGGGAACGGGAAGAAATCAAAAGGCAAGAAATCGCCGGAGCCAGCACAACAGGAGCGGCATTTACTCGGTTTTCGCGGAGTGTGGGTTTTTGATATCTCGCAGACCGGAGGAGACGAACAGCCAGAATCTCGTAAAGCTGTAGACACGAATGAAGCTCTGCCGAAACTTGCAAGTTTCGCTGAAAACCAAAGCATGAGCCTCGAATACGCCGATTGGCTTGGTTCCAAAAAGGCAAGCTCCTATCGCGGCACGATTCGCCTATTGCCCAACATGGAACCCAATGAAGCCTTTCCGCTGCTGCTCCATGAAGTAGCCAGCCAGTTGCTTTACGCGATCCAGCGCCGAACGTTTGTCACCAAAGCCATGCACCAGCAGGAAAGCAAGGCTGTTTGCTATGTGGTTGCGAAAGCTTTGGGACTGGACAACGCCGCGTTTGCAGATTGCCAGCTCTATTATGGAGATTCCCGCTTATTGGGCGAGAGTCTGGAAGTTGTCCACCGCACCGCCGCTCGAATCCTTGGGACACTCACCCCTGAGGGTTCGGCACAATTCACGCAGGGGGTGAACTAATGAGCGCCCCTGTCCCATTCCTGCCCACCGTGCTTGAAACCATTCACGAATTGCTGACCACAAGAACGATTCCAGCACTAAGCGGAGAGGAAATGGAAGCTCTATGCAGCCATCTTTTTGCCCTACGCGACCGCGATCAGCGCATTGCCATTGCTGAAATCGCGTACAACAACCACGACGACCCGCAGGCAATGAACATCTTTCTTGCTTGCACAATGCCGATGGCGGAAGGAATGGCGAAACGCAAAGCCGAGCGGGTATTTACGAATCCGAGCGATTGGCAAATTGAAGCCATGTACGACGGAGCCGTTTCCTTTCTCTTGGAGATGTTTAAGATTCACCGTCCACTTCGGCCATTCGTTTCAAATCCGTTCCAGCGCTATCTCATAATAACGATCCTGCATGGCGCAATGAATCCATTTCGTATCCGGCAGGAGCATTGGGGTATCCAAGGCGTGGAAGATGTGACGAAGGTTTACCGCATCCAAGGCCGATATCAAAATCGCGCTGAACGGGAACTCATTACCCGCGATCTGCTGGAACAAGTAACCACCTTCCCGCACCTGATGGAGGAACAGGCGCGAGTGCTCAAAACAATTGCTGCGCTGGGGCCGGAGAAAGCCTTAAGACAGACCAACTACTATCGCGACGACAGCGACGAGTCACAGCGTAAACATATTCGGCGGAGACGATCCATCCTTAATCTGAATGGCATAGCGGATGCGATGGGGGTAAAGAAGCAGAAGGTCAAAAATCTCTTAAAAGATACCCGACAAATCCTACGCGACAGCTTCAATCAAGACGGAAGGCTATTTGCGAGTTAACCAAAAATTACAGGGGGGTACGTGCCATGCGTACCCTCTTTTTATTATTTGCCGAAAAAATTTGCGTCGCTTCGCGCCGCAAATTTTTTCTGAGTTCGAATCCCGGCCAAATACCGGCCCTTAATTTTGTGGGGCTTTGCCCGTCCTTTCCCACCCGCCCACCCGGTTTTGAAAACGACAAGTTCCGTCATCTGCTTGCTTGCGCCTGCAGGGGGTGCGCTGCTCAATCCCGTTTTTTTCGCACCGACGCATAGCTCCCACTGCTCACAGTTGGTCTCACTGTCAACACCTCATCTGCTCTATTCTGCTTTACACTTTCCTCATTCGACTTCGCCTTAACTTAGGTCTGTTCCCATCGCGTCCTTGATAGCGAAATGTTGCCATCTGCTCGCTGCTAACTCGTTCCTTGTTCTGCCGGAACTCAGGACAGTGACATGACAAAACGTGATGGGGATCGAGGGTCAGCTTTTCGTCGCAGCCCGAAACCTTCCTATTTGTTTTCCCCGAGTGCCACGTTTACCTCCTTCCCTAGACTTGCCCTTCTCTCCCTCGGACACCCGCTCGGTGCTGATCCTGCGCCCTGCGGGAACTTCGCGGCTCTGCTTTTCCGGTTCCTTCCACAAGAAAGCTTCCGCGCAACCACGACGCGGCTGACGGCCCTGCGGGCAAGCTTTCTTGCAGCTGCCTTCCCAAAAAGCGCCGACTCGCCCTTGGGAGCAGGGCACTCTCGCGAGCTTCGCAATTGGTGTCCCGAGTGAATACGGGCAAATCAGGTTCGGAGGATCAATACCATGGCACTCTACGAAAACACAATTCGGCTCAAAGGTTTCCTGGGCCGTGACGCAGAAACGAAGCAGACCGGCACCAACCCCATCATCATTTTGTCACTCGCCACCAAAAGTTCCTACAAAGACAAGCAGAACGATCAGTGGATCTCGCGAACAGAATGGCACCGCATTGTCTGTTTCGCCAAAACTGCTCAATACGCGAACGGCCTCAAAAAAGGCGACTACGTCGAATTGACCGGCGCGCTCTGCAGCTCGCAATACGATGGTGAGGTCACCGTTGGCAAGAAGAAGGCGACTGTCAAGAAGCGCAGTTGGGAAATCCGGGCCACCAGCGTCCGCAAGCTTGCCCGTCCGGAGAAGCCGGACGCCGAACCAGTCCCTGAGGCAGATGCCGCCTAGCGCGGCGTCTCGCCCACAACATTGCGCGGTCCATCCCCATGCTGAGACCGCGCATACCTTTCTCGCTTAGTGCTACCCTAACTATGTGATCGAGAAGCCAATCGACAAAATCGCAAAAGAAGACATTGAAAGCCTTGTCAATACCAGAAAGAGCGAGCGAAAAACGCTCGATTACAAACTTCAGCTGCCTCCCTCCCAACCCCCCGAAGCTAAGAGAGAGTTTCTATACGACGTTTCCTCGTTTGCCAATGCCGACGGAGGCGATATTGTGTTTGGGATTGCGGATGAGAGAGACAGCGCAGGCAAACCGACCGGAATGCCTGCGTCCGCGGAAGGCCTGGCCCTTGAGAATTTGTCGAGCGAAATTTTGCGTATGGAAAATTCGGTTCGCGATGGCATTGATCCACGCATCGCAGGAATCGAATGGCAGCCGATTGCCGGCTTTTCTGCCGGGCCGGTACTGGTCATGCGCATCCCTCGAAGCTGGATAGGGCCACATATGGTGACATCCGGGGGAGTGTCGCGCTTTTACTCAAGGAACAGCGCCGGGAAATATCCTCTGAATGTCGGAGAAATACGCTCCGCATTCCTGGCCTCAAGCGCAATTGGAGAGAGCCTGCGCCGCTTCCGTTTCGAGAGGATCGCAAAAGCAATTGAAAATGATCTTCCGCTGTCGCTTGGCGAGGGAGGTAAGATTCTATTACATTTGATCCCCTTGTCCGCGCTTGATTCAACGACTGTGCGCGATGTTGTTACTGGAAACCGGGATTTACAGTTGCGAATGGAACCGATGAGTGGACCTGGCGGCTGGAGCCGCCGTTACAATTTTGATGGCTTGCTGACCTTCCCATCTGGCGTTGCGTCCTACGTCCAGCTTTTCCGCTCAGGTGTTATCGAAGCAGCGGAAGGCGACTTTTTTAAGTGGACCCAAGACGAAAAGAGCATTCCAACTAGCGCTTTGGAAGATGCGATTCTGAAGGCCGTGGGACGTTACCTGCGATTGCAAAAAGAACTTGGAATTTCTCTCCCTATTGCCGTGTTATTGACTTTGATTGGCGTAAAGGGATTTATGCTCAACGTGCCACATCGATATTTTGTGTACTCGAAGATTGGCATTGACCGGGATGTGCTTCCGATACCGGAAGTGATGGTCCAGAGTTATGAACTCTCAGAGCATGAGATATTACGTCCTGTTTTTGACGCGTTGTGGCAGTCGGGCGGATTTGAACGGAGCCTTAGCTACGATGACAATGGGAAGTGGAGCCGGTGAATCCGCAAAGTTGCCCGAAGCGTTAATAGCAGCGCCAGACTGTTCAGCTTACAATTGAGGTCGCTGAGGTGCAATATGACGACTGAACTCCGGCGCAGGCTCCGCTGCGTTTCTTGTTCCCAGCCGATAGAACTCCCAAAGGACATCCCCGCGCAGTGGGAAAGAACCCAATGGCCGATTACAATTGTCTGCCGTAACTGCTTTCGGCAAGCATGCTATTCGGAAAGCGATATCCGCATAGAGGAAATCTCGATACCAGCTCAAAACCAGCAAATCGATGTTTTGTGGCGTGTGACCTTCCAGTGCAATTACCAAAACTGCCATTCGACGCCTCGCCAGATCTACATGAGTTGCGAGCATTTCTTGATTGACGAAGTACCGGAACTGACGCTGCGTTCTGATATTGCTGTCCTTTGCCATGAAGGACACCCGTTACGGCATCTCAATGTGGATTCTGTGTACACGATCACGTCCATCTAACTAAGGCATCCGCTGGGATGGGGTATTCACGCGACCATTCTCAGCATGTGGATAGGCAAGGGTGGTAGGAGCGTAAGCGCATCGAAGTGCAAAATTGAACTCACCATCCGGCGTGAGGTATTGACTTTCGCTTGTGCGGAACTCAAGCGGATGTGTTTAATGCGTCGGCGGTCTCTTTATCCGTCGGTCGAGAAGACAACCACTCATCGATTTCCTCACGGCGTGCCATTACCGCACTGCGCGCCCGTCCTGCGGGGCGTCGGACAGGCAAGCCGTATTCGGCTTCCCATCGCTGGACAGTCCGAACACCGCGTCCCAGATATTCGGCGATGGCCTTCCACCCGGCAAGATAATCAGACTTCATATCTTTCCTCAATGTGCACAGGATATGCACTCTATTTTAGCTTTTTCTGATCTATACCAGAACTGATATAGATCAAAGCAAAAAAGGTATTGGACTGCGCTGCTGATTGCACCTACTCTCAAATTCGTTGAACGCCATTCTTGAGAGGTTGCTATGCAGTCCAGATTTCTTCCGAAATTCAAAGTCAATCACAGATTGATTCGCTCCGCCATTATGGCGGCTTTTGTCCTCGCCCTCGCGCTTCCCGCGATGGCCCAGGCTGGAGGCGGTTCGCCTTGGGACAATGCGCTCCAGAACATGAGCGGTTTCTTTACCGGAACCTTTGCCCGCGTTAGCTCGCTGATCGCTGTCGTCTTCGGCGGCTGGCAACTAATGCATGGCGAACCCGGAAGCAAACGCGCCGTGGCCGGAGTAGTGGCCGGCGTAGGCGCGGCCATGCTTGCGGCCAATGTCATCTCCTGGCTGTTCGGAGTATAGACCAGAAGCCGGAGTAACGATCATGCCAATCACAGACACCAAGCGCCGCAATCGAGTGTTCAAAAGCCTGCATAAGCCCTTAACAGTTTTGGGCATTGAGCGCGGCCTGTTCTTTGTGATCGCGATGGCTTCGGTTGCCGTTTTCAACCTGTTCGCCAGTTTTCTTGCGGCAATCGTTGTCTTTGCCGTGGGGTTCATGGCGGCACGGATGGCGACCGAAGCCGATCCAAAAATCTTAACCATTCTTGCCCGTAGTGAGCGCCTGAAGGCGCGTTACGACGCAATGAAACAGGAATTCCCCAAGGTGGTAGTCCGCAATGTTTAGTCTGAAGCGCATTTACAAAGATTGGAACGAGGCCGCATCCCTCAATGCTTATGTGAATCTCTATGGCTTCTGGGATGAAGAAGCGTTCCTTACCAAGTCCGGTGACTTGGGCCTGATACTCCGGGTAAAAGGCTCGGACTATGAGAGCATGAGCCACGAGCAGCGCGAGTATGTCATCAAGCGCCTGGAAGCGGCCTTCAAAGTATTCGGCCCCGGCGTCCGCGTCTATCAGTATCTCTTTAAAACCAACAATCCCGCGATCCCGTTCGCGGCCTACCCCGATCCGCTGATCGAGAGGGCCACGGAGAAACGCAAAGAGTTTTTTAACGAGCGCCGCAGTCGCTTGTTTCAGGTGGAAATTTATTATTGCGTCCTGCTTGAGGGCCGCTTCTCTCAGCCCACGCTTTCTGCAGCTCTCAAGCAACTCCCCCGTGATCCCATAGGAGCGCTGCGCGAACTGCGCGGCCAATTTTCGAGCACAGCGACAAAGGTGCTGCTCCGTCATCAGATCGAGTCGCAGCGTTCGCTGCTCACTCAGAAGGTGCAGGGCTTTGTGCGCCAGATCAGCGACCTGGTAGCCATCGACATCCTGCCTGCCACCGAGACGTTTCGTGTGCTCAAGCGGTTGTTGAATTATGAACCGTGGAAGATCGAAGCCGCACGGCCCAAGGCCACGCAGTTTCTTGACTTCCAGCTTTCGGAATCGAACATCGAAGCCGAGCGCGATCATTTGCGCGTCGGAGACCACGTGGTCCGGGTGCTCACCATGAAAGAGGCGGTTGCGGAGACACGCCCACTGATCCTCAAGCAGTTGCTTGAAATCCCAGCAAACTTCTACGCCGTGACCGAATGGGCACCGATTGAGCAAGCCAAGGCACGGAAGGAAGTCATCAGGCGCAAGCGCCACTTCAATAACTCGAAATCGTCACTGTTTTCTGCGCTGCAGGATGCGCGGACATACAATCCGCGTGATGTGCTGGTCGATGAATCGAAGCAGGCCGACATCGAGAACCTTGGGGATTGTCTGGCCGCGCTGGGCGATGGCCGGACGATGGGTGAATTTTCATTGACCGTAGTGCTTTATGGCCGCGAGCTAAAGGACCTTGACGCCATCGTGCCGGAATTCGCTCGCGTCTTCAGCTCCAATGATGGCGTCTTGCACCCGGAAACCTACAACCAGATCAATGCCTACTTTGCCACCGTCCCCGGCAACTACCATTTCAACTTGCGGCGCGTGCTGCTCTTGAATAGCAACTACGCCGATCTTTCATTCCTGTTCACCAGTGAAACGGGTGAGAAGATCAATCGGCACCTGAACGCCGAATACCTGGCTGTGCTTGAGACTGAGAATGCCACACCCTATTTCCTGAACCTGCATGAGCGCGATGTGGCGCACACGCTGATTCTTGGGCCGACCGGCTCAGGAAAATCGTTCCTGCTGAATTTCCTGATCCAGAACATGCAGAAGTACCGGCCACTCACGTACATCTTTGACCTGGGACGCAGCTTTGAGGGCATTACCCGGATCTTCGACGGCACGTACCTGAATGTCGGCATGGAGGACCGCGACTTCACCATTAACCCGTTCTCATTGCCGCCCACGAAAGACAATCTCCAGTTCCTTTATATGTTTTTCAAGGTGCTACTGGAGGGAGAACGCTATCAGGCGCTGGGGTTTGAAGAGGAGCGCAAACTATACGCTGCGATTGAGCGCGTGTATGTGTTGGACGAATCGCAGCGCACTCTTACCAACTTTGCCGACATTGTAGGCCCGCTGAAAGACCGCCTGCATCGCTGGACGTGCGCCGGTCAGTACGGCCACATCTTTGATCGCGAACGCGATACGCTGACCTTCAGCCGTTTTCAGTGCTTCAACTTCGACAGGATGGAAGACTCGCCGGAGATTCTGGAACCGCTGCTTTTCTACATCCTGCACCGTGCCTCGAACGAGATTGCCGATCCCCGGCAGGTCGCGACGTTTAAAGCGTTTATGGTGGACGAGGCCCGCGTTTTCGTGCGCAACAAAATCATCCGTGATTACATCAACATGGCGCAGAAGACCTGGCGCAAGCTGAATGCCGCCATGATCCTGGCCACCCAATCGGTGCGCGACCTCTCCGATGCCGACATGCTGACGCTGGTGGCCGAGAGCTGCCCCACCAAGATATTTCTGGCCAACCCCGACATGGACGGCCCCCTATATAAGGATGCCTTCCAATTGAATGACACCGAGCTTGAAATCATTGCCGGTCTCCAGCCGCCCGGCCAGATGCTTGTATCGAAGCCCAAAGGTGCAAAGAAAGTTCTCTTAAACGTAGATACCTTCTCTTACTGGATGTCCACGAATAACGCGCAAGACAACGCTCTCAAGTGGGAGTACTTCGCCCGCTACGGCATTCAGGAAGGACTTGAACGGCTGGCGCGGGAACGTCCGCAGCCCAGCGTCCCCGAAAAGCGAGCAGCCTAAACCACTAAATCCAACACGGAGTTGACGAACATGAAGTATCTAGCAAGTGCCTTACTCGTAGTGTGCCTGATCGCATCGGCTGTGGCCGATACAACGGCGCGAACCGTCCAATACCACGCGAAAGACATCATTGCCATTCGCGCCAAGGTGAAATATACGACGCTCATTGAGTTGCCCGCGTCGGAGAAGATCATCGAGGCGGCCACCGGCGACAAGGATTTCTGGATCATCGATGTAGTGCAGAACTTCTGCTTTCTGCATCCGGCCAAGTCCGGCATCAGGTCGAATGTTGACCTTGTGACTGACAAGGGCAACATCTATTCCTTCACTTTGGAAGAGGTCACGGACGAAAAGACCGATCCCGATTTAAAGGTCATCATCCAGCCGGTAGATCAGTCATCACTCGCCAACCTCAACGGCCCGGCGCATTTTGTTCCGGCGTCGGAGGTCGATGCCATGCGCGCCCAGGCGCAGCTTTCGCAGGCGCAGGCCGCGCAGCAGGTCGAGAAGTACCGCAGCGAATATCCCACGCAATTGAAGTTCGATTACCGCTTCAAAAGCGATGCGCCTTTCAACATCACGTCTATGTACCACGACGACCGCTTTACTTACGTGAAGTCGGAGGCCACGGAGAAGTTTGCCGTCTATGAAATCAAAGACGGCTCTCCCAACTTCATCAATTACGAACTGCGCGACGGAACCTATGTGATCGCGAAGGTTCTCGACCACGGCTATCTCGAGATCGGCAAGAAGCGCATGGGGTTCACGCGGAAAGAGGAGAAATAGCCATGCCGGAACCAACGAACAAAAATGTCCCAAAGCCTATCGGGGAACTGCCCGCCGCCGAACAGCCGGTGGCGGTCAAGAGCGCGGCCCCACACGGTGTCATTCAGTCCGCAGCCAAGATGTATGTGCTGCTGGGAATTGCCCTGGTGATTCTGGTAGCGACGGCCATTAGTTCCGTGCATAAGCAGGAACCAAAGCCGAAACCCTCCCGGACGGCTGTGGTGGCGCAGCAGCCGGACACCAGCCAGATCACGGATTTTCAAAAGATGCTGAAGCAGCAGATTGCCGAACAGCAGCAACAAAAGCTGCCGCAGACGAGCACCGCATCGCAGGGGCAATTTGAGAACGGCGGGATGACAATGCAGCAGCCCGACAGACCAGCGATTGCCAATGGGAATGGCAATGCCAATTCTGCTGCCAGTACGCAGGCCGACCCGGAAGAACAACAACGTCAGGCCCTGGCCGCGGAAGAGCGGGAGATGTCCTTCAAATCGCGCTTCGCCTCGAATCTTGCTTTCAGCGCCAGCCATGCCGATCCGCAGCCCACGTCCACGCCCGTGGCTTTCGGCAATCTGGCGCAAACGACTGGCCCACAAAGAGCGCAATCAGATGCGCAAAAGCGACCGGCGGAGGTAAGTGTGAACTCCGCCTTGGGCCAGCCCTATGTTCTCTACGAAGGCACCATCATTGACACCGTTTTGATGAACCGCCTGGACGGTGACGAGTCCGGCCCGGTCAAGGTGCTTGTCACCGATCCGGTGTACTCGCACGATCGGCAGCACGTACTCATTCCCGAAGGTTCCGTCATTTTGGGCGAGAGCCGGAAGATCGGGCAGGCGGGATTCGGGCAACAGCGCCGGATGGCACTCGTGTTCCACCGGCTGCTGATGCCGATGGTTACTCGGTTGATCTGGACCGCTTTCAGGGTCTGAACCAGATTGGCGAAACCGGGATCAAGGACAAGGTAGACA
Source organism: Candidatus Angelobacter sp. (assembly GCA_035710845.1). Taxonomy (GTDB): domain Bacteria; phylum Acidobacteriota; class Terriglobia; order Terriglobales; family Acidobacteriaceae; genus Angelobacter. Next base: position 107,244 of record DASTCT010000074.1, read on the forward strand.
ACCACTACTTTGAAATTTTCGGGGCTTCGATTGCATTGGGAGTTGTGGGCGGTGCTGCCGAGATTTCCGCCGGCAATAGCGGAGCATTCGCAACTGGTACCGATGCCCTTAAGTCCGGCGTCGGTGCCAGCCTCTCACAATCGGGCACAAACATTCTCGATAAGTTCCTGAACATCCCGCCGACGATCACCATTCGTGAGGGGCACCGGATCAAGGTCTACCTCAGCCAGGACCTGCTCTTGCCCGCAGTCGAGAACCACACCATTCCGCCCAACATTTAAAGGAGAAGAACGCGCATGAAGAACAACGCGATTTGCTTTTTGGCTGTGCTTCTTTCCTTGCCGCTCTTCATGGGCTGCAACGGTGAGCAAAAGAAGGACCAGCCGCCCACGAATGCGGACCGGCAACGGATCGAGAAGGAGTACCAACAGAACCTCGACAAGTTGCACGAGCTGACCAGCGGCACCAAACAAACACTTGATGGAAAACGGGTACCGAAAGCAACACCCTCTTCCAAGAAATAACGATACGGATTCAGAACAGGAAAGGAGACACTTCGATGATTGCCAAAACGGCGACCGGCAAAACTATAACTTTTATCGCACTTGCACTCTGCCTGCTGGCACGGCCTGCGCACGCGCAGTTTGGATCAGGCATTGTCTTTGACCCGACACAGAGCGGCCATGCCATTGAGCAAATCCGCGAAGCGCAGCAGCTCTTTACCACCGCAAACCAAACCCGCGACCAGATCATTCAGGCCTACAACCTGGCCCGGCAGATGGCAAACTTGCCAAACGCTCTCTACCGCCAGCTCGCCGCGCCGTGGACGAACTGGACAAACCTCTCCGCACCCAACACCTATGGCAATACGGCAGGCTGGACCAATGCTTCGAACACCGGGCTTGACGCAGTCATCGCCTATGAGAAAGCCGTACTCAACGCGCCGCGCTATCTGAATCTCAACAGCCTCGATTCCCGTTCGCAGCAAATCGTCATGACCGCAGGCGCAACCAGCGATCTAAACGAGGGCATCGCCACCAGCAATCTTGCCACCTTGGGGCAAATTCGCGCCAACTCCGAAGCGCGATGGAACGATCTTCAGCAGCTTCAGACAGCGACCTTTTCTTCCGATCCCGCGCAACATACCGAGATGGCGACCTTGCAACGCATCAATGCCGCCACGCTCATGCAATTGCGGGCCCAGGAGGAAGCCAATCAGATTGCCGCCGCAGCCGTGATGCAGCAGATGCTTGTGAACAAAATGCAGACTGATGCGCTCAACCAATCATTACAGGATGCAGCGACCTATGGACAGAACTATCGCAGCACCATGCAGCCGCTGACCACAGGCTTCACCGACACGCTTAACCACAACAATCATTAAACGAAAAGAGTCACCGTCATGAACCTGCTTCAACATATCCTTCAGGCGTGCGATCAGTTACTTGAAACCAGCTCGCCGACGCTTGAATCCATCGGCTTGCGCATGTTTCTGAGCCTTCTGACCATCATGGTGGTCTGGATGGCCGTTCAGGAAGCTCTCGCCTCGGCCCAAGGCGGTCCCAGCTTCAACATGGCGCGTGCGATTGAGTTTGTCTTTGCCGCATCCATCGGGCTGGCCATGATCCGGTTTTATGCCGCGCCGCTTCCCGGCATCGGTTACGGCTTTCGCGACCTGATTACGAACGAAACCACATACCTTTCGACCGTGATTGGCAACGATGGCTTGCAGCGCATCACCGACACCATTCACGACCTGCAAGCCAGTCTTGGCTCAGGGTTCGTGGGTTCCATGTTCAATTTCTATTACAGTTTCGTCCAGTTCACCATACAGATGATGCTCGCCCTGTATTCCGCCATCAGCATCGCCGTGGTGGGATACGGGATCATTGCGGCTGCCGTTTGTGCCCTGGTCGGCCCGATCTTCATTCCGTTCTTTATCGTACCCAAGCTGGACTTTCTCTTTTGGGGATGGCTACGCGCTTTCCTGGGATTTTCCTTTTACAAAGTGGTGGCCGCAGCCGTGCTCAATCTGCTTGGGCATCTCTATCTGCTTTTCTATCAAAATCTGCTGCCTCTGACCGTCTCCAATCTCATTAGCAAGCTGCCGCTCTTGGTCGTCCTGGTTGTCTTGAACATTTATGTGTTGTTCCAGATTCCCTCGATCACCAATGCCATTCTTTCAGGCCACAGCCATGGCGGGGGTTTTAGTCCGCTGTCGGCGATTGGCCTGCTGAAATTCCTGGGTTAAAGGAGAACACTGAATATGAGCACCCATACATCCGCCATCGAACAACGCGACCCGGCCATCACCCGCGCCGCCCAGCGGTATCTCGAACAGTACGGCGAACCGCTGGTGATGAACACCTACCTGAAGATCACCGTCCTCATGCTTGTGTTGGTTTGTGGCGGGTTAATTGCGGCGCTCGTGACACAGCAGAAAGCGCTTGCCAATGTCCATCCCGTTTACATCCGCATCAGCGACGTTGGCCGCGCTGAAGCTGTGGACTACAACGGCTTGGCCTATAAGCCGCAGGAGGCCGAGAACCGCTACTACCTCAAGCAGTGGGCGGAGTTTTATTACAGCCGCAATCACTACTCCATTCAGAAGGACTTTACCAACAGTCTCTATTTCTTGAGTGGAGATCTTCAGCGGGCGGTAATGGACGAATATCACCGCAACAAAGTCATCGAAAACTTTGCCAGCGATTCGACCGAACCGAATGTCGATGTTGAGGTGAAGAACGTCACGATTGAAGACCTGCGCCAGAGTCCATACAGAGCGCAAATTGAGTTCGTCAAAATCTTCACCGATCCCGCCGATCACAGTGAGATCAAACGCGAACGCTGGACGGCCCATGTGGTCTATTCCTTCCGCGACCACGTGGCCAACAACATGCTGCTCGTCAATCCCTTGGGTCTGACCATCAGCTACTTCCGCGAGGACCAGGCATTCGAGTAGCAGGAGCAATCATGAAGTCCATATTAAATTCACATCTACCCATATCGCCTGTGCGCTTGATCGCCGAAGCCGTCTGTCCCCAATGTGGGCCATTGACAACGGCTCCGATGGAAGGAATTATCTCGATCCTTCTCGCGCAAAAGCACACGGCGGAAACCGCGCATGTCGTCGTTTTGAATGGCACGATAGACGTACCGCAAACAGCCGAGGAATGTTGCGTCGATTGCCTGCTTGTTCCCGTGCAGTGGGGTGAAGCATGAGCTTTGAGCTAATTATCCCCTTTTTGCGGCCTATCGAGTCACTGCTGATGGACGGCAATATCAGCGAGATCATGGGCAATCCGAACGCCTCATGGTGGTACGAACAGGACGGTGAATTACGCCGCGCCCAGGGCATCAGCTTCCCGGCAGACAAGCTGCTTGCCGGCCTTGAAGTCATCGCCAACAAGCTGCAAAAGCGGCTGGACCCATCGCATCCTTTATTACATGCCCAATTACCGGATGGCAGCCGTTTGGCCGCTGTCATTCCCCCAGTGGTGCGGCCCGCACCTGCGCTGGTCATCCGTAAATTCAACACCCGTCATTTCACGGTCGAAGACCTGGTCGAACTTGGCACGCTGACATCAGGATTAGCACAGCTTTTGGGAAAAGAAATTGCCTCAGGCAAGACCATCCTGATCAGCGGTGGAACCGGTACCGGCAAAACCACATTGCTCAACATTCTTGCCAGCTACATCCCCGATGAGCAACGAATCGTCATTATCGAGGACACCAGCGAGTTGAGCATCCAGAAGCCAAACGTTCTTCCGGTTGAATGTCAGAGCGATACCTACCGTGAAGAAGTCTCATTTGATCACCTTCTAAAAGGGGCTTTGCGCTGGCGTCCCGACCGGATCATCTTGGGCGAAGTGCGCGGCACCGAGGCCCGCACCCTGCTCGATTCTTTCAACACAGGCCATGCCGGATCATTGGCCACCATCCACGCGAATTCGGCTAAGAAAGCCCTGCGCCGCTTCGCCAACTTGGTCATGCGCAGCCACAACCAGGCCAGCCTTGAAGATGTGGAAGCCGAAATCGGAGAGGCTGTTGATTACGTCATCCATGTGGCACGCGGATTCCGCCATCGCTACATCAGGGAAGTGCTTGCCATCGAGGGCTACGACCGCCGCACCTTCCAGTTCCAAACCAGACAGATTTATACGACTAAGGAGTAACGATCATGCCATTGCTTGAAATCACGAAAACCCGGCAACTCACTGCCATGCTCCGGTTGGACGAAAAGACCGCCGAGCTGGTCAACCAGTACGCCGCCTTCATCCACTGCGATGACGCTGATACCGTGATTGAAAACGCGCTTAATTATGTGTTTACCAAGGACCGCGATTTTCAGGAGTTTTTGAAAACCGATGCTGCCCAGGATGTGCGCCCGATTCTGCGTGTCCGTAAGGTACCGCAACCTGCCACCTCCAAGTCCAACGGCACCGCGGCTTCGGCCCTGACTTCGCCCAAGGTTGCGACTGCTGAATCGAGGCGCTGATGCTTTCTCTTTCGGGATGGATTCTGGCGGGATTCTCCGGGCTTACGCCCATCTTCATCCAGGGTGATGAAGGGTGCGGTGCTTCGCACCGGCTGAATTTTGACACTCCACCCCTCAGAGGGTACACGTTTGTTTTACGCCGGTAAAACAAACGTTTAGTTGCTGCGTGTGAATCATTTGCACGCGGTTTGATCCAGTCCGGCGCTTTTGCGCCAGACGGTTTGTTTACGAGGTAAATCGTTTATGTCTTTATCCCCCAACTTACCTTTGCCAGAAGAATCCACCGATTCTTTGGTGAAGGAAAAAATTGTAAATACGCGTGTTTCCGAAAACGAATATCAGGAGCTTGAAAAGCGAGCACTGGCCGCAGGCAAGCGACTCAGCACGTGGATGCGCGATGTGCTCTTGCGGGAACTCGACGAGCAGGAACCGCTCACCTTGTTGCTGGCTGAAATTCTCGGAATCCGCATGATCCTTCTCAACGTCCTTGAGCCACTGGCGCGAGGACAGAGTATCAGCCCGGAGGAATCCGAAAAACGCATTAGCACGATTGATTTACGAAAGGTGAAACGTGCCCGCGAACGCATGGCCCAACTCAAAACCACCGGTGAAGGAGTTTAGCCATGACAAATCAGACCTGGGGAAGAAACCAAAATGCCTTCTGGCCACGCCGTGGATTTGTCCACACGGCAGGGGCACTCGCGCTTTGCTTTCTGTTATTTTGCGGCATTTTCTATCTGAAATTCGCCTTTGGCCTTACCGATCTACAGCGGATGTATTTACCGATCTATGTCCGCACAGCGGCCTTATCTGGCACCATTCCCAACAGCAGCTATAGCTTGCTGTTCATTACTGACAAGAAAGGTCGAGGGCATATTGCTCTTGAGGATGATCTTGCACCCGGTATCACACAAATATCTTCAAAGACCACTATCCCTTTTGTTCCGTCTGAGCAGGCCCGGAGCAATGGCCTGGTTCAGATTTTCTTTGAGCGCAAGCACTCTTACCAAAACACTTTGCTTTATCAATATCTGAAATATTGGGTGTATCAGCAACGCACTTTGTTGGACCTCTTTGCTCCTGCGCTTTGGGGAAGTCTGGGAATTTTTGCCGTGGTGCTCTTTTATGCCGTGCCCAAAGATATTGAGCGCCGTCGTGAATTGCGCTATGGGCGGCGACTCCGTGGCCCGGAGGCTCTTACCCCCAGACAATTCAGAAAGCGATCACCGCAGGACGGCATCGCGGTTCCCATCATTGAGAAAAATAGAATTACCTTGCTGGCTATTCCGCGCCAAATTGAGGACAGCCACATCCTTATTATGGGCGACAACGGAAGCGGCAAATCCACTCTGATTCGCCAGATACTCTTGCAGGTCCGCGAACGTGGTGAAAGCGCCATCGTCTACGATCCCGCGCTCGAATATGTCACACAGTTTTACGATCCTAAGCGCGGCGACGTGATCCTGAATCCGCTGGATGAGCGAATGCCGTTCTGGAGTCCGGGCGACGAATTGCTGCATCCTTCCGAAGCCACCGCAGTTGCGGAATCTCTGTTTCCCCAGCACGACCACGAGAACCCTTTCTTTGTCGAAGGACCGAGCAAAATCTTTGCCCACCTACTGAGTTATCGGCCCTTGCCGCATGAGCTTGCAGGGTGGATGTCGAACCCGGAAGAAATTGACCGACGCCTACGTGGGACTGAGCTTGCGTCATTCATCAATCCCAAGGCCCCGGCCCAGCGCGGCGGCATCTTGGCTTCGCTCAGCATGGTAGGCGATGCCCTGAAATGTCTGCCCAGAAGAGAGCAGACAAAAGGTTCCTGGGTGGCCGCTCAATGGGCCAAACAGCGACACGGCTGGATCTTCATTACCTCAAAGCCGATCCTGCGGAAAAAGCTGCGGCCCCTGATTAGCCTGTGGCTTGATTTGCTGGTATTGCGACTGATGAGTGAACCGAAAAGCACTGCAAACCGAGTTTGGTTTGTGCTGGACGAGCTGGCCAGCTTACAGAAACTTCCACAACTGCATACGGCGATTACCGAGAACCGAAAATCGGGGAATCCTTTGGTGCTGGGATTCCACGGACGCAGCCAGCTAGAAGCACGGTATGGGCGTGAAGCCGAGGCCATGCTTTCGCAGCCGGCGACAAAGATTTTCCTGCGGACTTCAGAGGAACGCGCCGCCGAATGGGTAAGTAAGATGATTGGCGAAGTCGAGACCGAACGGTTGCGGGAGAGCCATCATCACGGGACACGCGATGGCAAAGATTTCAGCCTTGAGCCGCCGCGCAAAGACCCGGTTGTGATGGCTTCAGAGATCATGGGCCTGCAAAACCTGCATGGCTACCTGAAGCTCGGGAACTTTGTCACTTCGTTTCAATTCCCATACATCTCGCTCCCAAGTATCGCCGGAGGATTTATCCCGCGAAAGGATGACACCGGATTTCCTGAAATGCTTCCTTCAGCACCGCACAACCCATTGCCGGAAATTGTGGATGATTCCGAAGCTGAAGAGGAAACACAACAGCAAACGGAAATGCGAGATTGACGTTCCATGCTCACTATTTCTAAAGCACTGAGCGCCAGCCAGGCCGCAACTTACCATGCCAAGGAGTTTGCCAACAGCGACCAGCGTTACTATTCGCAGGACGCTCAGGTAGTAGGCGAGTGGCAAGGGCGGCTTGCTGGCCAGTGGGGATTGAGTGGTCCCATCGAGGCCGAACAATTTGAGCGTTTGGCCCGAGGGCAGCATCCCCAAGGCGGCGACCAGCTCGTAAAACATCGGCCAGCGATGACCTATGAGCAGGACGGAAAAACGGTGACATCCACGGAGCACCGCGCTGGATGGGATGCGACCTTCTCAGCGCCGAAATCCGTTTCTTTGACTGCTCTTGTCGGCGGTGATGATCGAGTACGGGCGGCGCACCGGGAGAGCGTTCGCATTGCTCTGGAGGAACTGGAACGCTACACCCAGGCCCGCATAGGCGGCAATCATCCTGCCGAGACCACCGGGAAATTTATCGCCGCCAAGTTTGAACACGATACCGCCCGGCCCGTTGACGGCTACGCTGCGCCGCAGCTTCATACTCATGCCGTGGTTTTCAACGTGACGGAGCGGGAGAATGGCCAAAATCGCGCCCTGCAACCACATGAGCTTTTTAAATCCCAGGCCTTTGTCACCGCTGTTTACCAATCGGAATTGATGTTCCGCTTGCGGCAGCTAGGATATGAGATCGAAGCAGGTCGCAGTGGTGCGCCAGAGATTAAAGGCTACTCGCATGAATATCTTGAAGCCAGTAGCCCGCGCAGTCAGCAGATCAGGGAGTACCTTGAAAGCAAAGGTTTCAAGGGCCACGAGTCGGCCCAGATTGCCGCGCACCAGACCCGCGACAAAAAGCAGATTCTCAGTCGCGAAGAGGTTCTGGCCATGCACAAAGAGCTTGCCGCGAGGTATGGCAATCAGGCCGAGCGTGTCGTGAGCGAAGCGCGGCAGCAAAGTGCGAACTATCAGCACGAGCCGGAACGGCAGATTAAGGCGGCGCGGGAAGGCGTGACCTTCGCCCGCGACAAAAACTTTGAACGTGAAGCCGTCACCGACCAGCGCACGATCTTGCGGGATGCAATGCGACGGTCGATGGGAGAAGCGCCGTTTGCCAACGTTCGAGCAAATTACATGGAGCGGCAACAGCACGGCGAATTTGTTGTGCGTGAGAAACCAAATACATTAACCCGCCTTGTGACCACAGCGGAAACACTTGCCGCGGAGCGCCAAATTCTGGATTCCATGCGGCAGGGACAGGGCCGCACCGGCCCGATCCTCAATGACCGGCAGCTACAAAATGCAGAGTCCCAATGGCAGCACTTGAACGACTCCCAGCGCGGCGCTGTCCGCGCCGTGCTGACCAGCCAGGACCGTATTATGGGCATTCAGGGTTATGCCGGGACCGGCAAGACGACAGCTCTGGAAAACATTCGCAACCGGGCCGAAGAACGCGGCTATACCGTTCAGGGATTTGCGCCAACTTCCCGCGCGGCCAAACAGCTTGAGCAGGCGGGCATTCCCGCTAAAACCTTGCAGCATTACCTTGCCCAGCCCCGTTCTCCCGCAGAAGGCCGGACACTGTTCTTTGTGGACGAAGCGAGCCTTGCCAGTACCCGGCAAATGCGTGATTTTCTCTCACGTCTAGGCCATAACGAGCGCGTTATATTCGTCGGAGACATCCGCCAGCACCAGGGTGTCGAAGCCGGAAAACCGTTCCAGCAATTACAGGATGCCGGGATGAAAACCGCGCAACTGGATACGATCATCCGCCAGCGCGATCCCGCCCTAAAGCAGACTGTGGAGCTGCTGGCAAAAGGCCAGATCGTTCCTGCTGTGGAGCAGCTAAGGCAACAGGGCCGAGTCCATGAGATCGAGCGCCCAGTGGAGCGGCTTTCAGCCATCGCGAAAGAGTATGCTGCCAGCCCTGAAAGAACCCTGGTAATTTCCCCAGACAATCAATCACGCCGGCAGTTGAATGCTCTGATCCACGCCGAATTGCAGCACACCGGAAAAGTCCAATCAGAAGAACAGACGTTCAAAGTGCTCACCCCACGGCAGGACATGACCGGAGCAGAGCGAACTTGGACTGCACGCTACGAATTGAATGACGTTCTCCGCTATTCTCGCGGCAGTGAAGCCATCGGCATCAAGGCCGGCGAGTACGCGAAGGTCATTGAGAAGAATGAACCGGCAAACCTGCTGACTATCGAAAAGGCAGATGGCCAGCAGCAGACCTACGACCCGCGACGACTTCACGGCGTAACCGTATACCGCGAAGCCGAGCAGAACTTCTCCGTTGGCGACCGCGTACAGTTCACAGCGCCGGACAAATCGCTTGAAGTCTCCAATCGGGAACTGGGCACCATTGAACACCTAACCCAGCGCGGCGACCTCAACATCCGGCTCGATTCAGGCCGAACAGTGGAATTTTCCATTGACGACAATCGGCACCTTGATCACGGCTATGCTGTGACCAGCCACAGCGGCCAGGGCCTCACTGCCGATCGTGCATTGCTCAACATCGACACCGCGAACAGCCACCCTGATCTTATTAACACCCGGCTGGCCTATGTCGCTGTGTCTCGTGCCCAGTTTGACGTCCAGATATTCACCGACAATGCCGAACAGCTCACTAAGGGCTTCAGCAATGAAATCTCCAAAAGTTCTGCCCTTGAACTGGCTGCTGAGATGGGCAATGGTATTGATATCCCAAGTACCGGCGTGCCATCGCCGGAATTGGGCCAAGAGATTGGGGTAGGCAACGCGCTTACCGAGATTGGTAAGGGCATTGAACTCTAGTCTGCCTCATGTGGAGGATTCAATGTCCTGTAAGAAAAATACGACGTTATAATTCGCCGATAGGTGTTTTGGAATCTTTATGACAAGCGCCACTCCCACGCAAACCGCTACCGACTCGCCAGCCGTCGCACGACCGCCAATAAGCAATATTGTTTGGGGGATTGTGCTCAACGCCGCTGTGCCTGTGCTTCTGTATAAACTCTCGAAACGATACTATTCGCCGTCCGAATTCACGGCCTTGGTGGTGGCCGCGCTCTTCCCATTGTCTAAGAGCGCTTTTGATTTCATACGTCGCCGTCAACTGGACCCCATTTCTATTTTGGTGCTCCTGGGAATAGTCACGGATGGAGTGGCCATACTGTTTGGCGGCAGTCCGCGTCTCTTGCTGGTGCGCGAGTCCATGTTCACCGGTGCCTTCGGAGTGGCTTGCTTTGCCTCTCTGCTTCTCCCGCGCCCGATGATGTTCTATTTCAGCCGATACTTTGTTGCAGGAAGCGACCCTCAGCGTCAGGCAAGATTCAATGCGGCGTGGCAGTTTCCTGAAGTGCGTTTTTGCCATCGGCTAATCACTACCGTGTGGGGATGCGTCTTCGTGGGAGAGCTGATCTTGCGAATTGTCTTGATCTACAATTTGCCGGCGGCGCTGGTTTTAGTCATCTCGCCCATTCTGATCGGGGTATTAACAATCGTGACCATGATTTGGGCTTTCAGCTACGGACATCGCGTCCGATTGCAAGCACTGGCGCATTTCAACCAAATTGCAGATCAACCCGCTTCCTAAATCGTTACGGTAGTTCTCACGCGGAGATAGCATCAAGTTGCCATTGCTCCGAGCCTGAGGCGCAGCGTTCATCTAGGAGCACACGTAGCAGCGAGGCCTGCGCACTGTGTCGGTATTGCGCATAGGCTTGCTGATCTTCCCATGTCTGGTGGAGGAACCACTCGCGGTTGCCGACAGAGCGGTATAGATCAAAATGCAAACAGCCCCGCTGCTGCCGTATCTCAGACAACAGCTTTCCAATCTCTCGAATAAGGACTTCCTGGCTACGCCCATCCGGGCGGAATTTAACGATGACAGATACCTCTTTTCCAACCATACAAAATAGCTCGAAACGTCTTCCATTACTTAGACGTTTCGGACCGAGTCGACGGTTGTAGACATTTGACGTGCGGCGATGCCGTATGGCTGGATTTGTCGCAGTTCTGTCAATGATATCGGGGAAGAAATGTGACGTAAGACTGACATTACTTTGACCGTCTTTCACCAAATTGTCATGTCTAATCGAGTCCTGGTTCCTTCCCCCTCCGGCCACGCCAGAAGGTGTCTACCATGCACCCGGGGGTCGATTCACGTTTACAGTATCTCGCCGTGATCCTTGCGGAAGAACTGAATTTCAGCCGCGCCGCCAAGCGCGCAGGAATGGCCCAGCCTGCCTTTAGCCGCCAGATTCGACTACTCGAAAGTTTCCTTGGCGTAAGACTCTTTCGCAGAACCAGCCGCTCAGTGGAATTAACGGAAGAAGGGAAAATCTTCGTCTATGAAGCCCGCAAGGGCCTGCACTATTCCGCACGTGCCGTCGAGCTTGCCAGCAAGGGCACGAATGGGCCAAGTACACTGACGATAGGCTATCCCTCGTTCTTCGATCCGCATACGATCCTCGAAGGATTAGCACGAGTCAGCCTTCCCGGACTGTCTGTTGCGGCGCAAAGTTCCTCCTCGGCTCAAATTGCCGCCAACATCAGCAACGGAATTTTCGACTGCGGTATTGTGGTGCTGCCCCAGGAGTACCCCGAATTAGCCGAGTTCAGGAAGCTGCATCTTGTCGATGATCCGCTGAGAGCCAATATACGCAAAGATCATCCCCTGGCAAAAAAGAGGCCTCTTGAATTGAGCGATCTTAAAGATCAGCCATTAATCTTCATCGCGAGAGAGCAGAATCCCGCTCTGCACTCTTGGCTCGAAAGGCGCTGCCAGCGTTATAAATTCACCCCGTTGATCGTGCAGGAGGCGAGGAACTTGCACGAATACGCTGCGATGGTTTCCCACGCCGCCAGTATCGGCCTGATGCCGGGATTCTCTCGAATTCCTCATCCCGACTTCCTGCCCGAAAATATAGTCGTCCGCGATTTCCGCGACCCGACTCTTACCGTTGAAGTGGCAATGATTTTCGGGGAGCGATTTAACTCCGCATACCTAAGATCATTCATTACAGCCGTTACAAAATTACGGGATGAATACCGAGCAAAAAGGCATTCGCCAGAAGGGCCGTAGCAGGTACTCGCGTTTGTCACGATGATGACTCAAATGTTATAACTGTCTTGGACACCCCCTTGGGTTAATCCTATCGTTTCATGTATCCGGGAATTGATCTGCGGCTGCAACGGTTTGTGGTAGTGGTTGCAGAGGAACTTAATTTCAGCGCCGCAGCCGCGCGTCTGCATATCGCCCAGCCCGCCTTGAGTCGGGCTATCCGCCAGCTTGAAGACCAGATTGACCTGCGTCTTTTCATTCGCAACAGCAGAAAAGTCGAATTGACCGAGGCAGGACGGGAATTTGTTTACGAGGCCCGCAAAGCGATTCACTACTCGGAGAGAGTTTCCGAGGTGGTACGCCGCAGAAAAAGGCAGGCTGCGTCTAAGCTGGTGATCGGCTACCCGCCGCAGATGGATGCCCGCTTTATGCTCGATTTAAGCAAGATACAGATTTCCGGCTTTAAAGACCTGCGGATTATCGTGCACGGTTCCTTTACCGCCGAAATACTTGCGAGCATTCAAAAGGGAAAGTTCGATGCGGGCATCGTCCTAGTGCCTCAGGGGTACCTCGAAATAGCAAAGCTTCAAAAGATTTCGCTCTATCGCTATCCACTCGTTGCGGCATTGCCTAAAGCCCATCCTCTAGCAAGTAAGAAATCGCTCACGCTGGCAGACATAAACGGCCAGACGCTAGTCATTCCCAAAATAGAGAGGAACCCGGCATTGTTCGAGTGGTTTGAGAAGCGATGCCAATCCGCCGGATTCCTACCTAATGTCCGTGAAGTTCTTGACCCGCACGAGTATGGGGCAACGGTCTTTCACGGAGAAGGCATTGGGCTAGGCATAGGCTTATCTACGACATGCCCCATTCACGGATTGCCGGACTGTATTGCTGTCCGCCCGTTCCGCGAGCCGAATCTCGCTATAGAAACTGCATTCGTCTTCGGAGAACGGTTCAAATCGGGGCCGCTCAAAGCCTTTCCGGCTGCCGTTCTAAAATGCTGGAGCAAGTACAGACCGAACGATGCTGGACTGCCACTCACAGCGTAAAAATTTATAGCATCGACCGTTCGCGGCCTGATTGGAATGTTTTTTCATTTCTTTCCGGACACGGCAAATTTAAGGAAACGGAATGCCATGTAGAAAGCGCTCAACATGAGCACGCCCGGAACCAGCAGCGCCATGGCACCGGATGGCAGTGTATATCCCTTGAAGGTGGTTGGAATATAGTCGCAAGCTGTCAGGCCAGCCAACGCCAAAGCCAAGCCGAATACAGCTGAGAAAACACGATGCACGATCATTCCTCTTATTCCTCCCGACCGCAATGCAGCCCGTTGTGCGGTTCTGGAACGACCCTCACCGGAAGCTTCTCATCCCGCCGAGCCGGATTCGTGGCATTATTAGGTGAAACATGGAATCCCCCTCGGGTGTCCGCGCCTTTGGCTTTCCTCTCCAGATCAACCAAGCGGAGATCGAATACCTTGGTGTGCGCGAATCCTTTACTTGGGGGCCGCAGGCTCTGTGGCTGCTCTGCGGATTGATCTGGATATTCTACTCTCTGGTGCGTGACATTCCGGAGTTGGCCAGAAATACCGTATTTTTCGGTGAGGGCGCAACCCTGCTGGCCGCGCTCGGGGTCGGATATGAAATGCGGCGGCGTAACCGGCAGACCGTCCTCTATCCGCTTGGCGGCCGGATCGGCCTTTACCGAGGAAACATATATAAGTACAGCTTCTCTCCCGCACAAATGCTCCGGGTGCGTTTGGATTTTTTTGGCTGGATCATGGTGGTGTGTAAGTTACTGCTGCCCATGCTGCTGGTGATGGTAATTATCGGGTTGGTGATGTTTGACGGCCTGAAACAATCCGGCCCGCATCCTTGGCAGGACATGGCGCTGTTCGTCTACGCCATGCTTTTCGCACTTTTTGGCTTTGTAGCCTTCTACCGCTCGCACGTCAGACTTGCCTTTTTCTGGATACCCAACGGCAAAGGCAAGACCGACAGGCGCTTGTACCTGCTTCCTAGAGAATTGCACAAAATCGAGAACGGTGCCGGCATGGCGATGCGATGAATTTCTTCATTTAGCAGCAGATCAGTGGCCGCAGGAACTAAGACGAAATGTTCAGCTGCAAGGCATTGCACTTCGTAGCAACTCCCGATATAACTGAGTTTACAAGTCTAAACTTCCAGCTCCGCTCCAATCCCCTGGAGTAAAGAGGCGTCGTGAATCAGAAAAGAATCCTGCTTGTCGATGACGAACCCGGTATCCGGTTTGTCTTAAGCGCCGTTCTTGAACAGTCCGGCTATGTGGTTGATCAAGCAGAAGACGGTTTTGCGGCTCTGCGCAAAATCCAGCAAAAAAAGCCTGACCTAGTGATTACAGATCTACGGATGCCAAACATGAATGGCTTTGAGCTCCTGTTTGTAATCCGGACGCGATTTCCTGAAGTTCCGACAATCGCGATCAGCGGTGAATTCCTCACTGTTGTCGCGCAAGTACCTCTAGCAGATGCTTTTTTTCAGAAGGGCGACTACGCTGTAGAGGAATTCCTCGAGAAAGTTTCCGAGCTTCTCGCTATTCCGCGGAAGACGATTCCAGAACAACTCGCCAATCCCGAGCATTCGGCCATGTCACCTGTCTGGACTCCTACTGGCGATGCTCCGGTAATGCTGACCTGTTCGAAGTGCCTGCATTCTTTTCCAATCGACGTGTGTGAAGATAAAGTACTTCCAAAGCAGGTGGACTGTATTTTTTGTGGAGCACTGCTTGATATCCAACTCTTTGCCGTGGGCACCGCCGCCAGTGCCAACTGAATTCTCGGGGCTGCCCTAAGAACATCGTTGTGGGGATAGGATTCCTCTTGCTGTCGCTCTTGCCAGCTCCTTCCACTTTTCCTAAATCTGCTATTACACCCAAAGCGGTAGTCTCCGCGTCTTTCTCCCACTGCTTGCTCCGCTCCGGAGGGACGCCGCTTTTCTATTGGACCTGGTGAAAGGGCCAACGTCTCCAGTCGCCAAAGAAAACTCTACGTTCGTCACGATCTCGACCTAGATGAATCATTACTGTGAAGAACTGTAAAGTGGCTGTCGGTCTAGTTGTTTATGGGACGACCGAACCGCCATTCAGATCTTGGAAAAGATATTCCGTTCCAGCCTAGTTTGGTGGCCTCTGCGAACGCACGAAAAATCGATAAAAGCGAGATGCCGAATAGAGCCGGACATCAGGTGATTACTTGGAGTGGATGAATAATCTTACAAACCGAAGTCCAGATAACACCGGTCGCCAAAGTTACGTTTTTACCTCTTTGTGCATCAAAGACTAGTACAGGCGTTTCGATGTCGTGCCTGTACAGGGTCCCGACAGCCGACCGAAGGCATAAAAATACGACGTTCATCCGCAGAACTCCATGTCGGTTTCGTTGGCACAATAAACATTCAGGAAGACGCAGGCTGGAGCTAGGGCATTTGGCCCAGACAATGGAACGGTGTGGACTGATTCTATGGGTACGACTGGATTGATGGTGCAACAGGCACAAATCCTTATCCTGGATTTTCAATCTGACGGACTTCGGGATGCAGCCGAAGCATTGCGCCAGGCGGGCTACAACGTCTTGTCTGCCAATTCCAGGCAAACCGCTTTGGAGGCCGCACACAAACTCCTTCCCGCCGTTGTTGTGGTGAGCATGGTGCCACCCGATCTGCAGGGGGGCGAAATTTCCCGCGAGATTAAGTCAAGTCCGAAGTTGGCGGGGACCAAAATTGTACACATCTGGACGGCGTCGACGCCTGCTTTAGCTGAATGTCCCAACTGTGACGCCGATAGCTCTCTCACATTGCCTGTTACCCCTCAAATACTGCGGGGCACAGTGGAGGCGATGGTCCGCCTCAAACAGGTCGAGGATCAGTTGCGCCGCTCGAACGAACTTTGGCGAATGGTGTTCGCCAAAAGCCGGGAAGCCACGCTACTGGTTGACGACGAATTGAGAATTGTGGAAGCAAATCCCAAGGCAACCGAACTCTTTGATTGCGAAATCGATCAGTTGAGACAGTTGGCACTGTTGCAATTATGTCCCGAAGAAGCTCGGACCATTTTGTCCTCTCGGCTTCGCATGGCTTCACTCGGTTATGCCATGGTGTTACAGACGGAGTTAGTACGAAAAGACAGCACGGCGTTTCCTGCCGAAATACAGGCGCGGAGGTTCCAGATTGACGCCCGTCCGCATTTTGAGATTATCGTGCGCAATCTCAATGACGATCTGAGCGTAGAGTTCGCCTCCCGCGCGATGACGCGCGAGCTCGATCTATTGACTGAGTATTCCTCTCGCGGTGGCAAGTCGGTTACCGCTGCTCTGTACGCAGGCGGTCCCATCAGCCAATTGATGCCGGCATATTTCGAAGAACTTGCGTCAAGCTACGCGTCTATTGTTGACCTCGCGCTCGAAGAAAAGACTTACCAGGTCGATCATAAGCTGCCAGAGCAGCTATGCGTGCTGGCGGCCCGCATGGGGCGTTTGCGGGCGGCCCCTCGCGACGTTGTTGAATTGCACACTACCGTTCTCACGCGAAAAATGGCCGACAGTAATCCACGCAAGAAACAGGCCTACAACGTTGAAGGGCGCTTCATGCTGATAGAACTTCTCGGCTATTTAGCCACATATTATCGGGACCGCGTAGTGGGCTCACTCGCCAATGGGAGCTCCCAATGATTTACAAACTGACGCTGTACATTACGGGGAGAACGTACAGCTCTGAATGCGCCGCCGAAAACCTCCGCCGCATTCTGGAGAAAGAATGCCCAGGGGCCTATGAGATCACAATTGTGGATGTTGTAGAGCGCCCGGAAGAGGCGGAAACGCATAGGGTTCTTGCGACGCCGACCCTTATTAAGGAAAGCCCTCCGCCTGTGAGGAGAATTGTGGGCGACATGTCGGATACCTGCAAAGTTCTACTGGGCTTGGGCCTCAATTCTGCCAATGCAAAGGAAGTGAATCAGCGATGAGTGCGAAAAGCGCTGCGATCAACTCGTCAAGTCCTAACGGTTCTGTCAAGAAATTGGCGACAACCATACCCGGATTCGATCTCATTTGTGAAGGTGGATTGCCAGAGCATCGAACGACCCTGATTTCCGGCACCGCAGGCAGCGCCAAGACGGTTTTCGCCGCGCAGTTCCTTGCGGAAGGGATTGTGAACGAGAATCAATCCGGCGTGTTTGTCACGTTCGAGGAATCGCCCGATGATATTCGCCGCAACATGCTGGGCTTTGGTTGGGATATAGCAGAATGGGAAAAACAAAATCGCTGGTGCTTCGTAGACGCTTCATCCCAACCCAATGTCGATACGGTGGTAAGCGGTAAATACGATCTCGGTGCGCTGCTGGCCCGGATCGAACACGCCGTTCGCAAGGTCAACGGCTGTCGCGTTGCAATTGATTCCCTGGGGGCCATATTCAGTCAACTGCCGGATCACTCTGTCGTTCGCAGTGAACTCTTCCGCACTGCCACGGCTCTGCGCCAGATGAACGTAACTGCGTTGCTGACGGCGGAGCGAACACAGGAGTATGGAGACATAGCGCGTTATGGCGTGGAAGAATTCGTCGCTGATAATGTTGTGATTCTTCGCAACACGCTAGAGGAGGAAAAACGCCGCCGTACCGTAGAGGTGCTGAAGTTTCGTGGCACTGCCCATCAGAAAGGGGAATACCCGTTCACGGTGATCCCTGGCAAAGGGGTTGTCGTTCTGCCCTTGTCCGCAATCGAGCTGAAACAGAAGTCTTCCGACCTCAGAGTTACCTCCGGAAATGAAGATCTCGATCGGATGTGTGGTGGTGGATTTTTTCGCGACTCCATCATATTGGTCTCTGGAGCAACTGGCACCGGCAAGACATTGATAACAGCAGAGTTTATTGCGGGTGCCGCCAGACGCGGGGAGCGCTGTCTATTATTCGCGTTCGAGGAAAGCAGAGAGCAGCTCTTCCGGAATGCCCGAGGGTGGGGCCATGACTTCGGAAAGATGGAGAACGACGGCTATTTACGAGTTATCTGCGAATACCCGGAAGTACTCGGTCTCGAAGACCATCTGATTCGGATAAAACAGTACATCGAGGAATTTAAGCCGGACCGGGTTGCGGTGGACAGCCTTTCGGCCTTAGAACGAGTGTCCACGGAAAAGGGCTTTCGTGAATTTGTTATCGGCGTGACCTCGCACATCAAGCACCAAGAGATAACCGGCTTGTTCACCGCCACCGCGCCGAGCCTCCTTGGGGGATCGTCGGTTACCGAATCTCACATATCGACGATCACCGATTCCATTATTTTGCTGCGGTACATCGAAACGTTGGGCGAAATCCGGCGCGGCGTAACCGTCCTCAAGATGCGCGGCTCTGCTCACGAAAAGAAGATACGAGAAGTAATGATCGACGGCGACGGCATGCATATTGGCGTGCCGTTTCGCGATGTCAGCGGCATCCTTTCGGGAAGCCCAACCCACGTCTCGTCCTCCGAACTGGAACGGATCGGCGGTCTCTTCGCAGACGACGATCCAAAAAAATAAGAGTGTATGGTACCTCAACAAAAAATCGACGATCCCTACCGCTTCCTGATCGACAGGATTTCAGATGGGATCGTAGTTGCCGACCATGATGGGATCGTGCTTTTCGTGAACCCTGCGGCTGCGGTCCTTCTCGACCGTGCTCGTTCGGAGCTTTTGGGGGAGCCAATCGGCCTTCCTGTTATAGGGGCAGACTTCGCCGAAGTAAATCTCGTTCGTCGTGATGGCAGACGAAGCTTCGCGGAACTTAGAGTTGTTGACTCAGAATGGGATGGCAAGCCAGCTTACATCTTCTCATTAAGGGACGTAACTCTGCGGCATGAGGCGGCTGAAGAACGGACCGAACATCAGCGCTTGCTGGCAGAGAAGGAGCGGCAGATCCTTCAGTCCCAAAAAATGGATGCTGTGGGCCGTCTTGCCGGTGGCATCGCGCACGATTTCAACAACATGCTGTCCATCATTATCAGCCACGCAAGTTTGATCAAAGCCGACAATCCTGCAGACGCTCAATCCCACGCGGAAGACATTATGCAGACGTCAGAACGGGCTGCCCGCCTTGTTCGCCAACTGCTGACATTCAGCCGGAATCAAATCTTTCAGCCGCGAGTCTGGAATCTGAACGATGTCGTTCGGGGAACGGTTCAACTCTTCAAGCAACTCCTTCCAGAAAACATCGACGTGATTTTCAACCTATCTGAAGATGCCGGCAACGTAAAGGTAGATCACATACAGATCGATCAAGCTCTGGTGAACCTGCTCGTAAATGCAAGAGATGCGATGCCGGAAGGTGGGAAGATCACAATCGAAACCGCAAGCGCCAAAGGCGACGCAGTTGCTCAATTCATGCCTGGTAGCGGTGGATCAGGCATCTACACTGTGCTCCGGATCACCGATACCGGTCATGGTATGACGCCGGAAATCCAAGAGCAAGCATTTGAACCTTTTTTCACAACCAAGGGGCCCGGCAAGGGTACCGGGCTTGGGCTCTCAACTGTCTACGGAGTAGTGACACAAAGCGGTGGCTATGTTGGCCTGTCTAGTGAGCCAGGCAAGGGTACTTGTGTGGAAATACTGTTGCCATCTGTCGATGAAGAACCGCAGGCAGAGATGCATTTGATTCGCTCCAAATCCGAAAGCCAACGAAACAAGGAAACCATCTTGGTCGTCGAGGATGAAAGAGGCTTGCGAGAGGTGGTCTGCGAAATTCTGAGGCAAAATGGCTATACGGTGTTGGCGGCCGGAAATGGCAAGGATGCATTAAACGTCATTGAGAAACACGAAGGCGAACTCCATGCACTGGTGACAGACCTGGTGATGCCCGAGATGGGCGGGATCGAACTGGTTGAAAGACTACATCAATCGAGACCCGACCTGCCAACGATCTATGTTTCAGGGTATTCGGATCACAGGATACAACGCGGTCCACTGATCGAGTGTCTCGAGAAGCCTTTCCACCCTGAGGTGCTTTTGAGCACTCTTCGCAATCTTCTGGATGATTCGGTGGAAAGCAGTGGCTGCAAAGTACGTACAGGATGAATCGCTAATTGTAAGCTGGATTTTGCTTCTAAGATTGCGTGCGAAGTGCGCGGCCGCCCGAGTACTGTGCCATGATTTTTCATGGTGCAGGTATTTGAATCGGCGTGGGCTAACCAAAACATGCCCCGATCATGCGCCTGCCTGACATCGAGCGGCGCATCAAGGGTCCGGATGAGACGCTCCAACCAAGGGAGTACTTAGGAATTGGGGGTGGGTCACTGGGATGGCGTAATATCCTCCACCACCCCCAACATTATCGGGCTTCCTGCGTTATAGAAGGTCGTGCCTCTCATCTGAATTAACCGGGTTTCATCTCCATTGCCGATGCGGAAATGCGCTGTGAGTTCTTTGCGATGACGTTGCGCGTACTGTAAACGCTGGAATACCGCATCACGGTCACCAGAATAGTACATCAACCCAAAGAACTGACTTAACGATGCACGGCTGGCCGAGCGAAAGCCCAGTAGCTTCGCAGCGGCAGAGGAGAATGAGAATATGTCATTCGCGATGTCCAACTCCCAAGTGCCTGCTCTCGTGACCTTCTGCAATACTAGAATGCGTTGTTGAGACAGGCTAATTTCACTTGACAGGTGATTAGACGATTGTTTCAGCCGTGCTAATTGTTCGTCACTTGCAGCATCAGCATGGTATGAATGCCGTTTGTTCACTTCGGAGTGTTCCCCGCAAATGCTAAAGAACGCTTGCTTATGTTCTGGCCTTTCAAATGCTCTATTCGGATAGGCGCAGAGCAGATGAAATGTATGCCGCTCGCCAAGCTCATTCCATAGCGATTCAAGACGGACTGTAGCATCCCGTTTGCCCTCAGCCCACAGTAGGGCGACCATCTCGCCAAAAACCACCACGTGTTTACCGTTCACCGTGCGGGTGGCGCGGTTTACCAATTCGCCAATCGTACTATGAAATTGCGCCCTGTCCGGTTTACCGTCCACCATGAAACGGCGAAGCGTTTTCGCCGCATCAAGCTCTATATACTTCTCTGCTTTGATTGCCGCTTTGAGATCGATTCCACGCAGCTTCAATGCCTTTCGCACCTGCCGGTAATGACTCTTGGTGGCTACCATGATTGCCGTATCGCCACGCTCTAATGCCGCTCCGATGTGACGGTCCAATTCCTTGT
Organism: Candidatus Angelobacter sp.; assembly: GCA_035710845.1. Taxonomy (GTDB): domain Bacteria; phylum Acidobacteriota; class Terriglobia; order Terriglobales; family Acidobacteriaceae; genus Angelobacter. Next base: position 128,554 of record DASTCT010000074.1, read on the forward strand.
CCAAGGCGGAATCGGTCTCATAAAAAAAGACATCGTGGCCGGAAATCAGGTTAGGACTTTCAGCAGCGGGAATGGGGATTGGGCTAGTGGCCATTCTCAACTCAGGAGCCGTCGAGTCGTGCGAGGAGACAACCTATCGTTTTATTCTATCGCCAAACGAACAGGAAAGGCGAATCGAAGGGCAAATTGTGCCATTTTTTGCTTTTTCGTTGTTCTCTGACCATCAACTCGAATACGGCTTGGTCTTATTGGATTCATGGACACGTGTTCCGCGTTTCTTAGGGAGGACTTTCTTTTTTAATCCCAATGCGATATCAGCTAATTCCAGAAATCGGCTGCTGCTAGGCGGACCGCCTGGACGAAAATCCCAAGCTCGTTCCCCGGCTGGACCTTTGAGGCTATATTTTGGAGCCACCCAGAGATCGCTTTCTTCTTTGGAACCAGCGCCTTTGCGTTTCTTCGGCATTTCAAAATGCTTATTTTAAACAAAACGTCGCCTAAAGATAGAGCGCTATTCTACGGGTGTCAACCCGCCCAGCAAGCGGCAAAATCCGGCTCTCTTGACACCTTAGTTCCTGGTACTACATTATTATCAGCTTTAAGAATGTCATTCTTATGACCCAGCGCATACTCTCGGTTGCGTATGACGAAAGTTTGTTGGCAACCCGACAAATGCTGCTCGAAACGCATGGATATAATGTCATTTCTGCGTTAGGTTTCACTCAAGCCGTTTCCCACTGCAAAACTGGTGGTTTTGATCTGTTTATTCTTGGACATTCCATTTCCCTCGCTGACAAGCGGGAATTGATAAAGACGTTCCGCACCCACTGCCGAGCGCCAATTCTCTCTCTTGGGCGAGTTGATGAGGAGTTGGTGGAGAGCGACTTTCATGTGTTCGCGGATAAACCAGAAAAGCTGATACAGAGCGTGGCTAAAATTTTCGATGGAAATTTTCAGCCTTCTCAGCCCGTACGCAGCATGAAGCGCCGCAACAAAGCGTCTTAAGAGGTTCATTTTCATCACAGCGGGCACGGGCTGCGGAACGACAAAAGAACTGTTCCCAGAGGCCGCACTACCCCGGTCACGGGGTGACGCAAAGTTACAACAATAGATGCGCGCAATGACGAATCTGGAAATTCCATTCCGAAGCGTTGAAGCAATAAGGCGGCTCAGCTCGGGCCACTGGAATCGGCGTTGCTTCCACGATTAGTTTTTGAGGGGCAACTTTGCAGCATTTTCCTCTGAGTGGCCGATGCCGATGCGACCAACTGCGCGGCTCTTGCATGAGTGCTCTTCGCGAGTTCTACGATTTCAAGAGCTCTCAGGTACGCAATGGATGTCTTTTGGTGCAACTCTCTAGCGCGTTCCAGCAGAATACTGTAAGGGCGTCCAGGCATATTCGGTCTCGTATATATTCTCGCCTAATCCACCGATCCTGTGCGATGTTTGAATGCGCCAGGAAACGCCGTAGATGGCCTATGCCTCCATCAACTTTATGACCGAATGCCCATCACCCTTCAATACGCCTAGCGAGCTTGCGGTGACAATGGAAGTCGATGCCGATTATTTCGCCCCTATGAATTACGGCCATCATTTAAGCCCAAACAGAAGTAGTCCTTCCTCGTCTTTCGTTTCTTTTCAATCCATGTCGGCCTCGCGTCATAGATGAAAGTCTGCAAAATTGAGCAGTGTTGCGCTAGGGTTTTGGAGTATGAAAGTTCTAACATCGTCACCTAGGGCGCGCCAGATCTTTTTTCTTTAGGTTCATTGACTTGCGACCACACCCATCCCGCTGTTTTCGTGAAATCAGACTGTAAGCCGTTAATTTTCAGTTGGTCAGCGAGAGTTCGAAGGTTCCTCAGTACGGGTCAGATGTGGATGTAGAACGTGATGACGGATTCCGGACCCTTGACAACTTTCCCCTCACATGTGAATTCGAAGCCGATATAGCCACGCCACTCGAATTGAGGGTCAAAAAATTATTGGTTGATAACAGTTCTTTTTACGAATAGCTCTGGAATGCCCGCGTGTGTCGCTTCAGCTATTCTGATAGCTGCTCGTCCGTGCTTCTCCAGTCAGGATGCTCAAGCAAGGCGCTCATAACGCGAATCGCCTTTGCACTCTCCTCCCGGATGTAATCTCGGAACTGCTGTGGAACGTTGCCGTTCTTAGCAAACTGGAGGAGCATGTGGGCGTATACATGATTCGCATGAAATGAGCATTTGTGAACCCAATTCAGCTTTGATGCCTCATCCCTGACCCTCATAGCGATGTGAAGAGCATCGCCGTGAATGGACGGATGAAGGACGTCACGGTAGAACTCATGATCAGTGCCCTTGACCGGTTGGAATATGAAAGCGAACATGGCTCGGTCTTCCGCAGCGAATGAGCGTTGAACCATGGCGATGGTGGATAGGTGCGCAACACTGTCCCAAACCTCTTCATCTGTCGCATATTTAAGGAGCCAGATACCTAGCACCGATGTATCGATGAGGCTTCTCAAGAGAGCTGCAAGAGGCATCAAAAGGTTGGGATTGCAGACACAGCGCCATTGCGTCATGAAGTTCTCCGGCGAGCAACGCCTGGTTCAAAGCCCTTATCGCTCTTTGATTTTTGGCTGGAACAAGGTCAAGCGATAGCGCAGCAACCCTACGATCCCGGTTTCTCTTCCTGTGGGCTGCTGGTACCTGCGGGGCAGTATGTTTTGTAGTCACGGGCTGAATTATCGCACTCAAGGCTCGCCCTCTGGGGGAATCAATCTCCGTTTAAGAATGGGAGCGTTTGGCGGTACGGTACGTTTACGGCACGGTGCGTCTGGAGGTAAACAAAATTGGTTACTCGGCCGCTGGCTATGGCAGTGATGATGCTCCGGTCAAATGCCAGAACCTCATCACCGCCGTAGCGTATCGCTGAATCTGAGCATCATCAATCCGCATGTTACCTATAAGGTCATGCTTTGAACGAGATCTCATGCCGGTCTGTTGCCACAGCGTCGGCTGCTTTTTTAGCAACCTCTCGGCGCTACGCCCGTTAACATGCCGAACAGCGTTGGCGATTAACCAAAGATTTTCAAGATCGTTCATGAACACGTTCGCTCTGATCGATGGGTCTACACGATCCACAATTTTTACGAGCTGCGGCCACGTTGCATTTTCAACGTCTTTCTTTGCATTGGGCAGCCTTTCTGAAAGCCAGAAGCGCAATTGGCGTTCGAACAGCGCGCCGATTATGAGAGCGAACGTCCGCCTCATTTCATGGCAGAGCGAATTATGCGTGTTGATTCGAGATTTTCCAAAAACTCGTCCATATTCTTCGCTTCTTCTGCAATGTTCCCATTCTCAGGTACAAATTCGGCGAGGGCGGGCCGGATAACTTTCTTGTAAAGCCGGTCAATATCAGCCTGCGCAGTTAGAGCAATAATGTCAGAATTTTCAGGAATCATTTTCGAATTTGGCACGGCAACTAATTTTAGCCCGGAAGATTTCCGCAAAGCTTGTGTCATTTCCTTCAATTGTTTTGCCGGCCAGGAAATAATTTTTTACGAGACGCTTGTATCATTTTCTGGTTTGATGTCAACCACATTCCCTTTGTGATCGACTAGGGCGATTTCGATTCCAGCATCCCTCGCGCGCGAAGCCAATTTCTGCGCAAGCTGCAGCGTCGTTTCTGTGTGAGGCACCACAGCCACCTGACGTCCGCCTTTCGGCCGAGCCATGAGCAGCCCAACTGCTTCGCACAAGCCTTTGCGCAGCCGCGACACTTGCCCCGGATGTCGTGTGTTCACGATTCCACCTTTGCACTCTGCCATGATCGTCTCGCCTTGCGCCGTTGCGACCACGTCACCTTTTCCTGGTATGGAGGTAACGACGATACTCTGTTTTTCTCCGGCATAGATTCCGCAATACGAAGTCTTCCCCTGCCGCTCTTTGAGGACGAAACTTCGGCCTTCAAGCCAGGCCGCAATCTCAAACCGCTTCCCATGCTCGCCGTCAGGGTGAAGCTCAACCTGCTGCAAATCCGGCACCGTCCGAAGCAGATGCATTCCATATGCCAGCATGACAGCCGCTTCGGTAAGATGCCGCTCTTTCGGCCCCCTGCAATGGTTACGACGTTTTGGAGGTGGATCGAGTTCGACAACAAGGTCCTCAAACACGTGGACTCCTTTTCATTCGTACGCGTTCTCAGTCTACCGGACGATGGACTGTGGACCTGGATGTGCCCAGGATTCCAGCACGGAGGGTGTTGACGATCCATGAGTCTCCGCGAAACTGCAAAAAACAAAGAACTTACTGGGCAATGCTAAAGGATCGTGCTACCCTTTCAGACAAGCCACGATGCGACAGATTCCGACACGAAAGCCGTCCTCCCCTCATGACCTGCACCCGGCTTTAATCGGAAAACCGGGCAAAGAACCTGTGGCTTGGGCCAGGCCACGCGAACTTACCTTGCTCGAAACGGCCTTGCCGGTACGGGAATTGTCTCTTTTGGCAAAGGCTGATCGGAGATCCATAGATCCCGTATATGCAACTCATCGCTGGTGGGCTCGCCGTCCCCCAGGAGTCATTCGTGGTCTCCTTCTGGCGTCTGCCCTACCTGCTTCAATGGACCCCGATCTCTTTTGGCAATTGTTTTCTTCCGCCGAGCCTCACCTAACAGGCCTACGCATTCACGACATGTTTGCTGGAGGTGGAGCCATGCTTGTAGAGGCAGCCCGACTTGGGGGTATCCCCTCTGGTACGGACATAGATCCTCTCGCAGTGAAGATCATTAGCCATGAACTGGAACCGCCACCCGCCCGAGAGTTGGCACAGGCTGGTGCCAAGCTGCTCGAAGCTGTTGCCAAGAGAGTGCGCCCGTTCTTTGGCGAGAAGCGGGCAGGTTGGACACCTCTGCACTTCTTTTATCTACACGACGTCAGATGCCCCAAGTGCAAAGAGAGCAGTTGTTTATATCGCAATTTGATCATCGCTCGCCATGCGGGCAGGTCGGGCGGTGTTTTGCGAAACAACAAGGTCGTGGCATTTTGCCCTTCGTGTTTCAAAATCCACGGACTGAATCGGCTGATTCAAAAGGAGCTTCACTGCTGCAAACAACGGCATCAATTGAACTCAGGCACCTTGGTCAAAGGAAAGTTTCAGTGTCCGACTTGTAGCCATCGCTCGTCGCACAAAGAATTGCGGACAGCGTCTGCGCCGAGGCTACTACTCGCGATCGAAGAAACACATAAGGAGAAATATCGGAGAATTCGTGCTCCGGGGCCCTCTGACCTGAAGAATATCAAGAAATCCGATGCTTACCTGAAAAGACATTCTGCGCAGTTGGCGATCCCGACTTCGAAGCTGGAAGCGACAAGGGTTGATGGTCGGCCTCTTAGTTATGGAATTGAACACCCGAAGGATTTCTTTACGAGCCGCCAACTAGCGGTATTCGGCACGGCTTTTAGCTGGGTGGAGGACTGCGACTATGATGCCGCCATCAAGCGGGCGCTCACCTTGGCTCTTTCAAACGCACTGACGACCAACAACCGCCTTTGCAGTTATGCAACAGACTATGGCCGATTAGCGCCTTTATTTAGCGTCCGAAGTTATTCACTACCCTGGCTTTCGGTCGAGTTGAACCCCTTTCATCCAACATCTGGACGAGGCACGCTGTTCAGAAACATGCAGAGGATTGAAAAATCAACTTCCAATAGTGCGCGTCGTAGCATCTGGGATACAAAGACACGGCGGCCAATTGCGCAGCAGCTGACGTTTCCGGCGTGTGGAGATTCTTCGGGAGTGAGATGTGCGTCGGCCGCTGATCCACTGCCTCTGGAAAGTGGTTCAATTGATATTTGTCTCTTCGATCCTCCGTATTTCGACTATATAGCTTACAGTGAACTTTCGGAATTCTACCGTGCATGGCACACGCAGGGTAGCCTCAGCGGGGAACCGTTGCTTGCAAAAAGGGGCGAAGAAGCCGTTTCTTTCGGTCGCCAACTGGGCAATTGCTTGGAATCAATCCTAAGGGCGCTTAAAAGAGGAAGGCCTATTGCCTTCACATTTCATTCTTTATCACAAGCTGCTTGGGAAGCGATCGGCGTGGCTCTGGACCAGAGCGACCTGAGCATTACAGCGATGTGGCCAATGCTGAATGACATACACATGGGACATCACGGCAAGGAAGGAAACTGTGAGTGGGATGTGGTCGTGGTTTGCAGAAGGCAAGCGGAATGCCTACCTGTATCACTCCCCTATTCAATCGCGGCATGGGAAAAGTTGGTGCGGCCGCTGAAAATTTCTGAACCAGATAGAAAATGTATGGAAATTGCGCTCCAGATGGCGAAGGCTCGTTTTGCGGGGCTGCTTGCAGAAAAAAGGAAGACTCAATGAACCGAGATGAACGCGCAAAGCTTCTGAAAGATAGGAAAGAACCGTTGCGGAAGGAAGCTTTTTGGTGCAAAGACACCTGGCGTGAATTTGATGTTTATCGCGTACCCGTGGACGCATTGTTGCTGAACGCTGACAACCGTCGTTTTGCCGCAGAGAAGAAGCTCATGGAAGAGAAGCTGGGACATGCTCTCGATCCTGAGAACAACCCTGCCGACGAGTTTTCGATCATTTCCATTCTGCTGGATTCTGGTCTCGATGTTGATGGCGACATAGTTAAAGGAAAGCCGTCCAAGGACTCCGAAGCCCTAAAAAAGGACTGGGTAAAACGTGGTCAAGCTGCTCCATTTTGGGTCCGGCCTGACGGCATGGTGCGCAACGGTAATCGCCGGTTGGCAATGCTCAAACGAATGCGTACCGAACAAGGAGTGGAAGGTACACGCTTTGTGAACGCCATCATCCTCGAGCCTAATGATGTAAATGAAGAAGACCTGTTTGAGATGGAGCAGCGGGAACAGCTTACAGAAAATTTCAAAGTTCGGTATACGGATATCAATTTGCTCATTGCCTTGAGGGAAGCTGCAGAAGCCAGAAAAATTATTTGGAGCGACCCGAACGACATCGAGCGAGTTGCAGGCGAGCTGCAGGACCTGGCCGGAGAAGACAAAACCTACGCAGCTATCCAACTGAGAGCGATCAAGTACATGGATGACTACCTCGTTTTCAACAATACCCCTGGACAATATCAGAAACTGATAGGCCAAATTGAACGGTTTAGAGATGTTGGGAAAAACATGGCCAAGGTGTTGGAGGATTACCCAGACGAGGCAGCCAACATGTTACAACTTGCTTTTGCGGCAATCTCTGCGGGAAATCCTCACGGTGACATTAGGGCAATCGGCAAGATGTTCCGAGAAGACCGTGACGAATATGATCGTATGTTGGCAACCGTATTGCAGATTGAAAACTCGGAACCTAGAGACGCGAAATTGGAATCCCCAGATATCGCTGTCGTAAGCAGTAAAGACGAGAACGAAGACGATGAAGAGGATCGGGAGCCACCGCCCGTCGTTTCCGACTATCCTGTCCTGAAGGTCAAAACAGCAATCAAAGATTCCATCGACGCGTTTTCAACTAGAAACCTGGAAGTGGCTTCGAAGCTCCGTCAAGCATGGAGTCGACTGAAGCCATTGAGCGCTGAACGTATAAATGAAGGACTCAAGAGCGCGGACGGCGAAGAAGTGCGCAAGAAGATCGAAGAGATAACTGCCTGGGTAGACGAAATCAGGCCGTTACTGAAATGATCCAACCATTGTCCGCACGTATCGAGGCGGAGCGCGATGCCGTAAATGTTACGGGCACTGCTTTGCAAGAGCGGGTGCCGCGCTTATTTTTTGCATCCATCTTGGGTGCAACTCCAATTGAAAACGGTTGGCGTTGTCCGCGGCGTTCCCTTTCCCTGTCTACCTTGGTAGTGCGAATCAATACATATCTGGAAACTCGAGGCTGGAATGTTCAACGTATTGGAATTGCGGATGAAGCTGTTCAGCGCGAGATCGAACGCAAGCGCAGCTTTCGACGGGCGCAAACAGCAGGTATAGCCTTACGAAAGGGCGAACCAGCGTTTGATTCAGAGGCTCTGCGCGGTGCTCTGGCAAAAGTTGGATGGAACATACGAGATCGCGATTTGCTTCCTCATCAAACAGCTGGCGCTATTCATGCCTTGTCGACTGTCAATGCGGCGAACTTTTCCGTTCCAGGAGCAGGAAAAACCCTAACAACCCTCGCCGTCGCACTCACCCACATCGTGAACCAAACTATCGATGTGGTCTTAGTGATTGGTCCTCTTTCATGTTTCCGCCCTTGGGAAAAAGAAGTACGCACCGCGGTGGGTGAATACTTGAAGACAAAGCGCGTCAGGGGATCCAGTGCACATCGTCGTACAACTTACAGCACCGCAGGATCAAAGCAGCTACTTCTCGCCAGCTATGCAAGTGCTGCGGCAGATCGAGCAGCAATTATCGATCTGTGCCGCCGCATGAATGTTCTCCTCATTGTCGATGAGTCACATCGCATAAAGCGTTTTCGCGGCGGTCTTTGGGCCCCCGCCCTTATGGACATAGCACGACACGCCAGGGTGAGGATCACGCTCTCGGGTACACCCATGCCTCAGAGCGGAAAAGATCTCTATAGTCAACTGCGCGTGCTGTGGCCTGACGGCGATTTAACGGGCGCACCTGACGACTTTGCTCAACGGGTGTCGAATAATTTCGACACTGTCTTAAACGATGTCCGTCCGTTCGTTTCTAGAACACCAAAAGAAGCCTTAAATCTGGATCCATACACAATTGTGTCTCACGATGTGGCGTTGAGCGGAACTCAGCAGGAGGTTTATCAACTCATTGCTGAACAGTTCCGGCGCCTCCTGGAAGATGCTAGTACATGGAGAGATAAGCTGGAAGCCCTCCGGCGGGGCAGACCGATTAGGCTTCTGCAGGCGGCATGCAATCCTGATCTACTAAATCATAAAGATAGTCAATATCACCTTCCGCAGCTGGCCGTGCCTAATCCTACCTTAATGCAGCGGCTTGCTGCGTTTCGCGGAACAGCCATCCCGGCAAAGTCGCAAAAGGCTCTCGAACTGATCCGAGATATCGGCAAGGCCAACGGGAAAGTAGTCTGTTGGAGCAACTTTGTTGGCAATCTCGACCAACTCACGGAGTTGATCCGAAAAGAGACGGGCTATCCCACGTTCCAAATTGACGGACGAATTCCCACAGGGGACGATCCGAGCGATGATAAATTCGGGGCCGCTGGAGCATCCGGGAACCAGAGCGTAGCTGAAACTCGTGAACTTATCATCGAGCGCTTCTTGGGCTGCGACGGCCCCTCGATCTTGGTCACTAATCCAGCATCTACATCAGAATCAATTTCCCTGCATTCGACTTGCCACAATGCGATTTATCTGGATCGCACCTATGACTGTGCGTTATTCCTCCAATCAATAGACCGGATTCATAGGCTCGGACTTCCCCGCGGTGTACAAGTGACCATTCATCTTCTTAAGGCGACCAGTGACGGCAGAGAAACAATTGACCATCTAGTTGATCAGTCGCTGCGATCGAAGGAGGCAGCTATGCGGCTGCTGCTTGAGGGCGCAGAGTTGCGCGCGCTACATACCCCGGAGAATCCTGCCGACGCTGCGGACGGAGATGAGCAGGACCTCCGCGATCTGCTGCGCTATCTCTTGGGAGAACAGTTGAAATAATGAGCGTTGCATCTGGCTGGCTAACAGGTGTTCGGATGCAACGGCTGCAGGACATTCTCATTCTCCTTTCAACCTTTCCACCTGGAACGTCCCTCTCGGAGATGTTGCGGTCTCTTTGGCAACGATGTGGAGGACCTCTCGAAGAAATTTCCCAATTGGTGATGTTGCTAGCCGACCTCAAGTGCGTAAAACTCGACAAAGATGCTGCGATTAGAACTCCAATAGGTGACAAAGTGGCTAAAGCTCTCAAGTCGGGAAAGCGCGAACTGTTCGCTTTGACGCTAATCAGAGCAGGATACTTTCATGACCAAGCCAGGGTTCTCATTGAATCCGGGTCTATCCAAGCCAATGGAAACCTGCACTGTTCACTACGCGTGTCGCGTACTGGAGCCCCCCAGCTCATTGGATTATTATCAGTCTGGGATATGGTTCAAACATTCCCCGAAGTAGTCGTGCCTGCAGATCTTTTACAAGAACTAAACACTGTTTGGGCACTGTTGCCGCCACCCATCGCCTTGCCCAAATGGGCCGCGGAAAGGAAGGAGATAGGCAACCGCGCAGAAATGTACAGCGTGCAATTCGAGCGGACGCGATTGAGCACTTCGGCCATATTCTGGGTGGCGAAGGATTCAGATGAGTTGGGTTGGGACATAGAGGATCGCTCGGTGACACCTCATCGATGCATTGAGGTAAAGGGGCGTCGAGACGATGAGGTGATTTTCTTTTTCTCGGACAACGAATGGCAAAAGGCATCAACACTCGGGCCCCTCTACGAAGTGCATTTCTGGGGAACGATTGATCTCGGGTGCGATCCGGCCACCGAGTACGCGCGATTGCGTGCGAAGGGATATCCACTGATTGTAAGGAACATTTCCGCTCAAATCGGAGTGAAATGGGAAGCAACAGCTGTGCGCTGGAAGATAACCCCTAAGCCGTAGCAGCAATAAGCGGTGGAGCCAAGTTTTTAGGGAGGTGTGTATGGACGAACAACTTAACGACAGCGACTTTGACGTGATAGTTGATTCCTTGAAGCATTACAAAATGAATATCGAGAACTACAAGGACCATCCGTCATATGAGTTTAAACAGAAGCAATTGCAACGAGTTGAATCTGCCATGCGCAAGATCAAGGCCTTACAACAAAATCTGGGCTGAAAACAGATATTGATCTGTTGAGTCCCGGTCCTCTTTGGAAGCCATGAATGCTCAGCACACCGTAGCAGTCGAATGAGATCTCATGAGTCTTATAATCTGCAGATCCGTATTCGTGATGGATGTGGAGCCGAAGAAGCGCCATTTTCCTGTTGGGACTCACGAAAGGGGGCCAGCTAAAACTTAAGGCCAGTAGGCCGGATTCTCCATTACTCCCGAGAAGTCGGCTTCTGTGAATCGATCCCCGAAGCTCCTAGATAACGGGCAAACCGGACATGCCCCGAAGATCATTGAAGTACCGATGACAGTGCGAGCGACTCAGGCATGAGGAGTTACCGAGCTTTATGGAACACAGAAAGTTCTAAGATCGTCACCTAGGGCGCGCCATAAAATCAGTAACTTAGCGGGTTCTTGGTTGCGGCACAAATCGTACGGAAGTACGCGGGTGTTCCTCTTGATGACGTCAAGGAGCTCCTTGACGTCATGCCTTACAGCTGCTTCGAGCTTCACTCAACTCGGGCCAATTCCGCGTGATCGCCAGCTCTTCAGGGTTCCTACGGTGGTTCCCAAAATTTGGTGGTGTCCTAATTAATTAGGATACTACCATCGGGTTCGAGTGATTAACTCATTGCGAGGATCACATAGGAGCTTCTGCTCATTCCTGCGATCAATGGTTGGCTGTCAGGGGCAGCGTCCTGCGCTGGAAGTGATCTGGTTTCGCAGATCCCACAATTCCTTGTAAGCCACATGTTGCATTCGTTGTTGCAGAACCTCAACCGGGGTCCCCATTGTTCCGATGACGCCGGCGCCAATGATGCGCTGCGCCAGCTTCAAATGATGGAAGCGGAACAACTGCATGCGCTCATCAAAGTCGAGCATTCGTTCAGCAACATCATGCAAACCGAAAAATTCTTCATGCCGGCGGTAGATATCGTCTGCTGTCAGGCCTTTGTTCGCGAGTTGCTCCTGAAAGGCATCGCCAATGCGTGGCGCAATATGCAGGAGGGACAGAAATCCCGGCGAATCCAACCCGCTGCCATGCCCCAGGCCGGAGCGGATGATGTGATAATCATATGGAGTGATGGTCTCAAGTACATGCAGCAGCGAAATCGGATACTCCAGTATGGCATTGGCGCGGCGCATGAGTCGCGCAGCGTTAGGATAGTTGCCTTCAGTCAGTGACACACGGGCCCGCTCCAGTTCCCAGCTTGCTCCCTTCATCAGCAACTCTGAGGATTGGTGCACCACCTGGAACGTCAGCTCGTCAGGATGCGAGAGTTCTTCCGTTGCTGTTTGCAGCGAAAGCAGATCATCAGTGCGGAGATAGCGTTCATAATCAGTGGCGCCCTTGCCTTCCAGGATGGGCTTTTGAAACTCATTCGGCATGGGTTTTTCTTGGCTCCTTCGGCAGTTGAAGCGATTTGCGGTCCTAGCCGGCATGAACGGACTGTCCGTCGCAGCGTTCACGCACGTTACTACCATGATATCAAGTTGAGAAGAGTGGGAACTATGTGTGCTGACGTCGCAAAAAGCCAGGCGCCATGCCTGCCAGAGATGCGATCACCAGGGCAGAACCGACAATAGCTACTGCTCTCGGCAGAGTTCCATGGCTCCAGGTCTGCATGAGTACGCCCAAGGGGAAGAGCACGGAGCCAAGGAGCAGGCCCGAAGCGAGAAGAAATTTCCATTTTTCCGCGATCGAGACTTGGTCCGAGGCAATGGCCAGAACAAGGAGCAGCATCGAGAGACCGAGCCAGTGTCCGTGCACATCGATTTGGCGATCATAGTTATATTTTGCCTGCTGGTATTGAAGAAGAGCTTTCTCCGCATCTGCGGGATTTCTTTGAGCTGCAGCCTGAAATCCTGTAGTGAGCGACACGCCTATTCCATCCAGCGCCTGATGTTCGGCAAATGCCGCGTACCACAGCCCATAACTCATGCCCAGTATGGCAAGCGCGATACCGCCGAATAAGAGTAGTTGCCTCGCGCTCATGAGCGGTCTCCGTTTGCCGTCGCATCAATACTGCCGGTATAACGGAGAATGCCAATCCACATAGCAAGCAGCGCCACGATCACGAGCAGCCCGCCAAGATCGGCAACTCCGCCGGCAAGAAGCCCGAAGCGCATCTCCAGCAGTACGCAGACAGGAAGAAGTAGAGATCCCAGAAGCAGGATCGCTGCCCAGCGCCGCTTCCACACTTCCGCAAGTTGAACGTATGGCTGAAAAAATGCCACCAGCATGGCGAGCAGCCCAAATTCAATCACATGCGCGTGCCCGGCGATCTTGACAGCTTTATCCCCCTGAAGATGTCCGTAGTCAGCCAGGGCCTGATCGATCTGAGCCGGGTTCTGCGCGGCTGCGCCTGAGCTCATCTGGGAAAGAATCGTGTAATCGGCCGCTTCATGCCTGTAAAGATCCACGCTCGCGTAGTATGCGCCGTGGAGAAATCCCAAAAGAATCAGCATGAGACCGCCTGCCAGCAGCCAGCGCGCAGACGTACTTCGATCGCGCAGAAGCACGTCTGAGAATGCAAGTTGCTTAGTACGAAAGTTCCGCAGAATGCCAACCAGATAAGCTATGGTTACAACCAGTACGAGCAAGCCGCCAATATCGGCAAAGATGCTGGCCCAGCCAATGGCCTGCAACGGGCTGTATGCCAGACCAACGTAGTGAATCAAAAAAACGTCGACAGGCAGCAGGACTGCACCTAATACAAAGAGCCAGGCCAGACGGCGTTTAACATTTTCAGAGAGGCCGATCCAGGGTTGAACCAGCGCCAGCAACAGCGCGAGATAGCCAAAAGCAATCAGGTGAACGTGCGTGTCCACCTTAGTGCCGCGGTTTTCCAGAAACTCTCCCGTACTTTTGAAGTGCCCGGCAACCGCAGCGCTATCGCCCGCCTGGGCCGCGTGAGCTGCAGCAGTCAAACTGGCCCCCACGCGCGCAGCATTCTGGTGCAGAACAAAGACAGCAAAAATATCGCCAAAAATCATTCCTACCAGAATCATGCCGATCCCGGCGAGCGTAAGCAGCCGGCGCGCGCTGACCCGGGCAAAGCCCACAACATCCAATTGCGTCGTAGCGATCGACGGTTCGGGTGTGGACATAAGGGTTATCCTTGGTTGAGAATGCTCTTGCCCGCGGCGCGCGCAAGCCCCGAAAAGCTGATCTATGCAAGAGCGAATGCTAGGAGTCTAAAGTCACATACTTCAGGTGTCAAAATCTTGTTTTTGCAGTGATGAACCCATATGTGGGTGCGATGTAATAAGCAACCTGCGGCCACGACCGTCAGCGATGTCGAGGACTTGAGCATTGTCTAAATCCAAGCTGCGTTCAGCAGAGAGATTCGGCAACCAATCCCGCTCCGTCGGCGAGCACATTGATACATTTGCGAAGGATCATCTGCCCCCAAAAGAACTGTGGCCGGTCATCAAGACCTGCGGCATGGCTGAGCTGGAATATCCTGCTCATCTCAACGCAGCTGTGGAATTGCTGGACCGCAACGTTGAAGCGGGTGCTGGAGCACGGCCCTGCCTTCGCACAGACGACGGCGTTTGGACTTACCAGCAATTGTTGGAGCGCGCGAACCGGCTGGCAAATCTGCTGGTGAGCCATGGACTACTGCGGGGAGAACGCGTTCTATTGCGTGACGCCAATACTCCTATGCTGGCGGCCTGCTGGTTTGCTGTGCTCAAGGCTGGAGGCATTGCGGTAACAACCATGCCTCTTCTGCGGGCGCAGGAACTGGCCGCGATTGCAGCTAAAGCCAGGATCAAATACGCGCTTTGTGCCAGCGAACACACCGCCGAACTGAACGAAGCAAAACAATCGGCGCCGGTGTTGGAAAAAATTATTTGCTATGAGAATCACAGTCTCACGCAGCTTCCTGCGCTGCTCGCTGGATTCCCGTTCACGTTCACGAATGCAGATACCGCGCATGACGATGTTGCTCTCATCGCTTTCAGCTCCGGCACCACCGGCGAGCCCAAAGCCACGGTCCATTTTCATCGTGACATCCTGGCGGTCTGCGATACATTTTCAAAACACGTACTCAAGCCGAATGCAGATGACATCTTCTGCGGCAGCCCACCCCTGGCATTTACCTTTGGATTAGGTGGGCTGTTGCTCTTTCCGCTGCGCGCAGGCGCTTCTACGCTGTTGCTGCCGAAAATCAGCGCAGAAGGTTTGCTGCAGGCGATCGAACAGCATAAGTGCACAATTTGCTTTACCGCGCCAACACTCTACCGCAGCATGGTGGAGTTTGTTCCGCGCTATGATCTTTCGTCGCTAAAAAAATGCGTTTCCGCCGGTGAGCGGCTGCCGCTTGCCGTATTCGAGGCATGGCGCAAAGCAACAGGCATTTCAATCATCGACGGCATTGGTTCCACGGAGTTGCTGCACATCTTTATTTCAGCAGCCGGCAATGAAATCCGTCCTGGCGCAACCGGCAAGGTAGTGCCCGGCTACGAAGCAATCGTTGTGGATGACGCCGGGCAGCCGCTTCCTGCGAACACAGTAGGCCAGCTGGCCGTGCGTGGTCCAACGGGCTGCCGCTATCTGGACGCGCCTGACCTTCAGCGCAAATATGTGCAAAATGGCTGGAACATTACCGGGGACGCTTATCGCCGGGATAAAGACGGTTATTTCTGGCATGAAGGCCGTATTGACGACCTGATTGTGAGCTCCGGCTACAAGATCGCCGCCATTGAGATTGAGTCTGTGCTCATCGAACATCCTAAAGTTGCCGAATGTGCTGTGATCGGTGCGCCCAGCGAGCAGCGTGGCGAAATCGTTAAAGCATTCGTGGTGCTTACTCAAGAAAAAGAGGCGAGCGATGAGATGCGGCGAGAGCTGCAGGATTATGTGAAATCCCGTATTGCACCGTATAAATATCCGCGTGCGATTGAATTTGTGACTGAGTTACCGCATACCTCAACGGGAAAGCTGCAACGGTCGCGTTTGCGCGAGCAGGAGCGCAGGAAGCAGCAACCCGGAGTGCAGCGCTAGTCCGGTACCACAGCCGTAACTTCAATCTCCACCCGTGCAGCGGACTCCAGCAGGCCGGAAACTTCCACAACAGACATTGCGGGATAATGGCGGCCAATGATTTCGCGGTAAACCGCGCCCAATGCTTTTGCAGACGCAAGATATTCGCTCTTGTCGAGCACATACCAGGTCATGCGCGCAATGTGTTCAGGCTTGGCGTTTGCCTCATGCAGGACCTCAACAATATTCAGTAGTGCCTGGCGCACCTGCGCGGTAAAGTCGCTGCTTGTAAACCGGCCCTGAGCATCCCAGCCAACAATGCCGCTTAAAAACACCATGCTTCCTTTTACAGCTACGCCGCTCGAGTAACCTTTGGGCCGGGGCCAATTTGGTGGTTGCAGAAATTTCATTCCGTTTTCAGTCCTCTTCAATTTTTCTGACACATCAGCCAGCCACAACAAAACTCAGGATCCGGTTGCGCAGCGCATCGGGGAATGCGATTGCGCGATGCTCTCGCCTGTCAGTCAAGACAAGCACCACTTTTCCGCGGACGCGGTCCCTCTGGTCAGGCCCGCACAGCACGATGTCCGCATGAAGGGAGCTTCTGCCGATCCTGCGGACAAAAAGCTTGGCCGTCAGCACCTCACCCATGCAACAAGGCGCAATAAAGTCGGCTTCAAGACGTACGGTCGGCAGTCCCCAACCGCGTTGGATCACGATATCGTCGAAAGAAAATCTCAACCCGGTGCTGCACCAGTCTTCCACCAGGTTGTTGAACATCTCCAGCAGCTTTGGATAGAAAACAATTCCCGCCGGATCACAATCGGCAAAGCGCACCAGCACTTCTGTTGTGAACGATGGCGCAGTGACGGAGGACCCAGTTGCTTTTCGGGCATCAGCCACGCTAGCCCTCACTTGCCTGGTGTGCTTTGATGATGCCACGCGCAATGATCAGCTGCTGCACTTCAGTCGCGCCTTCATAAATTCGCAATGGGCGGATCTCGCGGTAGAGTTGCTCAACCGTCTGACCGCTTACCACCCCGAGCGCGCCAAATATCTGCACTGCGGAGTCAATGGCTTGCTGCGCAATCTCTGTTGCGGTCAGCTTGGCCATTGCTGCTTCCACCGTGACTGGTTCGCCTTTGTCTTTCAACCATGCGGCACGGTAGGTGAGCAACGCTGCGGAGTCGATGTCGGTTGCCATTTTGGCCAGCTTGGCCTGGGTCAACTGGAAGTCTGCCAATGTCTGGCCGAACATTTTGCGCGACGTGGAGCGTAAGAGCGCTTCCTTGAGTGCGCGCCTGGCAAATCCCAGAGCTGCCGCGGCGACCGACGATCGAAAGATATCGAGTGTAGACATCGCGATTTTGAATCCCTGGCCGTGTTCGCCGAGAAGCTGCATGGCAGGAATTTTGCAATTATCAAATACCAGGCGCGCCAGAGGATGCGGCGCCATGACTTCAATGCGTTGTGCGATTCTAAGACCGGGTGCTTCGGCATCGACGATGAAGGCGGAAATTCCCTTTGAACCAGCTTCTTCGCCAGTCCGCGCAAACGTTACGTAGAAATCAGCGATGCCGCCGTTGGAGATCCACGTCTTTTCGCCATCGATCAGGTAACAGTTCCCTTCTTTTTTTGCGGTGCATTTAAGAGCTGCAACATCTGATCCCGCATCGGGTTCAGAGATGGCAAACGCCGCGATAGCTGCGCCGCTGGCAATGCGGGAAAGATATCGCTGCTTCTGATCGTGTGTTCCGAAGTTGGATATGGCGCCCGAGCCCAGGCCCTGCATGGCAAACGCGAAATCGGCAAGGCCGGAATGGTAGGCCAGCGTTTCACGGATCAGGCAGACGGCGCGCGTATCAATTGTGTCAGCGGAAGCGCCATACGCTTTGCCGCCGATCGCATACTTCAACCATCCGCCTTCGCCTAGCCGGCGTATAAGTGTGCGGCACGCTTCATCCACTTCCCTCACCGACTGCGGATGAGTGTCCTGAGACAGCATGTGGCCGGCCCAAAGTTCCAGTTCCTTTGCCAGTGTCTTGTGGCGAGACTCCAGAAAAGGCCAGTCGAGATGGCTGCTCATCCTGTCAGTCTCCCTTGAACACCGGTTTTTGCCTGGCGACAAAAGCCTGGTAGGCGCGAGTGAAATCCTTGGTCGCCATGCAAATGGCCTGCGCTTGTGCCTCTGCCTCAATGGCTTCATCCACGCCCATGTTCCATTCCTGGTGGAGCATTTTCTTGGTCATGCCATGAGCAAACGTGGGGCCGGAGGCAAGTTCAGCCGCCAACCCCGTAGCTGCGGAGAGTAGTTCTTCCGGCGCACACAAGCGGTTGAAAAAACCCCAGCGTTCAGCTTCATCGCCGCTCATGCTGCGCCCGGTAAATAAAAGCTCGGCAGCGCGACCTTGCCCGATGATCCGTGGCAGAATGGCGCACGCACCCATGTCACAGCCGGCAAGGCCCACGCGGGTAAAAAGAAAAGCTGTCTTGCTGCGAGAAGTGCCAAGGCGGATATCGGATGCCATTGCCAGGATCGCACCGGCGCCAGCGCAGACACCATCAATTGCTGCAATGATCGGTTGCGGGCAGGCGCGCATGGCCTTCACCAGATCACCGGTCATTCGCGTGAAGGCGAGCAGGCCCGGCATCTCTAGCTCGGTAAGCGGGCCGATGATCTCATGCACGTCGCCTCCAGAGCAAAAGTTCTCGCCTGAACCAGCAAGCACCACGGCTTTTACATCAGGAGCCAGCGTCATGGCGTGAAACAGATCGCGCAGTTCGGCATAAGAATCAAAGGTCAACGGATTTTTGCGTTCCGGGCGATCGAGCGTAATGGAAGCAATGCCATCCTTATATATGTACTTGAAATGTTGGGCGGAATAATCAGCCAGTGCGCGTCCGGCCAGGTTTGGGCCCGAGAGTTTCGTCCCATCGCTCATCGGACCCTCCCGGGCTGCAGACGTTGGTTGAACTTTTGCGATGTTGAGTTGGCGCCGTTGAGGTGCGACTTCAGCTTGCCCAACTGCTTGATCATAGCTTCTTTCTTATCACAACTGAGCCCGCCAAGCAGTTCGATGATCCACTGCTCATGCCGCACGGCCATTTCACGAAAGAGCTTCAAGCCACTAAACGTCAATCTTACGGTAAAAGCGCGGCGATCGCCGGGGCAGTCTTCGCGGGTTACAAGGTGCTGCCGCTCGAGTTGGTCGGTGATCCCGGTTACGTTACCGCCGGAGACCATCAGCCGCTGGGAAAGCTCGTTCATGCGCAGCCCGCCGGGACTACGCTCAAGTTGGGCCATCAGATCAAACCGCGGCAGAGTCATGTTGAACTCGCGGCGCAGGCGGAGACGGACCTTGTTTTCAATTTGCACTGTGCATGAAAGAAGACGCAGCCAGAGGCGCAACGCCTGGTGATCGCCTTTTTGAGCGCGCGTTTCCAAATCCAGCACTTGGTTGGCATCGCCTGAACCGTTATTGTTTTTGCGGATGGTTGAAGTACTTGCCATTCGATCCCTCACATCACTTCGCCACCGGCAACCGCAATGGATTGGCCGGTGATCGCTTCACTTCCCGGAAGGCAGAGCCACACTACTGCATTGGCCACCTCTTCCGGTTGGACAATTCGCTTTTGCGGATTGCCGGCGCTCAACTCGGCTCGCGCTTCGGCTTCTGTGCGTCCGGTTTTTGCCACAATGCCGTCGATCGTCCGCTGCAACATCTCGGTCTCTGTGTATCCGGGGCAGACCGCGTTGACAGTGACTCCCTTGGTGGCGACTTCAAGCGCCAATGAACGTGTAAGCCCGACCACGCCGTGCTTTGCCGCGCAATATGCCGTAACGTAGCCATAGCCTTTGAGTCCGGCTGTGCTGGCAACATTCACAATGCGCCCCCATCCGGCCTGAAGCATGGCAGGCAGAACGGCGTGAATGCAATGAAAGGTGCTGTCCAGGTTCACTTGCATCATGCTTCGCCAGAGAGCGAGGTCCGTCTTCAGGAAGGGAGCAGAGCGTCCCTGGCCTGCGTTGTTTATCAGAATTTGTATGGGACCAAACTGAAAATACGCAGAGTCAAACGCACGCACGATTGTTTCAGCTTCGCAGACATCCCCTTGAACATAGTGAAGATGTGGCTGGTTAGTTAGTTCCGCCGGAGGGCCGGAACTGCGGCCAAGCATGGTGACGTTTGCTCCGTGGGCCACGAGCGCCTGCGTCACCGCCGCGCCTATGCCTCGCGCGCCGCCGGTGACAACCGCGTGTTTGCCGGCGAGTGCTTGTGAACTCTGTTCCATACCTATACCTGCAACATCAGCTGAGCACGGGCGATGTTTCTTTCCAGTTGCTCCTTGCCGCTCAGATATTGTTTAGGCCACGTGATCTCTGTAAATCCCTGCTTTGCTGCTTCATGCAAGGTCCAGGCCGGATCAGCCAGGTGTGGCCGTGCCACGGCACACAAATCTGCGCGGCCCGCGGCGATGATCGTATTCACGTGATCGCCTTCAAAAATATTTCCCACAGCAATGGTCGGAATGCCAACTTCATTGCGAATCTTGTCCGCAAACGGAACCTGGAACATGCGCCCGTAGACTGGCTTTTCCGCCTTGCTGACCTGCCCGGACGAGCAGTCAATCACGTCAGCCCCCGCTTCTTTGAAAAGGCGCGCAACCTGCGCCGCATCTTCCGGCGTGAGCCCGCCCGGCACCCAGTCATGAGCGGAGATGCGGACGCTCATGGGAAGCTGCTGCGGCCACACAGCGCGCATCGCCTGAAAAACTTCCAGTGGAAATCTGCAGCGGTTCTCCAGGCTGCCGCCATATTCGTCGGTGCGCTGATTGGTGAGCGGCGAAATGAAGCTCGACATTAAATAGCCATGAGCACAGTGAAACTCCAGCCAATCAAAGCCGGCTGTAATGGCGCGGCGCGTCGCCGCAACAAAATCATTCTTAACGCGGCACATGTCCGCCCGCGTAGCCTCGTAAGGCACCTGAGAAACGTTGGCAATGTAAGGCAAAGGCGAAGCTGAAATCAGCGGCCAATTGCCAAATTGCAGCGGCTGGTCAATGGCGTCCCATCCCATGCGCGTTGAGCCTTTGCGCCCAGCATGCCCGAGTTGAAAGGCAATCTTAGCGTCGGTATGCGTATGCACGAAATCAACCACGCGCTTCCAGGCATTTTGCTGATCATCATTCCACATGCCCGGGCATCCCGGGGTGATGCGCGCATCGGGCGAGACGCAGGTCATCTCCGTGACCACCATGGCAGCGCCGCCCATGGCACGCGATGAAAGATGCACAAGATGAAAGTCATTGGGCAGGCCATCTTCTGCCATATAGGTGGCCATCGGAGAGCAGATCACGCGGTTCTTCAGCGTGACGTTACGGACTGAAATGGGCGTGAACATCGGCGGCAGCGAACGGTTCACGCCGCTGCGCCCGGCAAACCATTTTTCTACTCGCGCGATATAATCCGAGTCGCGCAGCTTGAGATTGGCATGGCCTATGCGCTGGCTGCCGGTGAGCAGGCCGTAAGCAAATTGCTCCGGTTCTTGATGAACATAGCGCTCAACCTCTTCAAACCACTCCATGCGATTGCGCGCCGCGCTTTGCAATTTCAGGGCTTCGATCTCGCGTTCTTCCTGGTAGCGTTGCAGCGCTCCTTCCACGTTGCCGTTGTGGGTTGAGAGCACGCGGGAAAGCGCAATGGCATCTTCCATGGCCAGCTTGGTGCCGGAGCCGATGCTGAAGTGGGCGGTGTGAGCGGCGTCGCCGATCAGCACGATGTTCTTATGAAACCATTTTTCGCACAGAACGCGATTGAACTTGAGCCAGATCGCCGAGCCGCGCAGATGTTTGGCATTGGAGATGAGTGGATTGCCGTCAAGCCGCTCGGCAAAAAGCTTTTCACAGAGCGCGATCGATTCTTCCTGCTCCATTTTGTCGATGCCTGCCGCCAGCCAGTTTTTCTCCGGCGTTTCAACAATGAATGTGGACCATTCATCGTCAAAGCGGTAGGCATGCAGGTTAAACCAGCCCCATTCGGTCTCCTTGAAGTCGAAGGTGAAAGCGTCGAGCTTTCGCCGGCTGCCCAGCCAGACAAAGCGGTTGCGGCGAACCTGAATATTGGGCCTAAAGACGCTCTCATACTTGCGTCGAGTGATCGACGAGGCGCCATCTGAGGCAATGACCAGATCGTATTGAGCAGCATAGTCGTCGGGATCGATGACTTCGGTCTGAAAGACGAGTTTCACGCCCAGGCCGGCGGCGCGTTCTTGCATGATCTGAAGAAGCTTGATGCGGGCAATCCCGCAGAAGCCGTGCCCGCCCGATGTGATCTTGCTGCCTTTGAAAAAAACATCGATATCATCCCAGTGGCGGAAAGAGCGGGTAATTTCCGCGTGGGTCTCCGGATCGACGCTGCGGAAACCGTCCATAGTCTTGTCTGAAAAGACGATGCCCCAACCAAAGGTGTCAGTGGGCCGGTTGCGTTCAATGACCGTGATGTCCCATGAAGGGTTAGTTTTCTTGAGCAGAATGGAAAAATAAAGTCCGGCGGGGCCGCAACCCAGGCAAACGATTTTCATGGTCTGCCTCCGGTCGATAGATTCATTTCCGCAAGGAGGGCTTTGGGTGCGGCAAAAATCCCGTCATCACAAAATTCCTGTCCTTCGCCGAGGTAGGACTTCTGGACTTCCTTCTTGAAAAATCGCTCGGCCATTTCCGCCTCAATGAGTGCAGTGACTTCGTGCAGCAGGAGCTTTTTAAGGACCGGGCGCAGCGGCTTGGCCCAGTTAGGGGGCAAGGCCGGAGCATTTGGCAAAATTCTAAGTATAAACATTTTAGATGTCAAATATCTTGTCAATCCGTCTTCTGCCGGGATATAGTTCTGGTCGCCAGCGGAGGGAGGAAAGGTTATGCAACATCGTTTTGGGATGAACGTTGTGAGTTTGTCGCTTGCATTGCTGTTGTGTACGGCTGCTTTTGGCCAGAGCATCACCGCCACGTTGCAAGGGCGAGTGACCGACAATTCCGGCGCTGTGGTGGCCAAAGCCGCAGTAACAGCCACCAATACGGATACCGGCCTTTCCCGCTCCGCCACGAGTGACGCAAACGGCGAGTACAGCATCGCCTCCTTGCCGGTAGGCAATTACAAGGTGGAAGTGAAGGCGGGAACATTCCAGGAGCAGACTCGCTCCATCCCTCTCACGGTAGGTCAAAGCGCGACTCTGGATTTCACTCTCGCTCCCGGACAGATTGAGCAGCAGTTATCAGTTACGGCGGAAGCGCCTCTGGTAGAGACCACCCGCACCTCCACCGATACTGTGATCGAGCAGGCGCAGATCAAGAATCTGCCGGTGAACGGACGCCAGTTCATTGATTTCGCTCTGCTCGCGCCTGGCGTTACAATCGGTGACACTACTTCCGGCAGTACCGACGTGATCATTGAACCGGTGACCAAGCTCTCCTTCGCCGGCCAGAATATTCACTACAATTTCATCGCAATTGATGGCGCCGACAACATCTCCACAGCCTCCGGTGTGCAGAAGACCACCCCCTCGACTGACGCAGTTCGCGAATTCCGCGTCGTCAACAATACTTACAGCGTGGAAGCAGGCCGCGCGGTCGGCGGTATTGTGAACATTATTACCAAGAGCGGAACTAATGATCTGCACGGCTCAGTGTACGAATACCTGCGCAACGACGCCTTTGATGCCAAAAGCGAACTGGCTGCACCGGGATTAAATAAGCTGCAGCAAAACCAGTTTGGATTTACGCTGGGCGGTCCGATCAAGAAGAACCGAACTTTCTTCTTCGGCAATTATGAAGGCCAGCGCCGCAATGAAAATCCGTATTACAACTCGGTGATTCTGGCGAATCTTACGCAGATCAATCAGTTCAAAACCAACTTTGGCCTCGCGCCTGAGCAGCTCAACGTCAATCGCAAGAGTGACTATGACAATTTCCTGGTCAAGCTGGACCATTCCTTTACGGACCGTCAGTATATGTTTCTGCGCTACTTTTTCAATGATGGGCGCTTGACCAACGTGTCGCCGCTGAATGACGGATTTGATCTGCCTTCAGGTTTCAAAGACAACAATCTTCGTGACCAGTCGCTGGTCGGCAGTCTTACCTCAACTTTTTCATCGCATCTGGTGAACGAACTGCGTTTGCAATACGGGCACCGGACGTTTGACTTTCCGACGGTTACCACGCAGCCTCACCTTGAGGTGCTCAACACTTTCACGGCGGGCGTGAACCGCGGCAACCCGGACTTTTATCAGGAAAGCCGCACTGAGATCGTGGACAACGTAACTTCGCAGCATGGCAGGCACACGCTCACCTTCGGTGGCGACTTCAGCCACGTGAACACGCTGGAGTCATTCCCGTTGTTCTACCCCTTTGAAGCTGACTTTGGCTGCCTGTTCGCGGCACAATGCCCATTCAGTCTGGAAGCAGGCGCTCCGCAGGTACTTTTCTTTGAGCGCTTCCAGGCTCCGACTTTCACTGAGGCAACCTTCAATACCTCTGTGTTCCAGGGACGGAGAATCTCTGATGCCGTTCGCCACCAAGCCGAAGGAGACACTCCGCACAACTACGGCGGGCTTTACGTCCAGGACACATGGCAGGTAAGAAACAATTTCAGCTTCAACGCCGGCTTGCGCTATCAGTTTGAGACCTTTCCCTCAAATGTTCTGAATGGCCAGAAAGCGGAATTTGATCCGCGCGCGGGCTTCGCTTATCACTTTGGCGGCAAATACAACATAGTTCTTCGCGGCGGCGCGGGTATTTTCCATGGGATCATCCCCATGCCCCTGCTGGCATGTCAGGCGCCTTCCTGCGGCGGTACCACCGGAACCTTTCCGGGCCGTCCGGATGAAAACGCTCTCAACGCCGCAACCCGTCTCTTTGCCTTTGCCAGCGCTCCGAACATCACCTCGATCGCATTGTCAGACATGCTGACTGGGACTTATCCTGATGCTGCGCCACTGGGCTTCTGTCCGGGTGGCACCGTGGCTGGCTGCGGCTTCTTTGGCGATGCCGTGATCGCGCGTTTCGACAAAGACCACAAGGCACCGTATGGAATCCAAACTAGTTTGGGGCTCGAATTCCAGCCGACAAAGAACTCAGCTCTCGATATCAGCTTCCTGCGCTCCAAAGGTGTGCATCTGGGAAGTTTCTTCAACGTGAATCAGCCTGATCCCAGCGGCCAAGTGACGGTCCACAATTCCCAAGGACAAACTGGCGTTAAGAACACTTACTTTGCCGCTCCCGGCGTTCCGGGTGCGCGCAGCGCTGCACCGGGCTTCCCAACTTTATACGCCGTCTATTTTGAGGCGGCCTCGCGGTGGAACTCCGAGTGGAATGGCCTGCTGGTGAACTTCAACAAGCGCATGAGCCATCACTTCAGCACCGGGGTTAGCTATACCTGGTCAAAGGGAATTGATGACGGGCCGAACCCCAGCTTTGTTCTTATTCCCCAGGACAGCAACAATCTCAGGGCCGAACGCGCGATTTCTTCTGACAATGTAGGCCAGCGCTTTGTCTTAAACACGACGCTTGCCGGGCCGACGAAGATGAACGCCTTTGTCAACAATTTCCAAGTGAGCACCATCGTGTCGCTGCAATCGCCAAATTATTTCACCAAGTTCGCCGGATTTGACGCCAATGGCGATATTTTCGGCAACAATGACCGCGTAGGAATTGAGCCGCGCAACACCTTCAAAGGAGATACCTATCAATCGATCGACCTGAGGCTTGCGCGTACTTTCAAGGCTACGGAAAAGTTGAACATTGAAGCGATGGCCGAGGCATTTAACCTGTTCAACACAGTGAACGTAAGGTTCTACAACACGGTGTACGGCGCTGCCGATTTCTGCAATTTCAACAGCACGGCGCAGGGCTGCTCCGCAACGCAACATTTCCTGGAAGGATCGCCGAATCCAACCTATGGGACGCCGCGTGCGTTGTATAACCCAAGGCAGATACAATTTGCTCTGCGATTGGCTTTCTAGTCAGCAGGGTAGGAAAATCATGACCCATCATGTCACGCACGAATGATGGGTCTTTGGATTCCTCCATCGCTACTGTCAATGAAACAGAGCCGAAGCTGAGGGCGAACAACCCGAAAGATCCACGTCGCGGTTATCAAATTCTGCCTTGGCATCCATCGACCTTGTTTTGAAATCCTTGCATCCAACAAAAGTATGCGACTTTCTTCAGCTCTTCTCACGTGCGGAGCCGGCATTGTGCTGGCGCGTAGCCTGCGCTCAAGGTTTTCTCGTTACGACCTTTTGAATAAAAACGTACTGATCACCGGTGGATCACGCGGCCTGGGACTTGCCTTGGCTCGCGAATTTGCATCGCAAGGCAGTCGGGTAACCATCTGTGCGCGAGACTTGGAAGAGCTTGGGCGAGCAAAAGAACAACTGGCGCGTGCCGGACTTCAGGTCCGCACAGCGATTTGCGACATCACTCAAGAAGCCTCGACAACAGAATTGATCCAGGAACTTGAAGCGAGTGAAGGGCCTTTAGACGTGCTGGTCAACAACGCTGGCCGAATTGAGGTAGGGCCGATTGAAACGGCGACGACCGCTGACTTTGAACTTGCCATGGCTACACATTTTTGGGGGCCGCTCAATCTGATCAAAGCGGTGATGCCGGGAATGCAGCATCGTCGCAACGGACGCATTGTGAATATCTCCTCAATCGGAGGAAAGATCGGTGTGCCGCACTTGGCTGCTTATGATGCCAGCAAGTTTGCATTGGCCGGCTACTCTGAAGCGCTAGCCGCCGAAGTAAGAAAACATAATATCTTCGTCACCACTGTTTATCCTGGTCTCATGCGCACCGGCAGCCCGCGTAATGCCAATTTCAAAAGTCAGCATCGGAAAGAATATACCTGGTTCACATTGAGCGATTCTGCGCCCCTGATTACGATTGGCGCCGCCCGCGCGGCTCGAAAGATCGTAAATGCCTGCCGCAATGGTCGAGCGTCGCTAACGATTACTCCAGTTGCGAAAGTGGCGGCACTGGCTCATGCTCTAGCGCCAGATACGGTGATTTCTGCTCTGGCGATGGCAAACAGAATTCTTCCTGGTCCTGGCGGAGTTGGTGAAGCAAATAAAAAGGGCCGTGAAAGCCAAACTCTGCTAACACGTTCTCCCCTAACTTTATTAGATAAACGTGCAGCGGCAAATCTCAACCAGATAGTGAGCTGAACGTTCAAGTCGCCACAGGGCCATTTTTCATGCCACAAATTAAGCACGATCTCTCTTTAGTGGATGAATAGAGCGAAGAGGCCACCGAACAGGGCGACACCGAAGGTAAGCCATGCGACATAATCACACATGTTGCCGCTATGAATCATTCGTAGCGGCTTGAGAGCGCGACCAAACCCGCCTGAAAAATCGAGGTACTTGGAAGGCAGGCGTTTGCGGAAAAGAGCGTAACCAGCCACAAGAAGTCCCAGCAAAGTAGAAACCGACCCACGAATGATGCTGGGCAACAACGGCTCGCTTGGTTGGGCGTGATAGGCGGGAACTTCTGCATGGAAAAGAGTCTCAGCCTGATAGGCAGCCTGATCTTGAAAGCGCATGCCTGCAAGTTCTACTTTCTCTCGAAACTGTGGGACAAATACCATGGCTATAGCCAATAGAAGCAGGAGGAACGCTGGAATCACCATCGTGAGAGGCACGCTTGGGCCACCGGTCGTTTCTCTGGATTCATCGGTTTCCCCTTCTTCCTCTTGCGATTGATCTATTCCCGGGCCCCAGCCAAAATAAATGCGGCCAGCTGCGCGGAATACCGCTGCAGCGGTAATAATGGCTGCGAACATAAAGATGTAAGAAATCCAGGCATAGTGCACTGTCTCTGCTGCAGAATCCACCATGCTTTCGCCGAGAAAAGTTCCGTAGCCGGGCGCACCGGAGAGGCCAAGGGCGAGCAACAAAAATAAGATTGCGCCGCTAGTGGCTTCTCGACCCCGTCCTTGCAGCTTTAGTTCGTCAACGCTGCCAAGGTGATGGAGCAGAATTCCTGCGGCAATGAACAGAGCGCCTTTCACAAGACCGTGCCCCAATAGGTAGATGGCCAGCCCTCCCATTGCTCGGGGTGCTAGTAGCCCAAATGCCAAAAGCAAGAGTCCCATGTGGCTGATGGTGGAGTAGGCCAGCAGGCGCTTCAATTGCCTCTGGGCAAAACACATCAAGGCGCCCACGATCGCGGTGATTACGCCGGCAGTTACGAAGATAGCGCGAGTTTGTGCTTCAAACTGGGCCATCGAGGCATGAAAAATTGTCCAGTAGATACGGGCGACTGCGTACAGGCCCAATTCCACCATGATGCCGGAGAAGAGCACGCAAACGGGAGTAGGCGCAACCGCATGGGCATCTCCAAGCCAAAAGTGGAATGGCACGATGGCAGCTTTCACCAGAAATCCGCAACTGATGAGCACAAAAGCGGTGACCACCAGGCCGTCATGCGTTTGACCAAGAGATTTTCCGATCTGCGCCATATTGAGCGCACCCGTCCGGCCATAAAGCAAGCCAATCCCGCTCAATGCCAAAAACGCGCCAATCGTATTCGTGACGCCAAAGTTGAGTGCACCCGCAATCGGACCGCTTTCTTCGGTTTTGTATCCACACAGGGCAAACGCAGCCGCGCTCATCAGTTCGAAAAACACAAACAGATTGAACACATCTCCGGTGAGAGAAAAGCCGCACATCGCACCCATAAAGGCGAGCATGAGGACATGAAAAAGCGTTCCTATGGAATCGAAGTATTGGAGAGAAAAAATTAATGCGATTAATGTGAGGAAAGCGGCAAAACCAGCAAGGCCCGCGCCAAAAGGATCAATGACAAATGAAATGCCAATGGCAACACCGTTGCGGGGTTCCCAGCCACCCATCCAGTAAACAATGGGCATGTGGCTGCTGCGGAGCATAAGTAGGATGCTTGCCCACAAACAATATCCAGCCGCAGCAATGGCCAGCAGGTCTGCCAACCGCCGATTAATGTGTTGGTTCACCGCCGCCAGCAGAGCTGCGATCGTCAGCGGTACAGCAACGGGAGTAGCGGGTAAGAAAGTATTCATCCCCGTAGAATCCGCAATTCCTCAGGATCAACTGATCCGGCATGTTCCTTTGCTTGAATAGCCAGCGCCAAAAGCAACGCCATGACTGTGGCTTCAACCACAATATCTGTCAGCATGAGAGCATGGGTTACCGGGTCAACGGCAGGAGTGCCGACAGGGACATCGACAAAGATTGGTGCTGTGGCCCCGGCTTTGAATCCCACACCGAGCAAGAGCAGATAAGTAGAGGTCTGCACGACCACCAGACACATAATTAGATGAACGAGGTGTCTGCTGGTAACGATTCCATAGAGTCCTACCACAAACAGCCAAGCCGATACACCAAACGGCAACATTCTGAGAAATTCATGCATTGCGATCTCCTCGTTCTTCACCTGGCTTGCGATACACCAGCGTTTGCTTGAAGAAAGAAATCATGAGCAGCACAATTCCGGCAGCCACTTCAAGGCCGGTAAGCGCGCTGATCAAAGCGATTGTTCCTCCGGAGAAAACATCTCCCGTCTGTCCCAGCGGTATGAAATTCTGCAGGTATTTATATCCAAAGATGAATGAAATCAGGCCTGTCACCGCATATCCACCTGCGCCTACAGCTTCCATTACTTCTGTAAGAACATGGGAGGTAATCCGCTTGAAGTTTTCATAATCGCCGCAAAGATAGATGATTAAGGGAGCGCTGGCCAGAATGACTCCACCTTGAAAACCTCCGCCGGGTGTGAGCTGTCCGTGAGTTACTGTGTAAATTCCGAAGACCACAATGGGCAATAAGAGTGCTAGACCGGCTACGCGCACAGCATCACTGGTTGGAGGTGCCAACCGGTCACGGGCGAGATCGAGTGGTGGATCTTCTTCCTTGTCATCTTTCTGTTTGCGCAGCAATAGATTTGCGCCCATCACTGAGGTAAAGAGGATGAACTCCTCACCCAGAGTGTCAAAGCCGCGATAATCGAAATTTACCGCTGTGATGACATCGGTGGCATGGCGCTCATAGACCGAGAGCGCATTCAGAACGTCGCCGTAAGGGCCAGGATAATGGCCAAAACCGGGAAGAAGATGCAATCCCCACAAATAAAAAACCGCAAAGCCGGCAGCGCTGGCCAAAAAGAACAGATTGCGGAACCTACGCGTCATTTTTTTTGCTTTGCTCCTTGGTTTTGAGCTTGATTAAAGTCAGAAGCACCATAAGCGGAATCACCACAGCGCCGACTACAATTTGGGAAAATGCGACATCGGGCGCCTGAAAGATAAAGAACATAAGCGCCAGCAGAAGCCCGAAAAAACTCAGGCCCATGACCTGGTTCAACGGATTGCGCGTGAACACGACTGCGCCACCAGCAATCGCGACGAAAATCAGGATTGTCACCTGCATTACCAGCATATCGACTGCCTCACATTTCCTCCGAACTATCGACCAGAGGTTGGGAATTAGTTCCGGCGGTGCTGGCATCATTGGTTCCTCGGACCTCAGTGACGTCTGTAATCCAGCGCTTGAACTGGCGCGTCCTTGCCGCTCGCGCCGTGGCATGAGTAAGGATTGCATTCATGAGAAGCAGCACAACCATGATGATGGTGGCCTTGATCCCGGCCTGGGAGAAGTGCTTGTCTACAAGTACAGCGGCAGTGAAACAGATGATGGTGACAGTGGCCGGTGGCGATAGATAGTGCATGCGTTCATAAAGATCCTTCATCACCAAAAGCGCAATCGAGGACAGCAGCGCACTGGCAACGCCGATTCCGAGCAAAACGTCAATGATGAGCTGCGTTTTATTCACAGCCACCTCTCTAAAAATCGGACAAACACCAACCCGCTACCAAAAGACAGCAAAGCGGTGGCCAAAGCCAGATCATAAAAAGGTAGGCGCTCGAATCCATGGGCCAGCAACATCAGAATGAGAGTGGTAAAAATCCCCATCATCTCAACCCCTACCAGACGGTCCATGGGGTCGCCTTTAAAAGTAAGGACGCCAACCGGAATGAGGGCAAACAATAGAACAGTTGCGGAGATCAGCCATGCATTCATACTTTATGATTTCGCTCCTAGATTGCGCGTCATCACCGGTGTTGGAGTCTGGCTGACCTGGTGAACGACCATGGCATTCTTGTCCAGATCAATGCTCAACACGATGAAATTCGGTGGCATGCTGGTGTAGGTGATAGCCAAAGCCCGGCGCGCGGCTGACTGCGAATCGTCGCCGCCAGCGTCATATACGACCTGACGCAAAATGCTGGGCTCAGGATGAACAAAGTGTTTGAAAAAAGACCAAAAGATGGAGGAGCAGCCTGACAGAATGTACCAAGGCTCACGCCAAGCCTGAATCAACCACCACAGTGTTGGACGAAAGCTGGCGAACGGCTCATTGCGCACGATCTCACACGCAGTCGCAGCCAAAACCGATGCCAAAGCTGCCATCAACAGTTCATGAATTTTTGTGGTATTGACAAAGAGCAGCCACAAACAAAAGCTGGATGCCCAGTAAACGAACCAGAAAAAGAGCCTTTCCATCCACTTGGTTTTAGCGTTCTGGTCCACAACATACCCCTTGATAAGAAAGAACAAGTTTGTGCGGCAGAGGTTGTCCCTTGCTCAATCCCATTCAGTTTTGCTGGTTTGGAGCAAGTTGGCCGAGCGTGAATCGAAATTTACGGCAACCTATCAGGCCACCCGTGAATCACTTTGGCCCTGCTGATCTGTGTGTTGAAATGCTTAGGGCGCCGTTACGCTTAACCGGAACGGACGTCAAGATATGCCTCAAGTGAAAAGGACGAAATTCGTTCGCTTAATACGGTCTTGGGAGATACTGCTAATCACGCACTAAAGTTTGCATCGGCTCTGCCTGACAAATAAGACAGAGCCGAGCAAAGACGGGCTATTACGAAGCTTTTTTCCGGGGCAGCTTGTCCCTCACCACTGGTCCAACATTTTCACCGACAGGAGTTGAGTCTGCAGGGGATGTGACTTCAGTGCCCGGCTGCGGCATGTATGGCTTGGTGTTCAACTTCTCACCTTTTGCATCCACAACATCAGACTGGACTAAATGAAGCCCATTGGCTTTATTCCAGGGGCCCATATAGTCGGTTTCACCTTCATCACCTTCTCCGGTAGATGCATTGAAATACTGCTCCACCAGGCCCGGCGTGGGCTGAATGATTCCAATAGAAAATGGCGGCTTCTCCATGCTTTCAAGAGCAGCAGCGAAAGCGCGCATGTGGGTAATCTCACGGGTCATTAGGAACTGGAGAGCTTCTTTTGTCCCCGGATCGTCTGTGAATCCGATGAGCCGCTCATAAACGATCTTGGCACGCGCTTCAGCGGCAATATTGCTCCGCAGATCAACCGCAAGATCGCCTGTGATCTTCAAGTAGTCTGCGGTCCATGCATCGCCCATGGAGTTCACAAGACTGACGCCACCGCCGCCTGCGATTGTCACCAGCGGGTCTGCTTCCGCAGCGCCTCGATCTGACTTCATAGGTTTTAAGTGCATACGTATGAGCGCGCCAACTATTTCCAAATGACTTAGTTATTCGGTTCCAATATCCATGAGCAGGTCTTTACGGGCTGCATCTTCACAATTGAAACCCTGGATTGAGTATTGCATTGCCGCAGCCAGTTCACCGTTAGCACCGCCAAATTGTTCCAACAACATATTGCCGAATCGTGGGTCAGCGGCTCCCACGTTCACTGTATACATCAGCTTTTTTACGTGGTGGTACATCTTGCCTCCCTTATTATTTGTAAATATTCCAAATGATTGGCGGGGATTAGACCGCGCAAGAGCAGCTTTTTACTTCAATTGCTGCAATGTAACCAGGTGAAGGCCGCTCCATGATGAAGATTGGCTCGGCCTTTGGAGAACTGGACAGCAACTCTTCGCAGACCTGTGGTGTCGAATCGGTGTTTTCAGGTCGTTGTGGAATTCTCTGTCCGTGCGCAACAGATTAAGAGGCGTTCTACCGATTAACGCGTTGTCCTCATCTTTAATCAAACGCTCGGCCAAGATGCGCCGAGCAAAGATAAAATGTTTTGACAACAAAGCAGCGCACAATTTGACCGATCCTTATAAGGCGATGAAGGGATAATAAGGCGATGAAGGGATAAGTCCGGGCACAAAGTTAATTTTTCTTACGCGGCCCGCAGAACATGAACGGCCGATCTCACGGTATCCACCAGTTCAGTAGGGTCATTGTGCGCTGTGATGCAGCCCTGCGGTGAAAAATCGTAATCTTTAGCCTCGATACAAACGAATCGGCAGCAGCCTTCTTACTTTTCGGACCGCCGAGATAAGGAGTGCTCGTTCCTGCTTGGATAATGTGTGGCAAAGTATCATGAGATCAATTGAATCAGAGTTCACCAAAGCCAGCGCACTCTTCAAACCGAACGCTTCCTCAACAGTAAATCCAGCATGGCGCAGCACCAGCGCTCGACTATGCATTAAGTGCTTATCGTATCCAACAGAAAGAAGATGAGGGATGGCCACCGGAGAGAACCTTGAATGGCATTATGATTCACGTGTTGTATTGTTGCGAATGCCAACTTGCGCCAATGACCAGAAAGCCACTTCTGCATGCGGCCGCCATTGCGCAGCAATGTGCTGCAGATGCGCAATTGATTGCTCGCGGGAAACAAAGATACCATCCAGGGGATAGATTGCCGTCAACCATGAAGTAGGCCCCAGTCAACAGGACCGTACCGATCGCGATGAGGCCTTTTGTGAGTTCTGCTGGTTGAAAATTGCGGTGCATCAATTCCCGCACGCGCGAGTTGATTTCACCGGCGTTGATGTTGAGCGCGGGAACGGTCCGATGCATCCACTCCTGGATTTGATTGAGGCGCTGTGGCCAAACCTGCCGGATCCCGTGAACGTCACCCAGCAATTGGGGGACAAACCAGATCAGAATGAGAACAACGGCCCCCAGCATACCGCCGAATAGAATGACCACGGACGAACCCACCCCGGGGCTCCACTTCCTGATCCGAATTCTCTGGATATACCGCGCCAAGGGATAGAGGAGAACGGCGAAAAGGGCGCTCACGTAGATCAGGAGAAAGCCCCATCGCAGAATAAAGCAGATATAGAGAAGGAGTCCAATTCCGAAGCAGCAAAGGATGATTGAACGATAGCGGTCCCACATGTGTTTGGTTAGAGATTAGATAACTGTCAGGAAAGGTCGTCGCGAATTAGCAAGAAAGCAGCATTTCTAAAGATAAGAAGGCCGGGGCACACCGGCCTTTTGTCGGGTTGTAAAGAGGGAGACATCCAGTACCACTGAACCTGTTTTGTGAGAGCGAAATTCTGTGGTACTGGACTGCCTTGCCAAGTCCTTATGTAGGAACGCACGTTTGCAAGTCTGGATGTCCAGCTATAGGCGATGGCGCATCTTGGCAGTTCATCATACAAATCAAAATATTGCATGATAATGGCATACACGGCGATGACAAGCGGATGAGGCCCAACCGCACTATCTAAAACACCTCAAACCATCCAGTTGACCGCTTAACCCGGCATCACGACAACGGCCCTTTTCGGCATCGCCTCAAGCGTTGCTCTATCGATATTAAGGTGCGACATCACTAGCTCCGGTGGCGTGTGCGTCAGCCATTCTGAGAGCGATAGATCCTGAAAGTGGCTGCTCTTGAACATTTCGAGAAACTTCAGGTCGGTGTCGCCGGTATTCTCGATGTAGTGGGGAAGCGTTTTCAGCACATATCCCACATCTCCCGTTTCAAAATCCAAGGTGCGGGCCCGGCCACCAGTTGCGAAAACGGTCATCCTCCCTTTACCCGCCATATAGTACTGCCACTCATCGGCATTCGGATGCCAGTGCAGCTCTCGCATTGCGCCTGGATGCACCGTTACGATAGCCGCTGCCACCGTCGTTGAAACTTTGAAGCTGCTGGAGTCTACAATCCGGACCTCGCCTCCCTTGCTGCGTCGGATGACTGCAGGCTGATCTGCACGGAACGCGAAGTCATGAGGTGAAATCCCAAGCGATCCTGCAGCAGCGCGCTGATCCGCAGCCAGAGACCTGGGGAGGTCAGCCTGGAAAATAAATTTTTCTTCTTTCGGCAAATTTTTCAAGGCTTTTTCATCTACGCCAAAATTCTTGGTCAGTACCTCTCGTGGCATATGCGCCATCAAGTCTGTCAGCAGGACGGTTTCATGCTCGGAAAAATGGCCTTCGTCGAACACCAGCAGGAACTTGGCTCCGTCCGGCTTTAGACCCTGGATGGAGTGCGGAATTCCGGTAGGGAAATACCACATATCGCCCACGCTGCTGTCCGCCACAAAGCTTTTGCCATCCCAATCAATGGCAGTGATACGCGCGTTGCCGTAGAGCATAATGGCCCATTCCGCCGCGGCATGCCAATGCAGCTCCCGTATGCCACCTGCGGTGAGTCGCATGAGCACACCAGCCAGATCTTTCGCGATTGGAAGTTCCCGAACCGTTACTTCGTGCGACCATCCGCCGTTATAAAGGCGCTTGTGGGCCATTGAGAACGGATATTTGAATTGCGAAACCGCGCCGGCATCCGTAGCAGGTGGAACCATTGCGCTCGGGTTATGGCGATCGAGGACCGGGTTGTCAGGTCCTGGATCTGAAGCCGCCTCGCGAGCTGCCTCTTGGTATTTGAAACGAAGTAACTTGGCAAACATAAGCTCCTTTCAATCCGCGGGTTGACGACCGCTGCATCCCAACATTTCGGCGTTATTAAATTAGAGTCAAATTCTCATGCTGCATGTTGCGCCAATTTCATAAACAATATCGTGAAGTGATGCTTGAGATATTTACGGTGATGGACGCTGTGGCAGAGGTGGGCAGAGTTTTGGCTTGGGGATCGCTCAGTTGCAAATGCGAAAACCTCCGCCGAGATCGTCGAATCATACAGGATTATGCTGTCATCAAAAACGCGGCTGGCGACTGAGCGCGCCGGCAACACGCAACAAGTAAATCCTCAGGCCAAAAGCAAGCCTAAATCGCAGTTGGTTTCAATTGAAAAATACGGAGATCAAGCCGGGGCAGTAATGCATGAGCTCTCACGCTCTGTTTGCGGTGAGGTACGTTTTGACCCGGCCAACCGATCTCTTTATGCGAGCGATCTCTCAGTCTATCGGCAGGTGCCAATCGGCGTTGTGATACCTCGCGATGCGGATGATGTGATCGCGACAGTCGACGTCTGTAGAAAACATCAGGTGCCGATTCTTGGCCGTGGTTGCGGTACAAGCCTGGCGGGACAGTGCTGCAATGTGGCGGTGGTGATTGATTTCTCCAAGTACATGAATCAAATTCGAGAAATTGATCTCCACAACCGCACGGCCCGGGTTGAGCCGGGAGTCATCTGCGATGAACTGCGCCATGCAGCAAATAAGTTTGGGCTTACCTTCGCCGTGGATCCGGCAACCCACAAGTACTGCACTTTTGGCGGAATGATTGGAAACAATTCCTGCGGCGTGCATTCCATGATGGGTGGAAAAACCGTGGACAACGTTGAAGAGCTGGAGATTCTCACGTATGACGGTCTTCGCCTGACCGTAGACAAGCCGAGCGAATCCAGTTTGAAGCAAATTTTGCGCCGAGGTGGCCGCCAGGCTGAAATTTACTCCAGGCTTCGCACGTTGAGCGATCATTACGGCAAGGAAGTTCGGCGCCGATATCCGCAAATCCCGCGCCGTGTATCCGGCTACAACCTGGATGAACTTTTGCCTGAGAATGGCTTCCATGTGGCTCGTTCTCTCGTTGGATCAGAGAGCACTTTGGCATTGGTGCTCAGCGTGAAGGTCCGGCTCATGCACAATCATCCAAAGCGCGCGCTTCTGGTCGTCGGCTACCCGGATTTAGGCACGGCCGGAGATCATGTGCCGGAAATACTACGTTTCAATCCGATTGGTCTTGAGGGGTTTCACAAGCACGTGATCGAGAACATGCACCAAAAGGGGAAGAAGATTTCAGCCGCAGAGATGCTGCCGAAGGGTGATATTTGGTTGCTGGTCGAGTTCGGAGGCGATACCCAGGCGGAAGCCAACGCCCAGGCTGAAGCTGTAATCCGAGTTTTGCGCAAGCTTCCTGGTGATCACGAAATCAAGCTTTTTGAAAAGAAAGAAGACCAGGATGCTCTGTGGCATGCGCGCGAATCAGGCGTCGGAGCCAGCCGCGTTCCGAACGAGGAAGATGCCTGGCCTTCCTGGGAAGATACTGCCGTTGCGCCGGAAAAGCTCGGCGCATATCTCCGCGAGTTTTCAGATCTGGTCACAAAGCAATTTGGATACAAGTGGACTGTCTTCGGCCATTTTGGCCAGGGTTGCATTCACACTCGTATCACGTTCGATCTGAAGAGCAGGGAAGGATTGGCAAAGTTTCGCCACTTCATGGAAGAAGGATCAGACCTGGTCATCCGTTATGGAGGTTCATTGTCCGGAGAGCATGGCGATGGCCAAGCCAAGGGCGAGCTGCTGCCCAAAATGTTTGGGCCGAAGTTGATGGAGGCGTTCCGGGAATTCAAATCTATTTGGGATCCGCAGTGGCGAATGAACCCCGGAAAGCTCATTGATGCCAACCCGCTGGACCAGAACATCCGTGTAGGTCCCGACTACCAACCGCGGCCGGTATTCACGCACTTTAAATTTCCTGAAGATAAAGGCAGCATGTCTCTGGCAACGGAGCGCTGTTTCGGAGTGGGCAAGTGCCGATCGCTGGATGGAGACACCATGTGTCCCAGCTTTCGGGCGACGCGCGAAGAAAAAAACAGCACGCGCGGCCGTGCTCGCTTGCTCTTCGAAATGTTACGTGGTGACAGCATTATGAACGGTTGGCGGGATGTGGGTGTCAAAGATGCTCTCGATCTTTGCTTGTCTTGCAAGGGTTGCAAAGGAGATTGTCCGGTTTCCGTGGATGTGGCTACCTACAAGGCAGAGTTTCTTTCCCACTATTGGGAAGGGCGAACACGACCACGGCAGGCTTATGCGTTGGGCTTGGTCAACGAATGGGCTAAGTTCGCTTCGTTGGCGCCGGGGTTGGCAAATCTGTTCACGCAAACTCCTGGCTTGCGCGAGTTGGCAAAATTCGCAGCCGGCATGCCTATGCAGCGCAAGATCCCGGCTTTTGCTCCAACAACATTCCAACAGTGGTTTCAACAGAGACGCGATTCGAAGCGGCAACCCGGTAAGCGGGTTGTGCTCTGGCCGGATACATTCAACAACTATTTTCATCCGGATGTCGCTCAAGCTGCGCTAGAAGTCCTGGAACACGCAGGGTTTGAGGTTGCAGTTCCCAGCAAGTCCGTCTGTTGTGGGCGCCCGCTCTACGACTTCGGGATGTTGGATCGGGCAAAGCAATACTTGTTGCAGGTGATTCGAACTCTGCGCAAGGAAATCCTTTGGGGAATTCCAATTCTGATGCTCGAACCGAGTTGCGCGGCAGTATTCCGCGATGAACTGAAAAACCTGCTACCCGACAACGAAGAGGCGCAGCGGCTATCAAAGCAGACGTTTCTCTTGAGCGAGTGGTTGGACAAGCACGCCCCGCATCTTTCGCTGCCGGAGCTGCGACCAGCACGCAAAGCCGTGGTCCACGGCCACTGTCACCAAAAAGCCCTTATGGGAATGGACTCAGACATTGCCCTGCTGCGCAAAATGGGAATTGAGCCTCAATTGCTAGATTCCGGCTGTTGCGGCATGGCTGGATCATTCGGTTTTGAGAAGGACAAGTACGACGTTTCCGTCAAATGCGGCGAACACGCCCTGCTTCCGCAAGTACGTGATGCTTCTCCGGAAACCTTGATCGTGGCCGATGGCTTTAGCTGTCAGGAGCAAATCGCGCAGTTGACGAACCGGCGGGCACTGCATCTGGCCCAAGTCATGGCCGCCGCGTTGAAAAAACCAAAAGCTTTCTCGGACCACGGTTATCCGGAAGCAACATTCATTCAGCAGCGCGAAGCTGCTGTGCAGGGATCTATGCGGCGGGCAAGCGCAGGCGCCGGCATCCTGCTGGCGTTAGGCTTTGGCGGGATGATCTGGGCAACGCAAGCGAGAAGCAAGTAATCTTTTACGAAAACAATTTTGTCTCACGCCGCGCGTAGCTTCAGTCGAGACACTGCGGCTTTGATCGCATCGGCGCTGTGCTGCAACCCTTGCCGCTCCTCGTCTGTCATCTCAGGTTCGAGTGTTCGCTGAACGCCGTCTTGCCCAACAATACTGGGCAGCGAAAGCGTGACTCCAAAAGCAGGGTTGTAACAGCCAATGGGGATTACCGTACGCTCATTGCGCAGGATCATTTCCGTAAGCCGTGCTGAAACCATTCCAATGCCGTATTGGCTTGCGCCAATGCCTTCAATGATCGTGATGTTTGCGAAACGGACTTCTTCTTCGATCTCTTTTTGGACGGACTTTGACCCCGGAGTACTCTTTGGAAGCAAGTCCAGCACGCTTGTAGCGCCGACTCGTGCTGCCGACCAAAGAAAGACAGAAGAGAGACCGTGCTCTCCCAAAACATAGGCTTCCACATCCGCCGGAGCTATGTTGAGGCGGCGCGCCAGATGAAACCGGAAGCGGAGCGTATCGAGTGAAGTCCCGGTGCTTAGAACGCGCTTGTGTCCTAACAGTCGGACCACATCGGCCAGCGCATCCGGCGGATCGGTTACCACTAAAATCAATGCATCGGCAGCGGTGTTATGAATCTTGGGAACAATGTCCTTATAGATCGCAGTATTTGCTTCCAGCAAACGCAGCCGTCCAACAGGATCATTGCGGTTCGTTGCGCCGCCGGTCTTCTCGTTCACTCCTGCGGTGAGCATGACAACAGAAGAGCCGGCCAGATCTGAAAAATCGCCGTCGCGTATCGTAATGGTTGGGGAAAGTACGGCGCCATATTGAATGTCAGTTACCACTCCCTGGGCTCGCTTCCGATTTCTGTTTACAAGTACGACCTCGCGAGCACTTTGCCGCAAGACTACTGCCAGAAGGCATGCTGAACCGACCGCGCCAGCACCAACAATTCCGACCTTCATGCTTTTCCTCCTTCACCTGCTTATGTACGATGCAACCCGCAGGCGATTTTTCTGGAGCGGCTAGAAAAATCGCATTCTCAATCTTACCCAGACGGTGCACGACGTAGACACCTTTTGAATCAGATGACTTTGCGCCGCTTAGTTCGATGTCCGCGGACGCTTGCGACCCAGTCCAAAAGTTCTTCTGCTGTCATGAAATTCAGAATGCGGTCATGCTTGATTCCGGCAGACAACGCGGATGCCAGGCCAAACTCAATGAAATGTAGCTGAGACGACCCGTGCGAGTCTGTGCCGATGGAGATTCGACAGCCAGACTCTGCTGCGAGTTTCAAAAGGTCAGGGCTGATGTCCTGCCGGTCTGGATATGAGTCAATCTCAATCGCCTTATCCAGTTCTGCTGCCGTATCAAACACGCGCCGCCAATCTGCAGTGAGCCCCAGACGAAAGTTATAGATACGTCCACGCGGGTGTCCCAGGATTTGAATTGTCGGGTTTCTCAACGCAGCCAGATACCTCTCAGTCTGATCTTCTTTCTTCCTGAGCGCGGAGTGAAAACAGCCCAGCACGATGTCCAGCTTCGCAAGCGCTTCTGGCTCCATATCGCCGTCGCCTGCCGGATTGAGATTCAATTCAATGGAACGCAGCACACGAAATGGTTTCGCGCGTGACATCATGCTGTTGTTAACTTGCTCGATTTCTTGTGCCTGAACTTCCAACTGCTCTTCATTGATGCCGCCTGCTATTTTGAGTCCTTTTGCGTGGTCAGAAATAGCAATGTAGCTGTGTCCATACTCCGCTGCTGCTTCTGCCATTTCTGCGATGGATGCGCTTCCGTCACTCCAGAGCGTGTGCATCTGTAAATCGCCCTTCACACTGCGTCGCCAGGACGGATTCTTTGCGAGGATTGCTTGCGCTTGCAGCAAGGTGAGGAAGCCACTGCGTATTTCAGGCGGCTTGGGAATATTTGGCGGATCATCCAACCAGCGCTTTATGATTCTGCTTAAAGAAGGGCCAACGCCAGGAAGCTCTTCAAGGGATCGACCATCCTGGATCAGATGGGCAGCTTCTTCAGGCCACAAAAAAGATTTTCGCGATGCGCGCCTCAGTGCTTTCTGTAGAGGATGTTTGGCTGACTCCGCTGCCACTGCCAACAGCTCTGCAATCTGCGAGTTGTTGAGAGTATCCATGATTCGCGAGACATCGTTATTGAGAAAAGCAAACGACCTTGCATCCGAAAATACAAGGTCGTTACTATCGCTATTTCCGAACTAAGCTTTTCCTGGTTTGAGCGTTTTGTAAAACACTTTGTTCATCCGTTAGAGATGATTTTGATTTCGGACTGTCTGTATTCCCTAAATTACCCTTTTTAAGACGCCCGTTGTATCGGAGCACGACGATGACTTTTTTCTACATTTTTGCTCGAAAGAGAGCTTGGAGCATTGAGGTTTGCCCCCTCATCCACGCCCACCCCCAGCCGATCCACAAGCTCACCGCCAAACCAACCGGCAACAACCGCGATAACGACAGCTCCAAACGATAATGCCAGAGCCAAGCCAGTTGGAGATGCAGGGTCACCACGCCGCAAAACCCAGCTCAGGATAAACAGAAGCACGACAACTACGTTCAAGCTCCCATGCCAAAGACCCACAGCCTTGGCGCGAGTATTACTGGGAATACCCAGCCAATCAATCAACCCAAATACTGCTGCCAACAATCCGCCGATGATTCCGGCGGCTATCATGTACCACGCCATTGTGGACCACTTTCCGTCCGATGTGCTCAGCGTGATGATGTCGAAAATAATGGATGTCGCGAGTAACCCAAGCGGAAATACGATCAGCATGGGATGTACTGGATGCCCAGCAATTTTCACTGTACCCCTCCGTGATGTGCGGCCAAATCCAGGGGAATTTGGTCTGATTTTCTCTACCTCTTAATACTTAATTTGGAGTACTAAGGCAGAATGTGAGTTGCCTTCGTCTGCGGATTGGTAAGTTCCTGCAGTGGTTCGATTGCTGCCAGCCCGACTTTTTAGGGAGTAAAAATGGTCGTGGCCGGAAGCGCCACCTGCCTTGTTGCGCCTCCGGCCACATCGGACTCAACCGTTAAGAATCCTTATACCAATTTGATGAGAGAAACCTTGCATCCGTAAACGCCAAGATGCGCCGACCCTGAACCAGAAAACGCAGGCTTTTTATACGGCAATCCAGATTTTTATATGCCGAAAAGACCAACTCTCGTGATTGCTGAACCTGAACCAAATGAGGCGCTATCTGTGCGAAAGCTCGTTTTGGAAACGGCAAAATTAATGTGCTAACCGCTCACAGCACCCGTGAAGCTATCGACATTTTTCAATCATTTCCAAACGTCTCAGCGATTATTGTTTTAGATGATGCAACCATTGACTGTGAACGTGTAATAGCAACGATTAAGGATGCCACTCCCACTATTCCAGTGATCGTTCTGTCCCCAGAGACGGATTTAAATGTGCGGTGCAGACCACCACGTTTCAAGCTACGAACCAGAACAGCTGCTAAGCACTGTTCGCAAGTTGTTAGGTGACCCACGAATGCTGGATTTTGGAGCTTGAGCCAGAATGTCAAAAAATTTTATCGACTTCTAGCAGAGTATCCGGTCAGCTTGCGTTTCTATTTTCTTACTGGCATCTGCGAACAATTTTTATCCATCGTAAAAGACATACCGTAACCAGGGAGCGATGGAAGAGCCAGGCGTCAGCATAAAAAAACCGAGTATCTCGCGACTCGGAATCGAAGACACGCCCGCACATACGAAAAGG
Organism: Candidatus Angelobacter sp.; assembly: GCA_035710845.1. Lineage (GTDB taxonomy): Bacteria > Acidobacteriota > Terriglobia > Terriglobales > Acidobacteriaceae > Angelobacter. Next base: position 171,212 of record DASTCT010000074.1, read on the forward strand.
TTAGATCAGCATATGAGAACACAAAGTTCTCATCAAATTCAGCAAAAAGCAGCTTAACCAAAAAAATTTTAATTTGGGGGAACATATCATGAAATTGATGTCCGCAAATCTGGAAACACTCCGTGAGCTTTACCACAATCAACTCAGAATGCTGCTCTCAACTGAGCAACAGATCGTTGATGCGCTGCCTAAGATGATGGAGAAGGCAACTGATACTCAACTGAAACAAGCATTTCGATCACACCTGCAAGAGACCAACGTGCACGTGACGCGAATACAAGACATCCTGCGGGAAGAAACCCAAGACGTCAAAGCTGAGACCTGCAAAGTGCTTAAAGCATTGGTCACCGAAGCAGAGGACATGATTAAGGATGCAAAAGATGTAGCCGTGCGCGATGCTGCACTCATCGCGGCTGCTCAACGAGTAGAGCACTATGAGATCGCTTCGTATGGCGCCGTCCGTCAGTGGGCGATAACGTTAGGAAAGAATGACCAGGCATCTGTATTGGACCAGACAATCAAGGAAGAAGGCCATGCAGACCATCTGCTGACTCAGATCGCCAGCCGGATCAATTTTGAGGCTGATAAAGCGGCTTGAGATTGAAAAAGCAACTCTCGATTTCAGGGTCAGTCGGGAGTTGCTTTCCAAAGAAGTTAATTGCAAATAAAGCTGGCTTATGCCGCAGCAGTTTCTCCACCTAACAGAGTCAGAACTTCGCCGGTGATGTAGCTGGAATCGGCCTCGGATGCAAAGAATACAAATGCCGGAGCAACTTCTTCCGGCTGTGCCGGACGTTCCATTGGCGTATCTTTTCCATGTTCCGCAGCTTCTTCACCCGGTTTGTCCGCGATATTAAGTGGTGTCCAGACCGGGCCGGGGGCCACGCAGTTTACACGTATCTTTCGTTCGACAAGATTCTGCGCCAGCGATTTTGTAAATGCATGGATCGCGCCTTTAGTGGAAGCATAGTCCAGCAGTTGAGGACTGCCTTCAAGCCCGGTGATTGAGCCAGTGTTCACAACGGCCGCACCGGCTTTCAAATAAGGCAGAGCCGCCCGGCTCATGTGGAAGTAGCCGAAGATGTTGGTGCGGAATGTTTTCTCCCATTGCTCTTCGCTCAGTTCTTCCAGTGATTTCTGGTGCTGCTGAAATGCTGCATTATTTACCAGAATATCCAACTTGCCGAATTCGCGGACCGTTTGCTCCACTGCCTCACGGCAGAAACCGGGGTCGCTGACATCGCCGGGAATGAGGATGCATTGGCGTCCCTCCTTCTCCACGGCCCGTCCGGTTTCTATGGCATCGCGTTCCTCCTCTGGCAGGAATACGAGCGCTATATCGGCTCCCTCACGCGCATACAAGACAGCAACCGCCCGTCCGATGCCGGAGTCACCACCTGTGATGAGCGCTACTTTGTCCAGCAGCTTTTCAGCTCCTTTATAGAGCGGCGCTTCGTACTGTGGACGTGGCTTCACATTTGCCTCTATGCCAGGATGAGGTTGATGCTGTTTGGGAAATGGCGGTTTTGGTTTTGCTGCATTACGATTTTCAAACTGCATAAGATTATCCTTGCGAGCGTTTTTGGCTGGCTTCTTTGCAGCAGACGAATGGCGCTTTGGCATGTTTCCTCCACCTTTATGAGCTGTCTGGTTGGAGAGAGCTTTTATAACGGAAGTTGCCCTCTATCGATCACGCTGAACAAGAGGGAAGCCATTCGTGGTTGTTGTGCATCGCACTATTGAGGTGCTCAATTGGCCAAGAAAAAATCCATTGCTGCCCCGGTGGTATTACGTCCTTTTGATAAAGAAGATAAATCCATTGTGCGGGTGGTCATTGAAACACCGAAACACAGCCGCAATAAGTACAAGTTTGAACCCACACTCTCTTGTTTCGTCCTGAGCAAAGTGTTGCCGGAAGGAATGACCTTTCCTTATGACTTCGGTTTTGTTCCCTCGACAAGGGCGAGGACGGCGATCCAATTGATGTTCTGTTGCTCATGGATGAACCTGCTTTTCCTGGCTGCATCATTGAAAGCCGCCTCATCGGTGTTATTGAAGCCGAACAGGTTGAGGACGGAAAGACAATACGGAATGACCGGCTCGTAGCAGTTGCTAAGGAGAACCATAAGTATGCTGATCTGGAGACGCTGGCAAGCGTGAGCAAGACCTTGCTCAAGGACCTGGAAGAATTTTTTGTGAACTATCATCGAGTGCGCGGCTCCAAGTTCAAGGTGCTTGGCACTCGCGGCCCGAAGCAAGCTTACGGCTTATTGGATAAAGCAGCCAAACGCTCTAAAGCTGCCTAAGCTGGCCAGGAAACACCCTCCCCTGAAGTTCTCACTTTACTTCCGAAGCAGTATCGAATGAAGCCCATCTCTTTAGGCAGCTAAATCGTCGAGTTTTACCAGCAAATCACTTGGATGTATGGGCTTAGTCAATATGTCTCCTTTATAACCAGATTGACGCGCGGTTTTGAGCAAGTCAGTGGCTGACGCACTGCCTGAAAAAAGAAGTGTTTTGCATTGTGGAAGTTTCGCTCTAACGGCGGCCGCGACTTCAATTCCATTTTTGTCCGGCATCATCACGTCTGAAACGAGCAGATCAGGTTCAATCAGAGACGCAAGCTCAATGGCACGGTTACCGGAGTATGCGACGTACACATCAAAACCGTTCTGCTGCAGGATCGCCGCGAGTGTGTCCGCGATTGGATGTTCGTCATCGACAATAAGGATTTTGCAGTTTGCTTTCATGATGACTCCGTCGAGGGGAAAAGTATGGCTGGATGAAAAGGCCGATAACGAAATTTTGCGGTCTTATTGCCGGCGATCAGTGCGCCAACTTACGACGAAGGCCCTATCGACAGCAGATCATTTAGTCTATAAGGAGAATCACAAGTCCGGGAGTGAGAGTCTCTCAAGGCGCGCTACTCATTCATAAAATTCTTTTGCCATAGATCCTTCACTGCGTTCGGGAATTTTCTCTCATCTGAATTTCTCCATCCCAATCAAAACTGATTCAAATCCATCCTTTCCATTTTCAGGACATGTTTTGATGTCATGGTAAAGTCGAAAAGCTCTGTTAATAGGAACGATGAATGCCGGACGATTACCGAATCCGTCAGGTTTTGGAATCTGTTGAAGAAGATCCGTCAAGAACCATATTGGAGCTTGCGAATTCAGTAAGCCTCAGCAGCTCGCGGCTCGGTCATTTATTCCGGCTCCAGGTTGGAATTGATTTAAGCAGTTTCGTCAGGAACGCGCGACTGGAAAAAGCTGCAAAGCTACTACAGGAAACAGAGCTGTCAATCAAGGAAATTGCTGCGGAAGCGGGATACCGTCACGCCTCAAGTTTTGATCGCGGATTTGAAAAGAAATTCGGGGCTACGCCTGCCGATTATCGAAGAAAAAGACGCTCCTGAGCGCAAAAACGGCTGCCACGGGAGGAAATGCCTTATTTTGTTGTGGTTACGGGTAAAATCCAGCCAAATTTCAATATTTCTTCATTAAAATATTCCAATTGAGCGGTAAATATTAGCGTCTCTGGCTAAAAAATAGCGAATAAAGCTAACGAGTGTGCATTGACTCTGCTGGCTCTTACTGGCAGATTAGTTCCACTTCAGTATGGGCCGGCTGCCCTGAAGGGCTTGCTTTAAGGTCAGAGGGAAGCGCTTTTCGGGTGAAGCAGGCGGCCAAAACGGTGGCGAAAATGTGTGGGCTTCAAAATCAACACTCATTGAAAAATCAAAGCTGATTGCGACGGGCAATCACTGATGCCAACCGTGTTTTAACCAAGGAAGTAAAGAGAAGGAGTTTGAAAAGGCATAGATGCCAGGTGGAAGGGATCGGCCCGGATCAACTTACACACGGCGAAAGGCGGAGCCTTGCGATTTCGAATTTCTCCTCGCCATGGCCTGCGGGGAATGCGGACCATGGAGGGGTTCCCATGTGCGCGGTTTATTCTTTTGTAAGAAAGAACAGTTGCACTAGTAATTCGTCTAATGGAGCATCTGTTGGAGTTGGTTCAGGCGACGAAATAAAAACCAAGGCCAACGGTGTTAACCTCAGCGACATTGAGCCGCTGGTGCAAGAAAGACGTGTGCTTAAAATCCTGCAAATGATCCAATCGCAACCTTTGCAGCGAATCGAAGATCTGGCGCGTGAGTTCAATCTGAGCCATTCACGCCTGGAACACTTATTCAAACAGGAAACCGGCATTTCTCTCGGGCAGTTGCTCACTGAGCAAAGGCTGGGCCGCGCAGCCTATCTGCTGCTTCACACCAACATGCGCATCAAAGAAATTGCGCATGCTGTCGGCTACGAACATACTTCAAGCTTCATCCGCGCTTTTGAACGTCACTTTATGCAGGCGCCGCGTCACTACCGGCAGAGACCGGCTGGCGGCCGCACAAACGGCTTGACCAGAAACAGCGCCTGATTTTAATAGCGACACTGTAAGTCTGAGTAGGCAAGCAGAAATGCTTGCCCACTCGCATTTGCGCGATTTTTAGCAATTGATTCAATCCTGATCAGACCAATGATGCGAGTTTATCTGGCAGCACACTGCGTTTCTTTATTCTTTAACTTTCAATTTCGTCTTTCTTTGATCGTTCCACAGCATCGTCGCATGAAAGGCTAACAAAAAGCGATTTCAGCTAACCCTTTACTATTGGCGCGCACATGCGTGAGGTATAGAGTCGCTCTTCGGACGTCACATCCATTTGTGTGATGTGGCAAATGCAAATGAAGTGGTGGTGACCTAACCGAACGTCGACACCGTCCCCTTGATTCTTAAGAAGCGGTTCGGCCGGACGCACTAGGAGGAAGAATGTATTACAACGTATTCGGAGAGAAGGTCTCCAGGCGGCGCTTCAAGGAAATGTGCGACGCTGCCAAGAACCGGCGCGAACTGATCGCCGCCGGGTTAACCAGCCGGCGCGACCTCATGAGAATGGGGCTGCTGACCGCAGGCGGTATGTTGGTAGCCAAAAGCGGCTTAAGCGCGCGGGCTCAAACTGTTCAGACGAACCAACCTGCGAGTTCAGGATCGAACAGCAGCCCTGGAACGAATCAAAACTGCGTGCCCGGTAACCAAGCGGCCAGTCCAAAGCTCTCGCAATTTGTGCTGCCGCTGCCGGTCACGCATGTCGCCCAGACGGTTCCGAGCCTGACCCCTGCTCCGCAGGAAAACCCGAACACGGCTGCGGGCGAAGTGCGTGCCGCTCCGTTCCAGGCGCCGGCCATTGATGCCACCAGGTTCCCGGTGGTTCCCGCCACGCTCTACCAGTTCACGCAGAAGCAATTCACTACCAGTCAGTTTACTCCGGAACTACCTCCGCAGACGATCTGGGGTTTTGATGACGGCACCGGGCCGCGCAGCCCTGGGCCTACTTACCAGGCCTTCTATGGCAAGCCCCAGCTCACGCGCAACATCAATGGGCTGCCGAATATTACTCAGAAAAACAACACCGGCTTCGGTATGCCTTCGGTCACCACGCATCTGCACAACGCGCACAATCCGTCAGAGAGCGATGGCAATCCTTGCGACTTCTACCCCGCAGGGCACTTCTGCGACCAGTACTACCCCAACGTGCTGGCCGGATTTAATTCGACCAATCAGCCCAATGGCGACATCAACGAAGCGTTAGGTACTTTGTGGTATCACGATCACCGCGTCGATTTCACCTCGCAGAATACCTACAAGGGGCTGGTCGGTTTCTACTGCCTCTTCAACCAGCTCGATACCGGGGATGAAAGCACAGGGTTCCATCTCCCCAGTTTCCCACAGTACGATATTCCGCTGGCCTTCGCCGACAAGATTTTCGACCAGAGCAGCGGTGAGTTGGTCTTCGATCTGTTCAATCTGGATGGCATCCTGGGAGACACGTTCCTGGTAAATGGTGTAGTCCAGCCATTTCTGCAGGTATCGCCACGCCGCTATCGGTTCCGCTTGCTCGATACCGGTCCATCACGCTTCTATGAGTTCTTCCTGACAGGTAATGTCGGAAAGTTAACATCGCCTACCACCAATCCGTTCTGGTTAATTGGAACTGATGGCAATCTGGTTCCTGCTCCTATTCAGGTACAGAGCGTGCGCATTGGCCCCGCCGAGCGCGTGGATGTCATCATTGACTTCACCAACTTTGCCGGCCAGACATTGTATCTCGAGAATCGCCTGAACCAGCTTAACGGCCAGGGACCGACGGCTGTGGACAGTGGCCCTGCTCCCGGGGTTTTCGGCCCCCAGAACAGCTCTTCCACTGAGTGCACCTTCCAAGGCACGAGCGCGAATGGAGCCATCAAGCCGGCAGGAGCAGGCGACCTGATTATGCAGTTCCAGGTCACCGGCCCCAAAGTGGCCGACCACAGCGTGGATCCGGCAACGCACCCCAGCTTCTATGCGCTGCCGAGCACAACCCCTACGCCCCGAATCGTGCGGACCTTCAAGTTCGACCGCCTGAACGGGCAGTGGTCCATTAACGGGCAGTTCATGGACTGCAACACCTTCCGCTTCACCGTGCAGCAGAACAGTGTGGAGCATTGGCTCCTCACCAATCTCACGGGCGATTGGACACACCCTGTCCACATTCACCTGGAGGAGCACCAGATCATGAGCCGGAACCGAGCTCCAATATCACCTGGCAACGCGCTCAGCGCGCCCGGTGATCTCGGCCGCAAAGACGTGACTCAGTTGCATCCCAACGAGAGAGTGGAGCTGTTCTTCCGCTTCCGCGATTGGCTGGGTAAGTACCCGATCCACTGTCATAACGTGGTCCACGAAGATCACGCCATGATGGCGCTCTGGCACGTTCAGCCGACGGGTGACAACATCATGGTGCCGTAAAGAGGCAAAAGACTGCGCCCCACACATGAGGGTGTGGGGCGCGGAAGGGAGATTTTGATCATGAGTGTTATTTCAAGACGAAAGTTCCTTAGCCTCTCGGCAGCGGCTCCAATAGCCGCCGGTGTGCTCAGCACGACCGCTGTTGCCGCCACCGAGCCCCGCAAATGGGCTCCGGTGACGCAGGAGACGGCGCGCAAGCGCATCCAGGAGTTGCATCTGCCGAATCTTCCTCTGATCAGCCATGAGGGCAAACATGTGAAGTTCTATGACGATCTGGTCAAGGACAAAATCGTGACTCTCAATTTCTTCTTCGCCAATTGCGATGAGATTTGTCCGTTGGTTACGGCCAATCTCGCCAAGGTGCAGAAGTTGCTGGGCGATCAGGTAGGCCGGGACATCCACATGTATTCCTTTACCCTGAAACCGGAAGAGGACACTGTGGCGGTCATCCGCGACTACCGGAAGAAGTATGACGCTGGCCCTGGCTGGTCATTCTTTACGGCCAAGCCAGATGACATGGAGAAACTCCGGAAAGCCATTGGATTTACTTATCCTGATCCGGCCATCGATAAGGACAAGACCCAGCACATCGGCAATGTTCGTTATGGCAATGAGCCCCTGATGTACTGGTCGGCTTGTCCCGGGATGGCACATCCCAGTTTTCTGGTGGAGAGCTTGGAATGGATCATTCATCCCGAGCGGTCTCACATACAGGCCTCTTGATAGCCGAGAGCGCTGAGCGGAAGTTATGGCAGTTCAACAGATTTTCGATCCGGGGTCGCGGCGCGCGCGGCCCAAGGAGGATAGAGTTGTGAAGAGCGTATCGAAAAGCATTCTCGCATTGGTTGTTGTGATGGCGGCGGCAGCATTCGCCTCCGCCCAGAGTTTTACCCCTATTAACCCTCCGCCCTGCGATTTCAGTGATCAGTTCTACTCTGACAATGGAATCGTGACCAGCCAGCTGGTGCAGCGCTTTGGAGACAACAATGGTACGACCCGGCTGACCGGTCCTCCGGCAACAGGAACCCAGCACAACTATGTTGCCGATAGCAACTGCAGCGTTACCGATCCGACGCGCCGGAATTTCCGAATTCTGGCTACGACCGGCGGAAACTCAGACGACAACAATAGCCCGTTTACCTGCGCCGATCTGGGGCCCAGCGCCAGCCCCGGCTGTGTTAATCAGCCCTCCGTCCCGGAGACTCTTGAATTCATTTCGATCCTTGCATTCCTGCACTCTGAGGCGGCCTTTGAAACCTCTTACACGCGAAACGTGGGCTCGATCAACGGCGGCCTTGATGGCGTGCAGCAGAATCCCGGCGAAAACATTTCAATTGTCAACAGCGCTAACCCGCGTGGCATTCGCATGGAAGACGTCATCGGACACTTTGAGGCTTACGCGCATATCAAGCAGAAGCTTTCTAATGGCACCTTTGCTTTGAATCCCTGCGCAGCCGACATGGCCAGTTCGTTGGCGCCGGCAACTCCCTGCTTCAGCGTTGCCGACAACCCGACCACCGGGCTTTCCGATGTTGCCACTCCGAACCTCGCCATGAACTGGAGGTTCGCCACCAACCGCAACGCCATGGATGGCAGTGACGGTAACTGTATCAACAACACGGACCAGAATTGCAAACACAAGACCTTCAGCGATAGCCCCTATGGCTATTTCTGTGACGACCTGCTGGGCGCGTGGATCATCACTTATTTCTGGTTCACAAAACCGGCCAATACCACCGATTCGGTCTGTGCTCCGGTGTTCGCGAACATCATCGCTAAGAACGGTAAGGATGTAGACGGATATCCCAACATCCTGACTGCTCATGAACTCAATGACGAGCTTGAAGCCAATGGTTGCGGTGCAGAGGGCCAGGAGGCAGTCAACGGGGCCGACGGAGGTGCGGCCTGGCTGATCTGCCCGGCGATTCCCGATCCGCGCAACGGCGCCATTGCATCGGATGCGTTCCTGGATCACGTGGCTACGGGCGGCTTCCTCGACACGTTCATATCGAGCAACTTCAGCTGCCTGCAGTCATCGGGAAAGTTCTGCGCTGAGTCCGCTCCTGAACAGTAAAATGCGTTTCCGCTTCACCCTCTGGCTGGAAGTCCAGCCAGAGGGTGGATTTCTATCATGCCGTCGAATGAAAGGATTCGCCGGCCAAACAGGGTACCCCAGATGACCAGGATCGCTGGCGCAATCTCTCGCCGCAATTTTCTCAGATGGACGGCTGGCGCCGCTGCTTTCGGCCCCTTTTTCCTCTTTCCTGACCGCGCCGCAGCCAGCCAGAAAACACTCAAAATCGCCAAATGGGCCCACTTCCTTCCCGAGTTCGATCAGTGGTTTGTGAACGTGATGGCTGCGGAGTGGGGCAAGAATAACGATACGAAGGTTATAGTCGACGTCATCCCGATTGAGGAGATTCGCGGACGTGCCTTCGCTGAAGTCAAGGCTGGCAAGGGACATGACCTGTACATTTTCCCCTGGTCGCCCGCGGAATTTCACCAGCACGTGATCGATCACGGCGAAATCTACCAGGCAGTGACGTCCCGCGTAGGCGCCATCCAGCAGCTCGCGCATCGTTCAACATTCAATATCCAAACCAAAAAGTATTTCGGTTTCGCTGATTTCTGGATCCCTTCTCCGTTGCACTTCTTTGAGGATTACTGGGGTCAGATTGGCATGCCGGCAGGTCCAGGACACTATGGCAGCCTGCTTGGCGGGGGTAAAGAAATACGAGACAAGTTCGGCGTACCATGTGGTCTGGCGTTCTCACCCACTCTGGAAGGAAATGTAACTTTGCATACCATCCTGTATTCTTTTCGCGCCTGGATACTGGATGGAGATGGAAATGTGGTATTTAACAAAAACGTGTTTGCCAAGGTTGCGCTTACGTACCTCCAGGACTTGTATCAGCAGTCAGGAACGCCGGAGCAGCTAACCTGGAGTTCAACCGGCAATGTCCGCGCCATGCTGGCGCGCAAGACTTCCTGCAGCATCAATGGCATAAGCCTGCTGCGCACCGCGGAAAAAGAAAATCCTAAAACAGCTAACGAGATAAGACTGCAACCGCCTCTGCTGGGCCGGAACGGAATGGGAATAACCGCGATGCCCCATGTCACCAACTGTTCAGCAATCTGGAACTTTGCTCAAAACCAGGAAGGAGCAAAGAAGTTCGTAGGCGATCTGATCGACAGCTCAAGGACCGGTTACGAGCAGTCCAAGGGCTGCAACTTCCCGATCTACCCAAAAACTGTTCCTGACATCATTGTCCGGCTGTCGAAGGACCCGCAGGCCGATCCTACATGGAAATACATGGAGCTTCAGGATGCTCTGCATTGGACCCCGAATCTGGGCGTTCCCGGATTTGCTACGCCTGCGTTTATGGAGATCTTCAACAGTTCGCTTGTTCCCAAGATGGTGCAAAGCGTTCTTAAAGACCAGCAATCTCCTGAGGCTGCTGCAAGCGCCGCAGCGGCTGAAATTCAGAGAATTGCCGACAAGTGGAACCATCTCACTTGAGCACAAGGAAATTGGGTGGAATTATGACTATAAAAAAAATTGCGACTGTCTTCTTCTTACTGATGATCTCAATCATCCCGCTGCAGGCTATTGCGCCGGTTCCACGGCAATCGCCGGAGCTGAAATTTTTAGACGCTGGTGGCAGGGAAGTGCAGCTTTCCAGTTTCAAGGGCAAAGTGGTTGTGGTTGAGTTCCTGTTCCTGCGGTCAGACCATTGCATGCGCGTTGCCCAGACACTCAATAAGCTCAACACTGAGCTGGGACCGCGTGGCCTTCAAACCGTAGGAATCTTATTCGGCCAAAATGCTAATGGAATTATGGTGAATCAGGTAACGGATGCTCTCAAGCTCACATACCAAATGGGATACACCTCGCCTGACCAGGTTGATACGTTTCTTGGACGCCAAGGCAAGGAAACCATCAATATTCCGCAGATCGTCGTAATTGACAAGGCAGGGGTGATTCGCGCACAAAATGGCGGGCAATACGATCCAAAGCTGGAAAATGAAGATTCACTGCGCAGCATGCTTCTTGGACTGCTTAAGAAGGGAGCTTGAGTTTCAAGTTGGAATTTTTGGAGTTCAGATCGCTTCTACTTCCGGGGGCGATCTTTAATCCGAAAAACAAATTTTAATCCTGACCACACGTCATCTACGGCGCATACTTTCACGTCGACAAGACCGTTGCGAAGTCCAATATCGCGCGCGATGTTCTCATTTAAATCCGTGGGAACTTTTGAAGCTCCCTTTGGCCATGAGATCCAGAGTGAACCATCCGCTGTGAGGGCCTTCTTGAGTATCGGGAAAGATGTCTCGAGATTGGCTTTTTCTTTCGTAAAAAATTGAATGAAATCACAAGGCGAAGCCAGCGACTTAACCACGCGCGCCTCTGCCGGAAGTGGACCGAGAAGAGACATGTATCCGTTGGGCGCACTCCCAAAATACACGTGGTTTCCCGGCTTTATTCCCAGCTTGTCAACCAATGAGCGTTTTGAATATCCAGCCATTAGCTCCGCCTTGTCTGATGTAACTGCAAGTGGCATCCTACAGCGATCGGGCTTCTTGCTCTACTTCATCCAGCTAGGCCCAGGGAATTGCCTTCTTTGCCCAAACGCTGTTGGGATATTTCTGCTGCAAGGTCTTCGGCACTTCTCCCAGAACAGTGTGATCATTCGTGCCTTTGTAATGGCTTACGGCTTTCCAGTAGACCGATTCCGGTGCAGCCTCACTGTTCGGATACTTCTGTAAGATTTCATCATAAAGCTTTTCTGCGTCCGCCCATTTCTTCTGCATAAAGGCGACGCGCGCAAGTCCTAAGAGCAATTGTGCGGCAAATTCGTCTTTTGGAAGATAACCTTCTATGCGATGACGTTCTTTGCCGTTTTCGTCCAACACCAGCGCTGTGGGTGTCCAGACAGAATCAAAGCGATGGAACCCAGCTGGATTTTCTTTGACGTGCACTCCAATAGGAACGAATTTTTGATCGATGAATGATGCGAGTTGCGGGTCAGCGTATGATTCGGCTTCCAGCCGAGCGCATGCCCCTCAAGTCGGCGCTGCGCTAAAGTCAACCAGCACGGCCTTATGTTGGGTTTTGGCCTGGCTGAGCGCAGCGTCTATGTCTTTATTCCATGAAACTGCCATCATTACCTCCTGAAGAATGTTTGCAATAATCTCCGATTGGATGCCAAGCTGCGTATCCAGGTCGCTATTTTGCTTTTTCCTGCAAGCTTCTGGAAATTGCCGTCACCAGTTTCCTGGGGCTAAACCGAACGGACATTGCAACCGTCTTGTTAAGAACACCGGGAATCACCAATCCCTTTCCTGCCATCATTCCCTTGTATCCTGCAATCGCCACGTCTCTTGACTTCATGGCTCCCAGCTTAAACAGCCGCGACTTTCCCATATTGGCTCGTCCGGCAAAGTTGGTCGCCGTGGCTCCGGGACAGAGGCAGGTCACGGTTATTCCGCTATCCTTCAACTCATTGGCAATCGCCTCAGAAAACATAATCACGTAAGCTTTCGTCGCATAATAGACGGCCATCAGCGGCCCCGGCTGAAAGCCGGCGGTAGAAGCTACGTTCATGATTCTTCCACGCTTGCGCTGGATCATACCCAGCAGCGCGAGCCTGGTAAGCGCAGTCAACGCGGCAATGTTTACTTCGATCATATCGAGTGAAGTTCTGGGATCGCTCTCCGCGAACGCTCCATAAGATCCAAACCCTGCATTGTTGATCAAGATGTCCACCGGCAGCCCACGTCTTTCAATCTCCGCGAATATCTGCTGCGGCGCTTCCGGCTGTGCCAGGTCTGCAGGAATTACGTGTATGTGGTTTCCATGTGCCATTTGCAGTTCTTTGGAAATTTTCTCCAACTCAGCCTGATTGCGGGCCGTAATAATGAGATCGAAGTCGGGCGCCATCAGGCGAGCCAAATCCAGTCCAATGCCGCTCGACGCTCCTGTAATGAGCACGGTTTCTCTTTCCCGCTTGCGATCCAGAGCGCCTACGTATGCAGGAAGGACCATAAATTTTCCTCCGGGCAGGCAATCATACGCGATCAGCAGCATAGGGCAGAGAAGGTGCACAAAAAGGTACATTCCTACATACCCTGTAGCAAAAATAGTGCAAAAAATTATATTGGTTTCATTTTGGGACTCTTTACAAAACAAAATTAAAAAATCCTGAGACTTAGCAGATTCTGCTGTGATATATCGTGTTCCGAGCAGTAAAACTCTATTTCCTCCAGCGCTCGCCCCGCCAGCCTCCTGGAGCACAAACAGCAGTTGAGCCTCAGCCCGTGGAAGTCCCCCTCACGCTTCCATCCTCATCGCGAGGGTGACCCCACAGCCTAAATCATCACAGCATTCGCAATCCGGGAATCGAATGTTCAACTGTGACCTGCCCAAAAAGATTTTTCAGTCGTCCTGCCAGACTGCGTCTTTGAGTCGCAGCCGCACAACAGACGATTCCCCTTAGATAAGGAGCGCAAGCATGTCCCGAAAAGATCGAGATGACAGTATTTGGTTGTCAGAACATTCAGATAAAAGACGGATACGGGACGCGGAAAATGCTCGACAAAACCGCGCGGAAATCACAAAGGCACTCTCCCACGGCCAGATTAGACGTCGTGATCTGGTCAAATGGGGCCTGTTCACCAGCGCCGGCCTCATGTTGCCAATCGGTGGTTTAAATCCATTTGTCAGACCTTTGCAGGGCCAGACTACAACACCAACTAAGCCGCTATCAAGGAGCGCGATCCTTGCGAGCGAGCCCGACAACATGGGAATCCCTACGGGACTACCCGCCAGTCCAACGTTTGGTGTCCAGCCATTTACCCAGCCGATGCCGCGTTTCGACGTGCTGCAGCGTAATGCAGTATCAACCTTAAATCCCGCGCCGATGGCAATGTCCAACCAGACGATGCAAGTGCTTGATGCCGGGTTCGGATTTCCCGCTGGAACCATGGGGCCGATTGAGGGCCGGCCTCCGGGACCGAATTGGGCGCATCAGCGGTTTGCACAGTTTCCTCCACAGGTAGCGATTGAAGTCACCACCAAGCCAGTGACCACGAACACTACCTACAACCCGCAGGTGACCTCAGATTTGAATTCGGGAATCAATCCAGCCTCACCGATCCCGGCAAAATTTCATCCCAATTTTCCAACTCAGAATGGAAACCGGGTATGGACGTTCCAGGGCACATTTCCTCCCAAGCTGACCCAGGTCCGCTATGGCGAACCGGTTTTGTTCCGTCATCACAATGGCTTGCCAACTAACATCAAGGACAACGGCGGCTTTGGACGATACACGCTCACCACGCATGAGCACAATGCTCACCACGGCGCGGAGAACGATGGCTTTACCGGCGCTTATTTCTGGCCTAATCAGTTTTACGACTATCACTGGCCATGGGTGCTGGCGGGCTTTACCACCATTAATACCGGCGCCACCGATCCACGGGCCGGCGCTCCAGACAACAATGGCGGCATCAATAAAGTCCCGGGAGATTGGCACGAGACCATGAGCACGCACTGGTTCCACGATCACATGTTCACCTTCACGGACCAGAACGTGTACAAATGCAACGCCGGCATGAACAACATTTACAGTTCGCTGGATCGCGGCGACGAAACTGTGGCTGATAACGTGAACCTGCGCCTGCCCAGCGGCTCCTCCAATGGGAAAGGCTGGGGCAACCTGGACTATGACGTCAATCTCATGCTCGCCGACAAAGCCTGGGACTCCAACGGACAGCTCAACATGGACAACATCGCTTTTGATGGTTTTCTGGGCGACCAGATGACCGTCAATTTCGCCTGGAAACCATTCTTCAACGTGTATGCGCGCAGGTATCGCTTCCGTATTCTGAACGCCAGCGTGTCACGCTTCTTTGTTCTGGCATTAAGCGATAACTCTCAATTCGTCCAGATAGCGAATGACGGCAACCTGCTGCCCGTCACCGTTCCTCTGACCCAGACGGACCAGCTTGGCATCGCAGAGCGGTATGACATCGTTATTGATTTCTCCCACTACCATGCTGGGCAAACCGTGGACCTGGTCAACTTGCAGGTACACCAGGACGGCCGTGAACCTGCGCAAATCGTAAACGTGGCCCAGGCTCTCGCCGGTACCAGCGACCCGGCCGTGGGCGCATTCCTGCGCTTCAATGTACTGGGCCCGCCGCCGCAGCCGGACCAGAGCGTCAATTTAACTGCCAATCCAAAAACCGCGCTGATTCCGAATCCCACCTTGCCGGCGACAGCGCGTCAGCGCACGTTCGAATTTAACGACAATGGTAGTCAGAACCAGAATGATCCCGTTACCACCTACCTGGGGAATGGTGGGGGCGTCGGTCCCTGGGGCATTCGTACGGATAACGGCGGCGGCGGCGATTTGTCGGACGCATTCCAGGCGGACTTCGGCCGAATCAGCTCCCAACCGGGATTTGGCACAGCCGAAGTCTGGACCTTGCAAGGCGGTTCTGGGTGGGACCATCCCATCCACATCCACTTTGAAGAAGGCCAGATCCTCAACCGCAACGGCGTGAAGCCATCACCGGCAGAAAGCGGCCGCAAGGACGTTTACCGCCTGCGTGACAATGGGTCGGTAACCCTCAAGATGCAATTCCGGGATTGGGGCGGCATGTTCATGGAACACTGCCACAACACCATGCATGAAGACAATGCCATGCTGTTGCGGTGGGACCTGGACAGTGGAACGCCGTTCCTGAGCCCGCTGCCGACACCCATTTCAAAACCGACTGGCGTCACTTTCGAGACGCCAGACGAAATTCTTCCCAACGCATGACACAACCCCCATGCGCGCGCCAGAAATGGCGCACGCATGGGAATTCATCGCTACGCGGTGAACGTCTGCTACGAAATTTTGATTTGGAATACGGGCAAAGGAGTACAGCATGTCGTCAAAGAATTGGAAGAACGCAGCTTTAATTTCACTCATACCGATTGCAATCTTTGTATTTACAATCGCCGCCAAACCTGTGGCTGCTAATGGAGGAGCCGAGTCAAGCCACTTTCCCAACGTCGAACTCATCACCCAGGATGGGAAAAAAGTCCATTTCTATGACGATCTGATCAAAGGCAAGATCGTCGCCATCGATCTCATTTACACCACGTGCCAGTATTCATGTCCTCTGGAAACGGCGCGCCTGGCAGAGGTGCAAAAGAAGCTTGGTGATCGAGTCGGCAAAGATATCTTTTTTTATTCCATCAGCATTGATCCGGACCACGACACACCAGAAGTATTGCGGGCTTACATGAAACAATTTCATGTGGGGCCGGGCTGGACCTTTTTGACGGGCAAGAAAGAGGACATTATTTTTCTGAGCAGGAGGCTGGGACTATATACCAATCCTTCCGTGAACGCAGATGGCCATATTGCCCATCTCTTGATCGGCAATGATGATATCGGCCAATGGATACGTGGTTCCGCTCTGGACAATCCCGATTTCCAAGCCAGGATGATTGGTGAGTTTCTGGATAATTTCAAGCATGATAACCCGGCCCAGCAGGTAGGTTCCACGGATGGAAGCCCGCTCAAAAACTTCGACAAAGGCAAATACCTGTTCGGAAGGGATTGTGTCGCGTGCCATACCATCGGCCATGGAGACAAGATCGGGCCAGATCTGCTGGGCGTGAACCACGTCCGCAGTCAGCAATGGCTGACGCAAATCATTCAGCACCCCGACCAGTTGATCGAACAAAAGGACCCGATTGCAACGGCGCTCCTGAAGAAATATAACGTGCGGATGCCCAACATCTACATGGGTGACGTGGATACTGGTCTTATTATCCGCTACATTGAGGAGCAGACCGCGGCGCAAGAAAAACAGGTAAGCAATGGCAACGAAACAAAAGTTGCACACCAATAGAGATTGAAAATAGATCGGGGCCGTCGCTGCTCAAAAGATCCAGATGCCAAGCCGGCAGTAGAACCGAAAGGCGCTCCATCTCTTACGTCACGCGAAGGGATGGAGCGCCGGGCTGAATGCTGAGCGCTGATTGCTTGTTTCAGTGGGCATTTCACGCCGAGGCCGTTCGCGTGCCAAGGCGCGAGCATCAGGGGCAAGAAAATCTGAAGCGGTTTAAAATCGCAAGCGGTTTGGAGCGAAGCGACAAAAAGTTAGTTGCCCGCCATGGCAGGCTCGCGCACTTCATACTTTGCGAACCATGAAGTTGCGGCTTTCAGGCTGGCGTTCACATTTTCAATGTTCTTTGTGCCTTCATTTTGCAGCCATTGCTCAAAAGCTTTTGCGCCTTGCTTGCCGTAAATAGGGATGCCGTCTTTCCATGTGGCGCGTCCGCAGAGCACGCCGTTGAATTGCACTCCAGCTTCGGCGGCCAGGGCCAGGCTTTCATTGAACTCAGCGTTGCTTACTCCGGCAGAAAGATAGATGAAAGGTTTGGTTGCTACGGCGGCTGCTTTGCGGAAATGTTCCATCGCCTCGGCTTTGGAATATGCCTTCTGTCCACCGTATGATTTGGAGCCTTCCACAAATTTCATGTTCACCGGAACTTCCACTTTCAAAACATCTACGCCATATTTCTCTTTGCTGAACTCAGCCATTGACTCGGAAACAATTTCCGGCTTCTTCTTGGCAAACTCGAGACCCTTTTCATCCGCGCCTTCCTCATAGCCGACAAACTCCAGGAAGAAAGGAATATCGCAGGCGCGGCACTCGTCGCCAATACGCTCCACCCAGGCGTGCTTCTTGTCATTGATGGCCTCGCCGTCTGTAGGCGTGTAATAAAGGAGAACCTTTACGCAATCTGCGCCAGCTTCTTTCAGCCGGCGGACAGACCAGTTGTCCAGCAAATCCGGCAGGCGGCCAGGGCCGGTCTTGTCGTAGCCGGTTTTTTCATAGGCCAGAAGCAATCCTGCATTGCGGGAGCGACGTTTGGAAGCCGGAAGGCCGAACTCAGGATCGAGCAAGATGGCGCTGGCATGCGGGGTGAGGACTTCCGTTACGATTGACTTAAACTCTTCCAGCATTTGCGTGCTGACATCTGATCCTTTTTCCTTAGCAAGCGCTTTTTGCAGCGATCCACGCTGGTCCATGGCGGCGGCGGCAATCACGCCACGGTTGTTGGAAACGGCTTTCATTCCAGCGAGCTTTCCAGGAGTCAATTTCATTTTTGGTCCTCCTCAAATTGTCAGGCCCGGACGCGGTCGCGGGCAGATGCCTGGTCTGAATTCAGTTGAGAAACCCCGAGCAAAAGGAACGGCAAACAGGAACTTTGATGCTCAAGATCAGCACAAGAATAACCATTGTACTAAATAAATCATGGCTGGATTCTTAGGCCCGGCTTGCTTTAGAAAAATCAAGATTATAGAATTCGCACAAAATGAGAGCGACCCCTGAACGTAAGCTGAAAATACACAGACCCTCACGCCGTCTTATGTTGCGCGGACACGAAGGCGAGCCTTTCCGCCGCCGTGGCCCGGCACGGCACGCCAAAATCTTTCTTCCCGGCCAGCCTGTACCGGAAACTGGAATCTATGAAGTGATCCATCATCGTGGCCATCGGGTTTCCCATGAAGCCGTAATGCACCGCGACGACTTGTTTCCCGCGTGTGATCAGTGCGATATGCGCGTGCGCTTCAAACTGGTCAGAACTGCGCCCTATATATTCGACGACGAAGATTTTGTCGAAGAGAAGTAGCTTTACTGCCGCAGCGGAAGCTGGGCCAGTACCGCTCGCTGCTTGGCGATCAGCGATTCAATCCCTTTGGAAGCGAAGTCCATCATCTTCTTGAGTTGTGCCTCATCAAACGGATGCTGTTCTGCCGTGGCCTGGACTTCCACGATCTTCCGACCGCCCGTCATAACAAAATTCAGATCAACTTCCGCCTGGGAATCTTCTTCGTAGCACAGGTCGAGCAAGACAGCTCCCTCGACAATTCCGACGCTGATGGCGGCAACAAAATCTCGAATCGGCGCAGCCGAGAGTGTGCCTGCTTCCACCAGCTTCTGCATGGCCAGCCCCAGCGCTACAAAAGCGCCCGTAATAGAAGCTGTGCGCGTGCCACCATCTGCCTGGATCACGTCGCAATCCAGCGTAATGGTGCGCTCGCCCAGTTGTTTCAGGTCAACCACGGCGCGCATAGCTCGCCCGATTAATCGCTGGATTTCATGCGTGCGGCCGCTCTGCCGGCCTCGGCTGGCCTCGCGCGGAGTGCGAGTCAGGGTGGAGCGCGGCAGCATGGAGTATTCCGCCGTAACCCAGCCTTTGCCCGATCCTTTGATAAAGCCGGGCACAGTTTCGTCAATGGACGCCGTACAGATGACCTTGGTATTGCCCACCTCAATCAGCGCGGAGCCTTCTGCGGTGGAGATGAATTCCGGCACAATCTTTACCGGGCGCATCTGCTCCGGTGAGCGATTATCGGAGCGAAAAAAAGTCTCTTTGTTATTTTTCAATGTCAACCAACTCGACGTTCTCAATGGCGCAGCCCAGGAACTTTCCTCCCAGCCGCTTGAACTTTTCTACGGAATCAGTGGCGTAACAGCGTAACCCACCCGGCTGCGATTGATCATCTTTTTTTCCCAGAAGCTCAACCACTCTGGCCGCCGTGGATTCTGCTGAATCCACAATCTCCACACGTTTAGGCACTACACGCCGCAAAAGCGGCCTTAGCAATGGATAATGCGTGCACCCCAGCACCAGAACATCGGCATCGTGAGCGCCATCGCGAAAGACCGCATCCATATATATATGTGCTACCTGCTCGGTTACAGGATGCTCCACCCATCCTTCTTCCACCAATGGCACAAAAAGCGGACAGGCTTTTTCTGTGGCTTCCAGCCCAAATTGATGCAAAGCCTTCTTATAAGCATGGCTTGCGACTGTGGCCTCGGTCGCGATCACAGTGGCTTTCTTTGATTTGGAAATCGCCGCTGCCCGCGATGCGCCCGGTTCTACTACGCCGACCACTGGCACTTTCACGGCTGCGCGAATGTCGTCAAAGGCCAGAGCGGTTGCGGTATTGCAGGCTACCACCAGCATGTCAATCCCGTGTTGTTCCAGAAAATGCGCAGCGGAAATAGCGTATTTGGCTACGGTTCGCACAGACTTGGCGCCGTAAGGCAGATGGGCCGTGTCGCCGAAATAAAGATAGCTGGCGTTGGGCAAAACCAGGCGCAATTCGCGCAGGACAGTAAGGCCGCCAAAGCCGGAGTCAAACACTCCTATACGTGTCCCCGGAACGCGCCCGTTTTGCGTGCTCTGAGGCAGAATCGTGGGGGCCATCCTTATTCGAACTCCTTGGCCAATTCGTGTACTGCGTTGGTTTGGTAGAAAGACATCAAGTCTGCGTGCCCCGCCAGGGTCTCACGTTCTTTGCCCTCGACAAGGAATTTTACTTTGTTCACTCCCGGCACGTTCGCGTTAAGCGTTTCAATCAACGATGCCAGGGTCATCTCTTCCAGCAGAATTCCCGAAGGGTGTCCATCAGCAAACTGTGCAGTGGTATCGACGACGGCTGTATCATTTCCGATGAAATACACGTCGCGAATATCGGCTCCCTGGGCCAGAGGATGCGGTGAAGGGTTCTGCAGGTATTGCGCCAGTACAGTTCGCAGCGTCTCTTTAGCGCGCAAGCCTCGGTCCGCAGGCAAAAACGCGTTCACAGTGCGCCAGCGCAATGCCTGGTCTCCATCGTAAGCCAATAGAACTTGAATCTGCTGTTGTTTTCCAGCAACAGCAGGAGCAACCGGCGCATTATCACTAGCGCGCAAGTCCATGGCTTCTTCCCGATGGGTAAGGTGAATGATGATGAGCCCGCTTAT
Source organism: Candidatus Angelobacter sp. (assembly GCA_035710845.1). Taxonomy (GTDB): domain Bacteria; phylum Acidobacteriota; class Terriglobia; order Terriglobales; family Acidobacteriaceae; genus Angelobacter. Next base: position 191,882 of record DASTCT010000074.1, read on the forward strand.
CAAAATTGCGAGCAACACTAACCCCATTGTGATCTGAAAATGGCGGGGTATCACGGTCGGGCTCCAATCTGCCCGCGTACTTGCGCGATTCCTGTCGCAATTGCCGCAACGATCCCTGCATTGCGCTTGGAGCTATCCAGCGATTGCAGATCGTCTCCCTCCGGCGCTAATTCAACGGCAATGGCAGGCACAACAATGTTGTTCAGTGGGCGGATTGGAAGCCCGAGCGTTGTTACGGTCATGCCTTTCTTGCGCAGCTCACTGGTGACGGCCTGACCCACTGCTTTGCTTCGGTCCAGCGCTGCAGCTTGTGCGCTCTCCCAGGGTAGAAAACGTCCGGCGGCAGCTTGCTGCGGATCTGGCAGCAGAGATGTGTATACGCGGACACCGTGGCCGGGCAAACCAGCGTGGAGAGCTATATAAATACTTGCGCGTTGTTCGTTGGTGATCTCAGCCCGGCGTTCCATGGGCACGTCAACGTCTGAATCGCGCAGCATGCGCGATGAGATTCCAAGATCATCCAATTCCTTGTGCAGCTCTCGCGCCAGTTTGAGGGTAACGTCTTTTTCCAGCAGCTTGCCGCCGAAGTTTGCGCCTTTATCATAGCCACCGTGGCTGGGATCAATCATGACAAAGAATTCCTGGCCATGCCGCTGATTGTCTGCTGCCGCTGGCGTGCTCTGCTCCTGGGCTGGTGAAGCCGAAGCTAGCGCCGTCGGTTGCAGAGTGATTGTCTTGCCATCGTCACTGCGGACGATATTGAGGTGCGCGTTCCCAGTGACGGTCAGAAAGGCCTTGCCATTCTCTTCAGAAAACGCGAGCGATTGAATCGCTTCCTCGCCAAACTGCTGTTTCTCTGTGTCTGAGACCAGCGGTTCTTTTTTGAAGATAAGTGTCGTGTGATCAGCTTGTTGATCAATCTCCGGGTGGACCGGCTGGCTGAAACTCAAGGTCAGCGAAGGCCTGTCTCCGGGTGTGAACGCAGCAGAATAGTGTGCCAGAGCGTTACCCACAAAGAGCCGCCGCGATGGCTGATGAAGATCAACGCTCACATTTAGCAATCGCGTGAGCAAAGGCAAGGCAGCGACCATTGGCACCAGCACGCGCTGGTTTTCCACCAGGGTTTTACCATCGAGATCGAACTGGTTCCCGCGGATAACGGCTTTGTCTTTGCCTTCGGTCAGCCGCGCTTCGGATTTATTGAGCAGCATTCTCCACTCTTTGCCTTTCACCGCTGGGGCAGAAGCGCCCAACGGAGACAGCAAGTCCGCCAGCGGGATATATGGTTTGCCCTGGCGCTCCATTATGGGAAGGGAATAGCTGGTTTGTGCGGTATACACCGTGAGTTGTTCAGGAACAGCGCTGGAGATGGCGAGCGGCCAGCAAAAGCCTGCTGCCAAGCCAAGCATGACAAGCAATTTAATCCAGCGCATGGATCGTCAGCCCGCTCAGAAGTTTGGGATAAAAATCAGTGGATTTTTGTGGCAGCACTTCGCCAGCAAAGGCGATGTCACGCACCTGTTCAATCTTTGCCGCGTTCATCAGGAATGCAACATTAGCACCCTGACGCACCCAAGAGATCGCCTGAAACGCATCGCGTTCGTATTTCACATGCTCCTGGTTGCGAATCGCTTCCTGGGAAATGCCCAGTACACGTTCCAGCATGATGCTGTGTAGCTGTACCACGTCCAGCTCGCGCTGCCGCGCAGAGACGCCGTCAAGCGCATCTTGAATCGGGTCTTTTTTTGCCCGCATGAGATACGGTCCCTGCCGGGTTACGGCGACAAAAGCAGTGCCGTTATTTCCGGCTTCGCCCAGCAACGTTGTGGCGCTGCGGCTTTCTGTCCGGATATCAATGCGATCAATCTCAAAGAAACGCTCTGCGCCCTCCAGCATGCGGTCACGATCGAAATCCGGCAGGCCGTGCACAATGCGATGAGTCGGCAGGATGACCAGCCCCTTGCTCTCCATGGGAATGAGCGTCATCATCACGTATTCATAAGGAGCATTTGTGTCTGCTGTCGCAACCTGTGATCGGCGTTCGTTTCTGTAAGCCAGCGCCGTTTCATAGCGATGGTGGCCATCAGCGATCAGCAATTTTTTATCGTGCATTTTGGCCTGGAGCGCGGCGATGATCGCCGGATGGTCCACCCGCCAAAGCCGATGCAAAGTTTCAAACTCATCTAGGACTGACGCTTCGGGTTCCTGCTGCATCCTGGCTTCCAACAGCGCAGCAATCTCATTTTGCGGATCGCTATACAGCATGAAGATCTGGCCAAAATGCGCCTGGGTGGCGCGAAGAAGGTTCAGCCGATCCTGGCGAGGCTTGGCCAGCGTCTGTTCATGGCGAAAAACAACTCCATCAGCGTAATCATGGATGCGCCCCAAGGCAATCACTCCCCGACGTTCGGCCAGGTCGCGCGTTCCCGGAATGGTAAAGGTCTGCGCATAAATATAGATGGCCGGTTCAGGATCGCGCTTGAGCAAGCCTCCAGAGCGCCAATCATGCAGATACTCCGCCGCACGTGTATAGACGTTGAATGAATCAGTATCGGTTTCTCCGGCTTTGCCCAAGATAATGCGCACCAGATTATGCGGGCTTCGTTCGTAATATTTTGCCTGCATTTCCGGGGTAATCTTGTCATATGGCTGGGTCAGCACGTCGTCCAGCTTTACCTGGTGGGGGTCGTAGCGAAGCGCTTTGAATGGAATGATCTGAGCCATGGATGGACGATGGACAACAGCTTATCGCATTCTATCAAGCATGGCGGGTAAACCTCTCGTCCGGCGGAGACATCTAAGTTCACTGAACCACTGCCGATATGGCTGGGACGAACTACCTTGGGCTAAGTTACCTGTATTAAAGTCCAGCGCGGCTGTGATAACATCGCCTGAAAAGAGGTTCCATATGACCCGCTCCGAACGCCGCGGATATGGTACATGCCGTTCCCCCGAGCTCTCTTTTAAGGCGTCGCAACGCACGACGCTAGGCCTTTGTGCGTTGGCGTTGTTGCTGACTTTCGCCCTTACCCTTTCTGCCAGTGCTCAGGACGTGAACGTCCATATTCAGCCAAGACCGCCCGTTGATATTCCACAGCCTGGCGCCAAAGATCCTGCAGTAAAAGAGGCTGAGTCCAACTTTAAGAACCATACAAAGCCGATGCAGGTTGACGTAAACCTGGTGCTGGTGAACGTGACCGTCACTGATGACTGGAACCGCATTGTCACCGGATTGGAAAAGGACAATTTCTCAGTCCTGGAAGGCAGCCAGGTGCAGGAAGTACGGCATTTTTCCAGTGAAGACGCTCCTATCTCTCTGGGCGTGATTTTTGATATGAGCGGGAGCATGAGTGACAAGATCACCAAGGCGCGCGAAGCCGTAATCGAGTTCTTCAAGACGGCCAATCCCCAGGACGAGTTCTTTATGATCACCTTTAATGATCGCCCGGAGCTGAGCGCCGATTTCACCAAATCAGTGGATGATATCCAGGGCAAGCTGATTTATACGGTGCCACGGGGCAGTACCGCCCTGCTTGATGCTATCTATATGGGCATAAGCAAGATGAAAGATGCCCGTAACAGCAAGAAGGCACTGCTGATCATCTCTGACGGTGGCGATAATCACAGCCGTTATACTGAAAACGAGATCAAGGCGCTGGTAAAAGAGGCTGATGTGCAAATCTATTCCATCGGTGTTTTCAGCCCTTCGCCTATCCAGCCGGAGGAGATCAATGGCCCGACGCTGTTGACCGAAATCTCCCAGGTAACCGGTGGACGCATGTTCACAATCAGTAATCCCAACGAACTGGCCGATGTGGCTACTAAGATTGGAATAGAGCTGCGCAACCAATATGTGCTCGGATACCGTCCAAACAACAAGAATAAGGACGGCCGCTGGCGCAAGATTGAGGTAAAGCTCAATCCGCCAAAGGGGCTGCCGCATCTAAACGTATATGCCAGAGCGGGATACTATGCACCTTCGCAATAAAACGGTTGTCCGGGCCCTCATCGTCGCGCTGACCTGTGCAGGCTTTGCGTTTGCCCAGAAGCAGCCCCAAGCTCCCTCGAGCCCAACCAAGGTACAGCCTACGGCCCTGCCTTCTGACGTAGA